>CALIBQ010000022.1 GCA_938049385.1 uncultured Anaerolineae bacterium
GTTGGCGTATACGTGGGCAGGACGAACTGCACCGCCAGCGCCGGCCGGTTCGTGATGCCGGCGCTCTCCGAGCTGGCGATGTTGTACTGCACGCCGGCCGGCCCCTCACCGCGCAGGATGACGCCGAAATTGGTCTCGGGATGCGCGACCCACTGGCGCACCATATCGGTGATGTCGAACTCGTACCAGGTGCCGGCGGACTGCATGGTCTTGGCATCGTTCGGCGGGGAAATATCCTCCCCCAGTGCCCGCGCGCCGGGCTGTGCCCAAGTGCTGTCCGCCGTCGCCAGCACCCAGGTAGCGGTCTTCTCGTCCCAAACGCGCACGATCATATGCGCCGAGGCCGCCATAATGTTGGGGTTGCTCTGGCTGGCGACATACACCCGCAGGGTGGCGCGCTGGACCTGCGCGTCCCTTGGGATAGGACTGCAGTCGAAGCGGAAGAGGCTGGCCATCCAGTCGCCGGAGCGCACCGCCAGGGCGGAGCTGAGGCTGTAATTCTGGTTGGGGGACCAGCCGCTGATGAAGGTATCCTGGGCGCCGGCATAGCCGCCTATACCCTGCCGCAGGATCAGCTCGAAGGGCACGCCCGGGGTCGGGGTGGCCGGCGTTTCGGTGGGCGTGGGGGTGAAGGTGCGGGTCGGCGCCGGCGTGGGTGTGGGAGCTCCGGGGCCAGGCGTAGCCGTCGGCGCCGGCGGCTGGGGTGCCGGCGTCGGGGTGCGCGTGCGAGTCGGAGTAGGCGGGAGCGGTGCTCCAGGCGTGGGGTTGACGCCGGCGCGCCATTCATGCCGCAGGAGCACCATGTGCAGGTACTCATCCGGCCCATCCTGCATGGAGTTCAGGCGGAAATCGGCGCCGTAGTCCATGTTGTTGGCGAAATAGGCATCCTCCAGGGTGAAGGTGGTGCGCACCCAGCCGACCGCACCGCCGGGCTTCTGGATGATATAGGAGCGAGGCTGGCCGGCCTTGTCCCGGTACTCGAAGGCGATGGAATCACTGCCGTTGTTCAGGTACCAAAGGGTGACCACCCAGCGGCTGTCCGCCGGGTCGGCGGCAAAGTGATAGCCGTCGTCAATGTCGAAATACATCAGGTATTGGCCGCCGGCCTGATGGGTTCGCCGGGCATACTTCCCCTCGTAGAAGGGCGGGACGGCGTACACATCCTGGACAAAGACTGTGCGGGCGTTGGGGATGCGGGTGCCATCGCGGCTGTATTCCATGCGGTACAGGAAGAACTGATGGTCGCGGTGCTGGGCAGTGCAGTTGTCGGTGGGTGTGTCGAACATGACCGTCCAGACATCGGGGGTGTTGCGGACGTCTTTGCCCAAATGGTCGAGGGCGAACTGGTTCATCCAGCGCAGTTCGGCGGCGTAAGGGATATCCGGCTCCAGGGCGTCGTAGCGCCAGACGCCGGCGGGGAACTTATAGAGCCGGCCGTTGGCCCATACCTCCCCCGGCCAGTTGGGGGGGAAGATAATGTCCGCGTGCTTGTCCAGCGCATTCAGATAGGACCACCAGGTCTGGAAATAGTCTTTGTTAAAGAACTTGTGGAACGGGGCCAGCCAGCTCCCCCGCTCGAAGGCTACCGGTATCTTCTGCCAGTGGTCCACTATATTTTGTACCGAACCGTAGACGGTGTACGGGCCGGAGGACCCCATCACTTCACAGGTGAACCAGTTGGCATCCCACTCGTCGAGGGAATTGTTCTGGAGGCCCACGCCGCGCTGAAGGCAGTACTGTTCGATAGTGGGCCGCTCCCACAGCTCCTCCCGGTACGGCGGGGTCGAGTACCAGAGGTCGCATTTGTAGCCGTAGCTGGGGGCTTGCATGATGACCAGCGGCGTCTGATGGAAGGCGTCGGCGTAGGCGGCCACGGTCTCGGTGACGAAGCGGATCCAGTCACAGCCGGAGAGCCGCCGGCCGTATGTCGGGTCGGTCTGATAGTACCAGTCCTTGATGTTCCCCATGGTATCGTTGCGCTCAGGGTGCATCTCCCCGTACAACCCCAGCGCGATCTGCACCAGCACCAGATCGGGATCGCTGTCATAGCGCGCCGCCAGGTCCTTGGTGAAGCGGCGGAAGGCCTTCCAGAGCTGAGGGTCGCGATAATTGGGCACCTTGATGCCCTGGGGAAAGTTGGCGTTCTGGAAGACCCAGTACGGCGGGGTCATGCGCTTTTCCACCCAGGTCGGGATGCCGTAGGCGCCGCGGTTCTGGTACAGCAGGACCCGCAGGATCCACTTGTTGCCGTGCGCCTTCTCCTGCGCCACCCAGTTGTCTATCACCGACCAGTCGTACACGCCCTCTCCTTGTCCGTTGACCTGGGACCAGAGGATCTCGAGCTGACTGCCAGTGAGCTGAGGGTCGGTGTAGTATCCCTTCAGGTGGTCCCAGTTCTCGAAGGCATAGAGGCCGGGGACAATTTTCTTCTTGGGGGAGACAGCCTGGGCTTCCGCCGGCGCCGGCGTAGCGCTGGGGGAGGGCGCCGGCAGTGGCGCCGTCGGCACGCCGCCCTCTTCCTGGATGATGACCCACAGCAGGAGGGCCAGGCACAGGGCCAGCACGCCGGCCACCATGAACAGACCCACCACCCGCCGGTCCAATCCCCTTCCTGCACGACCGCGTTCAGGCATCGCCTGTCCCCCGTGTGTGCACCTGCCGCTCACGGTGTGATTTTTGATATCTGCACCCAGTGGACAATCTCATCGCCGTCTCCTCGTCATCTCATGGGGAGCCGGGACAGGGGCGCCGGCGGGGGCGGGAACCTAGGATAGGTAGGGGAGATCGTGACAGACTCATGCATCCTTCTCGCGCTGGGTTGGCGTGATCATGCTTTATGTCATATCCTGCGGGGATTATAGCGGAGCGCCGGCCGTTTGTCAAAGCCGGCGCAGTAGGGGCTCCGGCCCCTTCCCCGCACATAAGGAAGGGGAAGAACCAGTGGAAAAGCGGAAGCTCGCAGGGGCTTTTCGCCCGGCGCCCGGCATTTCAGTGCCGGACGGCGCACATCATGGAGCGCCCCAGGGCAAGCGGAGCGGCAGTGTCAGCCGGCGCATGGCCGAGAGCGGTCGGCTGGCCTGGAAGACCACATGGTAGGAATAATGCCCCCAGGCGTTGCCGCCGCAGGCATCAATGACCGGCGGGGTAGTGTTGCTCAGGCCCTGCACCAGGTCGCTGGAGTAGTCGCGCACGCGCGCATCGCGCGATTCGCTGGCGAACATAGGGAAGTCCAGGTAGCCGGCCGGCTTATACGGGTCCTTGCCGGTGCGCTCGTCGGTGTATGCCCCACCCGGCAGGAACAGCCGTAGATAGATATTGTTCAGCCCACTGCCGGCATTGTCCAGCACCCAGATATACAGGTTGTGGTTCATGTGGTTTTCCTCGCAGGAGAGGAAGCGGGCCGAGGCGGCGACGAAGTCGGGCCAGCTCTGCCGCTCCCGCCAATTGATGACCAGCCGCTGGTGGCCGTTGACGCAGTCGGCTGAGGTGGGGATGCCGGCGGTTACCGCGACCGACTGCGGCACGTACATCTGGCCGGCGATGGGGGAGATGATCATGCCGGCGGCGTCCACCACCGCGGCCTGCCAGGTGGCGGCCAGCGGCGCATGGGCCACCAACACTTCCCAATGCCCACCACTGTCGGATGGCGCGGACACGGCTTCGCCCTACTGCGGTGCCCAGACCTTCACCCTCTGGCCGGCCAGGGGACTGCCGGCGGCATCGCGGATGGTGCCTTCCAGGATGGTGCGTCCGCAGTCCGGATAGCCCACGATGATGCCGTCCGCGGCGAACCGCCAGCCGGATGGGCTGGTTGGTGTGGGTGTGGGCGAGACGGCCGGCGTGGGCGTGGATGTGGGCGTTGGTCCGCCGGCGGTGGGGGTCGGTGAGGAGGTGGGGGAAGGCGTGGGGGTCGCCGTAGGGGTGGCGGTGCCGGCCTGCTCCTTCCACACACCGAAGAAAGAGTAATGATGCCGATAGGGCAAGCCGATGCCGCGCAGTTCGTTGCCATTGAGCGGCGCCCAGCGGTACGGCCCGCTTTGTCCCTGATCCGGGAAGTAGTAGGCGTAAATGGGCTTGTTGGCCCAGCCGCTGGGCTCCGGCGTCGTCATGTCATAGCCATCGGGCCAGGAGAGCACAAACCCTTTCTTGTCCAGCACGTTGCCCTGGGCGTCCAGACACAGCCCAAAGACGTGATGGTCGCCGCCGCGTTCCGGGAAGGAGGCGACATCGTACACCCGTGCCCACTCGGGCACATCGGCCCAGGAGCCGTTCACGGTGATGAAGGCGGCGATGAGCTGATAGCGCGCCGAGGGGTTCTGCTCCACGGTAACGTTCAGCTCGTTGAGCCGCGGGTCCCAGTACGGGATGGGGCCGCCGGCCGATGGAGTCGGCGTGGCGGTCGGGGGTCGGGTAGCCGTGGCCGTCGGGGTGGGCGAGGGCGTGGGGAGCGGGTAGTTATGCACGATGAGCGGCAGGAGCGGCCGGGAGGGACGGCTCGCCGGCCGCAGGTACGCGTCGTCCAGTACGATAGCGGCGGGAGCGCCGGCGCCGCCTTGGTCAACGCGCAGGAAGACCGAGGCCGTGCTCTGAACGGCGGTGAAGGTAATGGCCACGTGCCGCCAGTCCCCCTCGCGCGTCCAGGCGTTGGACCAGGCGATGATGCCGGCGCTCGGGTCCGTGTCCCCCAGCGGACCGATGCCGATGAGCGGGGTAATGGGGGCGCCGGTATCTGGCAAAAGCACGTAAAACCCTGCCCGGTAGGTCGTGCCGGGGGTCAGGCCGGCGGCGAGCTGATAGAGGCCGGCTTGAAAAGACCCGGCGCCGGCCAGCGTCTGGCCGCGGCCGGCGCGACCGTTCCCCTGCCCGAATGTCACCGCGGAGCTTGCTGAGAGGACGAAGGGGGTCCATCCATTGGCGATGGAGCCGGCGGGATGGGATGAGAAGCCGGCCTCAAAATTGCCGTTGGTCAGCAGGTTGATCCCGCTCTGTGCGGACGCCAGGCCGCCGATCGCTGTTCCCAGCACCGCCAGCACCCCCACGACTGCCACCAGTCGGGCCCATATGGTACCCTTCATCGTCTTCCTCCTCTGCGGCCGAACGCCTAGTGTTATTATACGTGTTTCGGAGTGCGATGAGGGCCTGTATGACGGGTTGGCCGGCGGGATTAACCTAAAAAATAGGACGCTTCTCGAAGTATGCGGGAGAAGCGTCCTACTCCTATAGACGTGAAATTGGCGCGTCCGATGCGTTAGCCGCCGAATTTCACTTTGGCGGCCAGGCGCACCATCTCGACGAATTCCTCCGCTTTCAGGCTGGCACCGCCGACCAGGGCGCCGTCAATGTCGGGATGGGCCATGAACTCGCTGATGTTTTTGGCGTTGGTGCTCCCTCCGTACTGGATGCGGATGGCCTGGGCGGTGTCCTTATCATACACTGCGGCCAGCGTGCCGCGGATGACCTCGCCGATGACGCGGCCGGCCTGTTCGCCGCTGGCCGCCCGGCCCGTGCCGATGGCCCAGACCGGTTCATAGGCGATGACGACCTTACGGGCGGAATCGGCGCCCACGCCGGCGAAAGCCGCCCGCACCTGTCCGCTCACCACCGCGTCGGTCTCGCCGGCCTCGTTCTGGGCCAGGTTCTCGCCGACGCAGACGATGGGCGTCAGGTCATGGGCCAGCGCCGCCTTGACCTTGCGGTTGACGCTTTCATCCGTCTCGCCGAAGTAGGTGCGGCGCTCGGAGTGCCCGATGATAACGTACTGGCACAAGCCCTTCAGCATGAGGGGCGATATTTCCCCCGTGAAAGCCCCTTTTTCTTCCCAATGCATGTCCTGGGCGCCGAGGCCAATGCCGGTGCCCTGCAGTAGGCCGGCCACCGGGTACAGGCTGACGAAGGGTGGGCAGACGACGCTCTCCACCTGGGGCACGGCCTGCAGTCCAGGGAGCATGGCGCGCACCAGCTCCAGGGCCTCTTCCACCGTGGTGTGCATCTTCCAGTTGCCGGCGATGATGGGTTTGCGCATCGTTCCAAGCTCCTTTCGCGGGAACGGGTCGTCAGCGGTCCAGCAGGGCGGCCACGCCCGGCAGGGTGCGGCCTTCCAGGAATTCCAGCGAAGCGCCGCCGCCGGTGGAGATATGGGTGATCTGGTAGGCCACGCCGGCCTTCTGGACGGCCGCCACCGAATCCCCGCCGCCCACGATGGTGGTCGCCGGCAGGGAGGCCAGCGTCTCGGCGATGGCGAAGGTGCCGGCGGCGAAGTTGGGGAATTCGAACACGCCCATGGGGCCGTTCCACACCACGGTCTTGGCGTTCGCCAGCTCGGCGCGGAAGGCTTCCACAGTTGCCGGCCCGATGTCCAGCACCCGCCAGCCGGCCGGCACGGCGTCCACCTTCACCACGCGGCGCTCGGCGTCATTATCGAAGCGGTCGGCGATGACCACATCTACCGGCAGGCGAAGCTTGCCGCCGGCGGCCTGCAGGAGCTCGCGCGCCGTGTCCAGGCTCTCTTCCTCCACCAAGGAGTCACCCATCTCATAGCCCTGGGCTTTCAGGAAGGTGTTGGCCATGCCGCCGCCGATGAGCAGGCGGTCCACCCGCGACAGCAGGTTGCGGATGACACCGATCTTGTCCGAGATTTTCGCCCCGCCCAGGATGGTGATGAAGGGACGTTCAGGTGCCTCCAGGGCCTTGCCCAGGAAGGTCAGCTCCTTTTCCATGAGGAAGCCGGCCACAGCCGGCAGGTACTGGGCGATGCCGGCGGTGCTGGCGTGGGCGCGATGGGCCGCGCCAAAGGCGTCATTGACATAGATGTCGCCCAGTTTGGCTAATTGGGCGGCGAAGGCCGGGTCGTTCTTTTCTTCCTCGGGATGAAAGCGCAGGTTCTCCAGCAGGAGCACCTCTCCTTCCCCCAGGGCCTGCACGGCCGCCTCCACTTCGGGGCCGATGCAGTCGCGCACGTAGCGCACTTCCTTGCCCAGCAGTTCGGAGAGCCGGCGCGCCACCGGCTCCAAGCGCAGGTCGTCAGAGGGGCCGCCCTTGGGCCGGCCGAGATGGGACATCAGGATGACGCGCGCCCGATGGTCCATCAGGTAGCGGATGGTGGGGAGAGCGGCGCGAATGCGGGTATCATCCGTGACCTGCCCCTTTTCCAGGGGCACGTTGAAGTCGACGCGCACCAGCACCCGCTTGCCGGCGACGTCAATATCGCGCACCGTCTTTTTGTTCATCGTATACCTCCTGTGAAAAAAGCCAGATGCGACCAGAAAAAGGGGGGTGGAGGACACCCGCCGGGCCTCACACCCCCTCCCAAGCATTGGATGCTGGGCTTACCAGCCTTTGGAAACGATATAGCCGACCAGGTCGGCCACGCGGCACGAATAGCCCCACTCGTTGTCGTACCAGGAGAGCACCTTGACCATCTTGTCGCCGACGACCATGGTGCTGAGGGCGTCCACGATGGAAGAACGGGGGTCGCCCTTGAAGTCCATGGAGACCAGCGGTTCTTCGCAGTAGCCCAGGATGCCCTTCATTGGGCCCTCAGCGGCGGCTTTCATGGCGGCGTTGACCGCTTCCACAGTGACGGGTTTTTCTGTCTCCGCCACGAAGTCCACGATGGAAACTGTGGGGGTGGGCACGCGCAGGGCGATGCCGTCCATCTTGCCCTTCAGCTCCGGGAGCACCAGGAAGAGGGCGCGGGCGGCGCCGGTAGTGGTAGGGATGATATTGAGGCCGGCGGCCCGGGCGCGTCGCAAATCCTTGTGCGGCAGGTCCAGGATGCGCTGGTCGTTGGTGTAGGAGTGCACCGTGGTCATGAAACCGCGCACGATGCCGAACTCGTCCAGGATGACCTTGGCGACCGGTGCCAAGCAGTTGGTGGTGCAGGAGGCGTTGGAGATGAGGATGTGCTGGGCGGGGTCATATTTATGCTCGTTGACGCCCAGGACGATGGTGATGTCCTCGCCTTTCGCCGGCGCGGTGATGATAACCTTCTTGGCGCCGGCCTGGAGATGTTTGCTGGCGCCCTCGCGCGTGGTAAAGATGCCGGTGGATTCGATGACCAGCTCCACCCCCAGCTCGCGCCAGGGCAGGTTGGCCGGCTCTTTCTCCGCCAGGACGATGATCTCATGGCCGTTGACCACCAGGTTGTTGCCCTTGACTTCCACCGTGCCGGGGAAAATGCCGTAGTTGGAGTCGTATTTCAGCAGATGGGCGTTGGTGCGGGCGTCCATCAGGTCATTGATGGCCACTACCTGGATGTCTTCGGACAGGCGTTCGCCCATGGCTTTGAGCACCTGCCGGCCGATGCGGCCGAAACCGTTGATTCCGACTTTGACTGTCATGGATGTACTCCTCCTTAAAATGGTAAGATGGCATGGTATAGCATGGCACAACTGTATGGCGTGTTCCTCGCGTGCATCCGCATGCCGGATGACGCGCGAAAACCGCGGGGGACTGCGGACCGGCAATGGGTTGCGGCCGGCGGCGGTGCCGGCGGATGGAATTTACATGAGCTTAATCGTCAAACAGGCGCTCCTGGTAGGAAAGGAGCATTTCATAGTCGCCCTTCAGCAACTGGTACAGGCGTGCGTTGTCGATCGCCAGTGCCGCGAGGTCCGCGATGAGGCTCAGAAACTCGATCTCCTCATCGCTGAACTCCCGCTGTTCCGCGGTATAAACCCGCATGACGCCGATGATCTGCCCGCGCGTGGCCAGCGGTACCACCAGCACCGAGCGAATGCCCTCCAACTTGGCCCATTCCGGGTACTGAAAGCGCTCGTCCTCGGTGGCGTCCGAGATGATGACCGTGTTGCCGCGCAGGACCTGGCGGTCGACGCCGCTCTTGTCCACCTCGACGTCCCCTTTGCGAAGGTACTGCTCGCTGAGGCCGTAGGCGGCGCCGAAGATGAGCCGCTTGCGGTCCCGGCTCAGCAGGCGGATGGAGCAGGCCTTGGCGTGCATGTGTTCGGCGGTGATTTTCGCCACCCGCTGGAGGACCTCCGGCAGGTCCAGGCTGGAATTGATGGTGTGTGCGATGTCGTAGAGGGCGTGGTAGTAATCCTTTTCCCGATTGGACATCTTTGTCTCCTTTCCGCAGGAACTGGGCCGGCGCGGGGAGAGCGCCGGCGGCTTGCTAACGCCCCTCGTTCACACCGCTGATGCCCTGCTGTCGTCGCTTGTTAAAGGCCTCGAACAGCGCTCTGGCGAGCTTCTGTGAGTCGTGCCGCCAGGGCCGTTCGGCGTCCACCAGCTCCGCACTGAGCGGGATATAGTTCGGCGGCAGTGCCTCTCGGATGGTTACCATCTGGTAATTGGCGTCCGCCGGCGGTGTGACGGCCTGGCTGTTCACCAGCACATAATCCACCATCCCTGCTCCGACATGCTGTTCCAGCGCGCGCAGATGGTCTTCCACGGAGAAGCGGTCCGTCTCGCCAGGCTGTGTCGCCACATTGCAGACATATACCTTGAACGCCCGCGAAGCGCGGATGGCACGAGCGATGTCGGGTACAAGCAGGTTGGGCAGAATGCTGGTATACAGGCTCCCTGGTCCGATGACGATCATGTCGGCGTCCAGGATGGCGCGCACCGCACCTGGGTAGGCCGGCGGATCATCCGGCTTCAGGTACACCCGGTCAATCGGCCAGCCCTGTTCGGGGATGACCGATTCTCCTTCCACCCGCCGCACCAGCACCTGGTCATCCCGGGCCACCCGCAAGTCCGCGTACAGGGTGACGTTTTCCAGGGTGGAAGGCATGATCTGTCCCTGGATAGCCAGCACCTTGCCCGACTCGATGATGGCGCGCTCGAAGTTGCCCGTGATGCCCACCATGGCGGCGATGAACAAGTTGCCGAAGCTGTGGCCGTCCAGGCCGGCGCCGGCGGCGAAGCGGTACTGGAACAGCTTAGTGATGAGCGCCTCATCGTTGGCCAGGGCCGCCAGACAGTTGCGAAAATCCCCCGGCGGAAGCACTCCCAGCTCCCGGCGCAGGCGGCCGGAGCTTCCGCCGTCGTCAGCGACGGTAACAATGGCGGTGATGTGCGCCGTGTAGTGCTTCAACCCCCGCAGGAGGGTTGATAAGCCTGTGCCGCCGCCGATGGCCACGACTTTGGGGCCGCGCTCCCGCTGGCGTTGGCGGTACAGGACATCCACAATGCTCTCGCCGTTGGGCAGATGAAGGGCGTTCAGCAGTGAACGGTTGAGCTGGAACACGGCGACAGCGATGGCGCTCAGGCCGGCAAGCCCAAACAAAGCCGCCCTTACCGGGCGGCTGAGAAATTGAAGCGTCAGGTAATAGGCAATCGGCGGGAAGGTCCAGGTCTGGTAAATATCCCGCAGGATATACGCCAGCCCCAGGCCAATTGCCGCCACGCCGGCCAGCAGTAACAGCAACCAGCGCTTCACGCGCATGCCAGGCAGCATCCATTTATACAGATCGCTGACCGAGCGCCCCCACCTCATGCGGCCGCGCGCCTCCACCAGTTGCCCACTGTATTCACTTTTTCACCAGCTATATTATAACCGATTTCTGTCATAAAGTCAAAACAACCCAGGCATAGAGAAAATTATCACAAAGTTGGTGCGATCGCTCAAGGGGCCGCCGGCGTCAGGGCCGGCAGGCTCTGAAGCAGATATCCCAGCTCCACCTTGGCCATGACATAGAGCGTCTGGTCGGTTTTTTCCGCCAGGGCGACCGCCTGTTCGTAAGCGGCAATGGCTTCGGGATAGCGCCGCAGGCCGGCCAGCGCCCGCCCCAGCATCAAATGCGCCATCGCGGAATCCGGGCGCAGGCGCACCGCCTGGCCGGCATCGGCCAGCGCCCGTTCAAAGGCGTTGACCTCATTATAATACTGCGCGCGCTCTGTCAAAAATGCGGCCTCGTCCCCTGTCAGGTCCTGGCCGCGGGCAAAGGCTTCCTGCGCTTTCGCCGCATCCCCGGTGATTTCCGCCAGGACCCCCAGGCGGATGTACCATTCAGGGTTCTGCGGGTCCAGGCGGACGTTTTCCTCCATCAGGCGAAGGGCTTCCGCCGGCTTCCCCTGTAGGATGGAATCTTGGGCGCGGTTGAGGTTGCGGCTGGTGGCGAGGACCACCGGGTCCGGCCGGGCGATGAGGTACATAATGACGCCAGCAGTGATCAGCACCACGGCCGCGATGCCGGCCAGCAGTCCCAACCGTTTGAGCCGGCGCCGGCGCTCCTGCGCCAGCTCTTCATCCAGGAACCACCACCAGGCCTCGCGGGAGGGCGCGCGCTGGGCGCGCAGGGCGGCCAGCCCGCCGACGGCGCGCAGTTCCGCCAGGAAGCGGGCCTTGCGCCGGCGCAGGGAGGCGTACAGGCTCTCCAGACGCGTTTCCTCCGGACGCAGGTTAATCCCCAGACCCTTCAGCCGGCGGTATTCGGTGTCGATCTCATCCAGCAGGGTCAGCAGGCGCGCCGCGGAGGCGCCGGCCCCTGGCAGGTTGGCGGTGAGCTTTTCCGCCTCCGTCAGAAGCCCGCGCAGGGCATCCGCGGGGGTCTGGGGCGTTTCCCGGACGACAAATTTCATGCTGACCTCGTGATTCCCATGCTATAGCGCCGGCTCGGCCAGGCGCTGGAGCTTTTCCAGGGTCTCGCGCCAGCGCAGTTTGGACAGGCCCAATTTGTGCCGCAGGGCGGTCTCATCCATGCCGGCCTGGTAGTCCCGCAGGGCGGCGGTCCAGCGCATCATCTCGAAAGAGATGCCGCCGTCAATGCCGGCCAGGTCGGCCAGGTGGTTGAGCACATATTCCAAGTTGCGGGCCGTGCATTCGAAGAGGTGCTCCGCCGGCTGGTACTGGGCGCGGTACTCGCGCAGCAACGGCACAATCTCCGGCGGCAGTTTCATGGTGCGCTCCTTGTACTTCTGCCGCACCTGCGGATAGCGAATGCGCAGTATCGGTCCATCGGGGTGGGTGATGTCAATGTCCGCCAGATGGATGTTCATGCACTCGGTCTTCTTGATGCCGGTCTGAAGCAGGAGCTCGAAGAGGAGCCAGGGGCGCCAGTCCGGCTTCTCGCCCTGCGCGAGCCCTCGGGCGGCTTCCCGCACCTGGGCAATCTGCCCTTCCGAGAGGACGCGCGGCAGGGGGGTATAGGCCGGCTGATGCGCTAACGGTGCCGCCGGGTCGCGGCCGAGCACACCTTCCTCGTACAGCCAGCCGAAGAAGACCTTGAGGGTGGTAAGCCGGCGGGCGTAGGACTTGGGCTTGCAGGGCCGGCCGCGGTCGCGCACCAGGTAGGTCAGAAATGCCTGCAGGTCGCGCGTGCCGATGTCGCCAATGGGACGGTCAGGCGGGATGAATTCGCACAGGATGCGCAGGTCGGCGCGAAAGGCGGTGATGGTGTTGCGCGTGAAGCCCTTGAGCGGCATGGCGTTTTCAAAGGCGCGGATAGCCTCAGACAGCGGGGAGCGTGCCGTGACCGCCGGCGGCGCCGGTGTCTCCTCCGCCGGCGGCCCTGCCGGCAGTTTCTCAATTTCCGGAAACAGCGGAAGCTGTTCGACCGAATTCATTGTAGGCTCCTGGGGCTAAACAAGCGCGTTGCGAAAGAAGCTGTGCCCCATGCCGAACTCGAAATTAAAGTCAGATGGCGGTGAAGATCCAACTTGTCCTCCTGTTAATTCGAGCATATTATAGAAGCCAGCGCGCGTGGTGTCAAAGGCCGACGAGGTTCGGAGATGGACACGGTACCTTCCGATATCTGCATCCGCCCGGCGCGTATGGAGGACGCCGGCGATCTGGCCAGCCTCTGCTTCCCCGAAGAGGACGCCGGCCGGGTGCGCGACTACCTGGCCTTCTGCCTGCATCATCCCCATATCACTCGCCTGGTGGCGGAAGCGTACGGCCAGGTGGTGGGCAATATCGAACTGGTGCGGTGGGGCGATGTGGGGGAGATTGGCGGGCTGTGTGTGGCTGAGGCTTTTCGCCGGCGCGGCGTCGCCCGCCAGCTCCTCCGAGCGGTGGTAGAACTGGCGCGCCGGCAGGACATCCGCCGGCTCGAACTCTATGTCTCCGCCGACCTGCCCTGGCTCATCGCCTTTTATCAGCGCATGGGCTTTGAGGGGGCTGAAAAAGCCTGGCTCCCCCTGACCACAGGCGGCGCTGAGGTGGTGCGCCTGCACATGGGGATGTCTCCACCATGTGGCTCGGGGGAGCCGGACGGGATATGGGTGGGATGAGGTGGACCTGCCGCGGTGCTGGCCGGGCAGGGGGACCTTCCATCCCGAGCGGGGGGCAGTGAGGCAGGATGAAACCCCGCTACTGGATTTTATTGTAGCGCAGGAGGTCGGGAGAGTATATGGGACTTAGGTACCAGGGCATTGTTAGGGGCTGTGGAGCCGGCGGGCCGCGATGACCCCGATGCCGTGCTCCGTCAGGGCGCGTGCCGTGGCATTCAGCGCATCGTGCTTGTCCAGGTAATTGCGCAGGAGCGCCGGCATTAACCCCTGCTCCTCGATATCCCGGCGGGACAGGAAGTAGTCCAGGATATCGGAGGGGTGCTCGCGCGTCCGCTCCACGTCGGGATCGGCACCCTCATGCTTGGCAGAGATATTGGGCACCTTTTGGGCCAGTTCCACCAGCTCGTCGCGCCGCAGATACGGCTGGCGCACGATATGGCGGAAGGCCTCAGTGATGTGGTGCTCGAAGCGCACGAAGTCCTCGAAGCCCAACAGCCGGCGGAGTTCGGCCGTGATCTCGATGGTCTCATTGTTCACCGAGTTGGACCAGTTGAAGCCCACCAGGGCGGTGGAGCCGTCCGGCCGGGCGAAGAGATGGGCGGCCAGCAGGGTCCACAGGGCGGAATAGGGATTATCATTGCCGAGGAACACGGAAATCTTGAACTCGATATCAATGCCCAGCTTGTGGAGCATGTAGCCCAGGAAGACGGTGCCGGCGTTGGTGTTCAGCACCTGCTTGACACCGTAGCGGGTGTAGTAGTACAGGTATTCGTCCACCCATTTCAGCGCGTAGTCGTTGGGTTCCCCGACGCCGCCGAAATAACCGGTGATGGTGTCCGGCCCACCCAGATGGATGTTGGAGCCGTCGGTGCCCTTGGTGTCCAGGGTTTCCACGTAGCTGGCGCCGATGATCTGCATGGCGGCGGACACGGCCAGGATTTCTCCCTCGCCGGCCTCTTCCTGTTCCTTCATTTTGCGCACCCGGATATAGCGGCCAGGCATCAGCTCCCCCCGGTCAATGGCCTGCTGGGCTTCAGCGATGAGCCAAGGGAAGTACTGGAGGGCGCTGATCTCCAGCGTGACGGCGCGGCGCTCGTCGAAGGTCATCTCGTCGGCTTTCGGCCCGAGGATGCGCCGGCGGTATGCGGATAGGGAAATGAAGGCGCCGGCGTCGCGCTCCCTCTCCAGCCATTCCAGGTCGCGCAGGTACGGCGAGTCCATCTCCCGCAGACGAGCCAGAATGTTGGGAAGCTGGCGCGCTTCCTCCGCCTTACGGTTGATTTCCTCCGGCGTGCCGTAGCGCGCCACCACGTCGAAAAAGGCCCGTAAGGCCCGGTTATCGCCGGTCAGCACGGCGTTGATGCGCTCCAACTGCGCCGGCGAGATGCGCAGGCGCTCGCCCCAATCGGTGCCTTTCATTGCATTTCCTCCTGTCCCTTCCCTCTCCATTGAGCCGCACGACCCTGTGTTTGTGAAGGTCATCTCTATCATAGCATGAATGGGGAGGTTGTCAATTCGCCGGCCGCCCGGTTTGGGGTATAATGGGCTGGCGAACCCTGTTCGGGATATGGTGGAAAGGAGGCCTGCCCATGAAAACCTTGTGGTGGGTACTGCTGGCGCTGGTGGTGCTGGCCCTGCTGGCCGGCTGTGCGGCCGGCTACAAGACCGTGCCGGCGGACGAGGCGCAGGCCTTTGCCGCCAAGGTCGAGCCGATCACTGTCGGACTGCTGACGGCGTTGAGCAACCATGACGAGGCCGGCTATCTGCGCGACATGGACGATACCATGCGCTCGCTCAGCAGTGGGGACAAGTTTGAACAGGTGTATCAGGCCATCATCGGGAAGATCGGCCGCTATCAATCCCATCAGCTCGATCGGGTCCTGGATAAGGACAAGTTCCGCATCGTCATCTATAAGGCCCAGTTCGAGAAGGATGCCAATGTGGTGGTGCGGGTGGTCTTCGATATGACGACAGACCCCCTCAAGGTGGCCGGCCTGTGGTTTGATTCTCCCGTCCTGCGCCGCAAGTAGCGGCCTATTTTTCAGGAGCGTGCGAACATGCTTGTGTTGGGCAATATCCTGTGGATTTTGACGGGCGGCTTTCTCATTGCGTTGTGGTATGCCATCGGCGGATTGGTGCTCTGTCTGACCATCGTGGGCATCCCGTTCGGCGTGCAGTTGTTCAAGCTGGCATGGCTTTCCCTCTTCCCTTTCGGCAGGACGGTGCTGACCACCGGCTTCGCCTCCGGCTGTCTGGGCGTGACCATGAACGTGCTGTGGATCCTTATCGGTGGGATTGAGCTGGTCATTACCCACCTGATCCTGGCTCTCATACTGGCCATCACCATCATCGGACTGCCCTTCGCCCGCCAGCATGTCAAGATGGCGCGGCTGGCGCTGATGCCGTTCGGGAGCATCATTGTCTAATCCGCAAAGAGTCTTGCCAAGAGGGTGCGCAAGAGCTGTGCTCATTGCGCACTTTCGCCTGGTGCTGAAGCACCGGGAGCCGGCGGCTGGAAGCCGCCGGCAAACTTTGATAGACGGGCTAAGTATAAAAAAGCGGCCTCCTGCTGTAAAAGTACGGGAGACCGCTTCGCGCTTCGCAAAGTTCGGTCAGGCCGCCAGGCCGGCTTCCTTCAGCCGGCGTTCCCCCGCCGGCGTCAGCGCCCAGACCCCGCGCTGTGGGCTTTCCAGCTCTCCCTGATCCACCAGGTTGCGCCGCTCCCAATGCACATATTTCACGTATTTCGGCTCCTCGACCGTGCCTTTGGTGCCGCGCAGGTAGGTGCCCTGATGCTCATCGGGTAAGGTCATCAGTGCCGGGACCCTTTCGATGACGTCGCCGGCCTTGGCCTGGCCCCCGAGCTGGTGGAGCGCCAACAGGATAGCCAGTTGATAGCGCTGGCCTATGGACAGGTCGCTCAAGCCGTCCACCGGTTTGCCGGCGGCCGGCGCGGGAGCCTCGGCCTTCGGGACTTCCGGCGCCGGCGCGGGTTCGCGTGTAGGGGCCGGCGCGGGTGCTGGTGGTTCAGGTGTCGGCGCGAGTGTGGGGGCCGGCGCTGGAGCAGTCGCGGCCGCCGGCTTCGGCACAGCGGGTTTGGGGGTGGATGGCGCGGCGGCCGGCGCGGGCGCGGCCGGCCGCAGGGCAGGGACAAGCTCGCGCTTACGCGCCCAGTAGATCACCCCTGCCGGGGTTTCCCGACGGTGGAAAAGCTGAGGATTGGCGGTGACCGCCGCTTCCAGCGCGGCGCGCACGCGCTCCTCGTCGGGATCGAGACCCCGTTCCACGAAATAGCTCACCAGCTCCGCCTGTTCGAACTCAATGATCGCGTCCAGGGCGAAGCTGAAACCGCGTAGCGCGAACAGGTTCAAGAGCCAGCCGGCCAATCGCTGTTCGGCTTCGGTGCCTTGTATCATACTTGCTTCCATGGCATCCCCTCGCAGTGGGATATGGGTATCGAATCGGACAATCGGCCCCATATCATACCATGAAAGAGGCGGCGCGTCAATCAAACGCAGTACTTGCGCCCAATTGCGCTTTCTCTCCCGGGAAATTGCCAGGGCTTTTCAATGCTATAACATTCTGGGCGGCTGGAAGTCGTAGCAACGATGGCGAAGCCTACCTGTGTGGGCTTGTCAGTCGGCGCAGGCCGACTTTGTAGCCGTTGGTGCAGTTTCAACTGCCTTTTGTTAGAATATTGAAAAGTCCCGGGAAATTGCGCCGGATAATTGACCGGGGCTATTCCGTATGCTACAATATATACGAGTAGCGCGCTACTGCATAGAAAGGGGTAAATGAGGAACGGACAAATGAGTGATGCGTTTGAACAGGTATTGCTCCGCTTGCGACAGGGCGAGCGGCATCTGCGGAAGGCCGACATCCGCGCGTTGTCGGACCTGAACCGCCAGCAAATGCGGGAGTTTCGGCGGGTCTGGGCGGAACTGCCGGCGGATACCCGCCTGAACACCATCAACACCCTGGCGCAGATTGCCCAGGACAGCTTCGAGTACTGCTTCGACCGCATCTTTCGCGAGGCCCTCAGTGATCCGGTCCCGCAGATTCGGCGTAAAGCGGTGGAGGGCCTGTGGGAATGCGAGGAGGAATCACTGGCCAGCACCTTCCTACATATGTTGCGGGAGGACCCGGATATCTCCGTGCGCAGCGCGGTGGCCGTCGGTCTGGGACGCTTCGTCTATTTGGCGGAGTTTGAGGAAATCGAACCATCGCTGGCCGCGGCGATTGAGTCCGCTCTGCTGACCATCATTCACAATCCGGAGGAACCGCTGGAACTGCGCCGGCGCGCTGTGGAATCCATCGGCTTTTCCGGCAACCCGGAGATACAGGCCGTCATCCGCGATGCATATGAAGACGACCATCCCGATATGCGCATGAGCGCTGTCATCGCCATGGGGCGCAGCGCGGACCGCCGCTGGAGCAAGATCATCCTGCGGGAGCTGACGAGCGAGGACCGCATGATGCGCCACGAGGCGGTGCGCGCCGCCGGCGAACTCGAACTGCAGGAGGCCACCGATCTGCTGGCCCGCATCCTTGACTATGAGGATGACTTGGATATCCGCCGCGACGCGGTGCTTGCCCTCGGCAAGGTGGGCGGCAAGGGTGCCAAGGCCATTTTGGAGCACATCATCGCCAGCGAGGACGAGGACCTGTTGGACGCGGCCCAAGATGCGATGGAAGAGCTGACCTTCGGCGCGCAGTTTCCGGAGATCAACGAGCTGTTGCGGTTGGTGGAAGAGGAAGAGCGGCGCGGCGCCGGCGGCGAGGACGAGTCCGACGAGTGGGAAGATTGGGACTGGGAAGAGGATTGGGAGGAGGACGAGGACGACTTCCTCGATGACGAGGACGAATTCGATCGTTGGTGACCCTCGTGGGAATGAGGCTCGTTCAATCAATTTCTAACATGAGGTAGCATTGGCCTATGGCAGAGGAACAGGAAAGGACCTCGTGTGTGGAACCGGCGGCAGGGCCTCTCATTTCTTCAGAGCCTGCTCACACAGCAACTGGTACAACGCCGAAGGAGGAACCAGCTATGCTTGCACGAGTGGGTAAACCAGCTCCAGATTTTGAAGCCAGCGCCTACTATCAGGGTGGTTTCAAGAACATCCGGCTCTCGGACTACAAAGGCCATTGGGTGGTTCTGTGCTTCTATCCGGGGGATTTCACCTTTGTTTGACCGACCGAACTGTCGGCAGTTGCCGCCAAGTATGAGGAATTGAAAGCCCTCGATGTCGAAGTTCTCGCTGTTAGTGTGGACAGCCGCTTCACCCACAAAATCTGGCAAGAGCAGGAACTTTCGAAAATGGTGCCAGGTGGGGTGCCGTATCCTATGCTCTCCGACGCCGGCGGAAAAATCGGGCGCATCTATGGCGTATATGAAGAAGAAGCCGGCGTGGATATCCGGGGCCGCTTTATCATTGACCCCGATGGCATCATCCAGGCCATGGAGGTGCTGACGCCGGCAGTGGGCCGCAACGTGGCCGAGTTAATCCGACAGATCAAAGCCTTCCAGCATGTCCGCGCCACCGGGGAGGTCATGCCCTCCGGCTGGCAGCCGGGCAAGCCAACCCTCAAGCCCAGCCCGGCGCTGGCCGGCAAGGTCTGGGAGGTTTGGAAACCTGATATGGCCTTCTGATACACAGAAGCAAACAGGGGCGGGTTGCCGGCATACCGGCAACCCGCTCTTTTCACCGACCTGCAAACCGTGCCGGATGGTCGTTATCAGCGCAAGCGCACAGGCGAGGGGTCAGGATGAACCTGCACAAGAAGCGCCTCCTTCGCACTGCCCAATCCGAACAGTATGCCCTGTTCGACCTGGACCGTGTTGACGAGAACCTGAACCCGGTCAGCATCGGCAAACTGGACCTGCACTTCACCTCCGACGGCACTTACGGCACCTTACTGCTGTGGAAAGAGATTGTAGCGCCGCTGGACGACCGCCGGCGCGAAATGCTGATTGACTCGCTCCTGGCGGAGCTGAGCACCACGATGGGCATCCATCCCGAATATGCGCTGGAGGTTTTCACACCTGAGCTGGCAGAATATGAGCTGTACAGCAATATGGAGGAGTCCGGGGAAGAGACCGCCGGCGAGATGGCCGACGAACCCGACTGAGACACCCCCATTTTTCCATCCCCGCAGGAGCCTATCATCGTGGTCAGCAAACTGCTTTCCATCCTAGTGGAAGTCATCGCTCCGGTCATTTTCATCGCCGGCGCCGGCTACCTGCTCCAGCGGCGGCTCGATATCGATGTGCGCACTCTCTCGCGCACCAATCTCTACTTCCTTTCGCCCTGCCTGGGGTTCAGTGCTATGGTCAAGGCCCAGGTCGCGCGCCAGGACCTGGCCGGCATGGCCGGCGTTTCCATCCTGGCCGTCCTGGTCATGCTGGTGCTGGGATGGGCGCTGACACGTGTACTGCGGCTGGAGCGTGACCGGAGCAGTGCCATGATGATCGGACTGGCCTTCACCAACTGCGGCAATTACGGTCTGTCCATCTGTTATTTCGCCTTTGGCGATCCGGGCCTGGCTCTGGGGACGCTGTATTTCATCCCCTCCGCGGTGCTGACCAGCTCAGTGGGCGTGTTGATCGCCTCCCGCGGAGGCGGTTCCCGCACCTGGGCAGAGGCACTGCGCAACGCCTTGGGCCTGCCCCTGCTGTATGCGACGGCGCTGGGGCTGACGGCGAACCTGGCCGGCTGGCCGGTGCCCGAACCGCTGGTCAAGGCCACCGACCTGGCCGGCAAGGCCTCAGTGCCTGTCCTGCTGATGGTGCTGGGCATGCAGCTTACCCGCGCCCAGTTGGGCAAGGACTGGCCGACGCTGGCACTAGGCACGGCGGTGCGGCTGTTGATCGGGCCATTGGTCGGGGTCGTCCTGGCCAATGCCATGCATCTGAGCGGTGTCGCCTGGCAGGTGGCGGTCCTGCAGTCGGCCATGCCGGCGGCTGTCACATCTGTCATTATCACCACGGAGTTTCATTCCGCACCGGAATATGCCTCCGGCATGGTGCTCATGACCACACTGACCAGCGTGCTTACCCTGACCCTCCTGATGGCATGGATTACCTAGTGCAAAGGCTAAGGAAGGGAATATGACCATCCGTTCATTCGTCGCCATTGCTCTGGGGGAAGAACTGCATCGAGAGCTGGACCGGCTCCTCCGCCGGCTCCAGGTGGACGCGCCGCCGGGCGCCGTGAAATGGGTGCCGGCCGCCAACATCCACCTGACGCTGAAGTTTCTGGGGGATATCCCGCCGGCCCAGGTGGAGCCTATCCTCACCGCGCTGCGCAAGGAAGTGACAGACCTGGCCCCGTTCTCGTTCGTCGTCGAGGGGTTTGGATGCTTCCCCGGCCTGCGCCGGCCGCGCGTCCTGTGGGCCGGCGTGCGGGAACCGACCGGCCAGCTACAGGCCCTGCAGGCACGGGTTGAGCGCGCCCTGAACCCTTTGGGGTTTCCGCCCGAGGACCGCGCGTTTTCTCCCCATCTGACGTTGGGGCGGGTGCGCGATGGCGTGCGGCCGGCGGAACTGCGGGAGATATCCCAACTCATCGAGCGCACCCAGGTTGGCCAACTGGGGGAGCAGAAGGTCATGAGCGTGATCCTGTTCCGCAGTGACCTGCGGCCGGCCGGCCCGCTGTACACTCCGCTGGGCGAGGTCCCCTTATCTGGGCGCAGGTAGGGAGGCAGGGAATGGCGCGCGTGCGGTTGATGTCGGTCATCGGTGCCGGCCAGTGCGACGAGCGCACCGCTGAAATGGCAGAGCGCGTGGGCTTTGAGCTGGCACGGCGGGGCTGGGGCGTGGTGTGCGGCGGATTGGGCGGCGTTATGGAGGCGGCCTGCCGCGGCGCGCGGCGCGCCGGCGGGCTGACAGTTGGTATATTACCGGGGGATGACCCGGGGGCCGCCAACCCTTACGTGGATGTCGTCATCCCGACTGGCATGGGGGAGATGCGCAACGCGCTGGTGGTGCGCGCCGGTGAGGCGGCCATCGCTGTGGCCGGCGAATACGGCACCCTGTCCGAAATCGCCCTGGCGCTCCGGATGGGCAAGCCGGTGGTAGGCCTGCACACCTGGTCTTTGTTGAAGAACGGCGTGCTGGATGCCGGCATTATCCCTGCCCAATCTCCGCTGGAAGCGGTGGAAAAGGCACTGCTGGCGCTGGAGGGAACGAGATGATGGCTGTGTCTCGGGGGTATTATCTGGACCGACATGAGGCCGGCCGTGTGCTGGCCGAGCACCTGAAGCACTGGAAAGGTACACCGGACCTTTTGGTGCTGGGCATCCCGCGCGGCGGGGTAGTGGTGGCCGCCGAGGTGGCAGAAGCGCTGGGGGCGCCGCTGGATATCCTGCCGGCGCGCAAGATCGGCGCGCCGGGGAACCCCGAGTTCGCGCTGGGGGCTGTGGCCGAGGATATGGTCTATATTGACGAGCGGCTGGTCGAAGACCTGGGTATCAGCCGCAGTTATGTGGAGGGGGAGGCTCTGCGTCAGCAGGCGCTCAGCCGGCTGCAGGGCCAGCGCCTGCGCGGCGGACTGCCGCCTTTGCCCATCGAGGGCCGCACCGTGATCCTGGTGGATGACGGCGTGGCCACAGGCGCTACGGTGCAGGCGGCCCTGCTGGCACTGCAGACCCAATCACCGCGCCGGCGCATCCTGGCCGTGCCGGTCGCCCCGCCGGCGGCGGTCGAGCGCCTGCGCGCCGCGGCGGACGAGGTGGTTTGTCCCCTGACGCCTGAGGAATTCTGGGCCGTCGGCCAGTTTTACGAGGACTTTCGCCAGGTCAGCGATGAGGAAGTGATCAACCTTATCCTGCGCCTGCGGGGAGCCGGCCCGGGCGCCGCTCAATGATGCGGGTCAGGCGCCGGTCCATCTAATGCCGGGTCGAACGGCTTGATGTCCAGCACAGGCGTGTGGTTCAGCGCGTCCAGCCCCTCCACTGTCAGCACATTCCCCTCAATCCGCACCAACCGGACAACCGTCACCCCTAGGTGGTTGGGGCGGTACTGGGTGCGCGTGGCGAAGACGCCGCGCAGGGGTTTGCTGGGATCATCGCGGGGATGCAGTTGCAGGCGCACCTCGTGTGCCCGGTCGAAGTAGTACACCACCAGGATTTTCTCCACCTGCTCCAGGCCCAGCAGGCCACCCAGATAAGCCGGCTCCAGCACGATGCGGGACGGCTGCGCGGCGATCTCCTCCGGCTCGGTCATCTGCTCGAACGCGTTCTCCACGTATCCGATGGGATGCAGGACGATATCCATCTGTCGTCTTTCTCCTAAGATTTGCGGCCGGCATTCCCATTATACCCGTGAAACACGAACAGGCGACAGTCACCTGCCAGGTAACTGTCACCCGTTCGTGTGCGGGGTGGGAAATGTCATCAATGGACGTTCAACCTCACGCGAACATCGCGCCGCCGCGCACCCGTTCCGGAAAGTGGCAGGCGGAGAGGTGTTCACCGCCGTTGACCGGTCGGAGCAGGGGCGCCTCTTCCGAACAGCGTTTTTCGGCGTACGGACAGCGCGGGTGGAAGGCACAGCCGGCCGGCGGGTTGCGTGGGCTGGGGATTTCGCCCTGCAGGATGATGCGCCGGCGCTTGTCCCGCAGGCTTGGGTCCGGGATGGCGATAGCCGACATGAGGGCCTCGGTGTAGGGATGTTTAGGGGCAGTGAACAGCGGTTCGGTGGGCGCCAGCTCCACTACCCGGCCGAGGTACATGACGGCCACGCGGTCGGCGATGAAGCCGATGACGTTCAGGTTGTGGGTGATGATGATGTAGGTCAGGTTGAGCTGTTCGCGCAGGTCTTTGAGCAGGTTGAGGATGCCGGCGGCGACAGAAACGTCGAGGCCGGCGGTCGGCTCGTCCGCCACCAGCAGGTCGGGCCGCAGGGCCAGGGCGCGGGCAATGCCCACGCGCCGCGCCTGCCCACCAGAGAGCTGGTGCGGGTACTTATCAGCCTGCTCTGACGAAAGCCCCACCATCTCCAGCAGTTCGTCCACCGTCCGCTCCGGGTCTTCCACCGGCACGTGATGGATGCGGAAAGGCTCCAGCAGGATGGACGATACTTTCATGCGGGGGCTGAGGCTGGAGATGGGGTCCTGGAAGATCATCTGCATGCGCGCCCGCAGGGGGCGGATTTTGGACTGCGGCCAGTGGGTGATGTCCTGGCCCTCCACAATGATCTGTCCGTCTGTCGGGCGTTCCAGGCGCAGGATAGTACGGCCCAGCGTGGTCTTGCCGGAGCCGGATTCCCCCACCAGGGCCAGCGTTTCACCGCGATGTACCCGCAGGTCCACCCCATCCACGGCACGCACGGCGCCGGCCTGGCGCCCGAGCAACTGCGCCAGCAGGCCGGCGGTGTCGTAGAAATAGGTACGCAGGCCGCGCGTCTCGACTACTACCTCACTGCCGGCGAAAGAACGATCTACCGCGGCCTGGGCCACAGCCCGCCGCGTGTGCGAATCCGGAATCAGCTCGGCCGGCTCCGCCGCCGGCTCTGGATGGTACGAGTGGCAGAGGATGACCTGTCCGTCAATGGTCAGGTACCCCGGTTCCACCAGGTGGCAGGTCTGGGTGGCGTAGTCACAGCGCGGCGCGAACTTGCATCCCGGCGGGAGGTCGCGCAGGCTGGGCACGCGGCCGCGGATGGTGCGCAGGCGTTCTGCCCGCAGGCTGTGCGACGGATGGGAGCGCAGGAGGGCGCGGGTGTAGGGGTGTTTGGGACTCTGGAAGATGCTGTAGACGTCGCCGGCCTCCACCAGGTTGCCGGCGTACATCACGATAACGCGGTCGCACAACTGGGCCACCACGCCCAGGTCATGGGTGATGTACAGGACGGATGTGCCAAGCTCGTCGCGCAGGCCGCGGATCAGCTCCAGAATCTGCGCCTCCAAGGTCACGTCCAGCGCCGAGGTCGGCTCGTCGGCGATGAGCAGTGCCGGGTTCGACAGCAGAGCGATGGCGATCATGATGCGCTGGCGCATACCGCCCGAGAACTGATGCGGGTAATCCTCGATGCGGTCGGCCGCGTCAGGGATGCCCACGCGCTCCAGCATGCGCACCGCACGCTCCAGCAGTTCCTTTGTATCCGCCTGTGGGTGATGAGCGCGCTGGGCGTCCAGCATCTGATCCTTAATGCGGAAGACTGGGTTCAGCGAGGTCAGCGGGTCCTGAAAGATCATGGAGATATCCTTGCCGCGGATATCGCGCATCTCCTCCTGGGAGAGCCGGCATAAATCCCGGCCTTTGAAGAGTATCTGGCCGGCGCTGATGACGCCGTTGGGCGGCAGAAGCCGCATGATGGCGGAGGCCACCGTGCTCTTGCCACAGCCGGACTCGCCGACGATGCCCACGATCTCGCCGGCACCCACCGTGAAGTTCAGGTTGCGGACGGCGGTGAGGGTGCCTTCCCGCACGTGATATTTGATTTCCAGGCCGCGCACATCAAGGACCGGGTCCATTACGCCCTCCTGGTGCCGATGAGCCGGGGGTCGAGCACGTCGCGCAGTGTCTCGCCGAACAAGGTGAACCCCAGCGTGGTGATGATGAGGGTCAGGCCGGCCCATGTGATGGGCCAGGGCGTCTGCCGGATAAAGTTGAAGCCTTCGGAAAGGATGATGC
Source organism: uncultured Anaerolineae bacterium (assembly GCA_938049385.1). Lineage (GTDB taxonomy): Bacteria > Chloroflexota > Anaerolineae > JACIWP01 > JACIWP01 > JACIWP01. The sequence goes on from CALIBQ010000022.1 coordinate 24,826, forward strand.
CCCAGGAAGGCGTCGGCGGGCGCACCCCGAGGCCGAGGAAGGAGAGGCCGGCCTCAAAGGTGATGACCACCGGCAGGTCCATAGCGGCCAGGATGAGCAGAGGTGCCAGGATATTGGGCAGGATATGCCGCAGGACGATGCGCCGGCTGGGCGCGCCCAGCGAACGCTCTGCCTCGACGTACAGGTTCTGGCGGGCGGAGAAAACCTGGGCGCGGGTCACGCGGGCGTAGCCCGGTATCCAGGCCAGGCCGATGACCAGAATCTCATTCACCAGCGATGGACCCAGCAGGGCCAGGATGGCCAGCGCCAGGATGACAGCGGGGAAGGCCTTGATGGTGTCCAGAACGATAACGATGATGTCATCGACGATACCGCCAATGTAGCCGGCGAGCAGGCCCAGGATAATGCCGCCGATGAGCGCGATGCTCACCGAGGGCACCGCGGCGATGAGCGCGATGCGGGAGCCGTAGATAATGCGCGACAGCAGGTCACGTCCCAGGTGATCAGTGCCCAGGAGATGCGCCCGCGAGGGACCCTGGAGCATGCTGGGGATATCCTGCTTGGCGTAATCGTACGGCGCCAGCACCGGCGCGAAGATCACCGCGATCAAGAACATGAAGACGATGAAGAAGCCCAGCGCGCCCAGTGGGCGCTGGAGCACTTCCCCCAATACGGGGATGCGGTCCAGAAAGATTTGCACCTGACTGCGAGGTCTGATGACGAATTCCATAGCCCTTAACCCTGCATCTTATCCAGTTGGATTCTTGGGTCGAGATACGTATAGGCCAGGTCAGCCAGCAGGTTGGCGGCGATGAAGAGGCATGCTACCACCAGCACGCCGGCGCGCACGATGGGATAATTGCGGCTCTGGATGGCGTTGTAAATCAGCGTCCCCATACCCGCCCGGCTGAAGATAATCTCGACGAACACCGCTCCGCCCATCAGGTTGCCCAGGCCGACGCCCAGCACCGCCACCGTAGGGATGAGGGCATTCTTCAGGGCGTACTTGTACACCACCTTGCGCAGGGGGATGCCGGCCGCCAGGGCGGCGCGGATGTAGTTCTCGTTCAACACCTCCAACATGCTGGCGCGCACCAGACGGGCGAGATATCCTACCCAGGTGATGGCCAAGGCCACCGCCGGCAGGATCAGATGTTTGATGTAATCCGGGATGTTGCTCGGATCGCCCACGCCAATGGCCGGCATGACTCGCAACTGCACGGCGAAGATGAGTAGAAGGAACAGCCCACCCACATACGAGGGGATGGTGATGAACGAGATGGAGAACAGCGCCAAGATGCGGTCCAGCCAGGAATCGGGGTGGGTTGCCGAAAAGACACCCAACGGGATACCGAGCAGTACCGCCAGGCCCAGGCTGGAGAACGCCAGGATAATGGTATGGGGCAGGGCACTGCCGATGAGCATGCTGATAGGCCGGCCGGTGAATACGTCGGTCCCGAAACTGCCGTGCAGGATTTTCCAGATGAACAACCCCACCTGCACCATCGGCGGCTTGTCCAGGTCCATCTCTGACCGCACTTTGGCGATCAGCTCCGGCGTGGCGCGCGGCCCCAGCAGGGTGCGCGCCGCATCGCCTGGCACGATATGCACCAGCAGTGCCAGAAAGACCATGCTCAGCAAGAGCACCAGGATAGTGGTGACCAGCCGTTTCAGGAGATACCTTCGCACGCTTACTGCACCTCCTCTTTCGCGGCGGGTGAGGAAGCGCCGGCGCTTGGGGACAACCGGCGTTCCGCCCGCTCCAGAATTTCGTCCAGCCGGCGGCGCTGTGCGTCGGAAAGGGGTGCCGGCCGGTGGGTTTCCAAAATCTGACGGGCCTTCTGGTTGGCTCGTTCGCCGGCGGTGAGGCCGCCGGCCGCCTCCCATTCGGCATACCCCCACTTATCGAACAGGGAAGCCAGCCACCCTTCGCGGCAGTGGCGCAGGGTATGCTCTGTGGAGAGATAGTCCCCGCCCGGCCCCACCTGGTCAATCACTTCCAGCGCCAGGGCCTCCGGGGACATATCTACGCGGCGCAGGGTGTGCCGCACCATGTCAATGACCTCGTTCATGGTTACCAGCATTTCCAGCGAGCAGGTCAGCCCGCTTTCAATGTAGCCCACATCGTGCACCAGGTTGGCGCCGCTGAGGGCGGCCGCCATGATCCACAGCGCGCCCTCGGCCGCGGCCTGCTGGTCGAAGAGCTTGGCATCGGAACAGCCGGCGAAGCCCCAGGTCGGCAGGCGGTAATAGCGCCCCATCTCGGCCATCGCGCTGGTCATCAGCATGAACTCGGGCGCGGCATACATATTGACCATGGTGCGCATGTCCAGCGGGCCGGTGCCGGAGCCGAAGATGCAGGGCGCGCCCGGCCGTTCGAGCTGAGCGATGACCAGGCCGCTGAGCAGTTCGGCGTTGGTGACCACCATGGCGCCGGCCGGCGTGATAGGCGCCGCCGCCCCGGAGATACTGCCGGGCACGTAGGCCGCCGGCAGGTTACTGCGGGCGATGAACAGGAGCTTATCCACTGCCTCAAAGGAGTGCTGTAGCGGCGTGGTCGGCTCGGCATACAGGATGAGGAAGGGCCGCCGGCGCAGATCCTCCATATCCTGGCGCATGGCCGCGGCCATCGCGACGATCAGCTCCAGGCCGGCGGCATCGTGCGCAGTGTAGACGATGGGCTTGGTGGAATGGGTCAGCATGGCTTCGAAGCTGTGCACGTCCGAGACGGCAATAGGGACATCGGACGGCAGGGCCATGGACATAATGAAGCTGATGTGCGGCAGGGCGTCGCAGACCCGCGCGGCGTCCGCCACATCGGCTTTGCGCGCCGGCCGGCGTTCCCCCGTGTGTACATCCCGCACGTTGGGCAGGTCGGAGCCGGTGCCGAAATAGACGTTCCTGCCCTCCAGGTACATGGCCGGCTGGCCCAATCGGTCATAAATCGTGATAGAAGGCGGCGCGGTACGCACCGCCTGCTCCACCAGGTGGGGTGGGATGCGCACCAAGTTGCCGTCGCTGATGGGACAGCCGGCCTGTTCCAGCAGGGCCAGCGCGCGTTCGTGATGCACGCGCACGCCGGTGCGCCGCAGTACCTCCAGCGTCGCCAGGTGCAGGCGCTCTTTATCTTCTTCGTTCAGGATAGCACACTGCCAGCCCGAGATTATCGGTTCCCAGGACATCCGGTTTGATGCTCCTCCATGACTTGGCACAGACATTGCGCATGGGGCTCGCGAGCGTTCGCGAGCCCCATGCGGGCACGTCGTCGCGAGCGAAACCGGATTACGCCGGCTTCATGAACTCCGCCTGCGGCACGCCGTGCGGCGTCACCGCCGGCACAATCTTTGGCGAGTACACGTAGGCATACACGCCGTGGGTGATCCAAATGCTGTGGCAGGCGGCGTCGAACAGCTTTTCCATCTCGATGTAAATCTTCTCGCGCTCGGCGTCATCCATGGTCACCAGACCCTTGCGGTGCAGTTCGTCAAACTCGGGACTGCACCAGCGCTGCCAGTTCCACACGCCCACCTGCTCGCAGGTGAACCACATGGTGGCCCAGGCGGGGTCAGGCAGCATGGAGTAGTTGCCGGAGAAGAGCTCGACCTCCTTGCCTTTCTCGCCGGCGCCGATCTGCCAGAAACTGCTGGAGTCCATTGGATTGATGGTCAGGTTGATGCCGATTTCCTTTAGGTTCTGCTGGGCGATCTCGGCCCAGGTGCGGTACTCGGTGGTGTCCTGGATGTCAAAGCGCAGGTCGAGCGAGGTCACGCCGGCCTCGGCCAGGAGCGCCTTGGCTTTCTCCACGTCCCGCTCGTACACCGGCGCGTCCTTCCAGTGCCCCAGCAGTCCGGGCGGGATGAGGGTCTTCTCGCGCTCGGCTTGGCCCATGTAGGCCGCCTGGAGGATGGCCGGCACGTCAATGGCGTAGCGGATGGCCTGGCGCACGCGGATGTCCTGCAGTTTGGGATGCTCGACGTTCATGCCGATCCAGCGGTAGCGCAGGGACGGGTACTTGGCGAGCTTGAGGTTGGGATGGTTCTCGAAGCGCGGGATAGAGGCGATGGAGATGCGGCTGAAGTCCACCTCGCCGGCCTCCGCCGCGATCTCGGCCGCCTTATCGTCCTCGATGGGGATGAAGTGAATCTCATCCCACGGCGGCGGGTCGCCGTGATACTCAGGGTTGCGCTTCAGGACGATCTTCTGCTTGGGCATCCACTCGGAGAAGAGGTAGGGGCCTGTGCCGACGATGTCGGTCGCGAATTTCTCGATGCCCACTTCCTCGACGTACTTCTTGCAGACGATGGAGCCGCTGGCCACCGGCAGGGTGGTCCTCCACAGCGGGGCGAAGGGTTCCTTCAGGATGATCTTGCCCCGATACTTGTCGATAATTTCCACGTGGTCCAGCGTGGCCCAGTCGTCGGCATAGGCGGCCTTCAGCTCGGGGTCAATGAAGCGCTCATAGGAGTACTTGACATCCTCCGTGGTCAGCTCGCCGTACCCCCTGTGCCATTTGACCCCCTCTTTGAGCTTGAACTCGATGGTCAGGCCGTCCTCGGACTGCTTGATTTCCTCCACCAGTTGGTTCACCAGGTCATAGGAGTTGGGGCCGTAGCGGACGAGGCCTTCCATGACGCAGTGGGCGACCACATCATCGTTTTGCGAGATGCGGAAGCAGGGGTCGAGGTTCTGGATATCGCCGTACAGGCGCACGCGCAGGATTTTGGGGCCGGCCGGCGCTGGGGTAGCCGTCGGCGGTACGGGTGTGGCCGTCGGCGCAGGCGGCTTGGTGGCCGGCGGTGCCGCGGTCGGTGCCTCCGTGGGCTTCGGTGCGCAGGCGTTCAACGCCAACAGCGCCGAACCGACGCCGGCAACTTCAAGGAAGCGCTTGCGAGTCAGTTTACGGGCCATACTTGTCCCTCCTTCTCCCTGAATTCGTAATGGAAATGGAAACGACACAAGACCTGCATCATGGTTTTTGTCCTCCGCATCCCCCCTTTCTGCGCCGAAAGGATCAAGGTAGGGCGAGATCACTCGCCCAGGCGTTCTCGACGGGCACGCGCCAGGATGTTGTCCAGCTCGCGCAGGGCGTCCGCCGGCCAAGGCTCCACCACATAGGTCTGCAGGATTTCGCGGGCACGCGCCCGCGCCCGCGCCAGCACGCCCACGGTGGACTCATCGCCGGCACCGGTGCGCCGTTCGCTGACCCCTGGCATCCATATTTCGCCGCGCCGCATGTGCATGACCGTATGCGGCTCGCCCAGGAACACGCCGTCGCGCGCCACCACCTCGCGGATGACGTCGAAGGCCAGCGTGTCCTGATTCACCTCACAGCCCTGCACCAGGCGCTTGAGCAAGCTGATAATCTCGTTGTCAATGACGGCGATCTCATAGCCGCCGGCCAGCCCGCTGTCAATACCGCCGACGCCGGACATGATGTCGGCGCCGGCCAGGGCCGGCATGACGGCGTTGGCGAAGCGCTCATAGGCGAATTGGGCATCCACGCGGTCTGCGCTGGTGCACAGGCCGTAGGTGTCGCAGGTCAAGCCCAACCGATGGGCGAGCTGGACGGCGCAGGCACCGGCCAGGCCCACCTCCGGTCCGCCCCAGGAGGACACCGCCGTGCGCAGGTCAATGGGATTGATGCGTGAGCAGTAGGTCACCGGGGCGCCGGGCCGCACGGCGGCTACCAGCACGAAGCTGGCCAGCACTTCGGCATGCTGTTGGGCCAGGGCGCCGGCCAGGGTGATGGGGCCGGTGGCGCCCAGGGACGGCGCCGGCAGGGAATGGAAGGGCGCGCCGGCCTCCGCCACCGCCATGATGGCCGCTGTGACCCTTTCGGTGAAGGTCAATGGGCTGACCGGGGAGACGCTGATGGACATGGTGGGATGCCGGCGGAAGGCTTCCTCTCCGCCGCACAGCACCTGGGCCATCTGGATCATGTACGGCACGTCGGCGGGGTTTTCCACTGCCGCGGCGGAGACAGGTTTGCGAGTGCTCTTGAGCATGGCAGAGGTGGCGGCCAGCTCCATGATCTCCGCCGGCACGTCTTGGGGGCCGAACAGGGGCGTGATAACGTCCACATGCTCCAGCGCGTCCAGCAGGCGGGTGATGTCGGCGACGTCCTGGGTGGTGGCCGGCCGGCGTTTCCCCGTCTCCAGGTCAATCACAAAAGGAGGACCGCCGCTGTTGTGGAAGCGGATAGCCCCGTCGCCAAAGCGGAAGGCCAGCTTGCCATCCGGGGTATACTCCTCCTGATGCGGGGTCACGTTCTGCAGTGCCCACTGCACCACCTGGGGCGGGATATACACGCGATGCCCCTCGACGCGACAGCCCCGGCCGTGGAGCATCTCGCGAGCGCGATCATGTTCCAGCGCGATGCCCACTTCGTCCAGGATGCGCAGGGCCGTCTCTTCTATTTGCCGCAGTTCATCCTCGTTCAGCAACTGCAGTACCACGCGGCGGGTAGTCATGCGGTCATTCCTTTCCTTTGCGTCGCAGTCGTCAGCCTTGAAAATGGGAAAAGCAAAGGGCATTCTGCGTTGAATGCACTGCGTGGATTATCCGGAGCGTTGGGGTTCGTTCGCGTGCAGATGGGACAGGGGAAAGCTCGTGATCGACGCGCTCCGGCGCGGCTGTTTCACACACCCATCATCTGGCCCAGGTGCGGCAGTGATCCTTCCTCCTCCGTGAATGGGCTGTACAGATGATTCTCAGACAGCATGACAGCAAGGGTGAATAATGCCTTGTCAGACCATGCCCACTTTTATTATAATTATATCATGTAATGGATTTTCGCGCAACGTCCGCCGGCAGGGGTCGAAAAAAACTACTTGACTAGAACAGATGTTCATGTTATAATGGAATTGGGGCCGAAAGAGGGACGAAAGCGCCGGCCGAGGAGGGTACTATGGCCCTGACCCAGCGTCAACAGCAAATCCTGGATTACATCCGCCGCTATCTGGCGGAGAACGAGTTTCCCCCGTCCATCCGCGAGATCATGCGCGCCCTGAACATCTCCTCCACCTCCGTGGTCAACTATAACCTAAACGTCCTGGTGGAAAAGGGCTACATTACCCGCCACCGAGAGCTGGCGCGCGGCATCCGCCTGGTGGAACTGCCGGCCGCCCCGGAAGAGGAACCGGCGGAGGCTGTCATCTCCATCCCTATCCTGGGCACCATCGCCGCCGGTCTCCCCATCCCTGTCCCGGACACCATCAGCGTCCCCGAGGACTACATCCGCCTGACGCGCGACATCACCCAAGAGGCCGGCGACATCTATGCCCTGCGCGTGCGCGGCGACTCCATGATTGATGCCCTCATCAACGACGGCGATATCGTCATCATGAAGCATCAGAAAGAGGCGCGCAACGGCGAGCTGGTGGCGGTATGGCTGAAGAACGAGAAAGAGACCACGCTCAAGCGCTTCTACCGCGAGGGGAACCGTGTGCGGCTCCAGCCGGCCAACCCTTTCATGGAGCCTATTTACACCAGCGCGGATAACGTCGAGATACAGGGCAAGGTCATCCTCATTATCCGCCAGCCCAGCCTCTCATCTAACTGACCTCTCTCGCTGGACACAATTTCAAAGGTAAAAAGTCGCCTATCCCCTTGTCTTGCCCCGGTAAAGATGGTATAATCAAGCTGTCTTACGTCAACTATCGGGCCAAAAGCGGGCATATCGCGCAGTGTTAATGTAAAAACTCATTGTTTTGCAGTGATTTCCTGCCGCGGTATGATGCCCGAAGATCGTTTCCTGTGGTATACTTAGCGCGAGAGGCTGTGCGCCCGGGGGTGAGCGTATGGATCGGCAGGCTCTGATTGCGGAAATCGCCCGCCGGCTCAAGCGCCGGCATTTGGCCGCGCCGGCGGTGCTCCTGCTGGAGTCTCACAGGCCTCTCGGGTTCGTGGTCTCCCAGGCGATGCTACTGCTGGAACCACTGGTGGAATGGTTCCTTGGGCCGACCTCCTGGCGCGAGTACGCGGCTGTCCTGGAGGACCCCCAGGGCATTGAGCGGTTGCTGGAGGAGCTGGAATCCTGAGCGGGGGGCCGGCACCCGGGGCCGGCTCAGGAGCAGATGCGATATGGAAGCCATCCAATCGACCGTGACGGGCATCTGGGACAGCGCGGCGCCGGCCATCATGGGCGCGCTGCTTCTGCTCCTGGTGCCCACCCTGTATTTCTTCACCCTGCGGGCGCGTGCCCTCCTGCGCGCCGGCAAGCCGCTCCCCCTGCGGCGCATGCCGGCGTTTGAGCGCCTGTCCCGCGCCATGGATGCCGCCGCCGAGACCGGCCGGCCGCCCCACATCTCCTTAGGCACCGGGGCGGTCGGGGATTCCAGCACCGCCGAGAGCCTGGCCGCCCTGCACTTGCTGGCCCCGCTGTCCCAGCAGGCCGCCGCCTACGGTGTTCATCCGGTGGTGACGGTGGCGGACGCCGGCCTGATGCTGGCCGCGCAGGACCGCCTGCGGCAGGCCTTCCGCCAGCACGGTCCGGAGAGGGAGTATCGGTTCACCGATGTGCAGTTGATCGCGCCGGAGGCGACCGCCTATGCCGCCGGCGCCATGGGAATGCTGAGCCGGCAGGAGTTGAGCGGGAACGTGATGGCCGGCGCCTTCGGCGAGGAATACTTTTTGATGGCCGAGGTTGGCGCCTGGAAACAGCCCGAACAGGTCGCCGGCGCGGCCGACCCGGGAGTCCTGCCCTTCGTCCACGTCACCAGCGAAGCGCCCCTGCTGGGAGAAGAGATGTTCACCGCCGGCGCCTACCTGGGCAAATGGGCGTCCCATATTGGGAGCCTCTTCGCCCAGGATTGGATGCGCGTCCTGTTGATCCTCATCATCCTGGCCGGCATGTTCCTGGCCTCGTGGCACTGACCATGAAGCACATGCACCGCCAGGAAAGGAGGAAGGCGTGAAACGCATACTGCCCACTGTCGTGGCCATGGTCGTCGGCATCATCGTCCTGATTGATTTCTTCGTTGATGTGGGCTACATCAACCTGATGGGCCGGCTCTTTGTGGACTGGGCGGTCATCCTGACGGCGTTCGCCCTCATCCTGGGGGTCATCAACCTCTTCCTGGTGCATTTCCGCCGCATCCGCACGCGCCAGAAAGGATGGCCTTACAGTATTATCCTCATCCTGGCGCTGTGGACGGTGCTGGTGCTGGGTTTGCTGGACCCCGCCGGCCACCAGGGCCAGAGCATCCGCTGGATCTTCCAGCACATCCAGTACCCCCTGCAGGCGGCGTTCTTCGCCCTTACCGCGGTCTTCTTGTTCACTGCCATATACCGCGCCTTTCGTCTCCGCCGGGGCGAGAACGTCTGGTTCGTGCTGGCCGGCATCCTGGTCCTGTTGGGGGCCACTGCGGTGGGAGGTTGGCTGTGGGATGGCTTCGCGTCCATCCGGGAGTGGATCATGAATGTGCCGGCGCTGGCCGGCGCCCGCGGCATTCTCATCGGCGTTGCACTGGCCGCGACCATTACCGGCCTGCGTCTGCTGTTGGGAGTGGATCGGCCCTACGCGGAGTGAGGGTCCGGATATAGGAGTGGCGCCAGATGATTTACTGCCCCAACTGCGGGACCGCCAATCGTGATGGGAGCAAATTCTGCAATGAGTGCGGATACCGTCTGACCGGCGCGGAGGGGGTGCTCTGCCCGATATGCGGCGCCCAGAACCGCGTCGGCAGTGTCTTTTGCACGCAGTGCGGCTCGCGGCTGATACCGGTAGAAGCGCCGGCGGAACCGCCGGCACCGCCAACCCCGGCGGCCGGCGAAGAGGCTGTGCCCGATTGGCTGGCCAAACTGCGCGAGGCCGCACAGCGCGAAGTATCTATCGGTGAAGAAGCGGAAGCTCTGGGACAGCCCGAGGAGGAAGCCCCGCCCGCCGGCCCGCCTGCCGAGGAACTGCCCCAGGCACCGGTCTTTGTGATTGAAGAGGGTGGGGCGGAATGGGCGCCGCCCGATTGGCTGAGCGAACTGCGTGCGCGCGCCGTGGGGGAGCCGGAACAAGCGCCGGCCGCGCCGTCCGAACCCTTGTCCGAAGCGTCTGCACCACTGGTGTTTGCGGAAGAAGAGGCGGTCTCCGAAGTGCCTGACTGGCTCCAGAGACTGCGCGCCGAGATTTCCGCGGAAGAAGCGCCGGCCCCTCCCCCCACCGGACCCCTCGACGCGGAAGCGGCTGTGCCGGCCTTCCCTGAGGAAGCCGCACCTGTGTTTCCAGGCGGCCTGGAGGAAATCCCCGACTGGCTGAAGGAGCTTGGGCCGCCGCCTTCCGAGCAGGAGGTCATCCCTCCAGGTCCCGGTGTCATCCCCGGGGTAGCGGTGGAAGAGGAGGAACTGCCGGCCTGGCTGAGGGAGGCGACCGGCTTCGGGGAAGCGCCGGAAGTGCCGGCGGAGGGTGTGCCGGCCGGCGAAATTCCAGAGTGGATCATGGCACTGCGCCCGGGCGCCCAGGAACCGACCATTGAGGTCCCGCCGGAAGGGTATGAAGGGGATTCGTACAGCGAGGGCATCCTGGCCGATGTGCAGGGGCTACTGCCCATCGAACTGCCGGTGGCAAAACCGCCGGCGCCGGAGGAAACCGGCAGTCTGCTGGAAAGCGTGCCGGCCGAGGACGAGGCGGTCCAGATATTCCGACAGGTCATCGAGTCGAAGCCGCCGGCCCGCCGGGTGCCCAAGCCATCCCGCCCTCGCATCGGGCGCGTGCGGCTGTTGGGCGCCCTGGTGCTCATCGGCGTGATTTGCCTGTCCCTACTTTCTCCAGGACAGTGGTTCATAAGCACTGCACGTGCAGTTCCTGATCCGGTGAATGCCGCCTATGAGGCTGTTGAAGAACTGGCACCGGGCGATGCGGTAGTAGTGGCCTTCGATTTTGACCCGGCGAGCGCCGGCGAGATGACCCCGCTGGCCCAGGTGCTGACGGAGCATCTGATGACGCGCGGCGCGCGGGTGATCGCGGTCAGCACCCTGCCGGCCGGCCCTCAGGTCGCTCAGGATATCCTCGACCAGGCGGCCGCGGCGCGCGGCGGCAAGTCCTACGGCACCGATTACGTGAATCTGGGATATCTGCCCGGGCGCGAGGCCGGCATGCGCGATTTCCTGCTGAATCCCTTCAATGCAGAGCGCCGGGACTTTGTGGGCGGCCGGCCGATCGCGGAGATACCGGTGCTCCAAAGGCTCCAGAGTATCCAGGATGTGAAACTGCTGGTGATTATCGGCGCCAGCGCGCAGGATGTGCGCTGGTGGATGGAGCAGGCGGCCGGCCTGGCGCGGGTGCCTATGGTCGCCGGCATCAGCGCCGCGGCAGAACCCTATATCCTGCCGTATTATCAGGGAGAGGGCCGGCTTCTCCAGGGAGTGGTGGCCGGCGTGTTGGGAGCCGGCGATTACGGCGCGCTGATCGGTTCTCCGGAGCCGGCGGCGCGCCTGGAGGCCCTGCAGTGGGCCCTGCTGGTGGCGCTGATTGCGATGCTCATCGTCGCGGCGGTATCGGTGTTCACGCCGGCGCGCACATGATGGAGGAAAGCGGGGGATGGAACTGCTGAAGGGCCTTGACCTGACCGCTGTGCAAGTCTGGGTGGCCTTCGTGCTCACCCTGATGGTGTTCAGCTATATCTTCGGGGATAATCCCCTCTTCCGTCTGGCGGAGCATATCTTTGTCGGCACAGCCGCCGGCTATGTCACCGTCCTGGTCTATCATACCATATTCCGCCCCCGTCTGCTGGAGCCGCTGGCGCAGGACCCTGCCGGCCGTGTGTACCTGCTGGTGCCGGTACTGCTGGGCCTGCTCCTGCTGGCAAAGGGGAAGCGAAGCACAAGCTGGATGGGCAATATCTCCATGGCCTGGCTGTTCGGGGTGGGGGCCGCGCTGGCGCTGGGCGGGGCGTTGCTGGGCACCCTGGCGTCTCAGCTCCGATCTTCCTGGGTCTCGCTGAACCCGGCCGATTACGCCGGCCATCCCATGGGCCTGATCAATGCCCTCCTGCTGGCGCTGGGCACCATCGGCGTCCTGCTCTACTTCTACTATACGGAGCCAGGGGTGAAAGGGGCAGGCCGACTGCTGGCCGGCATCCGCAAAGGGTGGGGCCGGCTGGGACGCTGGTTCATGCTGGTGACCTTCGGCGCGCTGTTCGCCAGCGCCATCATCGCCCGCTTCACCCTGCTGGTGGATCGGCTCCATTTCCTCCTTCAGACCTTGGGTCTGCTGGGGGGGTGATAGGCATGAGACGGCCGGCGGGACTTCGGAAAAGGAGTACATGGGTATGAGCGATTCCGGGCTTCTCTCCTCCATCCTGGCGGTGGACTGCGGCAATCTGTTCACCCGAGCCACACTGCTGGACGTGGTTGACGGGCAGTTCCGCCTCTTGGGGCAGGGACGCGTGCTCAGCACCCATCGTCCGCCGGCGGCGCACATCATGCCGGGCGTAGTCGGCAGTGCCGTCCAACTGGAGGCTCTCCTCGGCCGTGACCTGATGGACAAACAGGGCATGCTCATCATGCCGGAACGCGAAAGCGGCCAAGGGGTGGATGTCTGCGTGGTGAGCACGAGCGCCGGCGAACCCCTGCGCGTCTTCCTGGCCGGCCTGGCCCATGACGTGAGCCTGGCCAGCGCCCGACGGGCGTTGGCCGCCTGCCCGGCGGTAATAGTGGACACCCTTTCGCTGGAGGACCGCCTGGACCAGCCGGAGGGCATGGTCCGCTTGCTGGAGCGCCTGGACCAGGCGCAGGCGGATGCCCTGGTATTGGTAGGAGGGATAGACGGCGGGGCCTCGCGGCGCATGCTGGACACGGCCGGCGCTCTGGCCTTGGCGTACCAGGCGCGGCCGGAGGATGCGCGGCCGCTGGTGGTGTACGCCGGCGATACCGGCCTGCAGGAGCAGGTGCACGCCATCCTCGGGGAGCTGTGTCAGGTGCGGGTGGTGGACAACGTGCGGCCGGCGCTGGACGTGGAAAACCCCGCGCCGCTGGCAGAGGCTGTCCAGCGGCTGTACATGGAACTGCGCGCCGAGCGGGTGCCCGGGTTCGAGACGCTGTGCAGTTGGTCCCACGCGGAGCCTCTGCTGGCGCCGCAAGCCGTGCGCTATACCCTGGGGTATCTGTCCGCCCGCTATGGGCTGAAGGCGGTAGCCCTCCAGGTGGGCGCCGGCCAATCGGCGGTGTACTGGGCGAGCGGCGGCCAGCCAGAGGTGGTCATGCGGCCGCAGTGGGGGCTGAAGCACGGGCCGGCCATCGCTGAACAGCGAGGCATGGATATGCTCCGGCGTTGGATCCCGGAACCCCCGGAGCCGGACGAAGCTTGGGAGATGTTATACAACCTGTCCCTGTATCCCAGCGCGGTGCCTGGCAGCATGCGAGAGCTTCGGCTGACCCATGCACTGACGCGCGAACTGCTGGCTGGACTGCTGGAAGATGCCCGGCCGGCCTTCCCCCAAGAGAAAGACCGCCTGCCCAATCGTTGGGACCTGATCATCCTTTCCGGCGCGGTCTTTGAGAACACTGCCGCTCCAGGACAGGCGGTGTTGATGATGCTGGATGCGCTACAGCCGGCCGGCATCAGCACGGTGGTCGTGGACGTGCTCTCGCTGATGACAGCCGCCGGCACTATCGCGATTGTCGAGCCGCTGGCCGCGGCGCACCTGCTGGAGCGCGATGCCTTCCTAGGCCTGGGGACCGTCATCGCCCCATACGGCCAGGGCAAGAAGGGGAGCACTGCCCTGCGCCTGCGCGTGCGCTATGAGGACGGCCGGAGCCTGGACGTTGAGGTGGGGAGCGGCACCATTGAGGTCATACCGCTGGGGCCTGGGCAAAAAGCGCGGCTGGAAATCCGGCCGGCGCGCGGCTTTGACCTGGGCTGGCGGGGACGCAAGGCGGTGGTCGAGGTGGACGGCGGCACGTTGGGCATCGTCGTGGACGCGCGCGGCCGGCCGCTCCCACTGGATATCCCGCCGGCGGAACTGCAGGCCCGCATCCAGCAGTGGCACTGGCAGATCGGCGCCTGAGCCCGAGGACGAGAGGGATGCCATGTTCTATCCTGCCGAATGCAGAATTTATCATCGCGTGACCATCCGCAAAGAGCGCCGGCTTCCCCGGCAGGGGCAGATGCTGGTGAAGGACGGCGAGCTGTTGAGCGCGGAAGACCTGATTGGGCGCTGTCATCCCCAGCCCCGCTGGCACCTGGTGGATGTGGCCAGGCAGTTGGGGCTTGCGCCTGAAAAGGCCGAAACGGCCTTGCAGAGGCACCCGGGGGACATCGTGGAAAAGGGGGAGTTCCTCGCTGTCACGAAGGGCGGTCTTGGCCTGTTCCGCCGCGTGTGCAAGGCGCCGGCGACTGGCATGGTGGCCGCGTATCACGCCGGCCGGCTGTTGGTCGAGGAACAGAGGGAAAGCCAGGACCTGCGTGCCCTGGTGCGCGGCCGGGTGGTGCATGTGCGCCCGGGGATCGGTGCGGTGATAGAAGTGCGGGGTGCGTATCTGCGCGGCGCATGGGGCGCCGGCCCTTCCGCCTATGGGGTGCTGAAGGTGCTGGTAGACACGCCGGCCACCCCTCTGCTGATCAAGGATATTGACATTGGGGCGCATGGAGCGGTCATCGTTGCCGGCTGGTGCGCCGACGGCGATGTCCTGCGCCAGGCCGAGCAGGTCCAGGCCCGCGGTATTATCCTGGGCAGTCTCGACATCGGCCTGCGCCCGCTGGCCGAGAAGCTGGCCATTCCTGTGGTCATTACCGAGGGGTTCGGCGGCATCCCCATGAACCCGGAAGCTTTTGACCTTCTGCGGAGCCATCACGGGCGGGATGTGTCCATTTTCACGGGGGAGGGCCTGGGGCCGGAGGTCTTCCTGCCGGATTCCCTGGACGAGCCGCCTCCGCCGCCGGAAAAGCCGGCGCCGCTGAAGGTTGGGCAAAAGGTCCGCATCATTGGGTATCCCCGGCTGGGCGCGGTGGGGCATATCGTCGAGGTGCTGAGCACACCGCGCCGGGTGGAAGCCGGCGTGCTGTACGATGGGGTGATGGTGGAGCTGGATCACCATGAGACCATCTTTGTGCCCTGGATGAACGTGGAGCCTATCGGTATCATGTAGTTTATCGTTCTGATGCTGGAAGGAGAGTAACCGCGTATGGACAAGCAAAATCGGCTGTTTGCCACCATCGCCATCGCGCTGATCGTGCTGTTGGGTCTGGCACTCCTGGGCATTGGGGGCTGGGCGCTGGTTATCCGGCCCAAACAGCGGGCGGTGCAGGCGGAAGAGACCGCTACCGCCATCGCTATGGTGGCGACCCCCACGCCGACTGCTACGGCGACCCTGCCGCCGCCGGCCACCCCTACGCCGCGACCGACCAACACGCCGGTGGTGCCGGCGGTGACCGACACACCCACCGTCGCGCCGGCGGCCGGCCAGGCCACGGAAACCCCGGCGGCTACCCCACAGGTCACGCCCACGGCCGGCGCGGAGGCTACCCCGCCGCAGACGGGCTTTGGGCCTGGCAGTTTCCTGGTGCTCGCATTCGCGCTGGCGGCCCTGCTCTTTGGCGCCAGGCGGATGCGCAAAGCCTGACCAGGCAGTATCAAAAAGGACAAGCGGCTGTGCCGGCATCCTGGAATCGGGATGCCGCCGGCCTGCACGCCGTTTTCCAGGTGACAGTCATCGCCCCGATGGCTGTCACCTGTCGTTTTCCTCCGCACCGGCGAGAAATAGACACCCTGCGGTGCTGTGGTATAATTGCAACATAAGCGCACCGAGTGTGAGGATGTCGTATGGCACAAACACGGCCCACCGCAGAAAATACGGCACTGCAAGGGAGCTTTTCCCCCGTTGCCCCTCGTTCCATTGAGGAAACCGGCCTCAACATGGGGCTGATCGCTGACCTGGTGCTCAAAATCCTGTACTACGAGGGCTACATGCCGGCGGCCGGCATCGCCGACGCGGTCTGCCTGCCCTTCACCGGCGTCATCGATCAGGTGCTGGAGTTCCTCAAGCGGGAGCGCCTGGTGGAGGTAAAGGGCTCCAGCGGTGCGGTGCGCGAATCAGCCTATCTGTACGCCATCACCGAGCGAGGTGGGGAGCGGGCGCGCGAACTGCTGGAACGCTCGCGGTATGTAGGGCCGGCACCGGTGCCGCTGGAGCGGTATAAAGAGGCGGTGCGTGCCCAATCGGTGCGCAGTATTTTCGCCACGCCGGCCATGGTGCGGGAGGCCCTTTCCCACCTGGTGCTGGACGAGAGCATCATTGACCGGGTGGGGCCGGCCATCAACTCCGGCCAGTCCATCTTCCTCTTCGGCCCGCCCGGCGACGGCAAGACCTCCATCGCCGAGGCCATTGGCAGTATTATCCTCAAAGGAACTATCTATATTCCCAAGGCGCTGGTCATCGGCGGGCACATTGTGACCCTGTATGATGTGGTCAATCATCGGGCGGTCCCCGAGGAGGAGAATGACCGCCATCTGGACAAACGCTGGATCAAGATTCGCCGGCCCAACATCATCGTGGGCGGTGAGCTGACGCTCAACAGTTTGGACCTCATTTTCAACGAGGTTTCCCTGTTTTACGACGCTCCTTTCCAGCTCAAGGCCAACGGCGGCATGCTGTTGATTGACGACTTCGGCCGGCAGTTGGCGCGCCCGGAGGACCTCCTCAACCGCTGGATCGTGCCCCTGGAAAAAGGGGTGGATTACCTGACCCTGCACACCGGACGGAAGATTGAGGTGCCGTTCGATGTGTTGTTGATCTTCTCCACCAACCTCTCGCCGGCCCAACTGGTGGATGAGGCCTTCCTGCGCCGCATCCAGCACAAAATCTACATCAAAGACCCGACCCTGGAGCAGTATCGCGAGATTTTTCAGCGCGTCTGCGCCCAGCGCGGCGTCCCGTATGATGACAAGGGCCTGGCCTACCTGCTCAAGGAGCACTATTTGAAGCCGGGCATCAAACTGCGTGCCTGCCATCCGCGCGACCTGATTGACCACCTGGTGGGCATCGCCCGCTATCGGGGGGTGCCGGCGCGCCTGACGCCGGAATTAATTGACGCCGCCTGGGAGTCCTACTTCGTCAATCTGCAGACCGATGTCTCATGAAATGCTCAGGAGGGAAGCCCATGGATCGCCTGGCACAGCGCATTCGCGAGCGTGCACATGACAATACCATGCCCTGCACGGCGGCCCACGCAGTGGCCTGGGAGCTGGATGTCTCGCCCCAGAAAGTGGGGGAGATGCTGAACCAGATGCAGATACCCATCACCCTTTGCCAGCTCGGGTTGTTCGGCTATGGGCCTAAGGCGGAGGGCAAATCCAAGCTCCTGCGGCCCATGACGCGGCTGGATTCCGAGATCGAAGCGCGGCTGAGGGCGCGCGAGCGGGACGGCCGCATCAGTTGCCGCACCATCTGGGACATCGCCCGCGAGCTGAACGTGGAGCGGCTGGTCGTGGGCAATACCGCCGATGCCATGGGCCTGCGCATTACCCCATGCCAGTTGGGCTGTTTCTAGGTCAGCCGGCCCCGCGAAATTTGACGCCCTGGCCCCCCTATGTTACACTTTTACCTGCAAGGATGATAGCCGGCAACGAAGGCCAACTGGTTCAGGTTGGCCTTTTTCTCTTTCGCCACGGCAAGCCTGGATCGCTACCCATCACGCAGTGGAAAAGGTGCATATCGGGGCCATGTACTACCGCATTACCATTCAGCCCAACGGCCGGGTGCATACCCACAGGGCACGCGATATTATTCAAGACGCGCACAGCCTGGGGATCACCGGGCTTCGCGACGTGCGCGTTCAGACCCTGTACTTCCTCCGCGGCAGTCTTCAGCCCTCTCAGCTCGACCTGCTCTGTGCCTCTCTCCTGGCCGACCCCGTCATCGAAACCGCAACCTGGAAGCTCATCGCCGGCCCCTATCCCCAATCTACCGCACCCAGCGGCGGCTGGGTGGTCGAGGTGGGCCTACATCCCGGGGTTACCGACCCGGTGGCGCATCAGGTGGTCAAGGTGGCCGGCGAAATCTGGGGCATGAGCGATATCGAGGCCGCCACCGGCCAGCGCTACGAGCTGTTCGGGGACCTGCGTGAGGCGGACGTCCATCTCCTGGCCCAGAAGCTCCTCAGCAACCCCACCATCCAGCACTATTACCTGGGGGAGATGGCGCCGGCCTTTATCCGCACCGCCGAAGCTTCCGACGAGGCGCAGGAGATTCCGCTGGAGGGGCTTTCCGACGAGGAACTGCTGGCCCTCAGCCGACAGCGCCTGCTGGCGCTGAACCTGGAGGAGATGCGGGCCATACGGGATTATTTCGCCGGCCTGGGCCGTGCCCCCACCGACCTGGAGCTGGAAACCCTGGCTCAGACCTGGTCAGAGCACTGTGTGCACAAGACGTTCAAGGCCCTGATCGAGTTTGAGGATGAAGAAGGCCGGCGCCGGCAGATTGACGGGCTCCTGCGCAGTACCATCCGAGCGGCCACCGAGGCGGTCAACAAGCCTTGGGTGCGCTCCGCCTTCGTGGACAATGCCGGCATCATTGACTTTGACGACGAGTACGAGGTCTCTTTCAAGGTCGAGACGCACAACCATCCCAGCGCGCTGGAACCCTTCGGTGGGGCCAATACCGGCGTCGGCGGCGTGGTGCGGGACATCATCGGGGTCTCGGCCCGACCGATCGCGGTGACCGATGTGCTTTGTTTCGGCCCGCAGGACCTGCCCATGGAGGAGGTGCCGGTGGGAAGCCTGCATCCACGGCGCATCCAAGCCGGCGTCATCAGCGGCATCGAGGACTACGGCAACAAGCTCGGCCTGCCCACCGTCAGCGGGGCTATCCTGTACGATAAAAGCTACACCGCCAATCCGCTGGTCTATGTGGGGTGCGTGGGCATTGCGCCGAAGGGCCGGCACCGCCGGCAGGCCCAACCCGGCGACCGTATCGTGGTCATCGGCGGACGCACCGGCCGCGACGGCCTGCACGGCGCCACCTTTTCCTCGGAAGCCCTGACCCATGAGACCGGCCAGGTGGCCGGCACTGCTGTGCAGATCGGCGACCCCATCGTGGAAAAGGATGTGATGGAGGTGGTCTGTCTGGCGCGCGATCAGGGCCTGTACAGCGCCATCACCGACTGCGGCGCCGGCGGACTGTCCAGCGCCGTTGGCGAGATGGGACAGCACACCGGCGCGCTGGTGCAGTTGGAGCGCGTGCCGCTGAAATACCCTGGCCTGAAGCCCTGGGAGATATGGCTCAGCGAGGCGCAGGAGCGCATGGTGCTGGCAGTGCCGCCGGCGAAATGGCCGGCGCTGGAGCGGCTGTGCCGCGATTGGGGGGTGGAGGCCACCGATATCGGCGAGTTCACCGATACCGGCCGGCTGGTGGTGCGCTACGGCGAGAAGGTGGTGGGCGATATCTCCATGGAATTCCTGCATCACGGCCTGCCGCGCCGGCGCATGCAGGCCGTCTGGCGGGGACGCCGACGCTTGGAGCAGGCATCCTCGACGCCAGCCGTGCCCCCGCAGGAGGCCCTGCTGGCCCTGCTCTCCCATCCCACTATTGCATCCAAGGAGGACACCATCCGCCGCTACGACCATGAGGTCGGCGGCGGCACGCTCATCAAACCGCTGGTGGGCGTGCGCGACGACGGCCCGTCGGATGCCGTGGTGCTGAAGCCGCTCATGACTTGGAAACATCCGAAGGGGCTGGTCCTGAGCCTGGGCATCAACCCGCAGATCGGGAAGGCGGACCCCTATGCCATGGCCGTCAGCAGTGTGGACGAGGCGGTACGCAACGCGGTGGCGGTCGGCGCGGACCCGGACACCATCGCCCTGCTGGATAATTTCTGCTGGGGGAACCCAGGCCGGCCGGAGGAGCTGGGCCGGCTGGTGCGGGCCGCCGAAGGGTGCCGCGACGCCGCCCTGGCCTATCAGGCGCCTTTCATCTCGGGCAAGGACAGCCTCAACAACGAGTACATCGGGCCGGACGGCCGGCCAACCCCCATCCCGGGCACACTGCTCATCTCGGCCGTCGCCGTTATCCCGGATATCGCCGGCGCGGTAACGATGGCGCTGAAATCCCCGGGGAACCTGCTGTTCATCGTGGGGGAAACGCGGCGCGAGCTGGCCGGCAGTCATTATGCCCTGATTACCGGCACAGAGGGCGCCGGCGAACCACCCGGCCTGCCTGCGAACGGCCTGGCGCGCTATCGAGCACTGCACCGTGCCATGCGCGCCGGCCTGGTGCGCGCCTGCCACGACCTGAGCGAGGGCGGGCTGGCCGTCGCGGCCGCCGAGATGTGCATCGCCGGCCGGCTGGGCCTGGAGCTGGAGCTGGCGGACATGCCCACGGTGGGCGATCTGTCTCCCGAAGAGCGCCTGTTCAGCGAGAGCAACGGCCGCCTGCTGGTGGAAGTAGTGCCGGCCCACCGCGGGGCGTTCATCGAGATGCTGGCCGGCCATCCTGCGGCCGAGATCGGCCGTGTGAGCGAGAGCGGCCGGCTTATCATCCGCAGTGGCGGACAGGTGCTGGTGGACCTGTCTGTCGAAGAATTATGGAGGCATTGGCGAGGAGCCGCATGCTGAAGCCGAGAATCCTCATCCTACATGCTTCTGGGACAAACCGCGACCGCGAGACGGCCTGGGCGTGCGAGCTGGCCGGCGGGAACCCCGAGATCGTACATGTGCACCAACTGCGCAGGGGCGAACGCCGGCTTGCCGATTATCAGATGCTCATCATCCCCGGCGGGTTCTCGTACGGAGATGCTCTGGGCGCCGGCAAGGTGCTGAGCTTAGACCTCCGCCACTATTTGCGGGAGGAGCTGGCTGGGTTTATCGCCGCCGGCAAGCCGGTGCTGGGCATTTGCAACGGCTTTCAGGCCCTGCTGAAGAGCGGCTTTCTGCCGGGGGATGCCGGGCTGGGGCCGGCGACGCTGACCTTCAACGCCTCCGGCCATTTCGAATGCCGCTGGGTGACATTACTGCCGGACCCGCGCAGTCCCTGTGTCTTCACTCGCGGCATGGAGGAGCCTATCGTCTGTCCGGTGGCGCACGGCGAGGGGCGGTTTATCTCCGACCGTGTGCCGGCGCTCGAGGAACACGCTCTGGTGGCCCTGCGCTATGCCCATGAGGATGGGACGCCGGCCTGTGGCCAGTACCCAGCCAACCCCAACGGCTCCGAGGGGGACATCGCCGGCATCTGCAACCCGGCCGGCAATGTGCTGGGGCTGATGCCCCATCCTGAGGACTACATCGTGCGCTATCAGCACCCTCGCTGGCCGCACGACGGCCGGGGAGGGTTAGGGCTCCAGATTTTCATCAACGGCGTGCGCTACGCCGCGGAGATGTAGGCTATGACCGCATTTGATCACACGACGTTTCTCTCCCCACTGACCTGGCGCTACGGCTCGGAGGAAATGCGGCGCATCTGGAGCGAGGTGTACAAGCGCCGGCTGTGGCGCCGCATCTGGGTGGCCCTGGCCGAGGCCCAGGCCGAGCAGGGGCTGGTGACCCGTGAGCAGGTCGAGGATTTGCGCGCCCATATGGATGATATTGACCTGGAGCGGGCGGAGGAAATCGAGCGCGTTATCCACCATGACCTGATGGCTGAGGTGAAGGTTTTTGCGGAGCAGTGCCCGGTGGGCGGCCCCATCATCCATCTAGGGGCTACCTCCATGGACATCGAGGACAACGCCGATGCCCTGCGCCTGCGCGAATCGCTGAAGCTGGTCATTGGCCGGCTGAAGGAGCTGATCGCCGGCCTGGCCGAACAGATCGAACGCTGGGCTGATACGCCGGCCATGGCCTTCACCCATCTCCAGCCGGCGGAACCGACCACTGTTGGCTACCGGCTGGCGCAGTACGGCCAGGATCTGCTCTTTGACCTGCTGGAACTGCGGCGACTGCGCCGGCAGATCCGCGGTAAAGGGCTGAAAGGCGCGGTCGGCACCGGCGCATCCTACGTTCAGCTCCTGGGACGGGTGGGAGCGCGCCGGCTGGAGCGCAGTGTCATGGACAAGCTGGGCCTGCGGGCGTATCCCGTCGCCACACAGGTATACCCGCGCAAGCAGGATTGGGCGGTGGTGAGCGCGCTGGCCGGCCTGGCCGGCACCCTCTACCGCTTCGCCTTTGACCTGCGGGTGCTCCAATCGCCGGCCATCGGAGAATGGTCCGAGCCTTTCGGTGCCCAGCAGGTGGGCTCCAGCGCCATGCCCTTCAAGCGCAATCCCGTCAACGCCGAGAATATTGACAGCCTGGCGCGCTATGTGGCGTCCCTGCCGCGCGTGCTGTGGGACGACGCGGCCCATTCGCTCCTGGAGCGCACCCTGGACGATTCGGCGAACCGCCGGCTGGTCCTGCCGGCGGCCTTTCTCTGTACCGATGAGATACTGCGCCGCGCCAATCGCATTGTCCGGGGACTGCAGGTCAACGAGACAGCGGTACAGCGCAATCTGGAGCGCTACGGTGTGTTCGCCGCCACGGAGCGCCTGCTGATGGAGGCGGTGAAGGCCGGCGGCGACCGCCAGCAGTTGCACGAGGTCATTCGCGAGCACAGCATGACAGCTTGGGCGGAGGTTTCCGCCGGCCGACCCAACCCGCTGGCCGAGCGGTTGAGCAGTGAGCCGGCCTTCACCCGGCTCCTGCCGGCGCGGCGCATCCGCGCCCTGCTGGATGCCAGTGATTACATCGGGGACGCGCCGCAGTTGGCGCGTGCCATGGCCGCTGTCCTGCGCAAGGAAATCAGCCGTGGGGAGGAAGGCGGATGCTGATGGAGCACCAGGTGCGGCAGGTTCTACCTCTTGCGTTTGCCGGCATCTCCGACCCGGCGTATCCGCCGGATATGCGCGGCAAGGTGCGCGATATCTATCTGCGGCCGGGCCGGCGCATCCTGATCACCACCGACCGGCTGTCCGCCTTCGACCGGGTGCTGGGCCTGGTGCCCTATAAGGGCCAGGTGCTCAATCAGCTGAGCGCCTTCTGGTTCGAGCGCACGCGCGACATCATCGCCAACCACATGATTGCCTGCCCGGACCCCAACGTGATGGTGGCGCGGGACTGTCAGGCCCTGCCGGTGGAGGTCATCGTGCGCGGTTATATCACCGGCGTGACGCAGACCGCGCTCTGGTACCGCTATGCCCAAGGGGAGCGCCGTATTTACGGCTACACCTTCCCGGAGGGTTTGCGGAAGAACCAGCGCCTGCCGGAGCCTATTATCACCCCCACCACCAAGGGTGGGCCTACTGGCCACGACGAGCGTTTGACCTGTCAGGAGGTGGTGGAGCGGGGGCTGGTGGCGCCGGCGGTCTGGGAGCAGGTGCAGGCCGCCGCCCTGGCCCTCTTCAAACGGGGGCAGGAGATGGCGGAGCGCGGCGGGCTGATCCTCGTGGATACCAAGTACGAGTTCGGCCTGACAGAAGAGGGACAGGTAGTGGTGATTGACGAGATCCATACGCCTGACTCCAGCCGCTTCTGGCGGGCAGACACGTACGCGGCCCGTTTCGCCGCCGGCGAGGAGCCGGACAACTTCGACAAGGAATTCATCCGGCTGTGGTACGTCGAGCGCGGCTATCGCGGCGACGGCGATCCGCCGGCATGGGACGCGGATTTGGCCGTTATGGCTAGTTTGCGCTACATTCAAGTGTATGAAATGCTGACCGGGAAAGAGTTTGTGCCGGCGGACTATCCGGCCGAAGCGCGCATTATCGCCGTCCTGCGGGAGCTGTGAGTCATGGCAGATGTGGTCATTATCATGGGTTCCAAATCCGATTTAGCGCATGCCGAAAAGGTAGCGGAGGCTCTGCAGGGGTTCGGCATCACGTATGAGATGCGGGTTGCCTCCGCACACAAAAGCCCGGCCTATCTGCTGGACATGCTGGCCGGCTACGAGGCACAAAGCGAGCCGCGCCTCTATATTACGATTGCCGGCCGGAGCAATGCGCTCAGCGGCATGGTGGATGCGGCGGTGAGCGTGCCGGTCATCGCCTGTCCGCCTTATTCGGAGCGCTTCGCCGGCGCCGACATTTTCTCCTCCCTGCGCATGCCATCGGGGGTGGCGCCGGCGCTGGTGCTGGAACCGGAGGGCGCGGCCCTGCTGGCCGCTAAGATATTGGGCCGGCGCGAGGCTGTACGCCAGTACCAGGAGGAAGGGCGCCGGCGGCTCATCGCCGACGACCAGTCGCTTCGGTAAGTGGAATGCGCCGGCAGAAGGTAGGTGGAGTATGGGGATGGTCTGGGAACGATGGTTGGAAGAGGATCAACCGCATGAGGAATGCGGCGTCTTCGGCATTTACTACCCCGGGGAGGATGTGGCGCGCCTGAGCTTCTTCGCGCTCTATGCCCTTCAGCACCGGGGGCAGGAGAGCGCCGGCATCGCCGTCTCCGACGGCAAGACCGCCCACATCCATAAAGGCATGGGCCTGGTGGCGCAGGTCTTCACGGAGGAAAACCTGCATCACCTGCAGGGACATTTGGCCATCGCGCACAACCGCTACTCCACCACTGGCAGTCCGACCCTGCGCAACGCCCAGCCGTATCTCATCGAGACCATGCTGGGGCCGCTGGGGGTGGCGCATAATGGTAATCTGGTGAACGCCCCGTTACTACGGCGCGACCTGCTCCAGCGCGGTGTGGGGCTGACGTCCTCGTCCGACAGCGAGATCATCACCCTGATGCTCGCCGGCGGCGTCGGGGATTGGATCACGCGCATCCGCACCTTCATGGCACAGGCGGTCGGCGCTTACTCGCTGACCATCCTGACCCGCAGTGCGGTCTTCGGCGTGCGCGACCCCTGGGGCTTCCGGCCGCTGGTCATCGGCCGGCTGAACAGCGAGGGGTGGTGCATCGCCTCGGAAAGCTGTGCCCTGGCCACCATCGGTGCCAAATTCGTGCGCGAGGTGGAGCCGGGCGAGATCATCCGGCTGGACGCCAACGGCCTGCACGCGGAGACCGGCGCGCCGCCGCGCAAGCGGGCGCTGTGCACCTTTGAGCATATCTATTTCGCCCGACCGGACAGCATCTTTGACGGCAAGGTAGTGCACAATGTGCGCCAGGCACTGGGCCGGCAGTTGGCACGCGAGGCGCCGGCGGACGCCGACATCGTCATCGCGGTGCCGGACAGCGGCACGCCGCACGCCATCGGCTATGCCCAGGAGAGCGGCCTGCCCTTCACTGAGGGCCTCATCAAGAACCGTTACATTGGCCGCACCTTCATCCAGCCCAGCGAACGGCTCCGGCGCGAGGGCGTGCGTCTGAAGTACAACCCGCTGCCGGCCAACCTGGAGGGCAAGCGGGTGGTGCTGGTGGATGATTCCATTGTGCGGGGGACCACATCCGGGCCGCTCATCCGCCTGCTGAGGGAGGCCGGCGCCGTCGAGGTGCATGTGCGCGTCGCCTCGCCCCCCATTACCCATTCCTGCTTCATGGGGGTGGATATGGCGCGCGACCAGGACCTGATTGCGGCGCGGCTGTCCGTAGAGGAAATCCGCCGGCATATCGGGGCCGACACCCTGGCCTATATCTCCCTGGAGGGCATGATGAAAGCCATCGGCGCGGACACGGGCTACTGCAACGCCTGCTTCACCGGCGATTACCCGACTGGCCTGGACGAGAGCTTCACCAAGCTGGAATTCGAGGATGCCATCGTCTGAGCGCAGAGGAAAGGGAATCTCATGAAGGTGCTCATCATCGGCTCCGGAGGACGCGAACACGCGCTGGCCTGGAAGGTCGCCCAATCGCCGCTGGTGAAGGGATTATGGGTGGCGCCTGGCAATGCCGGCACCGAACTGCTGGTCGAGCGGCGCGGGCTGGCCGGCGGTAACGTCCCATTGAACGCCGAAAATGTGCCCGAACTGTTGGATTTCGCCGAGACCCTCGGCATTGACCTGACCATTGTGGGGCCGGAGGCGCCCCTGGCCCTGGGGATTGTGGATGCGTTCCTGCGCCGCAAGCTGGCCATCTTCGGCCCGACGCAGGCCGGCGCCCAGATCGAGGCCAGCAAGGCCTTCGCCAAGGACTTCATGGCGCGCCATAAGATTCCCACGGCCCGCTTCGCCGTGTTCGAGGATTACCAGCAAGCGGTGGATTACCTGCGGCAAGCCGATTTCCCGGTGGTGGTCAAGGCCAGCGGGCTGGCCGCTGGCAAAGGCGTTTTCGTGCCGGAGGACCGTGCGCGCGCTGAGAAGGCGCTGTATGAAATGATGGTGCGGCGCGCCTTTGGCGAGGCCGGCGAGCAGGTGGTCATCGAGGAGCGGCTCTACGGACAGGAGCTTTCCGTGCTGGCGCTGTCCGATGGGCGCACGGTGGTGCCGCTCCCGCCGGCGCAGGACTACAAGCGCGCCTTCGACGGCGACCAAGGCCCCAACACCGGCGGCATGGGTGCCTACGCGCCAGTGCCCTTCGTGAGCCAGGAGCTACTGCAGGAGATTCAGCGCACCATCCTTCAGCCGGCGGTGGACGGCCTGCGCAAAGAGGGTATTCCATATGTGGGCGTGCTGTACGCCGGCCTGATGCTCACCGCCCAAGGCCCGCGTGTGCTGGAATTCAACTGCCGTTTCGGCGACCCCGAGACCCAGGTGGTCCTGCCCCTGCTGGAAAGCGACCTGGTGGAGGTCATCCAGGCCTGCATCGCCGGCAGGCTGAAAGATGTGCGTTTGGAATTCCGGCCGGCGGCCGCTGTCACTGTGGTGCTGGCCTCGCGCGGCTATCCTGGTCCTTACGACAAGGGGATGGTCATCCAGGGGCTGGAGCGCGCCGAGGCGCTGGACAGCGTGATCGTGTTCCATGCCGGCACGCGCCGCGCCGGCCAGGACATCGTCACCAACGGCGGGCGTGTGCTCAATGTCACAGCGGTCGCTCCATCCCTGCCGGAGGCTGTCGCCCGCGCCTATGAGGCGGTTCAGCACATTTCCTTTGAGGGCATGCATTATCGGCGGGACATTGGGCAGTCCGCCCTGCAGGCTGTTGGCACAGGAGGGGGCGATGGCGCGTAAGCGGAGCGCCTACGAGAGCGCCGGCGTTTCCATCGAGGCCGGCAACCGCGCTGTGGAACTGATGCGGCAGGCGGTGCAGAGCACCTATACGCCGGCGGTGTTGGCCGGCATCGGCAGTTTCGGCGGCGTGTTCGACGTCTCCCGCCTCAAAGAGTATCGTGCGTCGGCACTGGTGGCCTCCACCGACGGCGTCGGCACCAAGACCAAGATCGCCGCGGCCATGCGGCGCTACCGCACCATCGGCCATGACATCGTCAACCACAGCGTGAACGATATCCTGGTGCAGGGCGCCGAGCCGCTCTTCTTTCTGGATTACATCGCCTCCGACCATCTGGACCCGGAGATGGTGGCTGAGGTAGTGGCCGGCATTGCCGAGGCCTGCCGGCAGGCCGGCTGTGTCCTGCTGGGCGGCGAGACCGCCGAAATGCCGGGTGTCTATGCGCCGGGCGAGTTTGACCTGGTGGGCACCATCGTGGGGGTGGTGGAACGCGAGGAGATGCTCCCACGCCGTGACCTGCGCGCCGGCGACCTCCTGCTGGGCTTCCCTTCCAGCGGGCCGCACACCAACGGCTATTCGCTCATCCGTCGTGTCTTCGCCGATATCCCGCTGGAGCGGGAATTCGATGGCATTGGCCGGCTCGGAGAGGCGCTTCTGGCACCGCACCGCTCGTACCTGGGGCTGGTGCGCCGCCTGCGGGAAAAGATCGCCATCAAGGCCCTAGCCCATATCACTGGCGGCGGCTTTTTCGACAATATCCCCCGCATTCTGCCGGCGGAGCTGGACGCCCGCATTGATGCCGGCGCCTGGGAGGTACCGCCGCTGTTCCGCCTCATCCAGCAGAAGGGCGGGGTGGATGCCGCGGAGATGTACCATGTCTTCAACATGGGCATCGGCATGGTGGCGGTGGTGGCGCGGGAGGACGCCGAGCCGGCGCTGGAGCTGGAGAACGAGCTGAAGATCATCGGCGAGCTGGTGCCTGGCCGGCGGCAGGTGATCCTGATAGGTGCAGAGATGTGAGGTAAAGCACTGCGATGGAAAGTCACCAGACGCAAACCGCACGCATCGCCGTGCTGATTTCCGGGTTCGGTTCTAATCTACAGGCCATTCTCGATGCATGTAACGCGGGCCAACTGCCGGCCCGCGTTGTCGTTGTGGTCTCCAACCGCAAGGATGCCTATGGGCTGGTGCGGGCAGAGCGCGCCGGCATCCCGGCCGTATACTTCCCGCTCAAGCCCTATCTACAGGATGGGCGCGGCCGCCGGCAGTACGATGCCGACCTGGCGGAGCTGGTGGCCGGCTACTCGCCGGATTGGATCGCGCTGGCCGGCTGGATGCACGTCCTCAGCAACGCGTTCCTTCAGCGCTTCCCCGGCCGCGTCATCAATCTGCACCCCGCCCTGCCAGGGCAGTTTCCCGGCACTGATGCCATTGCCCGGGCCTATCAGGCCTTTCGGGAGGGGCGCATCACCCAGACCGGCGTAATGATTCACTTCGTGCCGGACGAGGGGGTGGACTGCGGGCCGGTCATCGTCAGCGAGACCGTGCCCATTTATCCGGATGACACGCTGGAGGCGCTGGAGGAGCGCGTCCATGCGGTGGAGCATCGGCTGTATGTCGAGGCACTGCGCCGGCTGATTGCCGGCGAGATACCTCCCTGCCGATGAAATCTCGCCAGACGCTGAAGCACATGGCTTAGAAGGGACCAGGGGTTCTTGCACGCGCCGTTGGAGAGAGTGTTGAAAGGTCAAGATTGTCATTCAATTTGCGGGTATTGGCTCATCGTCTGGCAGTTGAAACTGTGGGCCTGCGCCGACTTCCGCGAAGCCTGCGCAGGCAGGCTTCGCAGTTATTGCCGTGGCTTCAGCCGCCAGGCTGTGTGGGGAAAGGGATAGGGGGATAAGGTTTCGTTTTTATAGAAGGTGACAGTCAGCTCGTAGGTAACTGTCATCAGGTTGCATCAGGAACGCGCATCGAGATGGAGGAAGGAGCGATATGAATGAGAGCATATTTTTCGAAGAGGCGCTGACGTTTGACGATGTACTTTTGGAGCCGGGCTATTCGGAGGTCCTGCCGGCGGAGGTCTCCGTGGCGACCGAGCTGGCGCCATCCATCCAGTTGAACATCCCGATCCTCTCCGCCGCCATGGACCGGGTGACCGAAGCGCGCATGGCCATCGCTCTGGCGCGTGAAGGCGGCTTGGGCGTCATCCACCGCAACATGTCCATTGAGGATCAGGCCGCCGAGGTGGACAAGGTCAAGCGCTCCGAATCGGGCATGATCGTGGACCCTATCACCCTGCCGCCCACGGCCACACTGCGCCAGGCCGAGGAGCTGATGAGCAGATATCACATCTCCGGTATCCCCATCACCGAGGACAGTGGCAAACTGGTGGGCATCTTGACCAACCGCGACATCCGCTTCGTCACCGAATGGGACCGGCCGGTCTCGGAGTACATGACCTCGGAGGGGCTGATCACCGCTCCCATCGGTACCACGCTGGAGCAGGCGCAGGCCATCCTCCAGAAGCACCGCATCGAGAAGCTCCCGCTGGTGGATGACCACGGCTATTTGAAAGGGCTGATCACCGTCAAGGACATCATGAAGAAGCGCGACTATCCCAACGCCGCCACGGATGACAAGGGCCGGCTCCTGGCCGCCGCGGCCGTGGGCGTAGGCGAGTCCCATAAGCCGCGCGTGGAGGCACTGGTGGAGGCCGGCGTGGATGCCGTAGTCATTGACACCGCGCACGGCCATACCCGCAGTGTGCTGGAGATGGTGGACTGGATCCGCCGGCGCTTCCCGAAAATGGTCATCATCGCCGGCAACGTCGCCACCGCCGAAGGGACGCAGGCCCTCATCCAGGCCGGCGCGGATGTGGTGAAGGTGGGGGTAGGCGCCGGCTCTATCTGCACCACGCGCGTGGTGACCGGCATCGGTGTGCCCCAGCTTACTGCCATCTTCCGCTGTGCCCGCGCCGCTCATGGGCTGGGTAAGCCCATTATCGCCGACGGCGGCTTGAAGTATTCGGGCGATATCGTCAAGGCGCTGGCCGCCGGCGCGGACGCAGTCATGCTGGGCAACCTGCTGGCCGGCCTGGACGAATCGCCGGGCGAGCTTATCCTGTTCGAGGGCCGGCGCTATAAGGACTACCGCGGCATGGGCAGTCTGGGTGCCATGAGCGACTTCAGCCGGGACCGCTACGGCACCGGCCAGGGGGGAGTGGTCAAGCTGGTGCCGGAAGGTGTCGAAGGACGTGTGCCGTACAAGGGCAAGCTCTCCGATTTCATTTACCAACTGGTGGGCGGGGTGCGCGCCGGCATGGGATATGTGGGCGCCGCCAACCTGCGGGAACTGCAGGAGAAGGCGCGCTGGGTGCGCATCACCTCCTCCGGGCTGATCGAGAGCCATCCGCACAGCGTCATCCTGACCAAGGAAGCGCCCAACTACAGCCCGCCCGAGTTTCGCTAGGTGAGCGGCTGTTACCTGGGGCACATGGGAACCGTCATAGCGCTTTTCCCGGAGGGTCTCTGGCCGGCCCTGATGGGAGCGGCCGCGGTCTTCCTCGCCGGCCTGACATATGGACTAACTGGCTTCGGCTTCGCGCTGGTGGCGACGCCCATCCTGGCGGTACTGCTTTCCCCGCGCGCGGCGGTGCCGGCGGTGCTCTTGATGAGCATGGCCAACGGCCTGCTCCTGCTGATCGCCACCTGGCGCGATATCCAGCCCCGCCGCATCGTGCCGCTGGCGCTGGCCGGCATCCTGGCCACGCCGGCGGGCGCGTATTTCCTGGCCTGGGGTTCCCCAGCGGTGCTGAAATGCTTCATCGGCGCTGTCATCACACTGTTTGCCCTGGCGTTCCTCCTCGGCTTTCAACGGCCGGTGCGGCAGGAATGGCCGGCTTCCATACCAGTGGGATTGGTCAGCGGCTTCCTCAACGGCAGTACGGGCATGAGCGGCCCACCTGTCATCCTCTTTTTCACCAACCAGGGCCTGGACCAGCAGGCCTTCCGCGCCAATCTGGTGGCCTATTTCATGGCGCTGAACGTGGTGACCCTGCCGCTGTACGCCTATCACGGCCTGGTAACGCGCCAGGTCAGCCTGTACGCGCTGGCGGCCCTGCCGGCGCTGGCCCTGGGGACATGGGCCGGCCTGCGCCTGACAGGGCGAGTGAATCCCCGCCTGTTCCGCCTCATCACGCTCCTGCTAGTGCTGATGGCCGGCGTTTCCTCCATCCTGAGCGGCTTCGGCATCCTCTAGCCCCGGCGCAGGAGCGGCAGGAAACAGCGTGGAGCGGATAGGACTGGCGTTGCGGTGTCCGTCGGCGAAGGCGTATGGGAGGGTGTGGATGAAGGGCTGGCGCTGGGCGTACTGCTCGGGGTAACGGTCGCGGTGTGGGTTGGCGTCGAGGTAGGCGCCGGCGTGCCCCCGGGCGAGGGCGTTACCCGCTCCACAAAATCCTCGGCGCGATCCGTGTCCCAGCCGGCCGGCTCCCGCTCCAGCGAATGGCCAGGCGTCACCAGCGGACAGGGGGTGGCGAAGACGCTGACATCGTCCCCGTACGAGAGCGCATCCACAGGTCGGCCGACCGGGTCGCGCAGTATCAGCGCGTCGCCGGCGTTGTTCAGCCCATTGCCGAGCTCGGCATCCACCAGCTCGATGATCAGGCCGGCGAAATCCGGGTAATCCGCTAAGAACGCCTCCCGTGACCCTACAATGACCACAAACCCGCCGGCCGGCAGGATGAAAGCCGGCAGGATGTCCGTGTCCTCCCCATCGCTCAGGCTGAAACCGCGCAGGTTCAGGGCTACGGGCAGGACGTTGTACAGCTCCGCCCACTCGCGGCGCGCCTCCGGCGTGCCGGCAAGCGGTGTCGGCTGATAAAGCAGTTCGTTGATGGTGAGCGCGCCGGCCGGCAGTGCGGTCGGCGTTGGGGTGGCGGTCGCGGTGCGGGTGGGCGTGGGGCTGGGCGAGGAAGCGGCGGTGGGCGTAGGGGTAGCGGTGGCTGTGGGCGGTGGACTCGTCATATCCAGCACCGCATCGTCGAAATAGGAGTACCCGGAGCCGGCACTCTCCAGAATCACCTGCACGCGCTTTGTCCCGGGCGGCGCGGTCACCGGCCCCAGCGTGAGCTGTCGGTAATCCGGCGAGTTCGTGCTGAGCGGGCTGGAGGAATCACGCCGCAGGGAGGTTCCGCCGGCGTCCTTCCAGTCCAGCACCAGGCGCACCGAGGGGACGGCCGGGTCGTTTTTCACCACCCAGGCGGTGAAGGTGTAGCCGGCGCCGGCGTACACGCCGTCCACATACTGCGCGATGGTTCCCCGCACCTTTGCCGCGCTGGCCCCTCCGTGCACGGGTGTGGGGACAATCTCAAACGACCCCGCTAAGGATACCCATCCGGACTTCCCCGCCTCAAAACCTGGATTGGTCAGCAGATTGCCCAGCGCGGCGAGGACGGCGGCAGTATGCAGAACGACCAGCAGACACAGCGGCCAGAGGAAGGCGCGTCGAGACATGGTGTCCTCCTACAGTGGAGTTGAAGTGTTTGGCCGCTGTGGATGCTCTGCCGGCCCGGCTTACTGCGCTGTGATGGTGATGATGCTCAGCACGACCGATGTCTCCCCAGGCGGCGCATTGACCGGCCGCGGCTGGCCATCCGCCCCTACGAGCCGCAGTACCAGGCGGTACTGGCCGGCCGGCGTTACCGGGTTCAGGTTGACGTCAATATCATGGCGCACCAGTTCGCCCGTCTGCCACTGCGCCGGCGGATAAAAGCGGAACACATCCCCCGGCCATTCCAGGCGGTCCCCCCAGACCTGTCCCCATTCGTCCTCCATGCGCAGTTCGACGCGGAATTCTTCCGTCAGCGGCTGTACGGCGCTCCAGTACAGCGTCACATGGATCCAGTTGCTGGGGGGATGATAGATATGGTCCTGCGCCGGCAGGGTGGTCTGGTCCATCTGAAAGCCGGCCAGGCGGACCCGTTCGCCAAAAGTGATATGCGCTGGCACCGCATCAGCCGGCAGGGACGACAGGCGGTAGCGTGTGGCATAGCCGCGCACCGCTACTCCGGCAGGGAACTGCTCCGTTACTTGCGGATAGCGCGCCTCGAACCAGCGCCGCACGAACTGCTGAGGGTCGGGCTGTTCCTCATGAGAAGTAACCAGCCATACCACGTCGTACAAGCCGGCCAGGCCCTGTAAGGGGGCGTCGATCTGTTCGAAAGAGGTGATATTCCCCTCAAAGGGATAGAAGAGCGGCAGTCCGCGGGTATCGTAATAGCGGAAGGCCATATGCACGAAGCCGGGATGCAGGAGCACGGCGTCGTTCGGGCCGGCGTTGGCGACGACGTATGCGGTTGCGGCACGCCAATCCTCGCGCCGGTTCTCCGGCACCCAGTTGTCGGGCAGGGCCAGCAGTGCTACAGCCGCCCAGACTGCCAGCGCTGTCTGGCCGGCCAGCCGGCGGCGCTCTATCAGCCAGGCCAGGCCGGCCCCCCATGCCAGACACATAAAGGGCGCCGCGAAGAGAAAATAGCGCGGCGCGGCGAAGACGGCCTGATTGATGCCCAGCAGGAAGCCACCGATAAGCACCGGCACGCCGATGGACAGCCACAGGAACAGCCGGCCCAAGGGCTGGCGCGGGGGCGCCAGCATGCCGACCAGCAGGAGAACCAGCGCGCCGGCGGAGACAGCGGATATCCAGGATGCCGGCCAAAGGGCCTTCCAAACGGTGTACCAGCCCAGCAGGCGCCACATGGTGGGGAAAAACGATTGGAAAGGCCGGCCGGGCTGTGCTTCTTGATGAGTAACCTGCAGTGCCTGCAGGGCTAGGGGCAGGAAGAGCAGGGCCACCGCGCCAAATGTGATGAGGATGGGCAGGAGCCGGCGCAGGGGAGAAGCCTCCTCTCGGCGCGCCGTGTACAGCACCCAGACCAGGGCATATAAGGCCTGGAAGGGCACCAGGAAGGCAATGTACAGATAGGAATACAGCGCCAGAAGGGTCAGCACCGCATAACCGGCCCACCAGCCCCAGCGCCCGCTCCGCAGGCCCCGCACTATGCACCAGGTGGCGAGGATGGCCAGTGTCGCCGAGGGCACGAACATGCGGGCTTCCTGCGAGTACCAGACCAGGAAGGGGTTGAGGACGGCGAGCAGGCCGGCGATGATGCCGGCGCGCCGGCCCAGCACCTCTTCCCCCAGCACTGCCAGCGCCGGCGGCATGACGACGCCGAAGCAAACCGTCATCAGCCGCACGCTGACCTCGCTGTATCCGAAGAGGCGCGTCCAGAAGTGCAGGAGGAGGTAGTAGACGGGCGGGTGTTTATCGCGTATTAAGTGAAACCCAACGTCCAGAATCTCGCGCGCCGGCTGGCGCGCCCAGAAGACGCTGACTGCCTCGTCGAACCAGAGGCTGTGGTAGCGGATTTGCCACAGGCGCACGGCCAGCGCGCCGGCGGCCAGCAGTATCAGCGCCAGCCGCCAGGCGGTTTCCGGATGACGCAGTCTGGTCAGATAATATTGGGCGGGTCGTGAAGCGGATGTCATGTAGGGTCGGCCCTTTATTCGGGGAACGGGACGCCCTGCCTGAGCAGGTCGGTCAGCACGCGGTCAATAGCGCGGCTGTCCCCTTCGATGCGGTAGACCCAACAGCCGGCCTCCTCCAGGCGCTCCTGCGCCTCCACAGGGATGACATCCGGCCCGCCGATGATGGTGACCCGTTCTGCCAGGGCCGCCTCTTGCACCTTGAAGCCGAAGGCCGGCTTGAAGCGCAGGATGTAGCCCAGGGCGATGATAAGGTTGGCCTGGGTCTGGGGATGGTCCGGTGGGCCGAACAGCACGTAATGGGCGAAGACCTTTTTGATGGCCTTCTGCCATACCAGGTAGAACGAGTGGTGGTACAGGGTGTTGCCGGCGTCCTCGTCAGTATGCTCCGTGTGCAGGTTGAGCACCCGGTCGCTGGGAAGACCGAGCACTTCCACCGCGCAAATCTGCCCCTGACCCAGTGGGAAGGCCGCACCCGGTTCGCCGGGGGTGGCAGGTTCGATTTCTACCTCCTCCTCACCCCCGTCCCAGGAAATGCGCAGGCGTGTGCCTACCGCCGGCTGGCCGTACTCGTCCAGCACGTCCACGTAGAGATGATGGCCGCCGCGGTTCTCCGCCGGCGTCAGATGATGCACACGCCTGACGCGCCAGTAGGTTTCGCCCAGCCCTACTTCCGCCGGCGCGATCCGCACCCCGTATGACTCCGCATCGTTGATCGGCTGGACCATGAGAGCTATTCCTCCTCAAGAATCGGGCGTCCGGGTGGGGTGCCCCGCAGTGCACTGCTGAGCGCATGGCTTTCCCCAGGCAGTCGCCGCACGATACAGCCGGCTTCCAGCAGTCTGCGCTCCGCTGATCCATCAATCTCGTCGGCATCGGCGACGATGGTCACGTAGCGGGCCATCTGCGCCTCTTTGAGGCTGAACCCGACCACAGCGCCGGCGCGCCGGAGAAATTCGGACAGCAGTAGCACGCTGACCCAGGGGCCGGGTTGGGATTTTGCCGGCAGGAGCACGTAATGCTCCAGCAGTTTGGGGCGCACGCCGGCGGGGGCCGTCAGCTCGATTTCCCGGCTCTGCCGGCCGTCCAGGATAATATCTCCCTGCGAGATGCCCAGCTCCTCGATGACCAGCGTATAGATGCCCGGGCCAAGGCCGGCAAAATGCCAGCGCCCGAAGCGGTCCGTGCGCTGTTCCCCGCGCAGTTCCCCGTCCGCGTCCATCAGCAGGACTCGCCGGCCGACCAGCGGCTCGCCGTCGGCGTTCAGCAGGCGGCCAGTCAGCTCGCTGTGGAACGGCTGCTGCGCCTCCACATCTTGGAAGGAGATGCTGTTCTCGCCATCCAGGGTGAAATCGGGCGACTGCCATCCTTGATAGCGCAAGCGGTAGGTATCCGCCGGCAGGTCTGTGAAGCGGATTTCCTCCCCCGGCTCCGCGTGCGCCTGTCGGATCTCCCCCCAGCGCCGGCTTTCCAGCCGCAGGACGCCCGCAAAGGTGCGCCGGCTGATGCGCACCCGCACCTGACTGCCCATGGGAAAGCGCAGGAAGCCGGGGTTCCAGCCGTCCACAGTGACCCGACCGATTTCTCCCAGGCCCTCGGCCAGCACCGGGTATGTGCCGGCGGCTAGCCCTTCAAAAGTGAATGTATTCCCCTCCCGGCGGGATGGTTCGAGGGCAGGATGCTCTTCCTCTTGGCGCAGGGTGACGGCCGGCGGGTGTTCGGCACCTGCCAGCTCCACCTGGATGGTGCTGTGGCTGGCCGGGGCCGGGACCCTTACCCGCTGAAAATGGACCTCGTACGAGATGGGTTCGCCGCGCCGGCCGGGAACTTCGGCCGTCTCTAGCCCCTCTGCCGTCTCGCTTTCTGCGTCGGGCGCGCGCACCCGCAGGAAAAAGGAGCCCGGCGTGTTGACGAACTCATAGTAGCCGGCGCTGTGCCCGGGGTCTGCGCCGCTGACGGCGGTCGGGAACTGGGTGCCTGGTGCGGCGTTCTCCCAGCCCATTTCCACGGTGATGCCGTTCAGCGGCTCATTGTTCTCGTCCCATACTTGGCCGAAGAAGATATGCCGGCCGGCGGTTTCCTCGCGGTCCAACAGCCGGCGGGACGCCACCACAAAGCGCGCCTGGGGCGGAGGCGGCAGAACCATTTCCCCCTCCCAGGCGTTCCATCCGTCCAGGTAGATGCCCTGGATGCATCCACCGCCGGCCTGCAAAATATAGCTGCCTGCCGGCAGGTCCTCGAAGCGAAACCTCCCCGCGGTGTCGGTGATGGTGGCACGCGCTTCCTCGCCGGCGTGTAGGCGAACCTCGACGCCGGCACACGGCTCGCCGCTTGGCGAGCGGAGCAGACCGCGCACAGCGGACTGCCGGCCGTGCGGTAGGGTGAGCTGTACTTCCTGGCGGGCGCCGGAATCCAACTGCATGGGGAGCACAATCCGCGGGTTGCCGTCCGCGCGCAGTTCGTAGCGGCCGGCGGGCAGTTCGCCGAAGCGGAAGCGCCCGCGCGCATTGGTGCGCGCGGCCGCCACCTCCTGGCCGTTGGCGATAAGCCGGATGGAGAGGTTATGGGCCGGCTGGCCCTGAGGGCCGATCGCCTGTCCCAAGATTTCCGCGTCCGCCGTGATAAAGGGGCGCTCCCCGCCGGACACTTCACGCAGGGCGTCTACTGCCGGCAGGTGGTCCCGGATACCGAAGGCCGATTCCCACCAGTCGCTGAACCAGGCCTGACTTTCCCAGCCCATGACGTGATGGCCCAGGCGGAAGTTGGCCAACAGCCAGTGGCAGGTGGTGAAGAGATAGGCCGGCGCCTGCGTCTGCATGAAGCGGTTGATCTGCACCGTCCACTCTTTGTGGATTTCAGGCGTCACGCGCGGGTAGCGCCGGTCATCGCGCCAGCCGATGACCGCGCCCCCTTCCGTGCCAATGACCGGCACGCTGTAGCCCAACGCCTCGCGCGCCATCAGGTCGGCCAGTTCGAAACAGCGCCAGCAGTCCGAATCCTCCTCGATGGTGCTCCCCGGGCGCTTGCCCTGCCGGCGCCACAGGTTGATGAGCTGGCGCGGCTGGCCATCCCATGCCCACTCCCCATGGCGTTCATACTCCTGGCGCGTCAGCGGTGTGCCTTCCTGATGCACCGGGTCGTAGGGATATTCGGGGGGATGATTGAGGGTGTAATTATGCACAGCGATCCAGGCACCCCGGGCGAAGATATCCGCCCGGCCTTTGCGCACCACCATCTCGATGAGGTTGGCCTTACTGCCTACCGAGAGCGCCGGCAGGCCCGGTAACCCGCCCAGCGCCAGGACGCGGTCGGCATCGTAGATGAACTGGTCCGCGACGATAGATATCCAGTCCGGGGGAAGCCGCTCATTCTGCCATTCCGCCGGCACATCCGGCTCATTGTTGGTCTCGAAGTAAACGACGCCGGCGTCCACCAGCCGGCGGATGGTCTCTTCCTCGCGATAGCTGAGCCGGCCGGGGTTGGGCCGCGGGCGGTAGATGCGCACAATGGGCATGATGTCGTAGCGCACCAGCCGGCGGCACAGCTCCACCGCGGAGCCATCCCCATCGTCCAGCACCTTGACCCATTTGATATGCATGCGCAGAAGCTCGTCGATCCAGGGCGACAGCGCATCTCCTGAGGGGTGCACGGTGCCGGGGGACCAGTGAATCCCCCAACCGTTGTCCCCTTTCGGCCGTGGGTACTGGCTGAGCTTCATGGTCTGGCCGCTCTTCCCCCCAACATATCAGGCGGATTGGGGCATTTTCTGGCGCACGATCTCGTCAAATATCTCGATGATAGCCCGGCGCTGTTCGCCGGTCAGGTATCCCTGTTTGTTCGCAGTCTGGCGGACGAAAGGCTTGACCTGGTCAGGGCGCAGGGCCGGCACCGCCGGCTCCTCCACGACCAGGCGGGCGCGCGGGTTCCCAAAGAGCACCGCGCCGCGCACGACCACGTCACCCAGGTCCGGCCGCTTCTCGGCGATCAACTGCCGCACCTTCTGTACCAGCATCTCCAGGTCCGCCGGCGGGTTGCCCAGCGCCTCCTGCCCGAAGAAGAGCAGGGCGCGGGCGATGGTCATCTTCTGGCGCCACCGCCGGCCGGTGCAGTAGATCTCCCCATCCTGCGGCTTCACCAGAAAGACGAAGACGCCGGTCGGGCCTACCAACACGTGGTCCGCCGGCGGGAAATAATGGTAGAGCTTGAACTGCTTGCCCACACCCTTGAGGGATTTGTCCAGCATCTCGTCGGCGCGGGGATGGCGCGCCCAGCGCATGACATTGTAACTGCCGATCTGGCTGACCAGGAAGCCCAGGACAAGGGCCGCCATGGTAAGGTAGAGATACTCTTCCCGGAAGCTTGCTACCAGGCCGCCGGCCAGGATGAGCAGGCCGGCCAGGCTGGCGTATTTCCCGATCTTCTCCCCGCGCTTGACCAGCTTCTCGTTGATGACGACTTCCATGACGACTCCGCGCTTCTCCTTCTGTGATAATCCCAGGTTATAATTCCAGGGCTTCTTCCGCTTCCTCTTCCACACCCATTTGCTCTGCGATATCTTGGCGGATGCCCTCCAGCACCCCGCCGGCGACCGCCTGAGCGGCCACGCGCAGGGCACTGCGCACCGCCCAACCGTTGGAGCGGCCGTGTCCGATGATGACCACGCCGTCCACCCCCAACAGGACCGCGCCGCCGAACTCGCTGTAATCGGTGCGCTTGCTGATGCGGTCGAATGCCCCTTTGGCCAGCAGTCCGCCCAGGGTGGAGATGGGGGAGCGGTACAGCTCCTCTTTGATGAAGGTCTTCATCATCTTGGCCATACCCTCGGCGGTCTTGACGATGACATTGCCGGTAAAGCCGTCGGTTACGACCACGTCGGCCAGGTGCGTGGGGATGTCCTTGCCCTCAACGTTGCCGACAAAATTGAGCGGGCTGGCCCTCAGCAGTTTATAGGCGTCTTTGACGAGCTGGTTGCCCTTGCCCTCTTCCTCGCCGTTGGAGACGATGCCGACGCGCGGCGATTCCACCCCCAGCACCCGCCGGGCATAGAGGGAACCCATCAGCCCGAACTGGAGGAGGTACTCCGGCTTGCAGTCGGCGTTGGCGCCGATATCCAGCAGGAGGCAGAAACCCTTCATGGTGGGGAAGATGGTGGCCAGCGCCGGCCGCTTCACCCCCTTGATACGCCCCAGATGGAACAGGGCGGCGGCCATCACCGCGCCGGTGTTGCCCATGGAGACAAAGGCGCGCGCCTTGCCCTCTTTGACCAGGCGCATGCCCACAACGATGGAGGAATCTCGCTTGCGCCGCACCGCCAGGCTCGGCTGTTCGTCCATTTCGATGGTCTCGCTGGCCGGCACCAAGGTCAGCGGCAGGCCCTTATGGTCGTGGCGCGCCAGCTCCGCCTGCACCGCATCCTCCCGCCCTACCAGATAGATGGGCATGCCGAACTCGCGCGCCGCCAGCACTGCCCCTTCCACGGGGGCGGCCGGCGCGTGATCGCCTCCCATAGCATCCAGCACTACCGGGATGTCCTCGAAGCGCCCTGTTACCATCCTTCCTCCTCCATCCACTTGGCAATTTCCCGCACCAGCGATTCCCGGTTGTCCGGCGTTACCGTGATGAGACGCACGTCGAAGCGGGCGCGCACCGCCCGCAGGAAGGGATCATCCTGCAGTCCTATCGTGCCCAGGACGGGCACATTGGCATCGAGTGCTCTCACGACAGCCTGCCGGAAGCGGGAAGAAAGGCACTCCATGCGGCCAATCTCGTCCACCACCAGGAGGCCCTGTGCAGGGAATTCGTTCGGTTCGATGGCCGGCAGGATTTCTTCCTCGAAGGCCGGGAGCTGTACGTAGTACTTGCCTACCCGCCATGGGGAAGGCATCCCAACATGTGCCAGGACCGCGCGCCGGCCGTCCAGCCGCACCGCCTCGAAGCCCAAACGTGTTCCCCGCTCCCGTATTTCCTGGGTATAGAAGCCGCTGGCCGGCCTCCGCAGGACTTCCAGCAGGCGCAGGATGAGCGTGGTTTTGCCCACGCCGGGCCGGCCGGTCAGCAGGATATTGTGCGGCACGTGTCACCCCCTGCCGGCCGCATGCTCCGCCGGTTTTGTGATCGATTATACCATGCGGCTGGGCAAAGGGCAATACAAAGCCGGCCTGACAGTGGAAACTGGGCGAGGGATGCTTTGTGCTCCTCGCCAGAGGATAAATCGCCGGGCTTTCTCTTCGGGGGCTGGTTGGAAGCCTGCAGGGCTTCGCCCTTTCAGCCCGGACGTTCACGTTTGGACGAACTTTCGTTTCTCGGCCGGCGCTGTCTCTGCCATAGGGCAGTGCCGGCGCCCAGAATGCACGCCAGGGAGATCCACTGTGCCGTGGCGACGCCGGCCACTTTCCAGGCATCGGGACGCAGGAACTCCAGCCAGAAGCGGATGAAGGGGTAAAGCATGAAGTAAGCGAGAAAGACGTCGCCGTCGCGCCGGTCGCGCTGCCGGCTCCACCACAGCAAGAAGAGGAACGCGGCGAAGTTCGCCAGTGACTCGTACAGGAACACGGGATGGAAACGCTCGTAGGCCTCCAGTCCGGGCAGTCGGTGGGCGGGATCAATGTATACGCCCCAGGGCAGGCTCGTAGGCGGGCCGTACAGCTCCTGGTTGAAAAAGTTGCCCCAGCGGCCGATGGCCTGGGCCAGGAGCACTCCGGGCGCCGCGTAGTCCAGCCAGCGCAGGAAGGGAAGCTTTGCCCAACGCGTGTACAGCCATATGCCGAAGATGCCGCCGGCGATGCCCCCGAAGATGCCAAATCCCCGCAGGCCGCCGCGCCAGAAGGCGAAGATGGCCTCGGGGTGCTGGCGGTAGTACGGCCAGCCCACGCCGGCGGCCGGCGTGGAAAAGACATGATACAGCCGCGCGCCGATGATCCCCAGCACCAGTGCCACCGCCAGCATGTTCCAGACGTGCGCCGGGTCATCGCCCCGGGCGCGGGCCAGCCGGGCGGCAATCATCCCGCCGGCCGCGGCGCCCAGCACAATCAGGAAACCGTACCAGTGAACCGCCAAAGGGCCAAGCTGTACGAGGATTTCCCCTGGAGAGCGCATCTTTCCCGCCCTATGTCGCGCTTGCCCCGCGCCGGCGCCAGGCCAGCCAGGCCAGGAAGAGCGTCAGCAGTGCGGTGGCAATGAGCATCTCCCACATCATGAAGGTTTCGGAGACGCCGGGCGCCATGCGCGGGCGGAACCCCAGCCCGTAATCCACCCAATCGGAGAGATAGAACCATGCGCCGGCCAGCAAAGCATGGCGCAGGCGGATGCGGGTCAGGAACGAGGCCAGCACCACCCCTTCCAGTATCATGCCGATATGGGTCAGCGTCATGACCACGCTTTCGGTGGTGGCGGGGTAGCCGGCGCGCCAGAAGAGGATCCAGACCGTGACGGTCCAGGTGCCGTATTTGATGAGCCCCATGGTGGTGATGGCGTTGAACCAGGTCCATTCGCGCCGGCCAAGGGCGATGCCGGCCAGCGCCACCGCAAAGAGGACGGCGAAGAGAGGGCAGTCCGGCACGAAGACCAGCGCCCACCAGGGGGTTTTCAGCAGGTCAGCGCCGTACCAGTAGATGGCGCCGATGATGCCGGCGAGCACGTTGATGGCGAACAGCGTCCACAGCGCCCAGGGGCGCAGGATGAAGGCCCGCACTTGCCAATACGTTTGTGCCACAGCGGTCATCGCTCCCCTCCAGAATTGGTCCGTCCCAGCACGCGAATGGGCACCCCACCCACGATGGTGTGGGGCGGCACGTCTTTATTCACCAGGCTCATGGCGGAGACCACCGCGCCGTCGCCGATGATGACGCCGGGCAGGACCGTCACGTTAGCGCCGATCATCACGTCCCGCCCGATGACTACCGGGCCGGTGCGCAGTTCGTGCCGCAGGAACTCATGGGCCAGGATAACGCTGTTATATCCGAGGATGGTATTGTCGCCAATGGTGATAAGTTCGGGGAAGAAGATGTCGAACATGGACATCAGGCCGGCGGATACCCTGGCGCCCACCTTCATCCCCGTCCAGCGGAACAGGACGTTCTTCAGGTTCTCGGACGGCAGGTAGCGGCAGAGGAAAATGAGGAGAAAGTTGCGCACCACCTTCCACGGGCTGGCGAACCGGGTCCAGTACTGCAGGGAATTGTGCGGTCCCGGGCTGGGATGGATGGTCAGGCGTTCCAGCCGGCGGTTGACCAGTTCCTCTTCCCTTTGCGCTTCCGATAATGCCGCTTCGCTCATGTGCTCTTCTCCAACAGCAGGACTACCTAAGGCCAGATCACGGTACCCCCATCCCTGACCGGCTGGACGGGCAGGGGGCCATGCGGTATAATACTGCCGGCTGTGTATCGGCGGCTGTCCGCCGGCCGGCATTCCAGCGCACGGAGTGATCCCCATGCTTTGGCCGTTGCTCTGGTTCATCGTGACCCTTCTGCCCATCGTCTGGCTGAACCGCTGGATCAGCCGGCATCTGCAGGGATTGGGACTGCTGTTAAGCGGCAGTCCCAATGCCGCGGTGGTCTTCTATTTCGTGGTGATGCTGCCGGGCATCTTGGTGCATGAGCTCAGCCATTGGGCAACCGCCCACCTGCTGGGCCTGCGCACCGGCAAAATCACCCTGGGGCCGGCCCGGAGCGGTGCAAAGGTGCGGCTGGGTGCCGTGCGCATCGCCCGGGCGGACCCCCTGCGCGAAAGCCTGGTGGGGCTGGCCCCCCTGTTGGCCGGCTCCGGCTTGATTCTGCTCATCGGCCAGGCCGTTTTTAACCTGCGACAGCTTACCCAGGCCTTTGTCCTCGGGGACGCGGCCTGGTTCTTCCAGACGCTGGCCGGCAATATGAAAACACCGGACTTCTGGGTTTGGCTCTATCTGATTTTTGCCCTCAGCAACGCCATGCTTCCGAGCGAATCGGACCGGCGCGCTTGGCTTCCCCTGGGCATCTTCCTCGGCGTCGGGGTCATCGTGCTGATCATTATCGGCTGGTCGCCGGCCATCCCTCCGGCCCTATTGGACCGCGTCATCGGCCTGGTGGGCTATCTGGACCTGGCCTTCGTCATCACGCTAGCGGCGGACCTGGTCTTCGTGGGGCTCATCGCCGGCAGTGAGGCCCTGATCGGCTGGCTGACCGGCCACCGGGTGCGCTACTCCTGACAGCGGATGCTGACGCCAGCTCACGTACAGGAGCATGCCCAGCGTAATGCCCCCCAGCACCAGCATGGCCAGCACTTTATATACGCGCTTGGAGATGACGAGCGCCAGTACGCCAAAGGCCAGGCAGAACATGTAATAGATAAGCGCGATAGCGCGCGGCGAGAGGCCCAGGTCGTACAGCCGATGATGGAGATGACCGCGGTCGCCGGCGCCGATGGGCCGGCCGGCGCGCCAGCGGTTCAGGATTTGCCAGGCCACATCTACGATGGGAAGTCCCATCACCAGCAGGACGGTGGCCACCTTGGCGCCGGCGATGATGGAAAGAGCGGCCACGGCATAGCCCAGGAAGAAGCTCCCCGAACTGCCCATGAAGACCTTTGCCGGCGCGAAGTTGAAAGGCAGGAACCCCAGCGCCGCCCCTAACAACGCCAGCGGCAGGAGCGCCACGCTGTACTGCCCCTCGCGAAGCATGTGAATCGTCAGCACGATGCACAGGATGGCGGTGACGCCGGCGGCCAGCCCATCCACCCCATCCAGGAAATTCACCGTGTTAATCATGCCCATGACCCACAGCACCGTGAGCAGGGCCGTTGCCCACCAGGGGAAGACGATCAATTCGTTGGTGAAAGGATTCATCACCCGTTCGATGATGATCAGGTAGGGGATGGAGAGCAGAGCGACGGTGAGTTGGGCGACGAACTGCGGCGTTGGCCCCAGTCCCAGGCGGTCGTCCAGCAGGCCGAAGACGAACATGAAGGTACAGCCCCACAGCAGGCCGGCCAGGCGAATCACCTCTTTCGGGTCATTGCGTGCCGGCTGGAGATGCGAGGGGAGCAGGAGAGAGAGCAGTACCGCCGCGACAAATGGGAAGTAGAGACCCGGTCCACCGAGCCGGGAGATGACGCCGTGATGCCGCCGGCGGCCCCCCGGCACATCCACCAGGCCGAGCCGTTCCCCCAGCCGGCGCGCTGCCGGCGTGATCAGCAGGGCCAGGGAAAACGCTGTGATAAATGTCAGGGCATAAGGCCCTATGCTTCGCCACATGCGGTGCCTTCGGTTGGTTCGTGCTCGCCGGCGGGGCTGAAGCGCACCAGCGCCACGCCGGCCTCGCTCAGGAAGATGCGCGCCTGTGGGTCCGGATAATCCCCTTCGTACACCACGC
The DNA here is from genome assembly GCA_938049385.1 of uncultured Anaerolineae bacterium. GTDB lineage: Bacteria > Chloroflexota > Anaerolineae > JACIWP01 > JACIWP01 > JACIWP01. The sequence continues at coordinate 69,652 of CALIBQ010000022.1, forward strand.
GCTTGATGCCGGCGTTGATGATCATCTTGGCGCAGGTCAGACAGGGCTGGTGGGTTACGTAAATGGTACCGCCGTTGATGGACACGCCGTGCAGGGCGGCCTGGATGATGGCATTTTGCTCGGCATGGAGGGCGCGCATGCAGTGATTGTCAATGATCAGACATCCCACCTCGGTGCAGTGGGGCAGTCCCATCGGTGCGCCGTTGTAGCCGGTGGTGAGGATGCGCCGGTCCTTCACCACCACCGCGCCCACCGCCGCCCGGGGGCAGGTACTGCGCTTGGCCACCTGGTGGGCGATGCCCATGAAGTACTCGTCCCAGCTTGGTCTCTGGCCCATGCGGCTCCCCTCCTATGCGAATACCGCCGGCATATCCACTGCCCTGTATATACCACAGACCAGGGAAGCGCGACAAATTGCGCCGGCGAAGGGTGTTGGAAAAGCAGGGGGACACAGCGCCGCTGTGCCCCCGCGTATGCTTGCCGGCGGATGGAGTAAAGGGGCCGGCATGCCGGCCCCTTTACCGCAGTCCCGTTTCTCTATCCAACCAATCACGCCTCGCCGCACAGCTTCAACAGGCGCTCCCAGCGGCGGTCCACCTCGGCCTGGATCTCGTCGATGAGGTGGCGGTTCTCCGGGCGGAAGAGGTGCCGGAAGCGGCCCTGCGGCTCCAGCCAGACGGTGATGGGCAGTTTCTCCTTGGGTTTATACGTCAGCCGCCAGACGCCGTCCTCCACTTCATAGAGCGGCCAGAAACAGGTTTCCACGGCCAGCCGGCTCAGCTCGATGCTCAGCTCAGGCGGATGGCGCCAGCCGCGGTTGCAGGAGGAGATGACGTTCAGGAAGGCCGGCCCTTTCTCCACTCCCTTGCGCACTTTGCGCATCAGGTCGCGCCAGTTGTGGGGCGAGGCCTGGGCCACGTAGGGGATGTTGTGGGCGGCCATGATGGCGGTCAGGTCCTTGGGGTACTGCATTTTGCCGGGGATGACCTTGCCGGCCGGCGAGGTGGTGGTCTCCGCGCCGCGCGGCGTGGCGCTGGAGCGCTGGATGCCGGTGTTCATATAGGCGCCGTTGTCGTAGCAGATGTACAGGATTTTATGGCCGCGCTCCATGGCGCCGGACAATGCCTGCAGGCCGATGTCATAAGTGCCGCCGTCGCCGCCGAAAGCGATGAACTTGATGTCCTCGGTGACCTTGCCCTGGCGCTTCAGAGACTGATACGCGGCTTCCACCCCGCTGATGGTGGAGGCGGCGTTCTCGAAGGCGCTGTGGATCCAGGGCACGCGCCAGGAGGTATAGGGGAAGATGCTGGTCGAGACTTCCAGACAGCCGGTAGCATTGGCTACCACAACTGGCTCATCAATGGCGAGCAGGACCTGGCGCACGATGGTGCCGGCGCCGCATCCCGGGCACAGGCGGTGTCCCGGAGCGAACAGGTCGGGCTTATGTGACAGGTCTTTGAGCGCTAGTTTCGTGACCATGGTTGTGGACTCCTCTCTTTGCCAGGATTATTCGCGAACGCCCAGATAGGTGACCAGGCGTTCGACCTGGCCAGTTTCCAGAATGCGGAACAGGTCGTCGTACACGCTTTCGATTTGTGCCGGCACAATATCGCGGCCGCCCAGGCCGAAGATATAATCCACGACGGGCATGTTCCCGCCGTAAATGCGCTGAGCGGAGAGGACTTCGAGATAGAGCGGGCCGGCGTTGTGCATGGCGCCGAAGCTGATGGAGCGGTCCATCACCGCTACGGCCTTCAGATGGCGGAGGGCATCGGCCAGTTCCTTGGCGGGGAACGGCCGGAAGACGCGTGGCTTCAGCAGGCCGACCTTTTTGCCCTGCGCCCGCAGTTTATCCACCACGGCCTTGGTGGTGCCGGCGGTGGAAGAGAGCACCACGATGGCTACCTCGGCATCCTCCAGCCGGTAGGCCTCGAACAGGCCGTACCTGCGGCCGGACAGCTTCTCGTACTCGCGCGCTACCTCCAGGATGACCTCCTGGGCGTGGGCCATGCCCTCCACCTGTTGGCGCTTGTGTTCGAAGTAGTAATCGTAGAAATCCAGCGGGCCGTAGGTGACGGGGTTATGCACATCCAGGAGGGTGGGCATGGCCGGCTTGTACTCGCCTACGAAGCTCTGCACCTCCTCGTCCGAGAGCAGTTCCACCCGTTCCATGGCATGGCTGGTGATGAAGCCGTCGTGCATGACCATCACGGGCAGGAGCACGTCGGGGTGTTCGGCGATGCGCACCGCCTGGATGAAATTGTCGTATGATTCCTGGGCGTTCTCAGAGAAAATCTGGATCCAGCCGGCCTCGCGGGCGCCCATGGTGTCCGAGTGGTCGCAGTGGATGTTGATAGGACCGGAGAGGGCGCGATTGACGTCCAGCATGACGATGGGGAGGCGGTAGGAGGCGGCGATGTAGAGCACCTCCCACATGAAGGCCAGGCCGGCGGAGGAGGTAGCGGTCATCACGCGGGCGCCGGCGGCGGCCGCGCCGATGCAGGCGCTCATGGCGCTGTGTTCGCTCTCCACCGTGATGAACTCGGTTTTCACCAGCCCATTGGCGACAAACTCAGAAAAGGTCTGAACCGTCGAGGTCTGCGGCGTAATAGGATAAGCGGCTACTACATCAGGGTTAATCTGCCGCATGGCATGGGCGACAGCCGCATTGCCATCGAGTGCCATGATTTCTCTCATTGTATCGTTACTCCTTCTTTCCGGGTCGGGTGTTGGTGTCCTGGCAGGAGACTACTTCTCTTTCTCGAACTCGGTCTCTGGTGTCATCGTGATGCACTTGGTGGGGCACACCTGGGCACAGACGCCGCAGCCCTTGCAGTGCTCCAGGTCAAAGCCCACCATTTTCTCGTCCTGCACCAGGATGCTGGAATCGGGGCAGTATATCCAGCAGAAGAGGCAGTGGATGCATTTTTCGGCGTCGCGGACGGGGCGGAAAGCCCGCCAGCCGCCGGTTTTATACTCGGCGGAGTTGCCGGCCTCCAGGATTAATCCCCCGATGGGGATATCCTTCCAACCTGTTCCCTTGGGCATCTTTATGTTCCTCCTTTACGGGTTCCGAATGGCAGTCAACCTTGTTTGACTTCCTGGGCCGCGCGCTGGATGGCCCGCACGTTGGCCTCCACCACATCGGGGCGCAGTTTCTTGCCGAAGTCCTTGCGCACTTGCTCCATGATCTTGTTCAGGTCCAGCAGTCCGGTCGCCACGCAGAAGGCGCCCAGCATGGGGGTATTGGTGATCTCGCGCCCCAGCTCCTGGATGGCGATGGTGCTGGCGTCCACCGTGAAGATGCGGATGTTTTTCCCTTCCAGGTTCAGGCGCTTGCGGATCTCTTCGGGTGGTTCGGTGGTGTTGATGAGGAGCACGCCGTTTTCCTTGAGGCCTTCGGTGACATCCACTACTCCGAGGAGGGTTGGGTCTAGCACGATGACGACGTCGGGTTCGAGAACGGGGCTGTGCAGGGTAATGGGGCTGTCACTCAGGCGGGTATAGGCCCGGATGGGGGCACCCATGCGTTCAGCGCCGTAGTCCGGGAAGGCCTGGAAGTAGAAGCCGGCGCCGAGGGCGGTTTCGGCGAGGAGCTTGCCGGCGGTCACTGCTCCCTGTCCTCCACGTGCGTGCCAGCGAATCTCGATCAATTTGCCCATGTTGTCCTCCTTGAAAGGGGAGCGATACGCTCCCCAGCATAATTTGGATACATGATACATTTTGGCGCAGCAAAAAATCTCAAAAAAAGAGAGGTGATCCTCTTGGGGGATCCCTCTCTACTGTCTACCTTGGAAGTGCGCGCTGGCTTGGCACTGGCAAGGCGTGAGCCGGGTGATCCCCCAGCTCTCGGCACGCCCGTTATTGTAACGCGCTTCACAACGGCTGTCAAAAATGAGACCTATTCCTTCAGCATCCCGCGCCGCGCCAGGCGTTCCACCTCACGCTGGCAGGACAGACACAGCGTCGCGTCGGGCTTTGCTTCCAAGCGTTCAGGGTCAATACGTTGGCCGCACCGCTCGCAAATTCCATATACCCCTAGCTCAATGGCCCGCAGTGCCCGCTCGATGGACTGCAGTCTGGCCTCCAGGGTTTGGACCAGGGACATATTTTTTTCACGCTCGTGCAGGTCCGGATCGCCTTCCTCGAGGTCTACCTTCACCTCGCTCTCCCGGAGAATTTGCTGGAGATGTTCCAGTTCCTCCAGGATTTCCTGCCGCTCTTTTTCCAGTGCGAGACGTTCTCGCTCGGTGGACACTTCCATCTCTTCGCCCTTTCATACAGGCCAGGCTTGTGTTTTCCACCTCCCTGTACAGGCCTATATATCATCTTTTGCGCCAGGGGTCAAACGCGCCCTGAAAAAGGTGTCGGGTAAATATCACCTGCAGTAGCCGGCTATGTCCCTCCTACATGCGCGAAAATGGGAAGGGCTGATACCCCGCCCTGGCCTCTGCCGCCAGAGGGAAAAGCGGATGTCGCTATAGGCTGGTCAGGACTTTTTCGAAGCGCTCGACCGCCCAATCCACCTCTTCGCGGGTGATGACCAGCGGAGGGGTGACGCGGATGATGTGCCGGCGCGTATCCTTGCACAGCACGCCGTTGTCTTTCAGCGCCTCGCAGAAGCGGCGCGCGCCGCCGGCGCTGGGATACAGCTCAATGCCGATCAGCAGACCCAGCCCCCGCACCTCTTTGACATGCGGCGAACGTATCGCCTGCAGTCGCTCTTTCAGGTATGCGCCCTGAACAGCGGCATTCTCGATCATTCCCTCTTCCACCAGCACTTTCAGTGCCTCCCGCGCCACCGCCGCCGCCAGCGGGTTGCCCCCGAAGGTGCTCCCATGATCGCCAGGCTCAAAGACGTCCAGGATATCGCGCGAGGAGAGCACGGCGGAAACCGGATAGTAGCCGCCGGAAAGGGCTTTGCCGATAATGAGCACGTCTGGATGCACGCCTTCGTGTTCGCAGGCCAGCAGTTTGCCCGTGCGGCCCAGGCCGGTCTGAATCTCGTCGGCGATGAAGAGCACGTTGTGTTGGGCGCACAGCTCTGCCAGCCGGCGCAGATAACCCTTGGGCGGCACAATAACTCCGCCCTCGCCCTGCACCGGTTCCACCAGGACGGCGGCGGTGTTAGGAGTGATGGCGCGCTCCACTGCCTCCAGGTCGCCGAAGGGGACGATGCGGAAGCCCGGGGTAAAGGGGCCGAAGCCGGCACGGTACTGTTCCTCCGTCGAGAAGCTGATGATAGTGATGGTGCGGCCGTGGAAGTTCTCGGCGAAGACGATGATCTCCGCCTGATCCGCCGGCACGCCCTTTTTCACGTATGCCCATTTGCGGGCCAGCTTCAGCGCGGTCTCCACCCCTTCCGCCCCTGAGTTCATGGGGAGGAAGCGCTCGTACCCCAGCAGTTCGCACGCCTCTTTGCACAGCAGGGGGAGCTGTTCGTTGTGGAATGCCCGTGAGGTGAGGGTAACTTTCTGCGCTTGTTCGACCAGGGCCTGATAGATACGGGGGTGACAGTGGCCTTGATTGACAGCGGAGTAGGCGGCCAGGCAGTCGAGGTAGCGCCGGCCTTCTACGTCATACACCCAGACACCCTGTGCCCGGGAAATCACTACGTCCAAGGGATGATAGTTGCGCGCGCCGTATTGTTCGTGGAGGGCAATATAGCCGGCGCTGTCGAGCTTCGCCGCGGTTCGAACTGCCATGACACGACCTCCTTGTCGTTGTGCTGGTTGACAGCAACATTATAACCGATGTCAGCGCCGGCGCCAAATTCTGGGGGCGAATAGTTTAGCAATGGCCTCGCAAACTGGCAGTCCCCCTGTATCGTGCTGGGGCCTGGCTTTGCCCGGACACGAACGTCCTGACTGAGGAAGCGAGGCGCCGTGGGCTTCAAACCGGCCCTGAAGAGGGCTTCTTCGCCCGCTTAGCCAGGCGGTTCAACGCCTGGCGGGGAATCAGGGGAGGCTGTCCGTGCACTACAGGTAATGGACCGTCACCCGTTTGCCGCGTTCTTCCAGAAGCCGCACCAGCTCTTTGACATAGACCATGCGCATCGGCTCGCCGCGCACCAGGTCCGCAATCTGGTTGGGGTTAAGGGCTGTGCCCACGATGAGGTGGATGAAATCCGCGGAGAGGAGCATGCGCGCCAGGCGCGTGGCGGCTTCGGAATCCGCCGGCAGGTCGTGCACGCTCTGCGCGTTCTCCAGCAGAGCCACCGTCTGCGACAAGGTGATGATGCCCTCGGTGACCAGGTCTATACCCTTGAGCTTGGCGGTGGGTGGAGACCCTTTGCGCTGGGGCGTCTGCTTGTCCCGTTTGCTGGGCGGCACCCATTCTACTTCCAGCTCCTCCCCCAGTTCGCGCGCCACCATCTGCGCGGTGGTACCCCCGCAGATGATCTTATAGCCCTGTCCCCGCATCAGCATTGCCACTGCTTTCGGGTCGTCTGTCCGCTCGCGGGGCGGCCCGGTGAGCACGGTAGCAAAGACCGCCGGCCGCACGCGCATGGCCACCGCTGTGGCATCGTCGCCGGGTTTTCCCTCGTAGAGCTTCAGGCAGGTGCGGGCGAGCGCTTCCACCAGGCTGTGGGCATCCCCGCCGGTAGCGGCCCAGCGCTTCACCGCCGTAGCCAGGTTTTTCCAGCCCCAGCCCAGCCGATACAGCCCGCCGACGCCGGCGTGGATGTAGCCGTCGCTCACCAGCACCATGTAATCCCCCTCTTTTAGCTGGAAGCGCGCTTCGCGGATGCGCCGGCCGTAGATCTCCCGCTCCTCGGCCGGCAGTTCCACCACCTGGCCGTCGCGGATGAGTATCAGCGGCGGGCAGTCATATTCCACCAGATAGGCATCGCGCCCCCGCTCTACCCGCAGAGCGGCGAACGTGGCATAGGCCAGTTTACGCACCTGGCACTCCGGCAGGGTTGCCGCCAGCGTCTCCATGACCTCATCCATTGAGGCTCCCTGCTCCACCATGGTGGCCACAATTTGCGCCGTCAGGGTGGAGAGGATGTTGGCCTTGACCCCGCTCCCTAACCCGTCGGAGAGCACGACCAGGAAAGCGTGAGGGGTCGCGGCGACTTTCACCGTGTCGCCGCACAGCTCCTCCCCATGCTTCTGCAGGGCTTTCCAGGCCGCTTCGACGAACAGCCTTTTCATGAATCGCCGTCCTCTTCCAGCACCTTGGCCAGCCGGGAGAGCATCATTTTGGTCTCGGCAGTGGTCTCTCCCAGCAGTTGGGCGATCTCATGGGCGACGCGCATCTGCTTTTTGATCACCTCCTCCGTGCGGCGCAGGGTCTCCTCACGGATATGTTCGAGCTGTTCCCGCTGGCGCACCTGTTCGGTGATATCCCGCAGGATGCCAACCAGCAGGCTTTGGCCGGGCACGGGCATGATGGTCTGCTCGACGATGAGGTCATCGCGGATGCGCACAATTTCCCCCACCACCGGCTGACCGGTATCGCGCGCCTGCACGAAGCTGTCCACGTTGGGCATGATAGTGCGCAGGGGCTTGCCGGCCACTTGCTGGCGGTAACAGCGGAAGGCTCGCTCTGCCGACGGGGAAAGGTCCTGGATTTGGAGCCGGCTGTCCACGATGACCACCGGGTTGGGCGTCACGTCAATCACCACCTGGCGCAGGGACTCGGCGCGCCGGCGCATGTACGGGATGCACATAGTGGCCTCGGCCATGCCCCGCAGGGTGGCCTTCGCTTTGTCCCGACAGGTGGGGTATCCACAGGCCCCACAGTTCAGCTCATCCTCCGGGCTGTATTTGTCCACCATGTGCAGGACTTCCTGAATCTGCTCCTCGGTGAATTCGGGGGCCGATACATGCTTGTCCTGATACGTGCGGCTCAGGTCGGGCCACTCGTGCCGCGCCGGCATGGGTTTGGGCTGGCGCTGCGCCGCATATTCCATCACCCGCTGGCGTGCCACATAGACGCTTTCGATGTGGTCTTCCATGGCCGGCCCGTTGATGCATCCGCCCTCACACGCCATCAGCTCGACCAGGCAGGCGGCCAGCTTGCCGGCGCGGATGCCCCGCAGGACATCCTCACAGGCGCTCAGCCCTGAGGTGGTGACGATGTGGCTGGTCAGCATATCGGTATCCATGTTGGCGGTGCCCACCAGGCCGCCTTCGACGGGGAAGAGGCGCGCCGACACGCGCGGGGCTGGCTCCGCACCATCCCCATCGTCGGGGAAAGCGATCCCTTCTTCCTGCATCCACTCGGCCAGCTCGGTGAAAGTGAGCGCGGCATCAATGGCGCCGGCGACGGACTCCTCCAGCATCTCGGCCTTTTTGGCGATGCAGGGGCCGATGAAGACGATGAAGGCCTCCGGGCCGTACTGCTGGCGCAGCCAGCGCCCGTGCGCCACCATCGGCGAGACAATGGGTGCCAGATGGGGGATCAGGTCCGGGTAGTACTTCTCGATCAGATTCACCACGACCGGGCAGGAGGAGGTAATGACCGGCCATTGTTCGCGGTGTGCTTCCACCCAATCGCGATGGGCCAGGCCGACCATTTCGGCGCCGAAGGCGGTTTCGCCGGCGGCCGCGAAGCCCAACTGCTGGAGCACTTGTTCGATGGCGGAGAAAGTGCGGATGCCGAAGAAGGCCGGCGCCGAGGGGGCAAGGCTGGCGACCACGGTTTTGCCGGCGCGAATGGCCTCCTGTACCGCGGCGCGGTCCTCCCGCACCTGCTTAGCGCCCTGCGGACATTCGCGCACGCAGTTGCCGCAGGCCAAGCACAGTTCCGGTACAACTGTCGCCTGGCCGTTCTGGACCTTGACCGCCTTGACCGAACAGGTGCGCACACAGCGGTAGCAGTCGCGACAGCGCGCTACGTTCGTGCTGATTACCCATCCCTGCATGCTGCAGACTCCTCGCCGCGCAAGCGCGGCAGAACCTCCTGATAGAAGAACTGCTCCGCGTCCTGTGGGTGAATTTCGCGATACTGTTTGTCCCCCACGCGGATGGAAACGCCATGGGAGCACTGTTCCATGCAGAACGCGCCGACCAGCTCCACCTGGCCGGCCAGGTGTTCTTGCTCGATCAACCGTTCCAGCGCGGCCGCCAGCTCATCGGAGCCGCGGGCACTACAGGAGCTTCCGACGCAAATGGTGATTTTGACCATCGTTCCACTCTCTTGGCGCGGTAAATGTTCCATATGTATGCGCGCCGTCTATGATTCATCATAACATGAAACAATCTTTTTGTCAAAATATTTGTGAATTTTAGCACATTTTCTGCCCTCCGTCTGGGGTCTGACGGCTCTTGACGAACGGGGCAAGATACGATATAATTTGTAACAGGCGGGGCGTGGCGCAGACCGGTAGCGCGCAGCGTTTGGGACGCTGAAGTCGGAGGTTCAAGTCCTCTCGCCCCGACCATGCGGGAGTAGCTCAGTGGTAGAGCTCCTGCCTTCCAAGCAGGCTGTCGCGGGTTCGAATCCCGTCTCCCGCTCCTCGGTGCGTGTCTGCGGGCCTGTAGCTCAGCGGCAGAGCGGCCGGCTCATAACCGGTTGGTCGCGGGTTCGAATCCTGCCGGGCCCACCAGTTTGCTGTCCGTTGCCCCACGTCGTCGGTTCATCGAGCGGCGTGCGCTCACTGTGTTCCGCGGCGGAAGCCGGGTGGGGAGATGTACAACGTGTTATTTTTACAGGTGAATTGGTCTGATAACCCGAATGCCGGCCATTTTCGCCGGCAGGGCATATGCTGTGCTTCTTTTCGGCACCCTTTTCCCGCTGTACCCGCCTGTCTGCTGACAACCTGCACCACATCTGATCAGTATCCCCCCGGTACTGCCGGCGGCCGTCCGCACCAATCTTTGGCTTATGCCAATAATATGTCGTCGAGCTGTTCGTATACGGTATTCATCTAACTGACTTTCAGGAGAAAGCTGGGCGCAACCATGGATGCCAGGATCATCATCCTTATCCTGAACGGCCTGACACAAGCGGCGCTGTTCTTCCTGCTCGGGAGCGGTCTCACCCTGGCCTTTGGGTTGATGCGCATCATCAACCTGAGCCACGGCGCGTTCTACCTGCTGGGGGGCTATATCGGCTACACGGTGATGAAGCTCACGGGCAACTGGGGGCTGGCCCTGCTGGCCGGCGCGCTCTCCATCACCATCCTGGGATTCCTGTTTGAGCGCACGCTCCTGGCCAGGGTGCGCGGCCAGGACCTGCCGGAAACCCTGCTGACCGTTGCCCTCTCCATGGTCATTGCGGACTTTTGTCTCGCTATCTGGGGCGGGCATTCGCTGGCGCTGAACGTCCCCAAGGCGCTGAACCCTTCCATTACGATCTTTGGCATCACGTATCCGGGCTTCCGCTATCTGCTGATGCTTGCCAGCGTGGTGGTGGCGGTGGGTCTGTGGCTTCTGCTGTACAAGACGAAGCTGGGCGCGGCGGTGCGCGCCGGCGTGGATGACCGCGAGACGGCCAGCGCCTTGGGCGTAAATATTGATGTGATGTACACGATTGTCTTCTTGATCTCTGCCTTTCTCGTGGGCATCGCCGGCGTGCTTGGTGGCACCTATCTCCAGCTCAGCCCGGGCAGTGATACCACCATCCTGACCTACGCGCTGGTGGTCATCATCCTTGGCGGCCAGGGAAGCCTGCTGGGCGCGGTGGTGGGCGCGTTGATCCTGGGCCAGATCGCATCGTTTGGCTCCGCCTACGCGGCGGAATACTGGATGTTCCTGGTCTTTGCTCCGTTGGCAATCGTCCTGGCAGTCCGGCCGCAGGGCCTCTTCGGGAGAACTGTATGAACCTGGACAAACTCACCCGGCTGGCAAAACCGATTCTCCTGGCGATTGGGGCCATTTTGCTCATCGCCTTGCCCTTCTATGGGTCGCAGTACACGATCACCACATTTGTGCGGATTATTTACTTCGGTTTTCTAGCGGTGAGCGTGGGCTTTCTGCTGGGTCAGGGGGGTATGATCAGCCTGACGCAGACCGCATTCTTCGGAATGACCGGGTACGCCATTGGCCTGCTGGGGTATGAACGCGGTATCCCGTTCCCCTGGCCGGACCTGATCGGCATCGGGATTGTCCTCATCGCGGCAACGCTGGTTGGCCTGGTGTCCCTGCGGACCTATGGGTTGACCTTTCTGATGATCACCCTGGCATTCGGACAGGTCTGCTGGGCCTTTGCTACGCAGAACACCACCCTTCTCCACGGCTGGTCCGGTTTTCGCGGTATTCGACCCTTTGTCCTTTTCGGCATTGATTTTCGCAACAGCGCCAATTTTTACTGGATGTCGCTGGTGCTCTTCGCGCTCGGCCTGTATATTCTCTGGCGGATTGTGCACTCGCCCTTTGGCCTGGCGCTGAACGGCATTCGGGAGAACCCGCGCCGCATGAGGGCGCTTGGCTATCCAGTGTACTGGATACGGTTTGTGGCGTTTCTCATCGCGGCGCTGTACGCCGGCATTGGCGGTATCCTCGCCGTCTACTATTCCGGCCTCATTGCTCCCCCCACGATTCACCTGAGCCGGGCTATCTGGGCACTGCTGGTCGTTATCCTGGGAGGCTCCAGCTATTTCTGGGGACCGGTCGTGGGCACCTTTGTGGCGATCTGGCTGGAGGTGCTGATCAGCCAGTACACCCAGCGATATCTGCTGTTCGTCGGTCTGATCTTTGTCATCGTCGTGCTCTTCTCTCCCCAGGGTATTTTGGGCATCATTGAGTCGGTACTGCGCAAACGCCACCTCTGGATCACCGGATGGCTGAAGGCACGAACGGCATTGGTGGCTTCCGGAAGCGACAAAGCAGAAGAAAGGCCCGGAAAGGAGGTGATGAAGAAAGGATAACGAAGGGATAAGCGAGCAGGCAGTGTGCCGAGTTTGTTTCGTCTATATGCGCAAAAGGAGGGAGGAAAATGTTAAAGAAGGCATTTGCGGTTGTTTCGGTGCTCACGGTGCTGTCGCTGTTGCTGATGAGCTGTGCGCCGGCCGCGACCCCAGCGCCAGCCGCCACTGAGGCACCTACGCCGGCACCCGTCGGGGAGATCAAGATCGGTATCATCAGCGCGTTCACCGGCGTCTTCTCCGCCTTCGGCGAGATGCAGAGGTCCGGCTACCTGCTGGCGCTGGAGCAGTACAACTACACCGTCGCCGGCAAGAAGATCAAGATCATCGAAGAGGATGACCAGTTGAACTACGAGCTGGCCATCACCAAGGCCAAGAAGCTCATCGAGCAGGATAAGGTCGACATCCTCACCGGTTTGGTCTCGGGCGACGAGGGCCTGACGGTGCAGGAGTACATGAAGGATAAGCCTATTCCGCTCATCCCCATGTATTCCGCGCCGGAAGACATGACCATGCGCAAGTTCACCTTTAACACCCTCCGGCCGACCTGGACCGGCGCTCAGCCTATGGACCCCTTCGGCTACTGGCTGGCCAAGGAAAAGGGGTTCAAGAAGGTCTACATGATCGGTGAGGACTACTCCTATCCCTACAACCAGGCCGGCGGCTTCAAGCGCGGCTTCTGCCGCGGCGGCGGCGAGGAAGTCACCACGGTCTGGCACCCGGTCCCGATGGACGACTACTCCTCCATCATTGCCGCTATCCCACTGGACAAGGGCTATGACGCGGTGATCTACAACGGCGCCGGCTCCGATGCCGTCTCCTTCGTCAAGCAGTACCTGGACCTGGGCATGCACAAGAAGATCCCGCTCCACGGGCAGTCCAACACCTTCGAGCGCCCGGACGTCTTCTCCATGCCCGAGGAGGTGGCAGAGATCCAGGCCTGGTCGCCGCATCTGGTGGCTGATGACCTGAACACCCCTGAATGGAACAAGTTCAAAGAGGCCTACGTTAAGCGCTGGAACAAGCCGCCCTCGGCCGCCGCGGAGTTCGCCTACGTCTGTATGATCATGATCCTGCGCGGCATCGAGAAGATGAACGGCGACGTCTCCGACAAGAAAGCCCTGGTGGAAGCCATGGCCTCGGTGGACCTGTCCGATGCGCCGCGCGGCCCAGTGAAGCTGGACCAGTACCACAACGCGATCGAGAACGTGTACATCCGCGTCACCGCCAAACTGCCGGACGGCCTGGGCAACAAGGGGGTGGTCACCATCAAGAACGTCAGCCAGTTCGGCCCCTATAACCCAGACGTGTACATGAAACAGCCGCCCGACGACAAGAACTATCCGCCCGACAAGTGCTCGGAGATGCCGGCGGAAATGCTGAAGGTCGAGAAAGACTACGAGTTCGTGCCGTTCGGCCAGTAATGGCAGTCCCTTCACAGCCCGCATAGTAGGAGAGAAAGCATGATGACAGGGCCCGATCAGAAGCTCGCTCTTTCCATCCAATCGGTATCAAAAAGCTTTGGCGGCGTTCAGGCGGTGCGTTCCGTCAGCCTGGATGTGCCGGTTGGCGAGAGGCGGGCTCTGATCGGGCCCAACGGCGCCGGCAAGACCACGCTCTTCAACGTGGTGACGGGAGAACTGCCGGCGGACGGCGGGCGCATCGAACTGTTCGGTGTGGATATCACCCACAAGTCGGTGCAGGAACGGGCCAAAATGGGCCTGGCCCGCACTTATCAGATTTCCCAGCTTTTCCTTCATCTGACCGTGGAACAGAACCTCTTCCTGGCCGCCAGCGCCAACCGCAACATGGAATTCCACCTTTTGCGGCCGTGGCGTCGCTATCGTGCCGAACAGGAGTGGGTGTTTCAGGTTGCGGAACAGGTGGGGCTGACCGACTATCTCCACGCGGTTGTCTCGGAACTTTCCCACGGCCTCCAGCGCCAGTTGGAGCTGGGCATGGCCATGGCCATGCGGCCGCGGCTGTTGATGCTGGATGAGCCGGCCGCCGGCCTTTCCCCCACCGAACGCACCACCCTTATCTCACTCATCCGCAACCTGCCCCGCGAGATCACCCTGCTCCTCATCGAGCATAACATGGAAATTGTCCTGGACTTGGCGGACCGCATCACCGTCATGAACCGGGGCACGGTGCTGGCGGAAGGGACGCCGGCGGAAATCCGCGCCAATGAAGAGGTACAGCGAGTCTATCTGGGAAGCTCCTATGCATAACTCAGGCGAAAAGAACGGCGTACTGCTCGAAGTCGAGGAAATCCACTCCTATTACGGGGACAGCCATGTCCTCCAGGGGTGCTCTCTGAGGGTCGGCCAGGAATGCGTGGCCGTCCTGGGGCGCAACGGGATGGGGAAGACCACCCTCCTGCGCTCGATTATCGGGCTGAACCCGCCGCGCATGGGGCGCATCATCTGGAAAGGGCAGGATATCGTCGGGAAAAAGCCCTTTGAGATCGCCCAGCTTGGCATCGGATATGTGCCCCAGGGCCGCCGGCTCTTCCCCTCCCTCTCGGTGGAAGAGCATCTCAACCTGACGTACCGGCGAACCGGCCGGCCAGACGAGTGGACCCCGGCGAGGGTGTTTGAGCTGTTCCCGGAGCTGGCAGAGCGCCGGCGGCTCAGCGGTGCCCGATTGAGCGGCGGCGAACAGCAAATGCTGGCCATCGGGCGCGCCCTGGTGACCAATCCCGAGCTGATCCTCCTGGATGAACCCTCCGAAGGACTGTCACCTGTTGCTGTGGAACGGGTGATCGCGACCTGTCGGGAGCTTCGCAAAAACCGCATCGCCATCCTCCTGGTGGAGCAGAATATCCACGTCGCCCATGACCTGGCGGACCGTGTCTATATCATGGTCAACGGCAACACCGTGTATGAATCCAGCGCAGCCGAGTTCCTGGATAACCCCGAACTGCGCTATAAGTACCTGGGCGTGTAGGAGAGAACTGCCATGGCCAAGACCGTTGCGATTATTGGCGCCCTGGACACCAAGGGCGCTGAGTTCGCGTTCCTGAAGGCGGAGATAGAGAAGCGCGGGTGTAAGACCTTGGTGATCAACGTCGGGGTCTTGGGAGAGCCGGCCTTTCCCCCCGATGTGGACGCCGCCGTGGTGGCGGAGGCCGGCGGCGCCAAACTGGAGGAGCTGGTCGCCAAGCGCGACCGGGGCGAGGCCATGCATGTCATGGCGCGCGGCATCCCCTTGGTGATGCGCAAACTCTATGACGAGGGCAAGTTCGACGCCGTGATCTCCATGGGCGGGGGCGCCGGCACGGTCATCGCCACCAGCGGCATGCGCAGTCTGCCCGTCGGCGTGCCCAAGCTCATGGTTACCACCCTGGCCTCCGGCGATACCAGCCCGTACGTGGGCACTTCGGACATCGTGATGATGCCCACGGTGGTGGATGTGGCCGGCTTGAACCGCATCAGCCGAATGATCTTCACCTATGCGGCCGGCGCCATCTGCGGCATGGTGCTGAGCGAAATCGAAAAGCCGGCGGAGGAGAAGCCGCTCGTCGCCGCCACCATGTTCGGCAACACCACCCGCGCCGTTAACCACGCCCGTCAGATTATGGAGGCCAACGGCTACGAAGTGCTGGTCTTTCATGCCACAGGCGCCGGCGGAAAAACCATGGAGATGCTGATTCAAGATGGCTTTATCGCCGGTGTCCTGGACATCACCACCACCGAATGGGCGGATGAGATTTGCGGCGGCGTGCTCAGCGCCGGCCCTACCCGTCTGGAGGCCGCCGCCAAGATGGGCATCCCCCAGGTCGTCGTCCCTGGCTGTCTGGACATGTGCAACTTCTGGGCGCCGGAAACGGTGCCGGAGAAGTACAAGGACCGCCTCTTCTACCGCTGGAACCCTAACGTGACCCTGATGCGCACGACCCCGGAGGAAAACGCGCGCATGGGTGAGATTTTTGCCGAAAAGCTCAATGCCGCGAAGGGTCCAGTGGTGGTGCTTATCCCCACCCAGGGATGGTCGGAGCTGGACGCCCCGGGCAAACCTTTCTGGTGGCCCGAAGCGGATCAGGCGTTCATTGACGCCCTGAAGCGCAATCTGCGCCCGGACATCCCGGTCATCCTGATGGATCACAATATCAATGACCCGGAGTTCTCCGGCAGGGTGGCCGAGACACTGCTCGAACTGCTGAGACAGCACAGCAAGAAGGAGGCATAAACGATGGCCATTCCACGCAGTGAGATTCTGAAAAAGCTGTACGCCAAGGCGGAGGCCGGCATCCCCATCATCGGCGGCGGCGCAGGGACGGGCATTTCGGCCAAGTGCGAGGAGGCCGGCGGGATTGACCTCATTATTATCTACAATACCGGCCGCTATCGGATGGCCGGCCGGACCTCCATCACTGGATTGTTCGCCTACGGCGACGCCAACCAGATCGTCATGGAGATGGCCGGCGAGGTCCTGCCGGTGGTCAAACACACCCCGGTGCTGGCCGGCGTGAACGCCACGGACCCCTTCCGCCTGATGCCGCTCTTCCTGAAGCAGGTCAAGGAAATGGGCTTTTCCGGTGTGCAAAACTTCCCCACCGTCGGGCTGTTCGACGGCAAGATGCGCGCCAACATGGAAGCCCTGGGGCTGGGCTACGACAAAGAGGTGGAGATGATTCGTCTGGCTCACGAGATGGACCTGCTGACCACGCCTTACGCCTTCACCGAGGATGAGGCCCAGGCCATGGTCAAGGCCGGCGCTGACATCATCGTCGCGCATGTAGGCCTGACAACCGGCGGCACTATCGGCGCCGCCGCGGCGATGACCATGGACGAGGCCATTGATACCGTCATGCGCATTGCCGATGCCGCCCGCAAGATTCGCAAGGACGTGCTGGTGCTCTGTCACGGCGGGCCGTTCGATGAGCCGGAGAGCGTGGCCAAGGCGCTGGAGCGCATGCCGGGCATCAACGGCTTTTACGGCGCTTCCAGCGTGGAGCGCCTGCCGGTGGAGCGCGCCATCAAGGAGCAGGTGCAGAAGTTCACGCAGATGAAGGTCGTTCCGTTCAAACCCTGAACGGCTTGACCATCGGCCGTATCACAGGTAATATATGCTCTCAGGGGAGGGGTTGCCGGCCCCTCCCCGTTTATGCTACTCGTGTGGTTTGTCCTTCCTGCTGGCAAACCATCACCCTATGAGAGCATTGGAATAGGTCAGAGCATAAGCATATATGGCGAGGAATGGCCGGCGCCAAGACAGCTCTCGAGGGGTAGTGCTCGCTTTGCTTTCCCAGCCAGGTGCTGAACCGCCTGGCCGAATGTGCAAAGCCCCTTCAAGGGCTGGAGGCAAGCCCGCAGGGCTTCGCTCTTTCAGCCTGGACGCTTCACGTCCAGGCAAAACCGGGTTACCAACGTACTTTATTCCATAACACGCAAAGGAGCCGTTATCATGACCTATCAGACCGTCCCGTACGACGCGTTCCTGCGCCCAACCCTGGCCCGACTGGATGACCCTGGGCTGTTCCTGGTATCCCAAGGGCAGGACGGCCGCACCAATGCCATGGCCATCGGCTGGGGCACTATCGGCATTATCTGGGGCAAGCCCATGTTCCTGGTGCTGGTACGCCCCTCTCGCTTCACCTATTCCCTGCTGGAGCAGAGCGATTCCTTCACCGTGTGCGTGCCGGCCCCCTCCCAATACGATGCCCTGCTGTACTGCGGCAACCATTCCGGCCGGGACGAGGACAAGCTGGCGGTCTGCGGGCTGGAGACCGTTCCATCTCTGCGCGTGCGCACGCCCGGCCTGGCCGGCACCCCTCTCATTTACGAGTGCCAGATCGTGCATCATAACGATATCCTGGCCGGCAACCTGCAGGGGAGCATTATTTCAGAGTATTATCCGCAGGATAACTATCACCGCGTCTATTTCGGGGAAATCCTGGCCCTGCGGGCACTGCCGGATGCGGAAGTCCTGCTGGAGCCGGCGCGGTGTTAAGGTTTGCGGGGCGGGCGCCGGCGCGCGAACAGGGCGCGCCATTCCTCGATTTCCTCCGGCGTGAGGAACGGCTCCGGCTTCTCCTCTTCATTGCCTGCCGGCGAGCCGGGCGCCGGCGTCTGCATCATGCGCACGAACTGCTCCGCGGGGACCACATTTGCCCCTATGCGGCGCGCCCTTCCAGCAAGAGAGGCGTCGGAGGTCACTACCGTGATGTCCCTGGGATGTGAGGCCTTTGCCAGGCGGCGCAGGATTTCCTCATCCGCGCTTTTCCCTGGCCGGCACCATATCGCCTGCACATCGGCATATGGAGAGGCCTGCGGAGGGACGTAGTACAGCCCGGGGTCGAACACCACTGCAATCTGGTGCCGTTTGCGCTGGGCGAAGACGTGCAGATGCTCCAGCAGTTTTTGCTCATCCTGGGGATCGTCCAGGCGCAGGCCGGGAAAGCGGCCGATGAGATTATGCCCATCAATGAGGAAGCGCATTTTTCACTCCGCCGGCAGTGCCGGCCGCGATCCCAGCCGGCTATTGGGGCAGGTCCTGCGGCCCGAAGGAGGCCGGCAGGAGCTCCTCCAGCCGCCACTGCCGCATGCAGTCATTCATGTCCACGGCGATGACCAGCATGTCCAGGCCGAACTCCGCCAGCACCTGCCGGCAGGCCCCGCACGGGCTGGCACCGTTGGACGAAGCGATGGCAATGGCTACGAACTCGCGCTCGCCGGCGGTCACCGCGTTGAAAACCGCCACGCGCTCGGCACAGACGGTCAATCCGTACGAAGCGTTCTCCACGTTGACGCCGGTGAAGACCTTCCCAGAGCGGGTCAACAGCGCCGCACCTACTGCAAAATGGGAATACGGCGCATACGCCCGTTCCCTTGCCTGCTTGGCCTGCTCGATCAATGCATCAATGTTCACGCGAGTCGTCCTTTGTCGGAGATGGGGCGCGGCCGGCCGGCGCTTCTCCCCCGTCAGCGGGTGCGAGCGCTTCCTGTCGGATGACGCGCACCTTGCCGATGCGCCGGCCGATCAGGCTCAACACAGTGATAGTGATGCCATCGTAGGAAATGGTATCTCCCACCGCCGGCACCCGCCCCAATTGGTTATAAATAAATCCGCCCAATGTGTCACTGCCCTCGTCAGCGATTTCCACACCGACCAGCTCGGCGAAATCGTCGAGGTTGATGCGGGCATCCAGGATAAACTCGTTCTCGCCCACCTTTTGGTACATAGGCTCTTCCCGGTCGTACTCATCCTGGATCTCGCCGACGATTTCCTCCAGCAGGTCCTCGATGGTGACCAGGCCGGCGGTTCCGCCGTACTCATCCACCACGATGGCCATATGCACCTTGCGCTGTTGCAGGTCCGGCAGGAGCTGGTCCACTTTCTTGGTTTCGGGGATGAAGTACGGCTCCCGCACGATGGACTCCAGCGGCACGTCGGTCTCGCCCCGCTTGAGGTACGGCAGGAGGTCCTTGGCGTACAGCACGCCAATGATGTTGTCAATGGTGCCCTTATAGACCGGGATGCGGGAATGGCCGGCCTGCATGATGATGTCCAGCGCCTCCAGCAGGGGGGTGCCGGCCTCCACCGCCACGATGTCTATGCGCGGCACCATCACTTCCCGCACCAGGGTATCCCCCAGCTCGAAGATGCTGTAGATCATCTCCTTTTCGTCTTCCTCGATGACGCCCTCTTCCTCATAGGCGTCCACGAGGGTCTTGATCTCTTCCTCAATCTGGGGCTGGGGTTCCTCATCCTCGGCGCCGATAAGGCCGCGCAGGAGGGAGCCCAGGCCGTATGCCAGCAAGCCGACCGGCCAGAATAACAGCCGCACCAGGGCCAGGGGGCGCGCCAGCCCCAGCGCCAGAGGCTCGGGATAGCGCCGACCCACCTGCATCGGCAGCCATTCCCCGAACAGGAAGACCGCCAGGCCGATCAGCAGGACCAGGACGACGATGGCCAGCCAAGGGCCCGCCGGCGCCAGCCATGGGATGGCGGCCAGGGAGCGCGCCAGCTCCGGGTGCAGGACTGGCGTGATCAGCACGGCGATGGCGGCGTACAGCAAAGCCCGCGCGCTGAGCAGGGCCGCGTGCAGGCGGTCCGGGTGGTCCAGCAGGTCAGCCGCCAGATGGGCGGCCGGCCGCTGTGCATCCTGCAGTTGTCTCAATCGTGAGCGACGCAGATGGGTAAGGGCCGTGTGGCCGGCGGTGATGACCGCCTCAATGCTGAGCAGTACGATAGAAATCAACCAGACGAGACTACGGTCAACGTCCAAACGAAACGCTCCTTACTTAATACCCGGGCAGACAAACGCCTACGCCGGCGGTTCCCCCTCCGCCTGGTCCTGGGGGGCCGTATCCTCGCGCTGGCGGCGGACGCGTGCCGGCACGCCGTAGACCACTGCGCCCGGGGGCACGTCATGGGTGACGACGGAGCCGGCGCCGGTGACCGCGCCGGCACCCACGCGCACCGGCGCCACCAGCAGGGTGTCGCTCCCGATGAAGACGTCATCCTCGATGATGGTCTGATGCTTGCGCTTGCCGTCGAAATTGCAGGTGATGGTGCCGGCGCCAATATTCACGTTGCGGCCAATTTGGGCATCGCCGATATAGCTGAAGTGCCCCATTTTAGTACCAGGCCCCAGGTAGGCGTTCTTGACCTCGCCGAAGTTGCCCATGTGCACTCCCTGGGCCAGGTGTGCGCCCTTGCGCAGGTGTCCGAAAGGCCCGATATCCACCTCATCTTCCAGCACAGCGGACTCCAGCACAGAGGCAAGCACTGTACACCGGTTCCCGACCGTGCTGTCGCGAATCACGCTGTTGGGGCCGATGCGGCACTCCTCGCCGATGCGGGTACTGCCGAGCAGGTGCGTGTTGGGGTAGATGATGGTGTCCTGGCCGATTTCCACGTCAATATCAATGTAGGTGGTCTCCGGGTCGGTCATGGTAACGCCGGCCAGCATCCAGCGCTCGTTGATGCGCCGGCGCATGACCCGCTCGACCTGCGCCAGGTGCAGGCGCGTGTTCACCCCCAGCACCTCACTGATGTCCTCAAGCTTCCAGGTCGCGATGGAGTAGCCCTCCTCCGCGGCCATCGCCACCAGGTCGGTCAGGAAGTACTCCCCCTTGGGGCTGAGGGGAAGCCGGCCGATATGTTCCCAGAGCCAGGCGCTCTCGAAGCAGTAGACGCCGCAGTTCAGCTCGGTGATGCGCTTCTGCGCCGGCGTGGCGACCGACTCCTCGACCACGCCCAGGACGCGGCCGGCCTCATCCCGCAGGACCCGGCCGAAACCCATGGAGTCCTGCGACTCCACCGTCAGCATGGTCAAAGGGGTGTGCGCCCGCTGGGTCTCATGAAGCTGGAGCAGACCCCGCAGGGTTTCCCCCCGCAGGAGCGGCATATCGCCGTACAGCACCAGCACTGTGCCCTGCCAGCCCTCCAGCAGGGGGCGGGCCTGCATGACCGCGTGACCGGTGCCCAACTGCTGGGCCTGGTAGGCGTACTCCGCCTGGTCACCGACGGCGGCGCGCACGGCATCGGCGGCGTGCCCGACGACCAGGATGGGCCGCCGGCCTTCGCCAACAGCTTGGCGGGCGGCTTGTAGGCTGTACCATATCATGGGCCGGCCGGCGATGGGGTGCAGGACCTTGGGGAGGCGGGAGCGCATGCGGGTGCTCTGGCCGGCGGCCAAGATGATGGCGGCAGTATCCATCTTTTCCCTTACCCTGTCGGCGGAATTGGGCGCAAAACAACAAACGACCAGAGGCCGGCGTTCCCTTCCTGCCGCACCTTGGCCGTTCGCCCAGGACGTCCTTTCATCTGAACCAGCCAGTAACTGCTCATCCTATCCCAGGCAGGACCAATGTCCTGTCAGCCGTCCCCTGAGCTGGGGCGGGAGGATTCGAACCTCCGAATCGCGGCTCCAAAGGCCGCTGCCTTACCGCTTGGCGACGCCCCACTGCGAATTCAGAGCATCACGAATTGTATCATATTCAATGCCTTCGCGCAACTTTTCGCATGAAGGTGTGGAAAAAGACCAAACATGCAGCCTATGGAAGAGCGGCGGCTGAAGCCACGGCAACAACTGCGAAGCCTGCCTGCGCAGGCCGACTTCGCAGGCGCAACCGCAGTTTCAACTGCCAGGCTTTTTCAACACCTTCCGCGCATCTTGCGCAATCCCGCCCTCTAGCCTATACTCTTTCCCAACATCCTGCCGCAGGAGGGACCGCCGGCATGTTCACACTCGGAAACGTGCGCCTCCAGCTCCTGAGCGACGGCCTCATCTGGGACGACGGCGGCGGGGCCTTCGGCCTGGTGCCGCGCACCCGCTGGGAAAAGATCATCCCGCCGGACGAGCACAACCGCATCCCCATGCGCTCCGACTCCCTGCTCATCGAGTCCGCCGGCAAGCGCATCCTGGTGGACACCGGCTACGGGGAGAAGCTGACGCCGGCGGACATCGAGCGTCTTTCCCTGCAGGGGCGGCGCCTGCGCCAGAGCCTGGTGGATGCCGGCCTCTCTCCCGAGGGTATTGATATCGTCATTAACACGCACCTGCACGCCGACCACTGCGGCGGCAACACGATCTACGAGGATGGGCGGATCGTGCCGGCCTTCCCCCGGGCCGAGTACTGGGTCCAGCGGCTGGAAATGGCCGACGCGCGCTATCCCAACGAGCGCACGCGCAACACCTATTTCGCCGAGAACTTCGTCCCGCTGGAGGAAAGCGGCCGCCTGCGCCTGCTGTACGGCGACACGCGCGTCACGCCGGAGGTGCTGTGCATCGCCACGCCTGGCCACACGCGCGGGCATCAGTCGGTGTACATCGAGTCCGCCGGCCAGAAGGCGCTCTTCCTCGGGGATGTCGCCACGCTGGCCATCGGCATGGAGCGCCTGGCCTGGGTCACGGCATACGACATTGACCCCATGCAGAACATCGAGACCAAGCGCCGGCTGGGGCGCTGGGCCATCGAGGAGCATGTCCTGCTTATCTTCATGCACGACCCGCATATCCGGGCCGGCTATCTGCGGGAGAAGGACGGCTGGTGGAAGCTGGAGCCGGTGGAGCTTTAGGGCCGGGCCGGCTGGCAGTGGGGGCAGAAGTGAGTGCCGCGCTGCCCTACGACGATGCGTTCGATAGGGGTTCCGCACCGCCGGCATGGTTCGCCCTGCCGGCGGTAAACGTTCAGGCGAAATTGGTTCTCTCCCGTCTCCCCGTCCGCATCGCGGTAATTGCGCAGGGTCGTGCCGCGGTGGTCAATGGCCTCCTGCAGGACCTCGCGGATGGCGGCATGCAGTCCGCGGACTTCCTCCATGGTCAGGTCGGCGGCACGGCGCAGGGGATGGATGCCGGCGCGGAACAGGGCCTCGTCGGCATAGATGTTGCCCACGCCGGCGATGAGGCGCTGGTCCAGCAGGAGCGGCTTGACGGCCCTTTTGCGCCGGCGCAGGATGTCTGCCAGCCGCTCCGCAGTGAACTCCGCGCTTAAGGGTTCTACCCCCAGCTCGTGCAGGATCTCGTCCGGGGAATCCACCAGATAGAGCCGGCCGAACTTGCGCACATCCACGTACCACAGGTCTCGCCCATCGGCCAGGTGAAAGATGACGCGCACATAGGCATGTGGGGGCGTAGTGCGGGGAAAGACGCAGAAGCCGCCGGTCATGCGCAGATGGGCCAGCAGACAGCGGCCGTCGTCGAGGGCAAAGAGGATGAACTTGCCGCGCCGGCGCACATCCATGACATGCCGGCCGGCCAGCCCGTGGGTGAAGGCCGGCACCTCCGGGCACGCCACAGAACGCGGCCAGAGCACCTCCACCTGTTGGATGATGCTCTGGCCGATAAGACGCTGTAATCCCTGCGCGATGACCTCGACTTCGGGAAGCTCAGGCATACGGTTTCCCGGGGGTTATGCTCTTGGGCGCACGACCCATGTGGCGCCGGCCAGCGACACCACGATGAGCGCCAGCGCAATCTCCACCAGCCGGATAAGGAACAGGGTATCCTCGTTGAAGAAGCCGGCGCCCTGGCTGATTTCCGGGGCGGGGACCGGCGCTTGTTCCGGCGCGGCGGCGGTGGCCGGCGCGGCCGGCATGGCGCGCTGGGCGACCGCCGTGGCCGGCTCCTCGGCGGTAGGCGCGGCAGGCGTCGGCGTGACCTGGCCGGCCTCGGCCGGCGGCACTGGTGTTGGCGTTGGCATGGCCGTCGGCGTTTCCATCGTCGGCGTGGGGGTTGGCGTAAGGGCTTCAGCGAGCGCCTCTGCGGTTGCGGCCGGCGCGGCCTCAGCCGTGGCGGTCTGCGCCACCGCTTCCGCGTTCTGCTGGTCGGCCGGCGGTGCGCCGCCGATGCCGCCGGCGCCACCCATTCCGCCGGCACCACCCGCGCCCGGCGGTGCCGGCACTTCATCGGGAGAGGTGACCGGCGGCTCGATAATCACTTCGGACGGGCTGGCGCCCGGGGTGCCCTCCGCCGGCGTGGGCAGTGGGCTGACCTTCGCCAGGGTGGTTGCGGTCGGTTCTTCCACCGCCGGCGTCTCCGAGGCCGCGGCCACCGCCACCTGTGGGAGCGCCACCGCCGGCGCTGTGAGGGTGATCTCCACACCCGGGGTGATGGTGCCCTCCGGAAGGGCTGGTGTGGCTGAAACCTCGGTGCCAGCGGCGGCCATCATTTCGGGAGTAGCGGCTGGCGTTTCCGTGGGAGCCGGCGCTTCCAGCGGCGTGGGCGCGGCCATCAGCCCCATCACCGCGCCGGCTTCCGGGGTAGCCGGCGGCGCTTCAGTCGGCGCAGGCTCGGGCAGTACCAAGGCTTTGGCGGCCGGTGCCTCTGCCGGCTGGATGGCCGGCGCCGCTTCCGGCGTCACGAGGGCCGGCGCCTCAGCGATCAGGGTGGCTGGCGCCGGCACGGCGGCGCGCTCCATCATAGGAGCCGGGGCGGCCGGCATGCCCAGCATGCCCTGCCGCAGGAGCAGGTCGCCGGCCAGCACTGCCGCCAGCATTATGGCGACGGCGGCAGTGGCGGCGCGCAGGAAGACGAAGACCGTGCTCGGGCGCGCCGGCTGGACGTCGGCCGGCCGCAGGACGAAGGAGCGCGGCACCTTCACTGCCGGCAGGGCATGCAGGAGCCGCACCACGCCCTGTAAGGTTTCCAGGCGCTGGCGACACTCGGCGCAGGCGGCCAGGTGGCGCTGGACGCGCTGCATCTCGCCGGCCGGCAGGGCCCGGTCCATATATGCGGAAAGCATCTCATCATCGAGATGATTGCGCAGTGAATCCTTCGATGCGAACATTACCTCTTCTTCTCCATAGAATCCCTAGTACTTGACCACGTTGGTTTCATACGGTATCCTTCTCTCCATGACATTCATGTGGAGGGAAGGAATCATGCCCAGGCCCAAGGTGTACGCAGTCGAGCTGACCGGGGAACAACGATCACGTCTGCTTGAGCTGGTC
>CALIBQ010000023.1 GCA_938049385.1 uncultured Anaerolineae bacterium
TCCGGGTCAATGGGCTTGTGGATCCACTCGTCCACGGGGATAAACTCATCCGAGGGCAGTGAGACCTGCGCCCGTGCCCCGGTCAGCGATGTAACCATGATGACCGGAATATCCTTCAACTGCGGGTCCTGGGCCATCTCCCGGCTCACATCCAGCCCGTCCAGGATGTAGGCCATCATGATGTCCAGGAGCACCAGGTCCGGTTTGTCCTTGCGCATCATTTCCAGGGCCTGCCGGCCGCTGGAGGCGACCGCAGTCTCATACCCCTTGGAACGCAAAATGCGCTGGCACAGCTTCACAAAATCGGGATCATCATCTACGATCAGAACCTTGGCCATATCTCCCCCCTTCCTTTGCAGTCTGCTCACCAGCCCGCTCGAAGCCTAATGCCCACTACGAGCCGCTTCGCGCTTCCTGGCCTCATAAATCTCCATCGCACGCTTGGGACCATAGTACCACTTGGCGTGGTGCTCCGCCGCATACTCCGCCGAGGTCACCCCAAAGCGCATGCTCACCAAGGCCGCCCACATGAGCGGGTGGGCAACGGCCAGATACAGGTGCACCAGGAACATACAGACCGACGCGATCATCGCCAGGTCATGCAGCAGAACGGCCCAGCGGAATAGCTCCGGCGAGGCAATCCCCTTGCCAAACCACATCAGCAAACCAGTGATGCCAAAGATCACCCAAGCGATGATCATGACCAGGCCGTTCAGCTTCTCGCCGGCATTGAAGCGACCCTGGGGAGGCATGGCCTCGTGCCGGCCAAACAGGTAATACGCCGGCGCACCCCTCAGCCAGCCGATGT
The DNA here is from genome assembly GCA_938049385.1 of uncultured Anaerolineae bacterium. Taxonomy (GTDB): domain Bacteria; phylum Chloroflexota; class Anaerolineae; order JACIWP01; family JACIWP01; genus JACIWP01. The sequence goes on from CALIBQ010000023.1 coordinate 809, forward strand.
CCTCCTTGCTGGGGAGAAACTCGCGAATGTTCATGATGAACCGGCGGGGCTGGAAAATGAAGTAGATGACGGGCAGGACACCAAAGATCACCGCCGCAGCGCGATGCACCAGCCGGAAAAACTCGCCAGCCGCCCCCTGGGCAAGCGGCTGTAAGAACGGGAAGTACAGCACCATGCCGGTGATGGCCAGGGGCACAAAGCTGGCGGTATGCAGCCAGTGGCCTACCCGTTCCAGCAAAGTGTACTTGGGTATCCACTGAATGGTAATGGCTTCTGCTCTGCCTCTCAATTGGACGGTCATCGTACCTCCTCCATGCGGATGTTTCGACGGGTGATCAGGAAGGCTCCTAGGATGCCCACGATGGTAGCGCCGAAGGCCACACTGCCCAGCGGCTGGACGATCTTCTGCCAGAAGCTGGCCAGCGCCGGATACTGCGGATTGGCCGGCAGGCCGTAGGCCTCGGGCGGGGCCACCAGGACATAGAGCCGGCCCAGGCCGCCCACCTCATTTAAGCCATATAGATTGGCTTGCGTGAAACCCCGCGCTTTCAGCGCCTCCACCCGTGCCAGGCCTTTGGCGACCATTTCCTCGCGATCCCCAAAATCCAACGCCTTGGCAGGACAGGTTTTCACGCATGCCGGCAGGAGGCCGTTGGTCACCCGGTCCTGGCAGAAGGTACATTTGGACGATTTCCCTTGCCCCGTGAGGACATCGGTTTCCAGCCTGGGGATGTGGAAGGGGCAGAACTGAGTGCAGTACCCACAGCCGTTGCACAGCTCCGGCTCAAGAGTTACCAAGCCGTTGGACTGCTGTTTCAGGGCACCGGTCGGGCAAACCGCCACACAGGCCGGGTTCCCGCAGTGCATACAGCCTTCTTTCAGGAACAGCCAGTGGAAGCCGTCCGGTCCCTCATACTCGGTAAACTTGATGCGCGTCCATGTCTGCGGCGAGAGATCGGGGGGGTTTTCATAGGAGCCCCAGTTGCGGGTCCGAGAATACAGCCATCCCTCCCGGTCGTTCCACTGTTTGCAGGCCACCTGGCACCCGCGGCATGCGGTGCACTGTGATTCGTCAATGAGCATCGCTAGTCTGGCCATGTCTCACCCCCTATGCCTTCACCACATCCACCAGGAAGGCCTTGTACTCGGGTATCTCCGTATTCGCATCACCCACATGTGGGGTCAGGAAGTTCGCCGTCCCCTGCACAAGGTCCGTCGCGCCCACATCGTATGGCAGGCCTTTCCAGCCCCAATGCCACGGCATGCCCACCACGTGGAGGGTCTTGCCGTTGACCTGGAGCGGTTTGATGCGGGCGGTGACAATGGCAATCGCCTCGATTTCGCCGCGGGCGGAACGCACCTTGACCTTGTCGCCGTTCTTGATGCCCTTCTCCGCCGCCAGCTCCTGGCTCATCTCGATGAACATCTCCGGCTGGGTTTCCACCAGCCAGTCGAGCCAGCGGGACATGCCGCCGGCCTGCCAGTGCTCCACCACGCGATAGGTCGTGGCAATGAGCGGGAACTGCTCCGGCGTGCCCCAGTTGTCGCCGATATCCTTCCCTTCGTCCGTCTTCCAAACCTTGACGACCGGGTTGATCTGCTGGCTGGAGAAGACGTTCTTGACCGGGGATTCCACCGGCTCATAATGCTCGGGCAGAGGTCCTTCGTTCATCGCGGCGAACAGTCCGCCCTTGCCATCGGTGCGCATGATGAAGGGGTCCTTGCCGCCGGGGTCGGTAGGAGCTTTGGTAACGACAAAATCCGGCACGTCGTAGCCCACCCACTTCTTCTGGGCCTCGTCCCACCAGATGAGCTTCTTGTCCTCCGACCAAGGCTTGCCGTCGGGGTCGGCGGAACAGCGGTTGTAAATGATGCGGCGGTTGAGCGGCCAGGCCCATCCCCAATAGGGATACTGGCCGTAGCCGCCGGGGTCGTAGACGGAGTTGCGCCGCTTGGCCGCCGGCAGCATGTTGCCGAAGCCATCCGGCTGGAGGGAGAAGTAGCCGGCGTAAATCCAGGCGCCGCTGGCAGTAGTGCCGTCCGCCTGCAGGACGCCAAAGGTGGAAAGCGTGGTCCCCTTGGCGACCAGTACTTTGCCCTCTGCATCCTTGACGTCGTCCACGGCGAAGCCGTTGATCTCTCGCGCCACCTTCTCGATATCCAGTTCATCCCCGTAATCCCAGGCCAGGTGCAGGATGGGATCGGGGAAGGGACCGGGGTCAGCGGCGTACAGCTCTTTCAGCTTGCGGACAATGAGGTTAATGATCTGGTGGTCCGGCTTCGCCTCGCCGGGCGCCTGCGCCACCTTGTCGCGCCACTGGATGAGGCGGCCGCTGGTGACGATACTGCCGGCCTTCTCCATGGCGTCGGCGGCCGGGAGGACAAAGACCTCGGTCTGGATACCGGCGGGGTTCTCGCCCGGGGCACGCCAGAAGGAGGTGGTCTCCGTGTCGAAGATTTCCTGCACCACCATCCAATCCAGCTTCTTCAGGGCCTCGCGTTCGAAGCGGGCATTGGGGCCGCCGACAGCCGGATTCTGGCCCATGATCCAAAGGCCCTTGATTGTGCCGGCGTACATGGCCTCGAAGAGCGAGATCCAGTAGTGATTGGCCGGATTGTCCGGCTTGGGGATATAGTCATAGGCGAAGTCGTTCTCTTTGGTGGCGTGTTCACCCCACCACGCCTTGAGCAGGCTGATAAGGAATTTCGGTCCGTTGGTCCAGTAGCCGCCCGACCAGGGGCCGCCCGGCTTGGTTTTGTTCTCGATGTAGGTCTGGAGGTTTTTATCCGCCGGCGTGGGAATCGGCAGGTACCCGGGCAACAGGTGGGCCAGCACGCCCATATCCGTGGAGCCCTGGACGTTGGACTCGCCGCGCAGGGCGTTGACGCCGCCGCCGGGCCGGCCGATATTGCCCAGCAGAAGCTGGACGATGGCCAGCGCCCGCACGTTCTGCGAGCCGACCGTGTGCTGGGTCTGTCCCATGGCGTACAGGATAGTGCCAGTCTTGTCCGGCTTGCCCGATTCCGCGTACGTCTTGTAGACCTTCTCCAGCAAATCCTTGGGGATACCGGTCACCTGCGAGACAGTGTCCAGATCATAGCGGGCATAATGCCGCTTCATAATCTGGAAGACGCACCGGGGGTCCTGGAGCGTCTCATCCCGCAGTGGCTTTCCATCCGCGTCGGTCTGGTAGGTCCAGGTGGAGCGATCGTAGCTCCGCTTCTCCGGGTTATACCCTGAGAAGAGACCATCCAGCTCGTCCGGGCCTTTATAGTCGGGATGGATCAGGGTAGCGGCGTTGGTGTAGTGGACAACATACTCCTTATGGTAGAGTTCATTGTCGAGGATGTACTTGATCATCCCGCCGAAAAAGGCGATGTCTGTGCCCGGGCGGATAGGCGCATAGATATCGGCCTGGGAGGCGGTGCGTGTGAAGCGGGGGTCGACCACGATGAGTTTGGCGCCCCGCTTGTTCTGCGCCTCGTGGATCCAGGTCATAGAGGCAGGATGGTTCTCCGCGCAGTTGGAGCCGATGACCAGGATGTAATCGGAGTTCTTGATGTCCACCCAGTGATTGGTCATCGCTCCGCGACCATACGTGGGGCCGAGACCGGCCACCGTTGAGGAGTGTCATATACGGGCCTGGTGTTCAAGGTAGATAATGCCGAGGGAGCGCGCTGCTTTGGCCGCGAGGTAGCATTCCTCGCTGTTATTGGCCGCGCCGCCCAGGAAGGCGATGGCCGGCGTGCGGTTCACCGGGATGCCGTCAGCATTGGTGCGCTCAAAGTGCGCATCGCGCGTCGCTTTGATGCGCTTGGCGACTTCCGTGATAGCCCAATCCCACTCGACCTCCTCAAAGCGGTCAGAGCCAGGTGCACGGTACAAGGGCTTCTTCAGGCGCAGTGGACTTTGAGAAAGCTGGCGCACAGCGACGGACTTGGGGTCCAGGGCGCCGCGGTTGGTGATGTTGTCTGGGTCGCCCTCCGAGTTGATGATGTGCCCATCCGGTCCCGTTGCGATAATCAGTCCGCATCCACAGGAGCAGTAGGGGCAGATGGTGACCGCCTCCTTGACCTTCTTGTGGAGCGGGAAGACAGGGCCCTCCACAGTGGCCCACGCCTGACCGGCTGGTAGCAAAAGGCTCCCGCCGGCACAAGCTGTTACCTTGAAAAATTGTCTGCGGCTTAGTGGCATCGTCTCTTCCTCCTGTTGCCAAGATTCTTTGCTGTACCAAAGTCAACCGCTGTCCAACCTCCGAATCTCGTGCGCGCGTTCCTCCCTCCTTTTCGCGAAATCACATCCCAGTGTACCCTGCCTCATGGGCGGCGATGTCCATCGCCAGGGTCAGCACGCGTTCGACCGGCAGTAAACGCTCGCCCAGGACTTCGCGCATATCCAGGGTCTTCAAATAGCGATGACAGTGATCACAGAGGTAGAGACGATAGACGTTATCTTCTGAAGGGGCATATTGATATTGTTCAGGGTCTTCACAGCCGCAAAATGGACAAGAGGTTCGACGATACGGCCATTCGAAATCACATCGAGAGCACAACAGCCAGCGCGCCCCATGCGGTTTGCGTAATACAGCGAAATCTGGCTCTCCCCCACACACAGGACAGTAAGGCTGATACCAGCGCTCCAGGTCAATCCAAGGAGCAACAGCCTGCGCAAGCCGGCGCAGGAACGGCCGGCAGGTCTGATTCATGAGAAACTGGAACAGAGAGGGGTCCAAGCCGGCCGGCTGGCTCAGCAGTTCTAATTCGCCCCGCAGATAATACAGCGCCGCCTGTGCTAAACGCCCATCATCGTCCGCCGCCCAGCGGTTGATGGATTCCACGGCAGTATGGAGTTCCGCGTGGTACTGCGCAGTGATGGAACAAACTCTCTGCCATGATTGCTGGAGAAGCGGCGGGTCAAGATGGACAGCTTCCGGGGGTACAGCCGGCACACGGCGGGATAGTCGTTCTTGCACACTTTCTTTCGACGGCGGGAAGATGATAACGGCAGGCTCCAGCGCGACCTGAGCAGAGAGCAGTTCTGCATAAAAGGCGTTCCACACTCCTATTCCCGCCTGTTCCGCGGCCCGCCGGCGGAGTTCCCCCACAAGTTCCTGACCCATGATTACCTCGAGGACAAGAATGACATAAAGGGATGCTGTTTGGTTGAAATTAAGATCCTTTTCTCTGCGCACTCATATTATACCATACAGGCATGTCCCTGTCAAATGATTGCTAACATTAGTGTTTTTTCACACAAATTTAAATGGATATGTATCGGTTTTTTACCGCTCCCCAACCCTGCATAGAAGGGTTGTCTGACGCTGAAGTCCTCTCACGGGTCAAAAGAACCGGCCGTCCGAGCGCGGCCTGGCGGCTGAAGCCGCGGTAACAACGGCCGAGCCTGCCTACGCAGGCTTGGCGAAGTCGGTGCAGGCCGACTTCGCCAAGCCCAGCCGCAGTTTCAACTGCCAGGCGATGAGCCAATACCCGCAAATGACCTTTTCAGTACCCTCTGTAAGAGCTGCAGGAGGCCGGGCAATGGTCATCTTGCCACTCCAAGACCTCTGTACATTGCGCTTAGAGGAACAATAGACTTACGCCTTGGGAAATTTATTCGCTGAAATTGTTCATTGAGTAAAATACTCGGTCATTTTTAGCCCCCCTTTCTCACTCAGCACGTGCGGAAGTTCACCAGACCACCAGCAACAGCGGCGCGTTTCCGCCGGCTTCATCCAACCACACCGCAGTCCGCCGGCCCACCACCAGCTCCGCCGGTGGTATCCCTCGGCTGATGACCACATCCCGCAAATACGCCGGCCGGCTGTCCGCCAGCGCCACGCTGGCCGTGTAGGCGCTCAGGTTCACTGCCGCCAGTATCCCCCACACCATCATGCCCCACCTCCCGTACCGCTTTCCGGCAGTGCTACCACCGTCAGCCGCTGTTCGTACAATCCCTGCCGGCGCGCATCGTAGCGCTCCCGCACCCCCATCACCCGCACATCGCACCGACTGCCATCCCAGCGCGTCCAGCGCAGAATATCCCACAGCTCCACGCCCCACAGCGGCCGCAGGCACAGCCATCCCGTCGGCCCTTCCAGGCCGGCGTGTCGGAGCATACCTTCCGCCGCTTTTTCCGCTTGTTGGAAGGAAAGAAGCGCCGCATCGGGCCAGATTCGCCGGCGCGTCCCCACATCCCGGATGGCATCCAGGTCCAGCGCCCGCCCGTATACCCCCTCGCTGCAGGCCTCATAAAGGTTGGCCGGCGCCGCACCCCGCACCAACACGCCCTCCAGCACCGGCGGCTCGCCTTGCCCGCCGATAGGAAAAGGCGTCTGCAGTACCCCAGGATCGCGGAACAACACCGTGCCGTAACCGTCGAAGCGCAGGAGGTCCGGCAGATTCGCCATCAGCCGGCGCAGGGCGGTCGCCCCATCCTGGCCGGCCGGCACGACGAAGCGCGGCTTGCACGTGTTCATCAGGTCGGAGCCGACGCCGTCCGCCGCAAAGTCCAGCCCCACCAGCGCCAGCAGGTCCGCCCCGATGCTGGCCGTGGTGCGCGTGCCGTCCCAAGAGAAGAGCCGGCCGGCGCGCCATCCCCGCAAGACCTCCCACCAACCCTCTGCCCGCACGACCAGCCGGCTCGTGCCCTGGTACTCGCGCCATTCCAACGCCGTGACGACGCCGGCCGGCAGGTCCGCGTACTGCGGCCCGCCGGCTGTCCACGCGCCGCGTGCCAGCCGCAGTTCCGCCCCCGGCCGCAGGAAGGCATACGGGGAACCGTACTGACCTGCGCGCGACAATGCCCCATCCCGGTTGTCCAGCACCACGACCAACCCACCGCCGGCCGGCAGTTCGCGATACTCATACGCCACCACCCGCTCGCCCAGCTCCAGCGGTTCTGTCTGGAGCGCCGCGCACCAGGCCCGATCATGTCCGATGAGATACAGCCGGCCCACCGAGGCATCCCAGCACAGGCGCAGGGCCACATCCGCCGCCGGCGCATAATCCGCTGGCTCCGCCTCTGTCCAACGCGCTGACCCCAGGGAAGCCGCCGGCAGAAGCGTCCGCAGGCAGGCCCGGCGGTAGGCATTGGTCCCGTCCCAGCGCTCCAGGTAGCTCAGCCGCACGGCGTCGCCGGCGCACCAGGCCGGCGCGGTGAACTGAAACTGAGTCGTGTCGGAAATTTCCAGCTCCGTCAGCGCGGCCCAAATGCCGGCGGGATATTCCCAACCGTCCCCGTACGCCAGCATCCACAGCCGCGGCAGGTAGGGCGAACTGCCGTCGCGGCCGGCGGCGACCAGCCAGAAATCGCCCTGCCAGAGCGCATCCAGGCCGCTAAAGGAATAGCGCGGCGTGCAGCTCCAGACGGACGGCGCGCCCCAGTAACCGTTGGCGTACCGCACCACCTTCAGTACATCGTCAGCGCCGGCGCCGCCGGCATCCAGCGCGTAGAACAGATACAGCTCGTACGGGGATTGGCCGCGAAAGACGCCGGCCAGCGCGGTGATACTGCTCCCCGTCGGCTCCGAAAGGATTTGCGCCGGCGTGCTCCAGGTCATCCCGCCGTCGGTCGAGCGTGCCCAGCGGATGTTGCGGTGAATGGTGCCGACCCATAGGATATGCACTTCATCACTTGTCGGATGGGCAATGACCGCCGGCGCCACATCATCGGCCGTCGCCAGCACCTGCCAGGGGCACCATTCGTCCGGGTCGTCCGGGTGGGGTATGTGGGCGACCTGCAGATAACCGTTCTCGTCCACTCGCGCCCGCACCAGTGCGCCGTCCGCGCACAAGCCGGCGTCATGCCCGTGTGCCGATTCACTGCCGGCGTACAGTTGCCGCCAGGCCGGCCGCCAAATGCCGAACCGCCGGCCCCAGACCTCTACCCGCACCGCCGGCCGCAATTGCGGCCTTCCCTGCACCGCCAGCAGGGCTTCGGGAATCGTGCGCATGCGTCAACCTCCCGTGCGGAAAGGCGCCGGGCCGGCAAACCCTGTTCCCCTCTGCACTGCCAGCTCCCTCAGCCGGCGCTGAAACTCCTCCAGCCGGCTCTTCGCCCATTCTGCCCAGTGCACCGGCGTATAGCCCGACACATTAATAGTCCCCACCGCGCTGCGAGAGCGTTCCAGGGCGGCACAGCCGGCCGCCCCCAACAGCAGTAGCTCCAGGTCCTCCGCCGGCATGCTCGTCGTTTTGGCCCCGGACAGCCCGGCGATGCCGTGTGCCGCCCAGTACGTCAGGCGAAGCTGTTGGCCGGCCTGCGGTGCCGCCTGCGTCAGGATGGTCAGGGCCGGCCCGATGCACTCAAACGGGCACCACTGCGCCGGCCAGGCGTCCTCTTCATAAGGGAACCAGACCCGCTCCACGCCCAGCAGTCCCTCCAGCGCGCAGAGGTCCACCTGCCGGCCGTCTTCCTCCAGCGTCAGCACAACCTCCTGCCGCATGGGGAGCCAGAGATTGTACTCCCTCAGCGCCTTCTCCAAGGCCCGGTCCAGCTCATCCTCCGTCCAGGTGCTTCCTTCGACATCGCCTAGGTCCAGCGCTAGGAGCGCACGCAGTGTGCTGATATCTACGCTCATCGCCGGCGCTCCTTTCGCTCCGGCGGGCGCTGGGACGCGGCCGCCGGCGGGGATGCCGGCTCCTCCAGCCGCTCCTCCAGCGCCGTCACCCGCTCCACCAGTGCCCAGACCGTATGCTCCAGTATCTGCACCCGCGCCCGCAGGGCAATCACCTCGCTGGTTCCTTTCCCCACCACTGCCGCACCTCCTTCAAAGGTTTGCTGGGCGCCCGGGCCAAATGCGCCTTCCAGGCGCCCAGCGTCCCGGCACACTCATCAAGCAACGTTGTTCTTGTGCAGGCCGCGATAGTCCGCCACCCCGACGCACAGGAACCAGCGCACCTTGATGCGCATCTCGTCGTTGGTGAACATAGACCCCATTACCTCGCTGTCAGCCACAAAGATTTCCGGCTCCTGCCCAAGGAGGTCCCGCACGTCTTTATCGTTGTAAAACTCGTGCACCTCGCTGTCAGCCACAAAGATTTCCGGCTCCTGCCGGCCGAACAGCCAGCCCATCACGATGCCCTCCACCTGTGCCGGGGAGGCCACCGCCGCCCAGTTATTGGTATCGTTCCAGGGCGGCACGACGATGACCTCGAAGCCCTGGTACCAGGGGTTGATATCGTTATCGCCGGAACCGGGGATGTGCGTGCTGTTGCGGATGGTGATGGCGGTGGAGCGCAGGCTGGTCGGCACCAGGAGGAACGCCGGCGGCGCCGCCAGCTTGCGCCCGGAGCCAGGCTCCGTCTGGTTCATCATCGCCAGCGCCGCGTTGTCGAACTCTTCCAGCGACAGCGCGGCAGTGCGCAGGTTGCCGTGATGGGCGGCGTCAAAGAGATTGTACCCATCGGCCATGAGCGGCCCCAGGCCGGCGTTGGCGGTGAACACCTCGCTCACCATATCCGAGACCGTATTGTACGCCGCCGACCCCAGAAGCGTCGGGATGGCCCGCACCGCGTCCATGTCATCCGCCATGATCATCTCCAGCGTGATGCCGATGTAGTTGCCCTTTTTGGCGATGCCGGCGGTCTCCTTCACGTCATCCCAGCTCACCTCGGTATAGGCCGCGCCCTCATTCACCGTGCTCAGGGACGAGAAGCCGTGCACGCGGATCATCTTCATGTCCTGGAAGCGGTCCAGGTCGCGGTTCACCACGATGGACTGCCACCACTTCTCGCGGCGGTTGTAGGCCTGGAGCATCACCTTGTTCAGGCCGTCAGCCACCAGACCAGTCATGGTGGCGGTCGTGGCGTTGGCCAGCAGGGATCGCTCGGGGAAAAGCCGGCCGCGAAACTCATGGTCGCCGGTCAGGGTGATGTACAGCTCGCGGATACCGCTCAGCCGAGGGATATCCCAGTAGCGCTCCGGGATGGGCAGGCCCAGCGCCCGCTCCCACGCCAGGCGCACCCGGTCCAGCTCATCCAGCATGCCGCTGACGCCGGCGCGAGCCGCCGGCCGCGTCTCCCCCAGCCCCTTCACCACGCCGGCCTCCAGCAGTTCGGCCCAGGTAACGCGCTGGGCGGCAATGGCCTGCCCCAGCTCCTGCGGGTGAAACAGCCGGCCGGCGAAGCGCTGGCGCACGGCGCGCTCCATCGCCTCCGGCAGGCCGGCATCCCGCAGGGCCGCGTTCAGCGCATGCTCACATTGAAGCAGGGCAAGCGCATAGGTCGGTGCCGGCTCCGGCGCGCCGGCGGCACCATTCGATAACATCTGTTCGTTCGTGGTCATCCGACTTTCCTCCTCTGTCATTGATTGAAAAACGGCTGTTCCGCCCGAAGCATTGAGCACCCGCAGGAAGGTCCCGCCGGCGGCGGGGTCAAACATCACGTCCAGGGAATGCACCTGCTGGATGCGCCGCACCAGCCCGCCGGCGTCCCGCAGTACCAGCAGGTCCGCGCTCAGCCCGATGCGCGGCACCGCCCGGCCGGCCTCCCGGTCTGCCAGCCACTGGCGCGCTAGCTCCGCCACCAGCGGCCCCTTCGGGCCGGCCAGACGCAGGCGCGCCCGCACCCCATCCTCATACCATGCCTCCTCGACCACGCCGGCCAGGTCGCTCAGGGTTCGGCCGCCGGCACGCGTGGCGTCCAGCGCGTCGGGATGGTCCAGGAACACCGCCGCGCCACGCCACAGGCCGGCCCCCACGCTGGCTTCCAGCACCTCCGCCGGATAACGCAGGCCGTTGGCCTCGCCGGCGCGCATAGCCAGCACCTCCAGCCGTGCCATATCCTTGGCGGCATCCGCCCCGCCGGCCGGCATCCATTCCCCCAGCCGCGCCCGGGCCAGCTCCAGCCGGCCGGCTTCCGTTTGCTCCACTTCCATGCCTTCACCCTCCTTTCCCACACCGAAATTGTTCCCGTCCGCACGAAAACTTGCCAGCCATCCCTGGATGTGATATAATCACACTGGAAATGAATCCCCTTGCGCAGGATATGGTCTCCTGCCGGCGCTCAATGGCGAGCCTCTCTGTACACGCGTGAAAGCCCATATCTCCCTGGAGGTGGACCATGGCGCAACAACTGCATCTGGGGACCCTGCTCGCCGCATCAACTACCCAGCCCTCCGAGCGACCGACGTTTCTGCTCCATCGCGTCAAGTGTCCGAAATGCGGGCAGTCGGTCTGGTTCACCCTGCGCTCCGACTGTTCGCCGGAGGAAGTGGATGCGGCCCGACGATGGGAGGCCCAACGATTGCTACGCGAGCCGTGTGAGCGGCATGCCAGCCGCAGTCGGTAGACCTTCCTGACAGGCTATCCCCTTCCTTTCCCCAAGTGTTACGCGTCCGTACGAACGGCATCACCGGAAGCAGTTTGTAAGAGCGAGTCAATATCTTCCTCACTGATGAGTTCGCCGGCGGCCTTAAAGGCCAGTCGTATGGCACGGCGCGCGTCCACCCAGCCCAGCTCCCGCATACGGGCCAGCGCTTCCACCATCTGCCGCGCCGCCCGGCTCAGCGACTCGTTATCATCGCGCACGATCTCCGGCGCGGATACCTTCAGTTCCAACCGCTCGTAAAACCGCGCCCTGCCAATCGCCGCCGCCCGCTGATAGGCGACCTCGACGAGGCGCTCCACCATGCGGCATACTTCCATCTGCCGCCGGCGGTAATGGCGGAAGGTCGGGTCCCCCATCTCCGCCGCCGTGGCACGGGTCGCCGATTCCCCCTCGCTGAGGAAGTGCAGGGGCACGCCGGCGCCGGCCGCCACCAGCAGGCGCATCGCCTTGCCGTCCGCCTGCGCGTCCTGCGCACCAATATGCGGCTGAACCGCCTCCCAGCGCTCCCCCTCGTTGCTGATAATGACCGAGCCAGGAGTCGGCGGCCGGCTGTACTCGGCGCGCTTCTGCGCGATGGCCGCCGGCGTCGCCCCGCGCAGGGTTACCTGCCAGACGAACGAGGACTTCAGCCGGTTTACCCGCACGCGGTCCTCCAGCCAGGCTGTATAATGCTCCAGCCATGGCAGGATGGGCGTCAAATCCCCCTCGCCGCGCAAGGCCCCGGGCGGCCGGTTGATGGTTACATGCAGCATGACCTGCGGAGCCTGCGGGTCCGCTGTCTCCGCCGCCGGCCACCAGCGTCCCCCGTCCAGAAGATGGGCGCTGGTCATCTCGTGATAGCGCAGTTCCCGCTCCAGGTCGTCGGGGTCGGTCTCGATCCCGTCAATCCGGCAGGCCGGCACCAGCCGGACATAGGACATGCCGTCGGCCGGATTGCGGCTCAGCACGATGAACAGCTCGCCGGCGCGCGTCAGTTCGTCCACCCAGCCGTACAGCCGGCTGTCCATACGGTTCTGCGGGTGCGTCCAGAAGCGCCTCGCCCACTCGTCCACCTCCGGGATGCCGGAGGAAATGCTCAGGCCGTCCCCCAGCACATAATCTGTGGTCAGGCCCACGATGCGCCGCGCCAGGGGATGGTCCCGCCAAGCCTTCAGCGCCGCCTCCAAACCGTCCTGCCGCTGGTGCCAGGCCGGCTCGATCGGCGCCGCCGGCGCGTTCACCACCCGCCACCAGGCATCATCCACCACCTTCACCGCCTCCTGTACCCGCGCCTCGATCAGCCCGCCGAACAGCCGCTCCGCCATCCTCGCCTTCCAGTTCATATTCTCCTCCTGATGCGTTACTACCCTTGACCCAATATATCGGGCGCTTCGATGAGCGTCGAAGCCGGCGCCGGCCCGGCCAGGCAGGCCGCACGCACGCACAGGGCCAGCGACATCACATAGTCGTCATGCCCCTCCTCCGCCGGCACGAAAAAGCGCATCTGCTGTCCCGGCAGGGCCTCGCGCCGGCAGGCCCGGCACTGCGCCCAAAACTCCCGGTATTCTGGTGAGCCATCGTCGGCATACATCTGCACGCGGCCGGCGCCCACCGCCGCCAGCAGTCCATAACCCAGCCGGCTCTTCGCCCCCTGCGAGAAGACGAACGGCTCCACCCGCTCTGCCCCCAGCGCGGCGCTGAGGAACGATGCTGCGCCGGCGCCGATGCCCGTCGCATCCACGACCAAACGCTGTACCTGCCGCTCCCGCGCAAGCTCCGCTGTCTGCACGCCCAGCGCGGTCAAATCCTCCCCCCGCCAAACAACATGCTCGATAATGAACAGCCGCGGCAGGGAAACGCCGGCCATTTCATAGGGTACCACCACCGCCACCGTCAGCACGCTGGCATCATGTTCGCCGGCCCCACTCCCACCCACGTCCAGGCCCGCTACCACACTAGTGCCCTCCGCCGGCGGCTGGCGGCGGGGATGCGTGCCGGTCATCCGCTCCAGCAGGGCCGGGGAGAAGAGCCGGCCGGCGCCGGTCAGCGGCCGCAGGGCATACTGCGTCATGAACAGGGGATGCTCCTCACCCAGCCGCTGGCGCTCCCCTTCTACGAAGCGCCGGTACGACTCGTCCATACCAGCCAGGACACGCCAGCCGCTCTCAAAATGCCGGCGCAGGCTGTCCCGGCGCTCCGCCTCTAGGTTGTGCAGTTTCTGCCGCCAGAGCATGTCATCCTCGCTCCACGCCGTCCCGTACAGCACCGTAGTGGCGTTGGTGGTGGAAGCCATAGGTCGGAAATCGCGCTGATACTTCTCAAAATCGAAATCCTGGGCCTCGTCCACTTCCAGCAGGAGGCTGGCTGTCGCGCCCACTACATTGGCGCCGGCATCGCCGCTGAGAAACACGGCGCGCGCCTTCCCCAAGCGAATCATGTACCCCCGCTCCCCCTTCCAGCGGCCGGCGTTCAGCGGGTTATCCAGCAGGGACTCCAACCGCGTCTTGCTCACCAGAAGCTGAGGCTGAAAGGTCGGCGCGGTCTTGACGATCGTCCCGCCGGCCCGCTGAAACAGGTTCAGCAGGTACGCCTCCAGGTGGGCAGACAATTCGTTCTTGCCCATCTGCCGGGCGAACATCACCGTGAAGGTGAGCCCCTGACGCTGGAGCACGGAGCGGACGATGGCCTGAAGCGGCTCAACTTGATAGGGGCGCAGGGGCCGGCGCAGGATATGCCGGCTGAACGCCGCCGGGTCCCGCAGTACCTGTGCCAGGATATCGCTGGCATTTCGTTTGCTCCGCCCGCCTGCCATCATGCCCGCCCCCAACAAAAAACCGCGCCGGTGCCAGGCCTCCTGCGGCCTGCGCCCGCGCGGAATTCGCTCAGGGCATCTGATTAGAACATCAGTTCTATTCTGGGGAAAGGATAACGGAAAGATGGGGAGCTGTCAATTCCCAAAACGTCCTACAAAAAACGCCTCCCACGGGATTTCCGTGGGAGGCACCGGGCGGAAGCTACAGGTCCCAATCCACATGTGGCGCCGGCAGGCGCACGACCGCGTCCAACTGCTCCAACAGCTCCGCCGGCCCAAGCAGATGGTCGGTGAACGCCAACGAGGTGGCCGGCAGGACCCCCAGCCACAGCCGGGTGAAGGAGCCGACAGTCGCCTCCAGCGTAGGAAGTGCCGGGTCATGTCCCTTCTCCGCGCCCGACTGCGGGCCAAGGGTAACCACATATTCGCCGGCGACGCCGCGCCAGGGCGCGCCCTCTTCCAGATAGCGCTCGATGGGATCGCTCAAGCGCAGGTTGAAGCGCACCGGGCCAGCCGGCAGGGATGTGTGCTCCAGGCAGGTAAACAGGTTGCAGATGCGCGCCTGCCAGAAGCCGGCGGCGTAGATGCCGTACCTCAACCCTTCCTCGAGCTGGAGCCGAAACATGCGGAAGGGGCGCGCCAGCACGTCCTGCATCTGGATGCCGGCTGGCTCCACCATGCGCACCACCCGCACCTGATCGCTCAACTGGTGCAGGAGCGCCATCAGTTCCAGGAAGTGCGCCGGCGTGCGGTAGCTCATCCACAGCACATGATACGGGCCGCGCGGTGCCTCCGCCGTCATCCAAATATGGTGCGTCAGCTCCCCGTTCGGGCCGTCGAAATAGCCCAGCCCGAAGCTGGTCGCCAGCCGCACCATGCCAGAGCGCGTGAACAGCGGCGAGAAAATGTTGACGGAGCCGTGATACCGCCGGCGCGCCAGCCGGCTGGCATGCACTGCCTCCCAATGCTCTGGCCCGATGCGCTGGGGCGGGCGAGCGCTGACCGGCACGTGGATGTGCGCCGGGTCAAAGACCAACCAGTGCACGTAAGAACCCGTGCCGAACCCTAATTGGTTGTAAAACCCCTGGTCGAAGACCCCCAAGGTGCTGACCGCCGTGCCCTCTGCCGCGCTGATGGCGATGGCGCGGGCGGTCAGCCGGCGCGCCAGCCCCATGCGCCGCGCCACCCGGCCCGTGATCACGGCCGCCACGTTGCACAGCGGGAGCTCATGCGCCTGATGCTGGATAGTACCGGGATTAGTAAGCACAAAGCATTCGGCGGAGCCGTTCATTTCCGCCACATGAGCGCGGCCGGCCGCCGTAAAATACTCGAATGCCTCCTCCTGGCGCGGTTGGTCCGGCTGGAGCCAGCCGGCTTCCAGCCAGATGCGCTTTACCGCTTCCCTATCTCGTCCGGGTTCGTACTCGCGAAGAAACATGGATAGAACCCCTTTCGCAGGATGATATGCTTACAGCTTCGCCTCCGCCTCTTCCACCACGGCATGTACCTGCCGGCGGAGGTCCGCCGGCAGTAGCGGTGGTTGGTGCGTTTCCAGCACGCGCTGGACATACTCAGCGGCCCGTTGCGGCGCCAGCTTGGCGCCGGCCTGCTGCCAGCCGAAATAGTCGGCGCGCTCGAACACCTCCGGATACCAGAAATGGCGGAAATGCTGGAGCGTGTGCGGCGTATCCAGAAACTGCCCATCCGGCCCCACCTGGTCAATCAGGTCCAGCGCCAGGGTCTCATCGTTCACCGGCGTGGGGGACAGGAACTTAGCGATCCAGCCGGCGATCTCGTGGCAGATGACCAACTGCGCCAGCGAAGTGGTCAGGCCCGATTCCAAATATCCCAGGTCGTGGATCAACTGCGCGCCCCCCAACGTCTCGGCCATCATGGTCAGGGCCGCCTCAGCCGCCGCTTGGGAATCCACATCCTTCGACTCACTGCACCCGCCGATGCCGAACATGGGCAGATTGTAGTACTGCGCCAGGGCATGGGCCATGCCGCGCGAATCCGGCCAGCAGTACGGGCTGATCGTGGTGCGCATATCCAGGCCGGCCCCACCCCAGCCGGGCACAATGAAGGGCGCGCCCTCCCGCTTCAACTGGGACAGCACTAAGCCGGCCAGGACGCCGGCGTTCACCACCGCCATGCCGGCCGGCTCGCTCATCGGTGCCGTCAGCCCTCCGATGACCACCGGGATGTACAGCGCCGGGATGCCCCTCTCCGCCAGGAACAAAAGTTTCTGCAGTGCTTCCTCATTATGGCGCAGGCCGGTCGTGACGTTGATGTAGCAGGCGACAAAGGGGCGATCGCGCAGAGCCTCTTCTCCGCCGGCGACGATCTCCGCCATCCGGACCGCATCGACACAACCCGAAAATTCATTCGTCACAAAGACGATGGGCTTGGTGGTGTAGTTCAGCATCACCTCCATCTGATAGCGGTCGGAGACAAGCGGTTTCACGTCGCTGGGCAGAAACATGGACATGACGAAGCCGATGCGCGGCAGGGCATCGCACAGCGTGATGCCATCCACGACGTCCTGAAGCACCGCGTCCCGTCGCTGGCCCGTGCGGTGGTCAATGATATGCAGGCAGTCGGAGCCAGGCCCGTAATAACAGCGCCCAGGCTCGAGGAAGAGCGCCGGCCTTCCCTCCCGATCGTACAGGGTGATGCGCTTGGGCACCGTAGAGAGTGCCTTCTCCACCAGGCCGGCGGGGATGCGCACCCGGTTGCCGTCGGTAACGGAACAGCCAGCCTTGCGCAACAGCTCGATCGCCTCTTCCAGGTACAGACGCACCCCCGTGCGCGCGAGAATCTCCAGGCTGGCGTTGTGCAGTGCCTCACACTGCGCACGCGAGAGATATTGAAAGCGGGGATGCTCCATCCCTTCCCGGTTCACACGTGCGTGGAATGCCATGCCGTCCTCTCCTTATCGTCTGTGCGTAAGTGTACTGCCAAAAAACAGGGGATGGGCCGGCGGCTCCCATCCCCTGTGCATCGGACGTTTACTTGGGCGGAGGTTTTACCGCACCTTAACCGCATCGTTGGTCCGCAGGGTGATGACCGGCTCCACCTTGCGGAGCTCTTCCAGCGGGATGTGGCAGTAGATGCGGTGGCCGTTGCCGGCGTCCTGCCAGGGCGGCTCCTCGCGCTCGCAGATCTCCCCGAGCTTGCGCGGACAGCGGGTGTGGAAGCGACAGCCAGTAGGCGGGTTCAGCGCGCTGGGCACCGTGCCCTCCAGACGCACATGCTTCTGCTCCGCGCGCGGGTCCGGGATGGGGACGGCCGAGAGCAGTGCCTCGGTGTACGGATGATACGGCGGCGCGTAAATCTGCTCCGCCGTGCCGAATTCCATGACCTTGCCCAGGTACATAACGGCGATATAGTCCGACAGGAAGCGCACCACGCTCAGGTCATGGGCGATGAAGATCAGCGTCGTGCCAAGCTTGTGCTGGACCTCCAACAGCAGGTTCAGCACCGCCGCCTGCACCGAGACATCCAGCGCGGACACTGGCTCGTCGCACAGCACCAGCTCCGGCCGGCCGGCCAGGGCGCGGGCGATGCCCACCCGTTGTTTCTCCCCGCCGCTCAACTGCCGCGGCAGTCGGTCGTAATAATTCGGCCCCAGCTTCATCAGCTCTAGCAGGCGGATCACCTCTCCCCGAATCTGTTCCTTTGGCACCACCTTGAACAGCTCCAGCGGACGGGCAATCTGCCGGCCCACGCTGAAGGCCGGGTTGAGCGTCGAATCGGGGTTCTGGAACACCATCTGCAGGTTCTTGATAATTTCAATGTCCCGCTTCGAGACCGGTTTGCGGATGTCGAAGCCCATGAATTCCAGCTTGCCGTCGGTCGGCCGTTCCAAGCCGATAATGGTGCGGGCTAGCGTGCTCTTGCCACAACCGGACTCGCCCACAATGCCCAAGGTCAGCCCCTTATAGGCCTCCAGGCTGACATCATCCACTGCCCGGACATAGCGCTTGCGCCGGTCAAAGAGTTTGGGCGAAGGCACGTCATAATAGGTTTTCAGCCGTTCGACCTGCAGGATGGGTTCCCGCTCCTTGCGGGATGCTGCCAGCATCTCCGCTACCAACTCTTTCGGCGGCTGTACGCCGGCGCCGGCGACCTCCTCGGCAAAATGACAGCGCACCCAATGACCATCCGATACCTGGCGATACTCCGGCATGGCCCGCCGGCACTCCGGCCGGGCAAAGTCACAGCGCGGCTCGAAGATACAGCCCGGCGGCAGGTTCGTCGGCGAAGGCACCTGCCCGCGGATGGGGAGCAGATAACTGCTCAACTTGTCCTGCCCGAGCCGCGGCACACAGCGCATAAGCCCCTGGGTGTACGGATGGAGCGGCTTCAGGAAGAGGTCGGTCACCGGCGCGCGCTCCACCAGTTGGCCGGCGTACATGACCCCCACCTGGTCGGAAACGCGCGCGATAACGCCCAGGTTGTGGCTGATATAGAGGATGGCGGTGTCGAAATCCTTCTGCAGGCCAGCGATAAGGTCCAGCACCGCCGCCTCCACCGTCACATCCAGCGCCGTAGTCGGCTCATCCATGATGAGCAGGGCCGGGTTGTTGAGCAGTGCCGTGGCGATGACCACGCGCTGCTGCTGTCCGCCCGAGAGCTGATGGGGATAGCGCCGCATGACGTTGGCCGGGTCCGCCATGTAGACCCGCTCCAGCATCTGGATACAGCGCTCCTCGGCCTCGGCCTTTTTCAGCCCCTGGTGAACGATAAGCACCTCGGCCATCTGCTCGCCGATGCGCAGGGAGGGATTGAGCGCCTGCATGGGGTCTTGATAGACCATGGCGATGCGGTTGCCGCGCAGATGCCGTAGCTCTCGTTCGGAGCGCCCCACTAGGTCCTGGCCCTGGAAAAAGATGCGGCCGGCCTTAATGCGCCCGTTCGGCCCCAAGAAATTCACGATGCTGAAGGCGACGGTGCTCTTGCCGCACCCGGACTCGCCCACCATTCCAAAGGTCTCGCCGCGGCGCACCTCAAAGGACACATCGCGCACCGCCGGCACCTCTCCTTTACGCGTCGCATAGGAAACTGACAGATTCTCTACCCGCAAGATCGGCAGGTCTTTCCTATCCTTCATGCGCTGTTTCCCCTTGATTACCGATACCTCTGCGTCTCTTCGCGCAAGCCGTCCGCCAGCAGGTTCAGTCCCACCACCAGTGACGCGATGGCGACCGCCGGCCAGAGCGCCGCCCAGGGACTGCCGGCCAGGATAAAGCGCCGGCCTTTGGCCACCATGCTCCCCCAGTCCGGCGAGGGCGGCGGCAGACCAAGCCCCAGGAAGCCCAACGTACCCATGGCGAAAATCGCATAGCCCAGACGAAGCATGGCGTCAATCAGAATAGGTCCACTGGCGTTCGGCAGTATCTCCACAAATAAGATGTACCACAACTTCTCGCCGCGCACCTCCGCGGCGCGGATATACTCCCGGGTGCGGATGTCCAGCGTCAGACTGCGCACCAGCCGCGCAATGCCCGGCGTCCCCACGATCGCAATGGCCAGCACCACGTTGATAGCCGAAGGACCCACCGCGGCGATGATGATCATGTACAGCAGGATGACCGGGAAGGCCATCATGGCATCCAGGAGACGCATGATGACCTCGTCTATCCATCCGCCCAGGTATCCTCCGACCAACCCCAGTGTCGAACCGACGACGAGGCCCAGCAGGACACCCCAAACAGCTGTCCCGATAGGTAGGGAAAACTTGTCGGTAACCGGTGTCCGGATAAGGATCACTTGGGCGCCGTAGACCAGGCGCGACCAGATATCGCGGCCGGCGTCATCGGTCCCCAACCAGTGCTTTGCGGATGGCCCCTGATTCTGCGCCTGCCAGTCCTGTTCGGTAGGGGAATACTTCGTCACCACAGGTGCCAGCAGTGCCACCACCACCCAGAACATGACGATGGTCAGCCCCACCATGGCCGTTTTGGAACGCCACAGGATCAGCAAGCTGTCTCGCAGGCGCTCACCGAAAGAGGGTTTGGCGCTTGGGAAGGCTTCTTCTCTGACCGTCATCCTTTCGGTTTCCCTCCTCTACAGGCCCCAGGTCGTCACTGGTAGCGGATGCGCGGGTTCAGGAACGTATAGGCGATGTCCGCCAGGAGCTGGGTGCCCACGGCCAGGGTCACCAGCACCATGGCGCCGGCCTCAATGGCGTTGAAATCCTTGAACAGCGCCGCTTCCAGCAGATACTTGCCCAGGCCCGGATAGCCGAAAATCGCCTCCACAATCACAATGCCGCCCACCAGCCAGTTCACGTGCAGCATGATGACGGTAATAGGCGCGATGAGCGCATTGCGCACGGCATGTTTGAGAACGATACGCCAGTACGGCAGGCCCTTCAGAAACGCCGTCCGGATATACGGCGCCCGCATCACATCGGACATGCTGGCGCGCGTCATGCGCAGGACATATCCCAGCTCCACCAAGGTGAGCGTCGCCACCGGTAAGATGAGCATGTCCGGCCGCTCCCAAGGTGCTTTCTCGCCGAAGACCGTCGCTCCCGGCACCAGCTTCAACCAGTAAGCAAAGATGAGGATGAGGAAGATACCGGAGACGAACTCCGGGGTGACGGTGGTCACCAGGCCGAATATCGAGAGGATGCGGTCAATGGGTTTGCCTTCATTGAGGCCGGCGATCAGACCCAGCACCAGCGCCAGCGGCATCACCACCACGAAGGCGATCGCCGCCAGCACCAGGGAGTTGCGCAGGCGGAGCATCAGCGTTTCCCCCACGGGTCGGTAAGTTCGCACCGATACGCCAGGGTCGCCGCGCAGAAGCCCTCTCTGCAGGGGGAGATACTCCACCGCGCCGCCGCGAATGCGCCGCATGCCCATCTCAATCATCTGCCAGGAGACTCGCGTCCCGCCCCGCTCCCAGAGCACCGCCCGGTTGTTGGTGTCCACGCCCCAGAAGGTGCGCTGGACCTTCGCCAGCCGCGCCAGCTCCGTCATCCGTAGGCCGCGCGCCACCTGCGCCATGTGGTCCGCGGCCTCCTGGAGCTTGGCACGGGCGGTTTCAATCTCTCCCTTGGTCAAGGCTGTGGAAGCATCGCTCAGGGCCTTGAAGCCGGGGGAAATCTTGCGCAGGACACCGCCGGCCTTGCCGAGCTGACGCCCCAGCAGGGCAGCGTGCGCGCTGTCCAGCGGCGTCTTCTCCGGATCGGCCATCTCGCGCAGGGCCTTTTCTGCCGCGAAGAAGTCCGCGCCCTGCAGAGCATCCACAAAATGGATGTAGCTGGCGGACTGCGCTTCCAGCGCCGGCATAATCGGGGTTAAGGTCTCCATCGCCACATCCACGTTGCCGACCTGGAAGGCATTCTGGGCATCGGTCAACTGCTTGGCCAGCTCCTCGTCAATCTTGGCAACCACCGTGGCGGCGCGGTTCATCTTGTTCGCCATCTGCTGGGGTGGGATACTCATCGTCGCGCCGACCGACAGGTTGCGATATATCACGAGTGCCTCATAAATCTCATCCCGGGCAAGCTCCGGTGCCGCGCCCAACAGCCCCTCTTCCAGGCGGGTAGCGTTGGGGTCAATGAAGGCATCCAGCTCCTTCTCCGGGCCGGCCAGCGCGCTCAGCATCTCCTGCTCACTGGTAACGCTCTCCAGAACCCCGATGATGACATCCAGCCGGCTCAACAGCGCGGCACGATCCTCTTCCAGCAAACGGGTATCTCCCTCGATTTCGCCCCGCAGTCCCCGCAGTCGAGCCAGCTCTTCATTCGGCGCGCGCACGCGCCAGCGGCCGTTATCCTCCTGCTGTTCCAGCCGGCCGTCCGCATACTTGCGGATGGCGATGAGGTTGTCCCCCTCCAGCTTCCAGCGGATCAGGGTTCCGTCCGGCTCCACCGCCCACCATTCCAGAAAGCCCTTCTCCGTGCGAATCTGCTTGAGCGGCATCCCAATCCTGCGGCGCGCCAGCCAGTCATTGCCCACCAGCCAGAAGAAATAGCGCTGATAAATAGGCCGATCCAGGCCCATCTGGGCCAGGAAGGATTTCTCCTGTTCGGGGGTGATGTAGGCGCCCAGCACGTTGCGCGCAATGTTGCCCGGTGCCGCCTCTGTGACCCCAAAGACGATGACGGACACCAGGAACATGGTGAGAAGGAGCAGTCCGATCCGGCGGAGAATAAACTTCAGCATGGAACGCGGCCTCCCTTAAGCGATAGGGTTAACGGCCTCAGCTTTAGCACGCTCGGCAGCGCGTATTATAGCATAAATACGCGAATCGCGCATCTTTAAAAATGAGAGTGTTGGAAAAGGTCCAAACATACAATCTGTGGAAGCGGCCTAGCGGCTGAAGCCACGGCAACAACTGCGAAGCCTGCCTGTACAGGCTTCGCGAAGTCGGCGTAGGCCGACTTCGCAGGCACACAGCCGCAGTTTCAACTGCCAGGCGATGAGCCAATATCTGCTTTTTCAACACCCTCAAATATAATGCCAATAACCATTACTCAGTTCATTCATGCCGGCCAGATATCCCGCAGTGCCTCCGGAGGAATGTCGAAGGTCTCTCCATGCGGCGGAAGCGGCTCTTGCTCGAAAAACGCCGGCAGTCGGTCGGCCGCCGGCGTGATGCCGGCGCGCAGGTTGAACGCCCGCTCCATCTCGATCACCTGCCGGCCCAGCTCCTCCAACCACCCCGGCCCCAGCTCCACCCCATAGCCGGCGCGCAGGATGTTCAGCAGTAGCTCCGGCCGGCCGGCGGTGGAACCCATCAGAAAGGCGCACAACCCCAACGCATCGAACGCAGCGCGGTCAATCTGCGCCTGGCGCGACAACTCCACCTGGCCCTCCGCCGCGTGATGGTCCACCCGCGCAAACACCGTCAGGCCAGCAGTGTGATCCGCCCCCATCGGCGACGTGGCGAACGTCACACCGGTGCCCTTGATGGCGCGTGGGTCGTACGCCGGCACGCCCTGTCCCTTGACGGCCGGCACCCGCTCGACCCCCAGTACCCGTCCCAGCACCGCACAGCCTTGGCCCAACAGCCGGCCCAAGGGGGTCCGGCGAGCGATTTCCTCCAACAGCTCCAGCGCGCGCTCGCCATCGCCGAACTCCATCAGGCCGGCCTCAGCCGCCACACCCAAGGTCGTCCCCATCTCAATCGTGTCGAGTCCCAGCTCGTTACAGCGTTGGTTGATGCGGGCAATGGTATCCGGCTCGCCGATGCCCAGGTTCGAACCGCACATGGCCAGCGTCTCGTACTCGAGCTTCCCGACCAGCCGGCGGCCCTCCGCATCCGGGAAAATATTGGAGCACTGGATCATGCAGACACGCATACAGGCCTCTGTCGGAGTGCCTTCCCCGCCGCGCGTGGTGATCAGCCGGTACACGGCCTCGCCGGAAATCTGCTCCGCCTGCTCAAACGTCCCCTGACGGAAGTTGCGGGTCGGCAGACCGCCCCACGATTGGGTCAGCATGACCGTGGAGGCCGTGCCGTATTTGCGCAGTGTCTCGACGCGCGGGTTTTGCTCAATGGCCTTATGGAGCTCCCGCACCGCCGGCAGAAAGGCTGGGTTCGCCGGCAGGGCGCGCTTTTGCCTGCGCACCAGGACGGCCTTCAGCCGCTTACTGCCCATGACCGCGGCAAGCCCGCCGCGCGCCGCGAAGCGGAAGGGCTGTCCGCGAGCATCGCTCACGCAGATGGCGGCCGCCGGCAGGCGCATCTCGCCCGCCGGCCCAATCACCGCCATCGCATAATCGGAACCAAAGTCCGCCCGCAGGCGCGCCGCACAGGCCTCGGTATCCAGGCCCCAGTACTCGCCCGCCGGCAGGATGCGGACATCGTCCACCGCGTTCACCACCAGGATGCCGGGTTCGGCCAGTGCGCCGTACAAGATGACGGCGCGGCAGTCCAGCCCGGCCAGGGCGTTGGCCAGCTCGCCGCCGGCATTGCTCTCCTTGATGCCGCCGGTCAGCGGGCTTTTGCCGCCCACAGACAGGCGGCCGGCCGACGAAACCGGCCAGCCGGCGAAGGGACCACAGGTAAAGATGAGCGGGTTATCGGGGCTTAACGGGTCAATGCCGGGGTCGCATTCGTCGTTCAGCGTGCGGGCGATAAAATGCCGGCCGGCGCTCAGCACATCCTCCAGTT
Organism: uncultured Anaerolineae bacterium; assembly: GCA_938049385.1. Lineage (GTDB taxonomy): Bacteria > Chloroflexota > Anaerolineae > JACIWP01 > JACIWP01 > JACIWP01. Next base: position 25,062 of record CALIBQ010000023.1, read on the forward strand.
CATCGCGAACGATGCGATTGGCACGCAGGTCAATCCTCAGTACGAACATATGCATCCTCCTCTTCGATTATGCCGTACAGCGGGATGGGGAACAGCGGAGGACTTACTCTGGGGCCGGCGATATCGGCGACAGGCGTCCCCGTCTCCTGTGCTAGGATATGACACACCAGGTCGGCACAGGTGCGCCCCTGACACAGCCCCATGCCGGCGCGCGTCAGCATGCGCACCATGCGCAGGGTGCTCACCCCCTCGCGCACCACCGCGCGCACATCCCGCACCCGCACCTCCTCACACCGGCACAGGATTGTATCATCTTCCACGGGATAGGGGATGCGGTCAAAGGGATATGGGAACAGGAAGTACAGGAACCGCGCCATAGCCGCCTGCCGGCGCAGGTCCGCCCGCAGAGCGCTCACCTGGTCGTGCGGCACATCCGCGCCCAGGCGGCGTGCGGCGCCCCATCCTGCCAGCTTCCCCTCGAGCAGGGCCACATCCTTGCCCTGAATGCCGGCGGCATCGCCGGCCACGAAGACGCCCGCTATCGTCGTCTCGCACCACTCATCCCGCCGGGGAACCCATCCCCCCAATGCGGCGGCATAGTGGTGCTCGCACCCGATCATACGGGCCAGATGGTTGAAAGGCTGAAACCCATAGCCCAGACAGACTGTATCCACCGCAAAGGACTGTGTGGATGTCCCATCCGGTCGCCCGATCACGGCCCGTTCCACCCCTGCGGAGCCCTCGGCACGCAGGATAATCTTGCCCCAGTGGACGGGGACGCCGGCCCGCAGGATGGCCGCCCACGCCCCCAGCCCTTCCCGCAGACGCTCCCCCTGGCCGGCCAGCACCGTCATATGGCGTATGGCCCTCCACGGGAAGGGAGCCGCATCCACCATCCCGACGACCTGCGCGCCTCCTTCCAGCAGATGGCGCGCCAACACCCACTGCAGGGGGCCGGTACCGCACAGGAGCACCCGCCGGCCGGGTAGTACCCCCTGATGTTTGATCATGGTCAGCGCGCCGCCGGCCATCATCACACCGGGCAGGTCCCAGCCCGGGAAAGGCACCGGCCGGTCGTACGCGCCCGTGGCAATAATGAGCGCCTGCGACCACAGCCGGCGCTCCCCGTCGTGCCGGCGGAATACCGCCACTTCAAAGCCGTCGCGCTCCGGGGTAATCCCCCAGACCTGGGTATCCATCAGCCGGCGCACGCCTGCACGCGCGAACTCTGTAAGGAGCGTCCGTCCCTCTGCGGACTGGACCACCTCCGGCCGTAGAAGGGATTGCTTGAAATACTGCCCTCCTGGCAGGGGGGCGGAATCAACGACCAGGGCCGACAGGCCAAGCCTGTCAAGCTCCAGCGCGGCGGACATGCCGGCCGGCCCCGCTCCAATGACAATGACATCCCAGCGCGTCGGTTCGTCCGGCATCATGCCCCCTCCCCCTGGTCCGTGCGGATGACCATGCCCGGCTCAAGAGGCGTGACACAGGCGCGCACCTTCTCGCCGTCACCGAGGGTAACCTCGCATTCGAAACAAACCCCCTGCCCGCAGAACAGCCCGCGCCGGCTTCCTGAAACCTTGGAGCGATTGAAAGAGCGGTAGCCCAGCGAAACGAGCAGCGCGGCGATGGTCTGGCCGGCCAGCGCTTCCACCTCGCGGCCGTCCACCACCACCCGCACGGTTTCCCCTATCCGATGATTTGCCGCCATCATTCCTCCCCCTCACCGTGCCTGGGCGAAGCGCGCTGGAGAGTACAGCGCGAGGTCCATGGGCGGCGCCTCATCCAGAATCATGCCGGCCATCCAATCGCTCAGCACAGGGATCGTCGAGATGGTCTCCAGACATGCACCATATACAAACAAATTATCCCATCCTGCCATCCTGCCCACCACTGGCTCGTCATCCGGGGTGAACGCGGTCGGCACGCCCCACCCCCGCAGGGCGCGCACCCTGCCCAGCGCCGGGTAAAGTGTCAGCAAATGCGCGGCCATGCCGGCCAACCCCCATACCGAACACCCCCGTCGAATGGTGTCCGTGCGGGTTACCGCCTCAGTCACCACCAGCGCGCCGTCCGGCTCCACGGAGAAGCCGACCGAAACGGCGCGCGGTTTGCCGTGGATTTGTTCGTAGAAATCGGCCATGCCAATAGTGTTACGCAGGGGCAAATGGGTGCGCTCCGTAACAAACGCCTCCGCATGAGTGAAGTGGATCGGCACCAATTCACCCACCATCGCCAGCAGTTGCGGCGTCCAGGCGCCGGCCGCCACCACCACGCGGCCGGCCGAGAAACTGCCGGCCGGCGTCTCCACGCTGACCACACGCCCACCCGCGGCTTGCATGCCAACCACTGGTGTGCCGGCACGGATGTCCGCACCCAGCCAGCGGGCCGCCTGCGCATAGGCCCAGCAAAAATGGAAGGGGTTGAGAAGCCCTTCCTGGCCGTAGGCGGCGCCTAACAGGCCGGCGGTGTTCAGGAGCGGCTCTTCCTTCTGCAGTGCTTCCCGGTCCACCATATAGGTAGGGATGCCGTTCTCGCTGAGGATGCGGGCGCGCTGGGTCCACAACTCCCAGAGGTGCTGAGAGGGGATGAGGCAGAAATACCCCACCAGCCGCCACGAAAAGGGATGCCCCAGCTCCTCTTCCAGCGTGGCCAGCCGCTCCAGGCCGGCCCTCACCAGATACAGGTTGAGGGGGTCCAAATGTCCCTCGATGGTCTGCGCGCGGCCGGAACATGCGGCCGATGTCCCACCGCCCAGCTCGCCGGCCTCCAGCAGTAGGGTCCGCACACCCCGACGGGCAAGATGATACGCCGTCGAAAGGCCGATCATCCCCCCGCCGATAATGATGACATCATACGTTGGACTCATCGGTCAACCTCGGCCTGTAGCGAACGCTAATGCACTGCGATCTCATCCGCCAGCACCAGTACCTCATCCAATATCGCCAGGCCTTCTTGAAGCTCCGATGGGCCAATGCATAACGGCGGAATAGGGAAAATATAATTCCACTTGGCAAAGCAGTGCATGCCTCTTTTCCGCATCTCGGACGAGAGCTTGGCCGCCAATAAAGGGTCTCCAGAAGGAGGAAGGCCTGGAAGAGGAGATAACGGCTCCTTGGACTCGCGATCTTTGACCAACTCGATGCACGCGAACAGACCGATGCATCGGACATCTCCGATGGAGGGATGCCTTTCTTTCAACTCCTCAAGGCCTTCCTTTAGCATATTGCCCATACTGCGCGCATTCTCGATAAGGCCATCGGTTTCATAGGCCTCGATTGCCGCCACGCCTGCCGCCACACAAACCGGATGGCTGTTGTTCGTTAATCCCATAGGCAGGCGCCGATCATTGAAGTAGTCTGCAATGGATTTAGACACGATCACGGCGCCCAGTGGGACATAACCAGACGTAATGCCCTTCCCCACTGTCATGATATCCGGTGAAACACCCCAATGTTCCACAGCGAACCATTTGCCCGTGCGGCCGAATCCACTCATCACCTCATCATCGATCAGCAAGATGCCGTAGCGGTCGCACATTTCCCGAATGCGCGGCCAGTACTCATCAGGGGGGATAATAATGCCATTGCTTCCAGTAACCCCTTCTAGCACGATGGCGGCGATGTGTTCAGGGCCTTCGAGCTGTATGATCTGTTCCACATGATCAATGCATTCCCGATGACAGGTCTCCCGGGTCCATCCGAACGGACAGCGGTAGCAGTATGGGTCGAGGAAGTGAACCACGCCTGGGATTAAGGGTTCCACCGGATGGCGGTAAGGGTCACCCGTGAGGGCAAGGGCGCCGGCCGTTGCCCCGTGGAAAGAACGGTAGCGCGAGAGAATTTTATGGCGGCCCGTTACCAATCGCGCAAATTTGATGGCATTCTCGTTGGCCTCCCCGCCTCCAGTGGTGAAGAGCGCTTTGCAAAGGTCGCCCGGCGTGATCTCGGCCAGCAGTTGTCCCAGCCGGCCGCGCGGCTCCGTGGCGAACCCCGGCCATGCGAATGCCAGGCGTTCCGCCTGCTCTTGAATGGCGCGGATGATGCGCGCGTTGCCGAACCCTGCATTGAGATTCATCAGTTGGGAGGAAAAATCGAGATAGCGCTTCCCCGTCACATCCCAGAAGTACGCGCCCTGACCATGGGATACTGGGAGCGGGCGAACCTGACTCTGTACCGACCAGGTGAAAAACGTGTACGTCCGGTTCAATTCGACAATCTCTTCGGCTTCCATTGCCTCTGCTCCTTGATGAATAGCGCTGGAAACGAAAGGCCCAGGGAATTCGCACAGAATCGCTGACACTATGGGGTCAATTGGGGGCCGTTTCATGTCCTATCAAAGACAATATTGAAAGGTCCTTATTGCCGCGTACACGTGATATGCATTGTGGAAGCTGGTGAGTGCTGTAGACGTCGAGAAATTTCCCTTGTGTGTCATCCTCCGAGAGTGCTCTCGCAGTGCAGCGGTCCCTCCACAGACCCTATAGGTGAAGAAAGGTGGAAGGTTGCGGCTTCGCCTCTATATTCGGTAAAAGCCATCACGAGCTTGGAAGGTTATCTTGTCTACCATCATAACACGAATTTCACAATTTGTCAATAGACAGAAAACCAACACAGCACGTTATCGTTAAGGCGAGAGCGCCGCGCCGGCGATGCGCAGGAAGTTGCGCAGAAGAACCTGCCCATCCGGCTGAGCCTCGTCATATCCTCCGGGATATACGATCCGCACCAGCGGACTGCGGTAGCGCTGTCCGGGAAGGATAAATGCCTCGGGGTGGAACTGCACGCCGTACAGCGGTTTCCGCCGATGCCGCACGGCTTGTATCCCGCACTCCGCCGTGCTCGCCAGCAGTATAAACTCCGCCGGGAGCTGTTTCACCTCCCAGTAGTGCATCTCCAGGAAGACCGGATGCTCCCCCAGCCCCTCGAACAGCGGGTCAGGCTGGAGGACGTCCACCGGCAGAAAGCCCCATTCCTTGAAATATCCTTCCCCACCCAGGCCGGCCGCATTCTTTGCGCCTGGCGCCAGCGGCCGGATGGGGCCGGCCGGCGCGCCGTGCGCCATGCAGATAAGCTGATGCCCGCCGCAGATGCCTAGGATGGGGATATCGGCCTCGCGAATGATCTCGAACAGGGCATCGAAGGCGCCGGCGGGATAGCTCTCCCAATCCGATGCATTGCCGCTGATAATCAGGGCCTGCACCCCCCAATCTTTCAGCCGCGCAAGGGTCACGCGGCGGTAGTGCTGTACCAGGCAGGGCACCGCCGCCAGCTCCTCCAGCCGCAGTTGGACGTCCATGGCCCACGCCAAATGCGCATCGCGCTCCTCAGGATCGTTCAGCACATCCTCATGTTCGATGTCCACATAACAGATCACGGCAGTATACTCCGGCATGAAAACATGAAAGGGAGAGTGGAAGGGGCAGCCTCCCACTCTCCCACCCCAGTCCGAAGATGGTCCCAGCTCTTATGCCTTGTCCAACCACACCTCGTTGAACAGCATGTACGAGGTCGGATGCGGCTGAGCTCCCTTGACGTATTTCCTAGATACCATCCAGACGTTCATCCAGAAGGCGATGCCGATGGGCCCACGCTCCTGCTGGATGCGCTCCAGGTCGCACATGATCTTGCGCCGCGCTTCCACATCCAGGGTGCCGTTGGCCTTGTTCAACAGCTCGACGAACTCCTCGTCCACCCAGCGCGTCTCGTTCCACGGCACAGGATTCCCCTGCGCATCCGCCGTGTAGCCCAGGTTCAGCACCATGGTGCCCAGCGGGCGGTGTGTCCACGGCGTGATGCCCAGCGGCACCTCCGTCCACAGGTCCCAGTACTGGCTGGTGGGCATGGAGTTGATTTTCAGCCGAATACCCGCCGGCGCCGCATCTTCCTTCAGCGTCTCGGCATACGTCACCACCTCCGGCCAGTCAGCACCCACGGCGATCTCCACGTCAATGCCGTCGGGATAGCCGGCCTCCGCCAAGAGCGCCTTCGCCTTCTCGGGATCGTACTTCGGCGTCTCCACCGGGCAGTACTCCGGATGCACCGGCGCCACGTGGCAGTCCTGGCCTTCCATACCCTCGCCGAAGTAGGCAAGCTGCAGGATCTTCCTGCGGTCCTGGCACAGCTTCAGCGCCTGCCGCACCCGCACGTCGGTCCAGGGATCCATATCCACCCGCATGCGCAGGACGCGGGTAACGGCGGTAGTGACCCCCTGAACGAGAATGTTGGGGTCATCGCGCACAGCCAGGTACACCTCTACGCCGCCGCCGTCACCTTGGTCAATAAAATCGATTTCGCCAGATTTCAGAGCGGCAATTTGCGCGGCAAATTCAGCGCCCATGTCGATCCAGACCATGCCGTCCAGATACGGCAGGGGCTTCCCATCCGCGCCAGTCTGCCAGTAATCCGGCCGGCGCTTCAGCCGGAAGACCTGCCCCGCCACATACTCCTCCAGCAGATACGGCCCCGTCCCCACCGGCGCCTTGATAATGTCCCCCTCAAAGGTCTTGTGATGCAGTACCTGCGCCGGATAGTGGAACAAATGCTCCGGCACCGCAATCTCCGGCCGGCTCAAGTGCAGGCGCACCGTGTAATCATCCACCTTCTCGATGTTCTCCGGCGTCACGTACGACATCAACCCCAATATGGACGACCCCACATCCGGGTCCAGCCACTGGTTCATGGTGAAGACCACGTCATCCGCCGTGAACTTGTCCCCGTTGTTCCACGTCACGTTCTTGCGCAGATGGAGCGTCCAGGTCAGCAGGTCCTCGCTGGCCTCCCACTTCTCCAGCAGGTACGGATGGGTGATGTTGTCCTTATCGGTGTAGGTCAGATACTCGCAGATCATGCGGGTCTGGTTCGAGGGCACGACCCACGAGTACTGGGCGGGATGGGTGATCTTGTGTACCGGGCCCGAGATGCGGAGAATGCCGCCGCGCTTGGGGCCAACCGCGGGGGCGGCGGTCGGCGCCGGCGTGGCGGTGGGTGGGACAGGCGTGGCCGTGGGGGGTACCGGCGTGGCTGTCGGCGGCACCGGCGTGGCCGTCGGCGGAGCCGCCGTGGGTGCCTCGGTTGGCTTCGGGGCGCATGAGGCCAAGAACGCGGAGGCCGCCGCGAAGGACATGCCTAACAGGGTAGCATTGCGCAGAAACTCCTTGCGTGAGATTCTCCCCTGCCGGTACAGCTCCTTCAGCTCCGGAATGTACGGATGAGCCTCCTTCCGAGGCTGCCGCTTGATGATTTCCATCGCTTCCCTCCTCTCAATTTGGATAGCGGTGCTTCAAACCAATAGGACTTAGCGCGCAAAGATGGGGAATCTGATACAGCCGTGGTTCTCTAGCCTTATCACCTCCTTTCTATCAGGAAGGATGTAAACTGATAGAGAACAAACTGTCATGTTGATGCGTGATGGGAACGTCTATAATAAATATACCACATTCTTGCTGATTGTGCAAGTGATATTTCAAGCCAGGGATTGATAATATCTGGAGTACACTGTCATGTCAGCAGGAAGCCCTCCCCCAGCGGGTCATCCGGGTCCACGACGAAGGTGTGAAAGCCTGTGATGTAGGCGGAGCCCTTGATGCGGGGGATGACCGCATCAAAGGGCCCCACCTTGGTCTCGCCCACCAGCATGCCCTCAAAGCGGGTGCCCAGGATGGATTCATGGATGAAGGGCTGTCCCAGGGACAGCCGGCCCATGGCATACAGCTCCGCCATGCGG
>CALIBQ010000024.1 GCA_938049385.1 uncultured Anaerolineae bacterium
GCCGGCCCGCAGTTTCAACTGCCAGGCTTACTCTCTCTGGTCAGGGATTTCTCACCTCCCACGTCATATGTTATAATCCAACTCGCACTTACGGTCGGTGAAAGGAGAAGACTCGTGAAAGTTGCGACCAAACGCTTGGAAAATTGTCAGACCGAGATGATTATCGAGGTGGAGCCGGAGCGCGTGGAAGAAGCCATGCGCAAGGCGGCGCGTGCCATTTCCCAGCAGGCCAAGATTCCCGGCTTTCGTCCCGGGAAAGCCCCATATCATGTTGTCCTGCAGACGTTCGGCCGGCAGACGGTGCTGGAAGAGGCGCTGGAAGACCTGGGACAAGAGCTGTATTCGCAGGCCCTGGATGAGGCCCGCATTGACCCCTACGGCCCGGGTAAGCTGGTGAATATCCAATGGGAACCCCTGGTGCTGACCTTCCATGTGCCCATGCCGCCGGAAATCGATCTGGGCGATTACCGCCGTCTGCGACTGGATGTGCCGCCGGTCGAGGTAACCGACGAAGAGGTGGAGAAAGAGCTGGAAGAAGCCCGCAAGGCGCATGCGGTCTGGATCCCTGTGGATCGCGAGGCCCAGACGGGTGACCAGGTCGTCTTTCAGTTCACGTTCGCGGATGAAGAGGGCTCTCCGGAGACGAGCGAGACCGTGCTGGGCGAAGACTCCACTCTTCTGCCTGGTCTTGCGGAGAAGCTGGTAGGGATGCGCGCCGGCGAGACGCGCGCCTTCGAGGTAACCTTCCCCGAGGATTGGGGTAATGAGGAGCTGGCCGGCCAGACCCGCACCATGACCGTCACGGTGCAGGAGGTGAAGGAGCGGGAGCTCCCGGACTTGGATGAACTGCCGGCGCTGATGGGCGACTTCCAAGACCTGGAAGCCCTGAAAGCCCATTTCCGCTCCCGGCTTCTGCAGGCCAAGGAGAAAGAGCGCGATAGAGAGCTTATTGACAAAGCGCTCACCATCCTGACCGAGCAGGCGAAAATCTCGTACCCGGATTTCATGCTGGAAGATGCGGTGGATGACATCCTTGCGGACCACGACAGCATCCTGCGCCGGCAGGGCTTCACCCTGGACGATTATCTGCGGGTACTGCACATCGAACGAGAGGCCTATCGCCAACAGCAGAAACCGGAGGCGGAGCAAAGACTGCGCCGCACGCTGGTGCTGACCAAGCTGGCGGAGCTGGAAAAACTGGCCGTGGAAGACCAGGAAGTGCAGGCGGAGGCGGATGCACAGGCCCAGTCCTCTGGCAACCCGGAAATGATGCGGCAGTTGTATCAGATGCCGGAGGTACGGCGCTACCTGCGCAACCAGCTCTTGGTGGAAAAGGTGCAACAGCGGGTGCTGGAGATTGTCACCGGACGGGCGCCGGAACTGCCGGCGGAAGAGCATGCTGAAACGACGATTGCGGAAGAGCCGTCGGGCGAGCCGGCCGGCGGCGCCGAATAAAAGCTTGGTATGAGAGCGGCCGTTTGACAAGTTGGCGATGATAGGGTAGCATTTATTATCAAGTATGGTGTGCAACAGATGGGAGAAATGTGATGGAACCTATGAACGCTGTCATTCCGATGGTGATTGAGTCGTCGGGCCGCGGCGAGCGGGCGTACGATATTTATTCGCTACTGCTCAAAGAGCGGGTGGTCTTCCTGGGCACGCCGATCAACGACCAGGTGGCCAACCTGATTGTGGCACAGTTGCTGTACCTAGACCGGGAGGACCCGGAGAAAGAGATTTCCATGTACATCAACTGCCCGGGCGGGGAGATTTACCCCGGCCTGGCCATTTACGATACTATGCAGTTGATCCGGGCGCCGGTCTCCACCATCGCGGTGGGGTGGACGGCCAGCATGGGCACGGTGCTGTTGGCCGCCGGCCGCAAGGGCCGGCGCTATGCCCTGCCCCACGCCACTATCCACATGCATCCCGCCGGCGGTGGGGCGCGCGGCTATGCCCCCGACGTGGAGATCCAGGTGCGGGAACTCCTGCGCATGCAGGAGCTGATCAAGCGCCTGCTCTCCAAGCATACCGGCCAGCCCATCGAACGCATATCGAAGGATTTCGATCGCGATTACTTCATGAACGCCATCCAAGCCCAGGAATACGGCATCATTGACGAAGTGCTGGGCGACGCCAGCGACGTTCCCACCACTGCCGCCTTCTTCGAGGCCATGGAAAAAGCCGCTGTCGCGTCAGGTGGTTCGTGAAGCCATGGGCATGACAAAGGAGCCTGATGTGACCAGGACGGGTAGCAGTGCCTTGCAGAGGTGTTCTTTCTGCCGGCGCAGTCAGGAAGAGGTGCACCGCCTGATTGCCGGCCCGGACAATGTCTTCATCTGCGACGAGTGCGTTGCCCTCTGCCAGGAAATCCTGGACGAGGAACCGCGCCCCAGCGAGGTGGACTTTGCCCTGGAAGCCATCCCCACCCCCTCCGAAATCTTCGAGAGGCTCAATGAGTACGTGGTGGGGCAGGAGCGGGCGAAAAAGGTCCTCTCGGTGGCGGTGTACAACCACTACAAGCGCATTCGCTCGCAGGCACGTTCCTCCGATGTGGAGCTTCAGAAGAGCAATATCCTGCTGATCGGGCCGACCGGGTGCGGCAAAACCCTCCTGGCACAAACCCTGGCAAAGATTCTGAACGTGCCCTTCACCATCGCCGACGCCACATCGCTGACCGAGGCCGGCTACGTGGGCGAGGATGTCGAGAACATCCTCCTGCACCTGATCCAGGCGGCGGATTACGACATCGCGCGGGCGGAGAAAGGCATCGTCTATATTGACGAGATCGACAAGATCGCCCGCAAAAGCGGCGACAATCCTTCCATCACGCGCGATGTCTCTGGCGAAGGTGTCCAGCAGGCCCTGCTGAAAATCATCGAGGGGACCGTCGCCAACGTCCCGCCGCAGGGCGGTCGAAAGCACCCGCATCAGGAATTCATCCAGATCAACACCACCAATATCCTCTTTATCTGCGGCGGTGCCTTTGATAATCTGGAGGATATCATCGCCAAGCGGGTGGAGGAGAAGAGCCGCATCGGGTTCGCCGGCGTGCGCGAAATGGCGGACACGGCGTCGGGGCCGGCGCGCGTGGACCCGGACGACAAGAACGAGCGCGAACTCCTGCGCGTGGAGCGGGAAATGCGGCGCAAGGCCCGCCTGCTCCAGGAAGTGACGCCGGATGACCTGCTCAAGTACGGCATGATCCCGGAGTTCGTGGGCCGCATCCCAGTGGTGGTCAGCCTGGAGCCGCTGGACCGCGAGATGATGAAGCGCATCCTGATCGAGCCGAAGAACGCCCTGACCAAGCAGTTCCAGCGGCTGTTCGCCCTGGACAACGTCGAGCTGGTATTCACGGAGGATGCGCTGGACGCGGCGGCGACCGAGGCGTTCAAGCGCAAGACCGGTGCGCGCGGCCTGCGCACCATCCTGGAAGAGGCTTTGCTGGACGTGATGTACGAGATTCCATCGCGGCCGGAGATCAAGAAGTGCATCGTGGATGCGGATGCCATCCTCGGCCGGCGCGCTCCCCTGCTCCTGACGCAGGCCGACCATGTGGTCCCGCCCAGCGATTTGAAAGAGACCGCCTGAAGCAGTTCATCTGCATACGCGAAAAAGGGGCGCCGCGCGGCGCCCCTTATTTTATTTTCTTGCCTAGCTGACCGTCACCCGCATAATCTTTGTCAGGATTTTTCCAGGATGACCGTTTCCACCGGGCAAGCCTGCGCGAAGCGCTGGGCATCGGAAAGGCCGCCCACAATGGCGCCGTAGTGCATCGGGATGGCAAGCTTGGGCTTGATGGTGCCGGCGGCCTGCACCGCCTCATCCGCCGTCATGACATAGGTCCCACTGACGGGGAGCAGGGCGATATCCACGCGCAAGTCTTTCATCTCGGGGATGAAATCGGTGTCGCCGGCGTGGTAGATGCGCACGCCGTCCACCGTGACAATGAACCCCACATGGCCGGCGGACTTGGGATGAAACTGCTTGTTCACGTTGTAGGCCGGCACCGCCTCGAGAGCAAACCCCTGCACCGTGACCTTGTCGCCAGGCTTGACCGTCTCCACCGCCGCGCCCCGCACCTTTTTGGTAACCGCGGCGATGCTGACCACCGTGGTGCCGGGCTTGAGCAGTTTCTTCACGTCGTCCGGGGAATAGTGGTCAAAATGGTCGTGGGTGATGAGGATGATATCGGCTTTGGGTTCGCCGGCCTCAAGCTGATAGGGATCAATGTAGATGACCTTGTCGGCATCAATGCGGAACGCGTCATGCCCCAGCCAGTGGATCTTCTTCAGCACTTTCTGAACAGCTTCGTCCACCATCTTGGCACCTCCTTCGCGATGCGTAACAGCAAACCCTGAATCCTATTTCCATTATACCAGCGTTAGGATGCGGGGACAAGAGGGAGCACAATTCCCTCTTGACAAACAATTGGTTTTATGCTATTATATGCATAGTGCATATAGAAGCGAAGCATATATGCACACATCAACTTGTAGATAGGAGGTGGTACTATGCCACGAGGAGATTGCACCGGACCCTTTGGGATGGGGCCGCGCACCGGAAGAGGTATGGGATACTGGACCGGTCATCCGTATCCGGGATTCATGTATCCCGCCGGCGGCGGGTGTCACCCGGGCGGGCATGGCTACCGGCACATGTTCTACGCCACGAGCATGCCCGGCTGGATGCGGCCAAGCTGGTTAGGGGGTTGGGCGGATGTGCCACCGGCTCCCTGCGCGCCTCCTGCCGAGGTCGAGGAAGGGTTCCTGCGCCGGCAGGCGGAATGGCTCCGCTCGGCGCTGGAGCAGGTCGAGCGCCGGCTGGAGGAGCTGACCGGGCGCAAATCCACGGATGAGCCAGCCCCGTAAGCGGAGGGTGCAGGCCGCCGACGGGTGGTGTGCCGTGCACTATCCCGCCGGCGGCTCCGATACCCAATGGGAAGGCTGGCGGCGGTTTATAGGCGCTGGGATCAGGTGCCTTTGCGCTGGGCCAGATAGCGCACCGCCATGCCAAGCGCGGCCTCCGCCGTGAGGCGCTTGTTGGTCTCGCGGTCGCCGGCCCACTGATGCCGCTCGCACCATTCCCCATCGGGCGCCGCCAGCGCCACATACACCAGGCCCACCGGCTTCTCAGGCGTGCCCCCTGTTGGGCCGGCGATACCGGTGGCGGAGATGGCGATGTCGGAATGGAAGAGCCGGCGTGCCCCGCGCGCCATTTCTACGGCGACCGGCTCGCTGACCGCGCCGTACAGTTCCAAGGAGCGGCGCGCTACCCCCAGGATGCGCGCTTTGGCCTCGTTGGAATACGAGACCACGCCGCCGAGAAAATAGTTGGAACTGCCCGGTATATTCGTGATGCGGTGGCTGATGAGGCCGCCGGTGCAGGATTCGGCGGTGGCAATGGTGAGGCCGGCCTCTGTCAACAGCCGGCCGAGCTGTTCCTCCAGAAGCTCATCGGTCTCTCCCATGGTTCGTCCCTCATCATGGCCGGCAAGAAGAAGAACGCCAAACCGACAATGAAATAGACCACCAGAAGCTGGGCGCCCTCCAACCAGTTGGATTCGCCGTCCAGCGCTACCAGCGTGGTGATGAGCGATGCGGCGATCAGTGCGATCAGCTCGAACTGGTTGAAGACCAGCGTCAGCGGATTCCCCATCAGCAGGCTGACGAACACCAGGAGCGGCGCGACCAGCAAAGCAATTTGCAGGCTGGAGCCGAAAGAGATGGTCAGGCTCAGCTCGATGCGGTTTTTCCAGGCCATCTCCACGGCTACCAGGTGTTCCGCCACATTTCCGACCAGGGGGATGACGATGATGCCCAGGAAGAACTCGGTGACGCCCAGAGAGGCGATGACTGGCTCAACAGCGCCCACCAGGATTTCGCTGAGCCAGGCGATGAGGCCGGCAGAGCCGGCCAGCAGGGCCAAGGTGACGCCAAGGGATTGATGAGGGGTGTTCCTGCTGACCATCTCAGCGTGGGCACCGCGCAGGGCGAAGGCCACACTGCTGGCGTAAATGAGGATCATGGCGCCGGCCACCCCCAGGCTAAGGTACTCCACCGCCATATGGCTGGTAGCCTCGATGGAGTGGCTGAAGAGCGAGGGGATGCTCAAGGCGATGATGGCTAGGATGGACATGGTGGCGTTGGTGCCGGCGTGGGCGCGGTCGAAGCGCTGTACCCCATTGCGCCAGCCGCCCAGCAGGATGCTGGCGCCGGTGATAAGCAGTAGGTTGCCCAGGATAGAGCCGGTGATGGACGCCTTGACCAGCTCCAGCAGTCCTTCCTTTATAGCGAAGATGGTGATGATAAGTTCCGCGGCGTTGCCCATGGTAGCGTTGAGGAGACCGCCGACGCGCGGGCCGGCCCGCTCCGCCAACTGTTCGGTCGCTTCCCCGAGGATGCTGGCCAGCGGCACCACGCCGAGGGCGGCGCAGAAGAATATCAGCACCGGGTTCCAGCGTAAGAACCACCCCACAATGGTCAATGGGACAAGGACGAGGAGCAGGTACAGGTAGTTCATCGGCGAAAATGCTCCCAGAAGTGGGCCGGCGCCGGCGTTGATCCTGCGGCGTGCAGGGCCGGCGAGGCGGTGTGCTTGGGAACGATGACGCGCAAACACTGCGGGATAACCTCGATCTCGACCGGGGCATAGCCGGCCAGGTCGCCGTCCACCTGAATGGAGAGCGGCCGGGCCGGCCGCACCACCAAATGCCGCACCTGATGGTAGGTTACCTCCGGGTTGCGGGTGTGCAGACCTAACAGGATGCTGAAAAAGTGAAGATAGGCGGATAAGCCGGTGTACCCCTGGAAGATGCAGACATCCAGCAAGCCGTCGGTCAGGCTGGCCATAGGGGCAATGCGCAGGAAGCCGGCGTAAAGCTGGATATTGCTGGCCACCAGCAGGAGCGCGCGCCGTTCCAGCTTCCGACCGTCCATCTCGATATACATCTTCGTGCCGGTGAGGGAGAGGGTCTGAGCGACTGCGGCAATGGCGAAGGCCAGCATGCCCAGCCGGCGCTTCTGTTCCGGCCGGCTTTCCACCTGCGCCGTCACCGCGGCGTCCATCCCTACCCCGACCCACATCAGGAAATAGCGGTCGTTGACGCGGCCGACATCCACGACGCGCCATTCCCCCTCGACCATCATGCGGGCGGCTTCCTGTACCGCATTCGGGTGGAGGGGGGTCATCAGAGGAAGGCCAATTTCACGCGCCCAGACGTTGGTGGTGCCGACCGGCAGGACGCCCAGCGCGGTATCGGTGCCGGCGATGCCGTTAACCACCTGTCCGATGGTGCCGTCGCCGCCGGCGGCGATAGCCACGTCATAGCCCTGCAGGGCCGCCTCGCGTGCGAACAGCATGGCGTCGAAGCGCCCATGGGTAACCCGCCAGCTAACTTCCCAGCCGCAGGCCTCGAGCTCACGCACCGCGTCGCGGAGTTCGTCCTGCGCCTGGTGGGGGCCGGCCGATGGGTTGTATATCAGCATGGCCCGCATGGGGACAATCTCCTGTGGAATGATGACTGGCAGGGTCATTATACGCGTTCCGCGCTTTCCTCACAAGTCCGCGGCGAAGCTGGCGCCGCATCTCCACCCGGATGATCGCCTGCCATTGACCATGACCTTTGCAACATCTGCAGTTTGTGACTTTTGTCATGGATTCCAGCGGGCATTGGGGATACGATAGGGCTGTCCGGTTCGAGATGCACACCGGGTACGGAGGACAGGAATGCGACCTACCGAACTGTTGATGGAAGAGCACCGCGCCATTGAGCGCATGCTGCGCATCGTGGAGGAAGTGTGCCGCCGGCTGGAAGCCGGCCAGGATGTCCCTGCCGGCGACCTGGAAGAGATCGTCGAGTTCATCCAGGTCTTCGCTGACCGCTGTCATCACGGCAAGGAAGAGGACCTGCTTTTTGCTGAGATGGAAAAGGCCGGCATCCCCCGCCAGGGCGGCCCCATCGGCGTCATGCTGGTAGAGCACGAGCAGGGCCGCGCCCATGTGCGTGCGGTGAAAGAGGCAGTGGCGAAGTACAAAGCCGGCGATCGTTCCGTCATCCCCACCATTGTCCGCAACGCGCTGGGTTATGTCTCCCTGCTCCAACAGCATATTTACAAAGAGGACAACATCCTCTACCGCATGGCGGACATGCACCTGTCAGAAGAACAGGAGCGTCAACTGCTGGAAGGGTTTGAGCGGGTCGAGCAAGAGCGCATCGGGCCAGGCCGGCATGAGGCCTTCCATGCACTGCTGGACCGCCTAGAGCAAACATACGTACATCATTAATGTCGTCATGACACATTCGGTGCGCGAAAAGGCCTCTTGGTATGGTATACTATTATCAGGAGCCTCTGCGCGGCTGTGAATAGGGAAGGAGGTGAACTGCCCTGGCCGGCTGGGGTGGGCTCCCCGTACGCGCCGTACTGCCATTCCGTATTTCTCTCCGATCACAACCTTCGTCTTTCCAACCATTTGTCAGCAGAAAGGAGTGGAACCGATGCATCCGACCGATGTCGTCTGGTGGGGGTATACCGCGTTCCTGGTGTGCGTCGTTGCCTTCATGGTGTTCTTCGCCGGCAAAGTGCGCGCCAGAGGAGGGTAATCATGGACAGGGAAGAACGCATCTGGCTGGGTGTGCTGGTGGCGGTGTTCCTGATTTTCAACGCCGTGACGTTATCCCCGCTGGTGCCCTGGCAGTCATGGATGATCTGGTCGCGGCCGGCGCCGGCGCGCGTTGTGCAGATTGACATCGCCAATTACCAGATGAACCTGCCGGCCGGCGGCATCGAGGTGAAGGCCGGCGAGTTCGTCGAGTTCGTCGCCACCTCTCGCGACGTGACATACGGCTTCGGCGTCTTCCGCAAGGACGGCACCATGGTCTTCCAGATGCAGGTGCTCCCCAAGTATCAGAACCGCATCGTCTGGAAGTTCGACAAGCCGGGCACCTACGACGTGCGCTCGACCGAATATTCCGGGCCTAAACACCCTGGGATGTTCATCCCTGACGCCATCCGCGTGGTTCCGTGAGAGGAGGAACAGACATGGCACGCATCGGCTGGATCGAGAAATGGACCCTACGCTTCGCCGTCGTCGGACTGCTTTTCCTGGCCCTGAGCGGGTTTGAGGGCATCCTCATGCGCTTCCAGCTTGCCGCACCAGGCTCACTGCACGGTATGGAAGCCGCGCTGAACACCATCCGCCCGGTAGGCTATGAGCCGACTTCGGAGGAGCTGTACTACAGCATGCTTACCGCCCATCCCATCGTGGGCATTTACGGCTTCGCTTATATGTGCGTCATAGGTGCCTTTTATTTCCTGGTGCCGTTCCTGCTGGGCAAGCAGATACGGCACAAGCGGCTGGTGCCGGTGAACTTCTGGCTGCAAATTATCGGTGTGTTGATCTGCTGGGGCGCCGGCTTCTTCGCCCTCTTCAACGCCCTCTACACCCTGTACTGGCCCCTGCCGGTGGCTTATGACCGTGTGCCGCTGGCCGGCAGTATCATCTATTCCATCGGCCTCCTGCTCATCGAGGCCAACGTCCTGCTCTTCGCTTTCAACTTGTTCAGTACCGTGTTGAGCAAAAGCAACCCGCGCTCCTACAGCTTCGGCCAGTTCCTTGCCTCTGCTTTCGGCATCTCGCGGCTCCTGCGCTGGCTGGGCCTGAAAAAGAAAGAGGACGAGTTCGAGCCGATCTACAACGAACTGCCGGTGTTTCTGGTGGCGGTCGGGCGCGGTTCCATTGATACCGTCATCAACGCTATCGTACTGCTGACGGCGGCGGTGCTCATTCTGGTCTACGGCCTGCCGGCCCTGCTGGCTGGCATCCGCCTGGACCCTATGGTGGTGGACCCGCTCATTTACAAAAACTGGTTCTGGTGGGGCCTCGATATGGTGGCCGACGGCAACGTGCTGATGTACACCGCCGGCGTCTGGTACCTCTTGATACCCCTCCTAGTAGGCCGCAAGCTCTACGGCGAGAAGGTGGTGCGCACCGTTATCTTGGCAGACCTGCTGGTTTCCATGTTCGTCTGGAGCCATCACCTGCTGGGCGATCGGCCCCAGCCCTTCGGTCTCAAGCTCCTTTCCGGACAGTTTGTTACCTGGGGCGAGTTCTTCACCATGGGGCTGACCATCTTTGCCTCCCTGATGACCATCTGGCTGGCGCGGCCGGTCAAGTTCTCGCCGGCGCTGAAGTTCGTGCTGGGCTCCATCTTCGGCTTCGTGATGGGCGGCGCGGCCGGCCTCATCCAGGCCAACGTCGGGCTGAACCTCATCTTCCACAACACGCAGTGGGTCGTCTCCTTACACGCCCATACCTTCCTGTTGACCGGCCTGGGGACGCTCATCTTCGCCGTCATCTATGCCCTGGTACCGATGCTGACCAAGCTCGAAATCCGCAGTCAGAAGCTGGTGAACTTCCACTTCTGGGCTTGGATGATCGGCAGTGTCACCATGACGTATTTCATGGGCCGCGCCGGCGCGCTGGGCATGCTCCGCCGCACCCTGTACCCGGTCCCCAACCCCTACCAGCCGTACATGACCATCGCCATCATCGGCGCTGTCATCATGGCGCTGGGGTTCCTGGCCTTCCTGGTGAACATCATCAGCACGTTGGGGTTGAAGGCGGTGCTGGGCTTGGCCCTGCCGGAGCGCTCGCTGGAACAGCCGGCCGCTACCGGTGCCGCGGCAGTCGCCGAGAGCTAACAACCAGGAGCAAACTCCCGCGGGGCAATCCCGCGGGAGTTTTTATTTTCTTAAGGCGGCGCGCAGGCCGGCCGCGAATTCCCGCAGGGCCGCCGGCCCCTGCATCGCGCGCTCCACGACGGCACTGCCCACAATCACTCCATCGGCCAGCCCGGCCAGCGCACGCGCCTGCTCCGCCGTGGACACGCCAAAGCCCACCGCCACCGGCACGGGGGAAAGCCGGCGCACCAGCTCCAGCCGCCGGCGCAGTTCCCCCGCGTCAAAGCCTGCATCCGCCCCTGTAGTGCCCAGGCGCGAGACAAGGTACAGGAAGCCCGTGCTCCGCTGTGCAATTTCCTGCAGACGATCCATACCGGTGGTGGGCGCGACCAGGAACACCATCGCCAAAGCCTCCCGCCGGCAGGCTTCCACCAACCCATCGGCCTCCTCCAGCGGCAGGTCCGGCACGATCAGCCCATCGGCACCGGCCCGCCGGCAGTCCCGCACGTACTCCTGCGGGCCGTAATGATAGATAGGGTTGTAATAGCCCATCAACAGCAGGGGCGCCTGGATGCCGGCCTGCCGGAGCTGTGCCACCTGTTCCAGACACAGCGCCGGCGTCATGCCGGCCTGCAAAGCCTGGTAGCTGGCACGCTGGATGGCCGGCCCATCCGCCACTGGGTCAGAAAAGGGCACGCCCAACTCGATGATATCCGCGCCGCCGGCCTCCAGCGCCGGCACCAGCTCCAGCGCGGCATCGCGCGCTGGATAGCCCATCGTCAGGTAAGTGATGAACGCTGTCCGGCCCTCTGCCCCTGCCCGGCGAAAAGCATCCGCAACCGCCCTGACCCCCTGCTTGGCCGCCGTAATGTCTTCTTTCATGCGCCCCGTTCCTCCTGGAGTGCCTGGGTTACCGTGTCCAGGTCTTTATCCCCCCGCCCGGAGAGGTTTACCAGGATGATATGCTCCGCCGGCCGTTCGGCGGCTAGACGCATAGCCTCTGCCAGCGCGTGCGCCGACTCCAGCGCAGGCAGGATGCCCTCCAGCCGCGCCAGAGCACGAAAAGCGCCCAGCGCTTCGCGGTCACTGACATGGGTATAGCGCACCCGCCCGACATCATGCAGGAGCGCATGCTCCGGCCCTACCGCCGGGTAGTCCAGGCCGGCGGAGATGGAATGGGTGTTCAGTATCTGCCCTTGGGCATCCTGAAGCACATAGGTCTTTACACCGTGCAGTATCCCGACGCGACCGCGCAGGGGGTCGGCAAAGCGCGCCGCATGCCGGCCGCCGGCGATATCCATGCCGCCGGCCTCCACACCGACCATTTCCACCGGGTCCTCTAGAAAGGCATGGAACAGCCCGATGGCATTGGAGCCGCCGCCGACACAGGCGATCAGCGTATCGGGAAGCCGGCCGGCCTGCGCCAGCATCTGGGCGCGCGCCTCCTCGCCGATAACCCGCTGGAAATCGCGCACCATCATCGGATACGGATGCGGCCCCAGCGCGGACCCCAGCAAGTAATGGCTGTGGCGCACGGTAAAGGCCCAATCGCGCAGGGCCTCGTTGATGGCGTCCTTCAGGGTTTGACTGCCGGCATCCACGGGCCGCACCTCCGCCCCCAGCAGGCGCATGCGCAGGACATTCGGACCCTGCCGGCGCATGTCCTCACACCCCATATAAATGGTGCATCCCAGGCCCAGCAGGGCCGCGGCGGTGGCGACCGCCACACCATGCTGGCCGGCGCCGGTCTCCGCAATCAGACGGGTCTTGCCCATGCGTTTGGCCAGCAGGGCTTGGCCTAACGCGTTGTTGATCTTATGGGCGCCGGTATGGGCCAGGTCCTCCCGCTTCAGCCAGATTTGGGCGCCGCCGCAGGCATCCGTCAGGCGCGCCGCAAAGGTTACCGGCGTCGGCCGGCCCACGTAATCGCGCAGTAGCCCTCGATATTCCTCCCAGAACGCCGCATCCTCTTTCGCCTGGCAGTAGGCCTCCTCCAGCTCCTGCAGGGGCGTGATCAGCGTCTCGGGGACAAAACGCCCGCCGTAGGGGCCGAAATAGCCGCGCGCATCAGGCAGTCGCTCAATCTCCAGCTTCAGCATCCTCGCCTCCGTTCGAAACAGCTTTTGCCTGCCGGATGAAATCGCGCACCTTGGCAGGGTCCTTTTTCCCCGGCCGGCTCTCCACCCCCGAGGAAACGTCCACCCCCCAGGGCTTCAGCCGGCGCACCGCTTCCGCCACGTTCTCCGACGTCAGCCCGCCGGCGACGATAAGCCGCACCGCCGGCACAGCCCCTTCCAGCACCTCCCATGCCCAAGCCTGCCCCGTTCCGCCGGCGCTCTGCGGATGGAAGCTGTCCAGCAAATAGGCCCAGGCGGGATAAGCCAGCAGTTCCTCCCAGGACACAGGGCCGCGCACGCGGTGCGCCCGGATGACCGGACAGGGCATTTGCCGGGCATAGGCCGGCGGCTCCGACCCATGCAGTTGCACCAGGTCCAGCCGGCACTGAGCCGCAGTCTCCTGCACCGCGGACGCCGGCGCATCAGCAAACACCCCGACGCACCGCGCCTGACAGCCCTCCGCCCGCAGAGCCTCGATGATGGCCGCCGCCTGCGCCGGCAAGATATTCCGGGGACTGGTCGGCACAAAGATGAAACCCAGCAAATCCGCCCCCTGCTGGCACGCCCAGCGGGCATCTTCCAGGTTCGTCAAACCGCATATCTTGACCTTCACCATCGGCCGGCCTCCACCAGCTCGCACAGTAATTCCCCGGGGTCTGACGCCGTGACCAGCGCCTCGCCCACCAGAACGGCCTGCACCCCGGCCTCTGTCAGCCAGCGCACATCCGCCGGCGAGCGGATCCCGCTCTCCGCGACGACCACCACATCGGGAGGTATCATCGGGCGCAGTCGCAGGGTGGTCATCAGGTCCACCTGGAACGTGCGCAGATCGCGGTTGTTGATGCCCACCACCATCGGGTTCACCCCCAAGACGCGTTGGAGTTCATTTTCATCATGCACTTCCATGAGCGGGGTCATCCCCAGCTCCAGCGCCTGATGATAGAGCTGATAAAGCTCCTCGTCCGAGAGGGCGGCGGCAATCAACAGGACGGCATCAGCGCCGGCCGCGCGCGCCTCGAGGAGCTGATAGGGATCAACGATGAAGTCCTTGCGCAACAGCGGGACAGCCAAGCCGGCGGTATCGAGCGCCGAACGCACCCGCTGTACATCCTCCAGCGCGCCATTGAAATAATGCGGCTCGGTCAGCACCGAGATGGCGGCCGCGCCGGCGCGAGCGTATAACTGGGCCAGCTCCGCCGGCTGAAGGCCCATATTGAGCGCGCCGCGTGAGGGCGAAGCGCGTTTGATCTCGGCGATGACGCGTACCCCGATGCCCCGCAGGGCCGCCGCGAAGTCCCTCGCCGGCGGCGCTTCGGGCAGTTTTTCCCGCAGTACCTCTATCGGGACGCGTTCCTGACGCGCACCCAGGTCCCGCCGGGTATCTTCCAAGATACGATCCAGCATCATGCGAGGCCTCCAGTAAAGCGCACCAGGTGCTCCAGCACCGCGGCCGCGCGGCCGGCGTCAATGGACTCGGCGGCCATGGCAATGCCTTCCCTGAGATCACGCGCTGCGCCGGCCACGTGCAGGGCCGCGCCGGCGTTCAACAGCACCACATCGCGCCGCGGCCCACGCTCGCCGGCCAGGATGGCACGCGTGATGCGGGCATTCTCTTCCGGGTCGCCGCCGCGCAGGGCCTCCAGGGGCGCCGGCATCAAGCCCAGCGCCTCGCCGGGTATTTCGTACGTGCGCACTATCCCATCCTGCAGGCAGGCGATGAAATTGGTGCCGGCGGTACACAGCTCATCCATGCCCTGGGAATTGTGCACCACATAGGCCGCGCTGGCGCCCAGCTCCCGCAGAACATGGGCGATCACCTCCACCAGCTCTGCGGCGTACACCCCGATAATCTGCAGGGATGCGCCGGCGGGATTGGTCAGCGGCCCCAGGATGTTGAAGACCGTGCGCACGCCCATCTCCCGGCGCGGCCCGATGGCATGCTTCATGGCGGGGTGCAGGAGCGGCGCAAACAGGAACCCGAACCCCACCTCGTCAATACAGCGCGCCGCCATCTCCGGGCTGAGCTCCAGGTTGACGCCCAAGGCCTTCAGCACATCCGCACTGCCGCACCGGCTGGATACAGAGCGGTTGCCGTGTTTGGCCACGGCGACGCCGGCGCCGGCCACCACAAATGCCGCCGTCGTGGAGATGTTAAAGGTGTCCGCGCCATCCCCGCCCGTGCCGCAGGTGTCGATCAGCGGCCGGCGCTGGGGCTGAACGCGCGTCGCATAACCGCGCATGGCGCGGGCGAAGCCGGCGATCTCGGCGATGGTCTCCCCTTTGGCGCGCAGGCCGGCCAAGAATGCGCCGATCTGCGCCGGCGTGGCCTGGCCGGCCATAATGATGCCCATCACCTGCTCCGCCTCCTCACCGCTGAGATGCTCCCCGCGCAGGACCCGTTCGATGGCCGCCGGCATGGTAATGGGGGCCGGCGCACCCTGTCTCTCCGTCACGTCGGAAAGCGTCAGGAAATTGCGCAGGATGCGTTTCCCGAAGGGAGTCAAGATCGACTCCGGATGGAACTGCACGCCGAAGGTGGCCCCCTTTTCATGTTGAACGGCCATAATTTCCCCTTCCTCGGAGCGGGCGGTCACGCGCAGTTCCGCCGGCAGGGGCTCTTCCACGATAAGGGAGTGGTAGCGCGTGGCCTCAAAGCTGGTGGGCACGCCGGCGAACAGTGGGCCGCCGTAGTGGATGATGCGCGAGACCTTGCCGTGCATCAGGCGCGGCGCCGGCCCCACCTTCCCGCCGAAGACATGGGCGATGCATTGATGGCCCAGGCATACCCCCAGTATGGGAATATGGCCGTGAAAACGGCGGATGGCGTCGTTGGAGATGCCGGCGTCGCTCTCCGGCCGGCCAGGCCCCGGCGAAATCACCAGATGGCTGGGCGCCAACCGCTCCAGCTCCTCCAGGGTCACTTGGTCGTTGCGGAAGACCCTGACTTCCGCCCCCAGCTCGCCCAGGTACTGGACGATATTGTACGTGAACGAATCATAGTTATCGATCACCGCGATCATGCTTCACCTCCCTCACAACATCTGGCCCCTTTCGGCGGCGTGCAGGGCACGCGCCAGGGCACGCAGTTTATTCTCCGTCTCCTCAAATTCCCGCGCTGGGTCCGAATCGGCCACGATGCCGGCGCCGGCCTGGAGATAGACTCGCTGTCCTTTCATGACGAACGTGCGAATGGTAATGCAGGTGTCCATGTTGCCAGAATAGCCGAAGTAGCCCACCGCGCCGGCATACGGCCCGCGCTGCTCCGGCTCCAGCTCCTCGATGATCTCCATCGCCCGCACCTTGGGAGCGCCCGACACGGTGCCGGCAGGGAAGCAGGCCTGCAGGACATCATAGGCATCGCAGGCCGGGTCCAGCCGCCCCTGCACATGGGAGACGATGTGCATGACGTGGGAATAGCGCTCCACTTCCATCATGGTTGGGGTAGTAACTGTGCCGTACCGGCAGACGCGCCCCAGGTCGTTGCGCGCCAGGTCCACCAGCATCACATGTTCGGCGCGCTCCTTGACATCGGTCAGCAGTTCCTGCTCCAGCGCCAGATCCTCCGCCGGCGCGGCGCCGCGCGGCCGCGTGCCGGCCAGCGGCCGCGTCTCCACGATTCCCTGGTCCACCCGCACCAGTACCTCCGGTGAGGAGCCGATCAGCCGCAGGCCGTCCGGCAGTTCCAGGTAAAACATGTACGGCGAGGGGTTAATGCGCCGCAGGGCGCGGTAGATGTCAAAGGGCTGGGCTGTGGTCAGCCGATGAATGCGGCGCGACAGCACCACCTGGAAAATATCGCCGGCGCGAATGTAGGCCTTGGCGCGCTCCACCGCCTCCTCAAAGGCCTCGCGCGGGAAAGCGGTTTCGAACGACCCATTATTCGCCTCGGCGGACAAAGAAGGGTATGAAGCGCCGTTCGGCAGAGGCCGGCGCAGTCGCGCCACCAGTTCCTCCACCGCCGCCTCCGCGTGTCCCTGGCTCCCCGCATCTTCGCCGGCGGCATGAGCGATGACCAGCAGTCTCTGTTTGACATGGTCATACACCACCAACCGGTCGCATAGGAGAAAGAAAGCTTCCGGCAGGCCGAGGGTATCCGGCTTGACGCTGGGCAGGCGCTCGAAGGAGCGCACCAGGTCATAACTCATGTAGCCCACCGCGCCGCCGGTGAAGCGCGGCAAGTCGGGTATGGGCGCGCCGGCATACGTCGGCAGGTATTCCCGCAGAACGTCCAGCACACCCCGGCCAGCCAGCGGCAGTTCCGCCCAGCGTCCCTCTTCTTCAATAATCACCCGGTCGCGCCAGGCCTTGATAGTGCCGCGCGGATGGGAACCGATGATCGAATAGCGCGCCAGGTGCTCGCCCCCTTCCACACTCTCCAGCAGGAAGGAGGGACCCAGCCCGCGCAGTTTCAGGTACACCGAGACCGGCGTCTCGATGTCTGCCGGCAGTTCCCGTACTACCGGGTTGAGCACCTGCCGGGCATGTGTGATGCTGGTTATCATTCTTCACCTCCTTGCAAAAGCCGTATAATCAAAAAACCCCTCGTCCGTCGGACGCCCAGCGCACTGCTGGACGTATAACGGGACGAGGGGTTTGCAACCACCCCGCGGTGCCACCCGAATTAGGCGGCCGGCGCAGGCCCGGAAACAAAAAACCCGTCGAGAGACGGGTTTTCACAGGCCGGCCAACCTCTCTCAGCGGATACGAGGCCTCGCCATCGCCTCATCGATGGGAGCCTGATATCCCGCGCTCTGATAACGGTAGCGTCTCCGGTGCGGACTACTCGGGCGGATTCGCCCTTTCGGCGCACGACTCGCAGGCCCATTCCGCCGCGTCGTGGACATCGGGCTCGCACCTTTCCCCGACTCTCTGGGTCCCGGTGCGCGGCGTACTCTTCCTGGTCATCGTCTTTGGCATATGCGGCTATCATCAAATATTATAGCCAGCCGGCGCCGGCTGTCAAATGGGCGTTTTCCAGGGTACCGAAAAAGTGCTGTTCGCAAATCAGGTGCGAGACACCCCGACGATGGTGTTGAAAAAGTCTGGTGATTGAAACGGCGGCTGGGTTTGCGAAGTCGGCCGGCGCCGGCCGGCTTCGCAGATGCTACCGCGGCTTATGAAAGTGCTGGGGTCCCACTCCATCTTGCACTTCGCCTGTTCGCCTGGCGCTGAAGCACCAGGCTTACGGTGCCAAGCCCCGTAGGGGCTTCGCTTCCTAAGCCGGCGGCTTCCAGCCGCCGGCGAACTTCCGACAAGCGTTGGCCGGCCTCCTGGGCCAAGTCGAGAGCGGCCAAGAAGGTGCTGAAACCCCGATCCTTGCCCCCTTCCCTGTGTACGGGGAAGGGGTGTAGGGGATGGGGCATTCTGGGCCATGGTCATCAACAGTTTTTTCAACACCCTCCTCAACCTTTCATGACCTTTCAGCACGCTTAGCGCCCTGCCGATTGTCAGAACAATGGATTCCGGTATAATGTGATGGTTGAACCCGCCTGACATGGAAGCTTCATCAAGGGGGAGAAAGCGATTATGCGGCCATTTGCACTGGGGCATGTGCGCAGGGCACTGCCGGCTGCCGGCGAGTCGTCTCTTGCGCGCGTGCCCTTCGTACTCAAGCTGGCACTGCCGTCCGCCGGCGAGCAACTGCTCAGCATGCTGGTGGGGCTGGTGGATACCTTCCTGGTCGGACACCTGGGCGCCGCACCGCTGGCGGCAGTCGGCCTGGCGAACCAGTGGATCATGTTTGCTATGGTGCTGTTCAGTGCGGTGGGCACCGGCGCCACCGCACTGATCGCCCGCATGGTCGGGGCAAGGGATATGGACACCGCTAACCGGGTCCTGCGGCAGGCCATGCTCCTGGCGCTGGCTTTCGGGGCGATGATGACGGCGGCCATCGAGATTTGGGCGGAGCCGGCCATGGTGCTCATGGGCGCGGACGCGGAGACGGTCGGCCTGGGCGTTACGTTCCTGACCATCGCCGGCTCAACGTATGTGTTCGCCTCGCTCATGTTCATCGGTAATGCCTGCCTGCGGGGGGCCGGCGATACCCGCACTCCCCTGTGGGTCATGCTCATCGTCAACGGCATCAACATCGTGGTGGCGTGGGTGCTGGTGAACGGTCTGCTGGGGTTCCCGCGCCTGGGGGTCGCCGGCTCTGCCGTAGGCGCCATGCTGGGCCGGCTGGTGGGCGGACTGCTGGTCATCTTCCTGCTGTGGCGCGGGCGCAGTGGGCTGTGCCTGCGTTCCGGCCGGCTGGCCCTCGACTTGTCACTGGTGCGGCGCATCCTGCGGGTGGGCATCCCCACCGGCGTGGAACAGTTGATCTTCCGGCTTGGTATGATGTCCTACGTGCGCGTAGTGGCCGCGCTGGGCACCATTGCTTACGCCGCCCATCAGGTTGCCATTAACGCCGAGTCCCTGTCATATATGCCGGGCTTCGGCTTTGCGGTGGCCGCCACCACCCTGGTGGGGCAGGGATTGGGGGCGAAAGACCCGGAGCGGTCCGAAAGGGATGGGTTCATCGCCTTTGCCATCGGCGCCGGCATCATGACCGTGATGGGCATCTGCTTCATCATCTTTGCCCGCCCCATCGTCAGCTTTTTCACCAGCGAGGCGGAGGTGATCGCCGCCGGCGCGGGGCCTCTGCGGCTGGTGGGCTTTTCGCAGTTATTCCTGGCCTCGTCCATGATTTTCGCCGGCGCGCTGCGCGGGGCCGGCGATACCCGCGTCCCCATGCTCATCAACGGCGCCAGCGTGTGGGGAGTGCGCGTCCCGCTGGCTCTGCTCTTCACCCAGGTGCTGGGGATGGGGTTGATCGGCGCCTGGATCGCTATGATCACTGACCTGGCTATCCGCGGCACCTTGATGTTCACCCGCTTCCAGGCGGGGAGATGGAAAACCGTGGAGGTGTGAAATGACCCTGGAGGAAAAGGAGCAGGCATTGAAGGGCCGGCTGGCCGAGTTCGGCTCGGTGGCGGTCGCCTTCTCCGGCGGCGTGGACAGCACATACCTGCTGGCCGTGGCCGCCGAGACGCTGGGCAAGGAGAAGGTGCTGGCACTGACCGCGGATTCCGCCCTCATCCCGCGCCACGAGATCACCACATCGCGGGAGCTGGCGCGCCAGCTCGGCGTGGCGCACCGCGTCATCAAGCTGGATGTGCTGGGGCAAAGCGGCATCACAGCCAATCAGCCGGACCGCTGTTATCACTGCAAGCAGGCGGTCTTCTCTCGACTGCTGGCAGAGGCGCGGGCCGCCGGCATCCCACACCTGGTGCACGGCGCCAATCGCGATGACCATCAGGACTACCGGCCGGGCCAGCGGGCGGCAGAAGAGCTGGGCGTCCGTGCCCCACTCGATGAGGTGGGCCTGACCAAGGCGGAGATACGGGAGCTTTCGCGCCGGCGCGGCCTGCCCACATGGGACACGCCGGCGCTGGCTTGTCTGGCCTCGCGCATCCCCTACGGCACGGCGCTGGAGCCAGAAGCGCTGTCCCAGGTAGAGCGTGCTGAGGACTATCTGCGTCATGAATTGGGACTGCGCGCCCTGCGGGTGCGGCACCACGGCCCCATCGCGCGCATTGAACTGCCCCCAGAAGATTGGGACAAGGTGCTGGAGCCGGCGGCCCGCCAGAAGCTGGTGGCCGCCTTCCAGCAAATCGGCTTCACCTTCGTGACGCTGGACCTGCAGGGACTGCGCAGTGGAAGCATGAACGCGCTGTTGTAACCGCCCATCCGTCGAGACAGCGAGGGGGAGAGCATGAGCCCAAAGCATTCCTGGCCCGATGACGATGTGCCGGTGTGTCGTCCCGATATGGAGCGCCAGCATCGCGCCGGCGTGCCGGAGGTGATCCTGGCCAACCGCAAGCCGGGTGACACGGTGCTGGAGATTGTGCGGAGGTTCATGGAACACGCCGGCCGCGCCCTCCTCAGCCGGGTGCCGCCGCGCCTGGAACAGCGGCTGAAAGAGGAATGGTCGCGCGCTGATGTGGTGCTCGACTGGTACCCCCATGCCCGCGCCATGGTGGTGCGGCGGGCGGATTTCGTCGTCCAGCCCAACGGCGGGCGCGTGGGGGTGATCACCGCCGGCACCGCCGACATCCCCATCGCCGAAGAGGCGGTCATGCTCCTCCGAGAAATGGGTTGCGAGGTCAGCACCGCCTTTGACGTTGGGGTAGCCGGCCTGCACCGCCTCTTCGAACCGCTTCAGCGCCTGATCAACGAGGCGGACGTGGATGTCATCATCGTGGCCGCCGGCATGGACGGCGCCCTCCCCTCGGTGGTCTCGGGCCTGGTGGATGTGCCGGTCATCGGCCTGCCCACCTCCGTGGGCTATGGGTTCGGCGGACGCGGCCACAGCGCGCTCCTTTCCATGCTCCAGACCTGCGCGCCCGGCCTGGCGGTGGTAAATATTGACAACGGCATCGGTGCGGCGGCGGTCGCCGGCCTTATCGCCATGCGGGCGGCACGGGCACGCGCCGGCCTGACACGCCCCTCCCAGGAGTAGCACCATGAGCCAGCGCATCGCCTATTTCGACTGCTTCAGCGGCGCCAGCGGGGATATGCTGTTGGGGGCCATGCTGGACGCCGGCCTTTCGCTGGAAGCCCTGCAGGCTGAGCTGGCCAAAATCCCCCTGGCCGGTTACAGCGTGAGCTGTGAGCGGCGCGTCCAACAGCACCTGGCCGGCACGAAGTTCAGCGTTCATATCACCCATGAGGAGCATCACCATCGGCATCTGGCGGACATCGAGGCCATCTTCGCCGCCTCCTCTCTGCCGGCGGGGGATATCGCTCGCATCCTGGCGGTGTTCCGCCGGCTGGCGCGCGCCGAGGCCAAGGTTCACGGCACCCGCATTGAAGAGGTCCATTTCCACGAGGTCGGGGCGGTGGACAGCATCGTGGATATCGCCGGCGCCGTCATCGGCCTGCGCCTGCTGGAGATAGGTACAGTGTACGCCTCATCCCTGCCTTTAGGCAGTGGTATGGTGCAAACCTCCCATGGCCCTCTGCCAGTACCGGTGCCGGCGACACTGGAACTGCTGGCCGAGGTCGGCGCGCCGACACGGCCCTGCGACGCCGGCACGGAGCTGGTAACGCCCACCGGCGCCGCCATCCTGTGCGAGCTGGCGGAGTTCCGCCAGCCGGCCATGCGCATTCAGCAGGTCGGCTACGGCTTCGGCACCAAGGTCCTCCCCTGGCCGAACGTCCTGCGGTTGTGGATCGGGGAGCCGTCCGATGTCTCCCATGCGGAGCCGGCGCTGGAGACGGTGGCAGAGCTGGCCTGCAACATTGACGATATGTCCGGACAGGGGTTGGGCTTTGCCATGGAGCGGCTGTTCGCCGCCGGCGCGCTGGACGTCTGGTTCACGCCGATTCAAATGAAGAAGGACCGGCCGGCGGTGCAGTTGGGGGTGCTGTGCCGGCCGGAGGATGCGGCGCGGCTGAGCCGGCTCCTGCTGGAGGAGACCACCACCTTCGGCGTGCGCCATCAACTATTGGTGCGCTATGTGGCGGGGCGCTCTTTCGTGGAGGTGAATACCCCTTGGGGGGCGGTGCGCGCCAAGGCCAAAATACTCGATGGGGAAGTGGTGGCGGTGGCGCCGGAATATGAGTCCTGTGCGCAAGCGGCGCGCCAGGCCGGCGTGCCCTTGGCGCAGGTGTATGAGGCGGTGCTGGCCGGCTATCGCGCCGGCGCCCTGCGCCCGCTCGACAAATAACAGCTACGGTGATGACCTGAGATGGTGAATCTTTCGCCCGAACTGCAGGAGCAACTGGACACACTGCCGCAGAAACCGGGCGTTTATATCATGAAGGATGCCGCCGGCAAGGTCATTTACGTCGGCAAGGCGGTCAACCTGCGCAGTCGCGTGCGCTCATATTTTCATGAGTCCGCCCAGGGCAACATGAAGACGGCGCGGCTGGTCGGGGATATCGCCGGCATCGAGTTCATCGTCACCGCCTCCGAGCTGGAAGCCCTCGTGCTGGAAAACACCCTCATCAAGCGCTACCGTCCGCGCTACAACGTGCGCCTGCGCGATGACAAGACCTATCCCTATATCCGAGTGACCTGGCACGAGCCTTTCCCGAAGGTCATGCTGACGCGGCATGTGGTGCGGGACGGCTCGCGTTACTTCGGGCCGTACACCTCGGTGCAGGCGGTGCATCAGACGCTGGATGTCCTGCGCCGGCTCTTCCCCTTCCGCACCTGCGATCGCGAGATCACCGGCCGGGACCCGCGCCCCTGTCTGTATTATCACATCAAACGCTGTGGCGGCCCCTGCATCGGTGCCATCTCCCAGGAAGAGTATCGGGACAAGATCGCCCAGTTGATGCTCTTCCTGGAAGGGCAGACCGGGGAGGTGGTGCGCCGGCTGGAAGCCCAGATGAAAGAGGCCGCAGAGGCCCTGGAGTTCGAACGGGCGGCGCAGTTACGCGACCAAATCTGGGCCATCGAGAAGGTGGTGGAGGGGCAAAGGGTGGTCTCGCCGCACCTGCGCGACCACGATATCGTCGCTTTCGCTCGCGACGACGGCAACGCCTGCGTGCAGGTGTTCTTTGTGCGCGGGGGCCGGCTCATCGGCCGCGAATACTTCTTCATGGAAGGGGCGGAAGGGGAGGACGCCGGCGCCATCCTCTCCTCGTTCCTGTCCCAGTTTTACGCCGAGGCCTCTTCCGTGCCGCCGGAGATCATCCTGCCGGCGGAGGCGGACGAGGCCAATATTATCAAGCAGTGGCTGGCCAGCAAGCGCGGCGCTGATGTGGTGCTGATGGTGCCGCAGAACACCGAGCGGCAGAGCTTGCTCCAGATGGCGCAGGAGAACGCGCGCGAGACGCTGGAGGCCATGCGCGCCCAGTGGCTGGCGGACCAGAGCAAACAAGCCGGCGCGGTCTCCGCCCTGCAGGAAGCGTTGATGCTGGCGAAGCCGCCGGCGCGCATCGAATGCTACGATATCTCGAACATCCAGGGCACCGCGGCGACCGGCAGTATGGTGGTGTTCGTCAACGGGGTCCCCCGCAAGAGCGATTACCGGCGCTTCCAGATTCGCACTGTGGAAGGCGCGGACGACTACGCCATGATGCGCGAGGTACTGCGCCGACGCTTCCTGCGCTATCAGCAGGCCCAGCAGGCGGTGGAAGAAGGACGCCAGTCCACAGCACGCAGTCTGCCCGACGCCTTTGCCCTCCTTCCCGACCTGCTCCTCGTGGACGGCGGCAAGGGCCAGCTCCACGCGGCGCTGGAGGTGCTGGAGGAAATGGGCCTGCGGGAGAGCGTGCCGGCGGCGGCGCTGGCCAAGCAGGAGGAGGAGATTTACCTACCGGAGGCGCCGGAACCCCTGCGCCTGCCGGCGGATTCGCCGGCCCTGCACCTGCTCCAGCACATTCGGGATGAGGCACACCGCTTCGCCGTGGGCTATCACCGCCGCGTGCGAGAGGCCGGCGCCCTGCGTTCCATGCTGGATGAAATCCCGGGCATCGGCCCGCGGCGCCGGCAGGCCTTGCTGAAGCATTTCGGCTCGCTGGAGCGCATCCGCCAGGCCAGCGTGGAAGAGCTGGCCCAGGTGTCCGGCATGACCCGCCAGGCCGCCGAACGCCTCAAGGAATATCTCGCGGGATGAGCGCCATGCGCATTCGCCTTTCCAGCGGCGGCCGCTGGTCCCGCCGGCTGACCCTCGCCTGGAACATCGCTGTGCTGGCAGTCACAGCTTTCGTCAGCGTCGTCTGGGCAAATATCTGGGTGGATTCCCTGCGCGACTACCGTCCCCCGCTGGCGCAGTCGGATGGGACGACCGCCGGCCGGCAGGCGGGACATGCGCTGACCGGGGGAGCCGTGCTGGTCCTGCTGGAGGGCGTGCCGGTGGATTACCTGGATACGACGCCGGCCCTGGCGGGAATATTTGCGGCGCGTGTCCGCATGGCTGGCCGGCTGAGTGCCTACAACCCGGCCAGCGGCTGGATCACCCTGGTCAGCGGCGCCTCCCCGCGGTTGGCCGGCGCGCCCCTGCAGGACGCGGCCGGCGATGTATTATGGTACGCGCGGGCCGAGACCCTGTTTGACGTGATTGCGGACGCCGGCCGGCCAACAGCGCTCTACGGCCCAGTCTGGTGGCGCGGCATGGTTGCCGCGGAGAAGCGCACCTACAGCGTGCTGTTCGGCTCTGCCGGCGGGCCAGCCGCACTCTCGACGCTGGAGGAGGCCCGCCGGCAGTTGGTGGAAGCACCGCCGGCGCTGACCTTGGTGCATGTGCGCTGGCCGGCCGTCTCCCCCACCGCTTCCCTGGATACGGCACTGCGCCGGCTCATCGAGGCGGTGGACCTCTCCCGGCAGACGGTCCTGCTGGTGGCGGTGCCGGCGCGAAGGAGCGCCCGGCTGATGGCATTTGGCCGCGGCATTCGTCCGGGCGCCTACGCGGGTATACGGCCGGTGGATATTGCGCCTACAGCCGCGGCCCTGCTGGGAGTGCCGGCGCCGGCGCGGTCCGAGGGCACGATTTTCGGCGCTCTGTTGGATGGGGATGCCGAAGCGTCCGCGCGCTCCCTGGCGTCGCTGGCGGAGGCTCGCTGGGGGCTGACAGAGGCGTATTTGGCCGGCATGGGCGCTTCCTTGGACGTGAATACCCTGTCCGCCGAGCGGGAGGAACTGCGTCAGACGCTGGAGGCCGGCCGGTGGCCGGCGGCCGCGGCGCAGGCGGAGAAGCTCATCGCGAAGCTGGATGGGCTGATGCGGGAAGCGTACCGCCGGCGCGCCTGGGGTGATCGGCTCTGGCGGCTGTGGCTGCCGGCCGTGTATCTGATCGGCGCGGTGCTGATGCAGGGGCGTGCCTGGCGGCGGAAGACACTGCCGCTGGCGCCGGCCCTGATGACGGTCGCTGTCGCCGGCCTGCCGGCCGTCTGGCTGGTCCTGTCGCGGGGCGTGCGTATCCTGGAATTCTTCGCCGGCTGGCTGTGGGTCCTGGCCGGCCTGGGGTTTCTGGGCATGCTTTCGGGCTTATGGGGAATGTGGACACTGCGGCAAGCGTCCTGGGATATCTGGGAGCGATGGCGCCGGGTGGTGGGCCTGGTTCAGCTCTTGCTGGCGATATGGGGCCTGCCGCTGGCGTTCCTGATGTGGTGGCAGGGGCTGGTGGTGTGGTGGGACCTGCCGTCAATGCTGGGGGCGGCCGCGCAGGCGGTGCTCCTGGCGCAGTTGGCCGGCCTATGCGCTGGCGGATTGGCCGGCATGTTCACAGCGCCTTTCCTGAAAGAATAACCGATGGAGCGAAAGCGTATGCGGATCGCCATCACGGGCTATCGGGGGCAGTTGGGCGAGTGGCTGGTGCGCCGGCTGGAGGACCATGAACTGTTGTTATTGGGCCGGCCGGAGCACGACATCACGCGGCCGGAGAGCATCGTGCCGGCCGTTGTCGGGTTCCGGCCGGAAGTGGTGATTCACTCCGCGGCCTTCACCAACGTGGACGGCTGTGCGCGCGACCCCGATACCGCCTATCTGGTCAACGCGCTGGGCACCCAGAATGTGGCGGTAGCCTGTCAGCGGGCCGGCGCCGCCCTGGTCTACATCAGCACCAACGAGGTGTTCGACGGCACGAAGGGCGCCCCATACCTGGAGCAGGACGAGCGGCATCCCATCAATCCTTATGGCTGGTCCAAGTACGCCGGCGAACGCTTCGTGGAGACCCTGCTGGAGCGCTATTACATCGTGCGCATCGCTTGGCTGTTTGCCCCTGGGCGCACCAACTTCGTGAGCAAAATCTGTGCGCTGGCGCGGGAGCGCGGCCGGCTGGCGGTGGTCACGGACGAGGTCAGCTCCCCGACATACGCACCGCACCTGGCGGACGCGCTGGCACGCTTGATCGAGACCGGGCACTACGGCGTCTATCACCTGACCAACGAAGGTTCCTGCTCGCGGTACGAGTTCGCGCGCTATTTCCTGCCGCTGGCCGGCCTGGGGCACGTGCCGGTGGAGCCCATCACTTCGGACCAGTTCCAGCGGCCCAGCAAGCCGCCCCTGCACTGCATCCTGCGGAATTTCGCCGCCGCACATCTGTTGGGGATACAGCTACCCCATTGGGAGGAAGCGGTGCAGGATTATTTCCGCCGGCTGGAGGGCGCATGAGCACAGACCCGCTGGTCAGCGTCGTCATTCCCAACTGGAACGGCGCGGCTTTACTGCCGGCATGCCTGGATTCCCTGCGCGCCCAGACGTACCCGCGCCTGGAAATCATCGTCGTGGACAATGCGTCCACCGACGATTCCGCGGCGCTGGTGCGCGAGCGGTATCCGGAGGTGCGGCTGGTGGTCCTGCCGGAGAACCGGGGGCTGACGGGTGGGGTCAACGCCGGCATCCGCGCCGCGCAGGGCGAGATCATCGCCCTGCTGAACAACGACGCGGAGGCGGAACCGGCGTGGGTGGAGGCGCTGGTCCAGGCATTGGAAGCCCATCCTGAGGCCGGCTCGGCGGCCTCCAAAATGCTGTTGTACGACCGACGCGACGTATTGAATTCCGCCGGCGACACTTACGGTTTAGACGGTATTCCCGGCAACCGGGGCGTCTGGGAACGCGATGTCGGACAGTACGATGCAGATATCGAGGTCTTTGGGGCGTGCGGCGGCGCGGCGGCGTACCGGCGCGCCATGCTGGACGAGATCGGGCTGTTCGACGAAGAGCTGTTCATGTACTGCGAGGATGTGGACCTGGCGTGGCGAGCACAGATCGCCGGCTACCGCTGTGTCTTCGCGCCGGCGGCGCGGGTCTATCATCGGCTGAGCGCCACGGGCGGCGGGGCATTGGCCAGCTTCTACACGGGGCGCAACACCTTGCTGGTGGTTGCCAAGGATTATCCGCCGGCACTCCTGCGGCGCTACTGGCCGCTGGTACTGCGCGCCCAACTGCGCATTGCCTGGGATGCCCTGCGTGCCTGGCGAGGGGAGGCGGCGCGGGCGCGACTGCGCGGACAGTTGACCGGCCTGCGCCTCTTCCGGCGCTGGACGCGCAAGCGAGCTGAGGTCTACCGTCTGCGGCGGACCAGCGATGCAGAGCTGGAGGCCCTGCTCCGGCGCTGATAGGCGCGCCGATTGACGAAAGCCCGCCGGCAGGGTATGATATATCGCGCGTGCACGCGGGTGTGCGGGTTGGTCCATATTCACAATGGGGAAAACACTCTTATGGAACGTGAGCCGTATTTATCGGTGGTGGTGCCGGCGTACAACGAGGAAAAACGCTTGCCCGGCACGCTGGAGCGCATCTGCGCCTACCTGGGGAAACAGACCTACCATTCCGAACTGATCGTGGTGGACGACGGCAGTGAGGATGCGACGGTGCGGGTGGCCCGCGAGGTGTTGGAGCGGTCCGCGCCGGCACAGAGCACCTGGCGCGTCATCGAGAACGATCACCGCGGCAAGGGGTACACGGTCCGCACAGGCATGCTGGCCGCCCAAGGGCAGTACATCCTTTTCACCGACGCCGATTTAGCGACGCCCATTGAGGAAGTCGAGAAACTGCTGGCCCCCCTGCAGGCCGGCTATCAGGTAGCCATCGGCTCGCGGGAAGGGGTGGGGGCCCTGCGCCTGGAAGAACCCTGGTACCGCCACTTCATGGGGCGGGTGTTCAACCTGCTGGTGCGCATTGTCGCCGGCACCCACTATGAAGACACCCAGTGCGGTTTCAAGGCGTTCCAGCGGGAGGCGGCGCATGACCTGTTCAACCGACTGCATATCTACGGCGCGCAGGCCAAGGTCATCAAAGGGGGCGCGGTAACCGCCTTCGATGTGGAGGTCCTGTTCCTGGCCGGCAAGCGCGGCTACCGCGTGAAAGAGGTGCCGGTAGTTTGGCGCTACGGCGAGAACACCAAGGTCAACCCCCTGCGTGATTCGGTGCGCATGTTCCGCGATATCGTGCGGGTGCGCTTGAACGATTGGCGCGGCTGTTATCGTGATTGATCTATTACCAGGAGCGTAACCCCTATGGCATCCCCCGAACTGCGTCTGCAGATCCTATCGGAAGCGCAGGTGGCGCGCATCGAGGACACCGCTTACCGCCTGCTGGAGGAGGTGGGCATCTTGCTCCAGCACCCCGAGGCGCGCGAGCGCCTGCACGGCATGGGCTGTCAGGTGGAGGGGAGCGCGTGTTCATCCCCTGCCACGTGGTGGATAAGGCGCTGAGCACCCTGCGGCCTCACACCACGTTCTACAGCGTAGATGGGGCGCGCTCCCTGACGCTGGGGAATGGACGGGTGCGCTTCCACAACGCCGGCGGCCCGCCTTTCATCTATGACCCGGAGACGGGACAGCGCCGGCCGGCCGCCCTGCAGGACGTGGCGGATGCGGCGCGCCTGCTGGACGCCCTGCCGCAGGTGGATGTGGTGATGCCGCTGTGCGGAGCCCAGGACGTGCCGGCGCCGCTGATGGTGGTGGCCTCGGCGGAAATCGCCATGCGCCAAACCCGCAAGCCCTTCCATGCCGGCTACGTCGAAAAGCCGGAAGAGGTGCACTACCTTGTAGAGCTGGCAAAGGCCTGCTGTGGCGGCGAGGAGGCATACCGCCGGCGGCCGACCATCGCCATCATGGCCTCACCGGTCAGTCCCCTGACCTTCACCTACAATGTCACGGCGGCCATCATGGCCATTGCGGAATCCGGCACGCCGTACCATTCCCTGCCGGCCCCGTCCCTGGGGGCCACCAGCCCGGTGACTATGGCCGGCGCGCTGGCCCAACAACATGCCGAGGTGCTGGCCAGCTTCGTCATCGCCGCCTCGGTGCGGCCGGACCTGCCGGTGCTGTACTGTTCGCGCATTAACGGGCTGGACCCGCGCACCGCCATCTCGACCTGGGGAAGCCCGGAGGTTGGCATCACTGGCGCCGGCGCGACCGCTTTGGCCCATCACCGCGGCTTCCTGTGCGACTGCTACGGATTCTGCACCAGCGCCTCTCTGCTGGACCCCCAGTTCGCCTACGAGCGCTATAACAACGCCTTCCTGCCGGCACTGGCCGGCGCCGATATCCTCTCCGGCGTCGGCGTGCTGGAGAACAATATGGCGGTCAGCCTGGAGGCGGCGGTCATTGACGATGAGCTGATCAGCCTTCTGCGGCACACCCTGCGCGGGCTGGAGGTGACGGACGAGACGCTGGCCTTTGACGTAATGCGGGAAGCCATACCGGCCGGCGGCATGTTCCTGGACCAGCTCCACACCGTGCGGCAGATTCGCGCCGGCGCCATCTGGCTGCCGACCGTGAGCGAGCGTCCCAGCGGCGCCGCGGACGAGCGGCACGCCGGCGTGGTGGAGCGGGCGCGCGCACGGGCCAGGGAACTGCTGAGCACCCATCACGTGGAACCTCTGCCGGAGGGCGTTCTCCGGCAGATGGACGAAATCATGCAGGAGGCCAAACGCCGCCTGTTGGAGGAGTAAGACGTGGAAGAACAGTTGGCAGTACTGCGAGCGTTAGAGGAGGCCATTGCCCGGCGCGAGCCGGCGGTGCTGGCCACAGTGGTGGAGGTGCGCGGTGCTTCGCCGGCCCAGCCAGGATTCAAACTGCTGTTGCGGGCGGATGGGAGCCATATTGGCAATGTGGGCGGGGGCGCGCTGGAACAGGAGGTCCTGCGCCAGGCCGGTGAGGTCCTGCGCCAGGGACAGGCGCGGCTGGTGCATTACAGCCTGCGCGAAGAGGGCGAGGATGCCCTGGGGATGCTGTGCGGAGGGGACGTGACCGTCTTCCTGGAACCCTTTCTGCCCAAGCCGGTCCTGCTGATCGTGGGCGGCGGGCATATCGGCCGGCCGCTGGCCGAGATGGCGCGCATCGTGGGCTATGAGGTGCAGGTGGTGGACGTGCGGCCGGAGCGGGGCGACCGCAAGCAGTTGGACCCGGCCGCGATCACCGCAGACACCTACGTGGTGCTGATCACGGAGAACCACGAGACGGACGAGGCGGCCCTGCGGCAGGTGCTGGCCACGCCGGCGGCCTATATCGGCATGATCGGCTCACGCCGCAAAGTGCGCACCATCTTCGAACATCTGCGAGCGGACGGCTTCCACGAGGAGGACCTGCGGCGCGTGCGGGCGCCCATTGGCCTGGACCTGGGGGGCAGACAGCCGGCGGAGATCGCGCTGGCCATCCTGGCGGAGATCGAATGCGTGCGTCACGGCGGGAGCGGCCGGCCGCGCTCAGAGCCGGCGGAGGCCGCGTAGGAGCGCCGTCGCGCCGCCCCGGCCCAATAACCTCGGCCCAGGGTTTTGAGGATGGGCCTTTCCTGTGCTATAATCCTGCGGGTTAGCACAGGCACTTGCGCCTGGGGAAAGCATATCGGGTACAGAGGAGTTCGGGGTGATCAGTCCACTGAACGCGTTGATGGGGCTATTCTCACTGGATATCGGTATTGACCTGGGCACGGCCAATACCCTGGTGAATGTGCGCGGCAAGGGCATCGTCATCAATGAGCCCTCGGTGGTGGCGATTGACAAGAAGACCAAGAAGGCACTGGCCATCGGCCTGGAAGCCAAGGAGATGATCGGCCGCACGCCGGGCAACATTATCGCAGTGCGGCCCCTGCGCGACGGCGTCATTTCCGATTTCGACATGACGGAGCGCATGCTCCATTATTTTATCCATAAAGTGCATGAGCAGATGGTCCTGCGCATCCCGCGCCCGCGGGTGGTGGTAGGGATACCGAGCGGCGTCACGGAGGTGGAGAAGCGCGCAGTGTACGATGCGACGCTGAGCGCCGGCGCACGGGAAGCCTACCTCATTGAGGAACCGATGGCCGCGGCGATCGGTGCCGGCCTGCCGGTCACGGAATCGGTGGGCAGTATGATTGTGGACATTGGCGGCGGCACCACCGAAGTAGCGGTCATCTCCCTGGGCGGCATCGTCACCAGCCGGTCCATCCGCGTCGCCGGCGATGAGATGGACGAGGCTATCATCCAGTACGCGCGCCAGAAGTACAACCTCTTCATCGGCGAGCGCATGGCGGAGAAGTGCAAGATCACCATCGGCTCCGCATACCCCATGGAGCGCGAGCAGACCATGACCCTGCGCGGCCGCAACCTTATCACCGGCCTGCCCGAATCCGTCGAGGTCAGCAGTGTGGAAATCCGCGAGGCGCTCTCCGACTGCGTACAGATGATCGTGGACACGGTGCGGGAGGCGCTGGATGAGACGCCTCCCGAGCTGGTGGCGGACCTGATGGAGCAGGGGATTGCGCTGGCCGGCGGCGGCGCGCTCCTGCACGGCATTGCCCAGCGCCTATCTGAGGAGACGAAGATGCGCGTCTACGTGGCGGATGACCCGATGACCTGCGTGGCGCGCGGCGCCGGCAAAGTGCTGGAATCGCTGGACGTACTGCGCAAAGTCCTGGTCAGCACCCAGCGCGGCAGTACCGCCCATTAAGCGGCAGTGCAGTGAAAGCAGGGCGTATTCCGGGAGCAATACCTGTTGAAGCGGTGGCGAGGCTACAGCCTCTGGATGATTGTTCTGGGCAGTCTGCTGATCCTGGGCATCGTGCTGGACCGCATCGGTCTGCTGAACCCGGCCGAAGGAGGAATCTTCCGGATATTTGAGCCCGTCCAGTCAGCCTTCGTGAGGATTGGGCAGGGGGCTTCGGACCTGGTGCAGACGGCGCGCGATCTGGGGGACCTGCGACAGCGCAACCAACAGCTTGTCGAACTAGTGAACCAGCTCGCGGTGGAGAATGTGCGTCTGAAAGAGGTGGAGGCGGAGAACGAGATCCTTCGCCGGCTGTTGGACTTCGCCCAATCCAGCCCGGGGCATACGTTCAAAGCCGCCGAGGTACGCACCCGCGTGATCGGCCGCCAGCCGGATAACATCTCGCAGTTCATCCTGATCGCGGCCGGCTCTAACGACGGCATTCAGGCCGGCATGCCCGTGGTCACCGAACGCGGCCTGGTGGGGCGGGTGGAGACGGTCTATCCCACGCTTTCCAAAGTGCGGCTCATCATTGATACCAACAGTGCGGTCAGCGCGCTGGTACAGCGCACCCGCGCCACCGGTGTAGTGAAGGGCCAGCCGGGCGGCGAGCTGGTGCTGGATTATCTCCCGCAGGGCCAGGACGTGGTGGCAGTCGGCGACGTGGTGCTGACCTCTGGGGCCGGCGGAGGATTTCCACGTCAACTAGTCATCGGCCAGGTCATCGAGATTCGCCAGAAGGACTACGAGATGTTTCAGCAGGCGGTCCTGCGCCCCACGGTGGACTTCGACCGGTTGGAAGTGGTGCTGATCATCACCAACTTTGTGCCGCTGAGCCTGGAGGGGCTGGAGCCGGCGCCCGGCACGTCCGGGCCGTAGGTGGGAGTACCCCGATGAGCCCCTGGTATTATCTGCTGGTTCCCGTGCTGATACTGTTGGGCATTGCCCAATCCACCTTGGCTCCCTTCCTGCGCATTGCCGGCCTGCATCCCGACCTCATCCTGATTTTGGTGGCCATCTGGAGCGTTCTGCGCGGCTATCATGAGGGCACCATTTGGGCGCTGGTCTGCGGCCTGGTGATGGACATGCTGTCGGGCGTGTCCTTTGGGGCACACACCCTGGCACTGCTGGCAGTGAGCCTGTTGATGCATGCTGTCCGCCGGCGGGTGTACCGGCTGAGCTTCGGCTCGGTGCTGTTGCTGGTGGCGCTGGCAACCCCCATCTATTATGGGACCATGATGTTCGCGGCCTGGGCCATGGCCGGGGAGGCGTTTGCAGGGAGTTTGGTCTCGCGGGTTATCCTGCCGGCGGCTTTGCTGAACGCCGCGGTCGCGGCAGTGGTGTTCTGGCCTCTGCGCTGGCTCCACCAGATGACGGGCGAACAGGAGATGGGCTGGTGAAAGACCCTCTGGCCAAGGTGAACGGCCTCTCCGGGACGCCTGTGCATACCGTACTGCGCATCCGCATCCTGCAGATAGCGGCTGTACTGCTTTTCGCTGTTCTGCTGGTGCAGGTGGGGCGGATGCAGATTTTCCAGCGGGACTATTATGCGCAGTTGGCCAACCGCATGCGCTTCCGCGAGATCGCCCTGCCGGCCCAGCGCGGCGTGATGTACGACCGCAGCGGCGAACTGCTGGTGCGCAACGTGCCCAGCTTTGCCGTGACGGTGGTGCCGGCGGACCTGCCGGACGACCCCGATGCGCGGGCCAGGGTCATCCGCCGGCTGGTCGAACTGCTGAAGGTGCAGGATTACTCCTGGATCATCTCCCCGTACCGCCAGAGCGGCGCCGGCAGTACCGCCAATTGGGAAGCGCAGGCCCTGGCGGAGAGCCTGCGCCGGCGCGAAACGCGCCGCGACCCTGTCACATATCTGAGCGAACTGCTTCAGGAAGCCGAGGCCTTTGCCCCCTACCAGCCGGTGGTCATCCGCAGTGGGGTGGACCGCGATACCGCTTTCACCATTGAGGAAGAGCGCCTGTATCTGCCGGGGGTGCAGGTGACGGTCCAGCCCCGGCGATCTTATCCGGCCGGCGAGCTAATGGCGCATCTGTTGGGGTATATGGGCCCTATCCCGCGCGAATTGCGCGAGTCCTATATTTCCCAGGGGTACGCGCCTACCGACCAGGTGGGGCTGGCCGGCCTGGAGTATCAGTACGAGGCCCAACTGCGCGGGGTCAAGGGACGCAAGACCATCGAAGTGGACGTTGCCGGTCGCGAAATCCGCACCATCGGGGAGATCGCGCCGCCAACGCCGGGCAACAATCTGGTGCTGAGCATTGACCTGGCGCTCCAGCATACCACGGAACAGCTTCTGGCGAAAGCCCTTCAGGAGGCCAAATCCCCCTCAGGGGTGGCCATCGCCATGAACCCCCAGAACGGGGAAGTGCTGGCAATGGTCTCCCTGCCGGGGTATGATAACAACCTTTTCGCCGGCGGCATCAAGCCCGAGGACTACGAGCGCCTGAACTCCGATGAGCGCCGGCCGCTGGTGAACCATGCCATCATGGGACAGTATCCACCCGGCTCCACGTTCAAGATTGTGCCGGCCGCCGGCGGCTTGCAGGAAGGAGTCATCACCCCTCGCACGCTCATCCGCTGTGACGGCATCATGTACGTGCCGAACCAATACTTCCCGGACGATCCGACCAAGGCCCAGCCCTTTTACTGCTGGATTCATAAGTACGGATACGGCCACGGCCCGATTGCGCTGGAAGAGGCCATTGTTCAGTCCTGCGACATCTACTTTTACCAGGTGGCCGGCGGGTTCCGGGACTTTGCCGGCTTGGGACTGGATCGTCTGGCGAATTATGCCCACGCCTTCGGATTCGGGGGGCTCACGGGTATCGATCTGCCCGGCGAGGTGAAGGGCCTGATCCCGACCGCCCAGTGGAAGCGCTTGAACTACGGCGAGAGTTGGGTCAAAGGTGATACCTATAACATGGCTATCGGGCAGGGTTTTGTGCTGGCCACGCCGCTACAGGTGGTAAACGCTTTCGCGGCTGTGGCCAACGGCGGCTCCCTGTACCAGCCGCATGTGGTGCGGCAGATTGTGGATGCAGAGGGCAAAGTGGTGCAGGAGATTGGCCCCCAGTTGATTCGCCGCTTGCCGGTGGGCGAGTCGTACATCCGGGAGATTCAGAGGGGGCTGGAGCAGGTAGTGGAGCGGGGCACCGGCCGGCAGGCGGCCCTACGGGGCATCCGGGTGGCCGGCAAGACCGGCACGGCGGAGTATCCCGGCAAGCGCGATGCAAAGGGAAATCTGCCCACCCATGCCTGGTTCGCGGCCTACGCGCCGGCAGAAAATCCGGAGATCGCTGTGGTGGTCTTCATTTACGGCGGCGGAGAGGGTTCATCGGTGGCGGCCCCGGTGGCCGGGGAAATCCTGAGCGCCTATTTCGGCGTGCCAAGGCTGTACAGCGGGGAATAAGGTATGGCATCGCCTGTGGTCATCAAAGGCACCAGCGAGGGCCTCATTATCGAGTTGGGTCAGGGGGACCTGCAGACCATCCTGCGCGAGCTGGATCAGAAGCTGGGTCAGTCCGCCCGCTTTTTCCGGGGTGGGCGTGTGGCCCTGCGGGTGGGTTCACGACTGCTCAACCGCGATGAAATTGAGGCTTTGGGCAATGTATTGTATAAATGGGAGGTGACGCTCTGGGCGGTGGAGGCTGATCTGCCGGAGACGCGCGCCGCGGCGGACAGCCTGGGGCTGGAGACGAGCATCCGGCCGGCCAGCCGCCCCCCCGTAGTTTCACGCGAGGCGCGCGAGGAGCCGTCGGAGGAGAAAGAGCCGGCCGGCGGCTGGGTGGCCAGCGAGGGACTGCTGGTGCGGCGCACCCTGCGGAGCGGCGCATCGCTGGTGCACCGGGGACATATTGTGGTAGTTGGAGATGTGAACCCCGGCGCGGAGGTGATCGCCGGCGGGGATATCGTCATCTGGGGAACCCTGCGCGGGCTGGCGCATGCCGGCGCCGGCGGGGATGAGGGAGCGGTCATCTGTGCTCTGCGCTTTCGACCGGAGCAGGTGCGCATCGCCGACGTCGTTGCGACACATGCCCAAGAGCCGGGGGTATCCGCCGGCCTGCCGCACATGGCCGTACTGCGCGATGGGCATATTGTCCTGGAACCCTGGGTCGAAGGTGTGGGAGCGGCGGGCCGGCATCCCAGGGTTGTTTCCAGCCGCTGGTCGGGTTTCTGGCGCTGGTTGCGCCGGCGCTGATGGGGAGATGCGTTTCCACCAGAACGGAGGCGGTACCATATGGCAGGCAGGATCATTACAATCACTTCTGGCAAGGGCGGCGTGGGGAAGACCACTACCACAGCCAATATCGGCGTCGGGCTGGCACTGCTGGGCAAGAGCGTGGTCTGCGTGGACACCGATATCGGCCTGCGCAATCTTGACCTGG
This sequence comes from uncultured Anaerolineae bacterium, assembly GCA_938049385.1. Classification (GTDB taxonomy): domain Bacteria; phylum Chloroflexota; class Anaerolineae; order JACIWP01; family JACIWP01; genus JACIWP01. The sequence goes on from CALIBQ010000024.1 coordinate 36,607, forward strand.
TCATGGGGCTGGACAACCGCATTGTCTATGACCTGGTGGACGTGGTGGAAGGGCGCTGTCGGCTGAAGCAGGCACTGGTACGGGACCGACACCTGTCCGAGCTGTATCTACTGCCGGCGGCCCAGACGCGCGACAAAACCGCCGTCTCCGCGGCACAAATGCAGGCGCTGTGCGACGAACTGCGCAAGGAGTTTGACTTCATCCTGCTGGACTCGCCGGCCGGTATCGAGACGGGCTTCCACAACGCGCTGGCGCCGGCGGACGAGGTCATCATCGTCACCACGCCGGATGTCTCGGCAGTGCGGGATGCCGACCGTGCCATCGGATTTGTGGAGGCGCAGGAAAAGGGGCCGGCGCGGCTGGTGATCAACCGCATCAAATCGGACCTGGTGCGCAAGGGCGAGATGCTCACCATCGAGGACGTGGTGGAACTCCTGGCGATCGAGCTGATCGGCATCGTGCCGGAGGATGAGACGATCATCATGTCCACCAACCGCGGCACGCCGGCGGCGATGGACCGCAAGTCGCTGGCCGGCCAGGCCTTCCGCAACATCGCCAAACGCCTGACAGGCCAGGAGGTGCCGTTCATGCCCCTGCCGTCCGATGACGGATGGCTGAAGCGGCTGACGCGCCTTGTACGCCCCACTTCTTCGTGAGAGCAGATAACCGTTCGGGCGAGGGGGAACGAACCGATGGCAGAAGGTGCCGCCAGGGGTTCAGAAGGGAGAGATGGCATGGGAATCTTGGACAAGCTGACAAGCCGCCGCCAACCTTCCAGCCGAGCGGTGGCGAAGGAACGGCTTCAACTGGTGCTGGTGCAGGACCGGGTACAGCTCTCGCCCCATGTGCTCCAGGCCCTGAAAGATGACCTGATTGACACTATCTCCCGCTATGTGGAGATTGACCGGGAGGCAGTGGAAATCACCATTTCCCAGAATCAGCGTGAGAGCTGGCTGGTGGCGAACATCCCGCTTTCCCGCGGGCGCGCCGGCTCTCGCCGGTAATTGGGCGGCTTGAAGAGATATGCGCAAGGTCAATTGGCGCCATTTTGACCTGCTGTTACTGCTGGCAACCGCTCTCCTGGTTGGATACGGCGTGCTGATGATATCCAGCGCGGTATCGGATTCGCCTGGCCTGCAGGAGCTTCCGCGACGCCAGGCGGTGTATGCCGGCATCGGCGCGGCGCTGATGCTGGCGGCCACGGTCATTGACTACCGTCATCTGCGCGACTTCCGCTATCCGATATATTTCCTGGCGCTGGGACTGCTGGTGCTGGTGCTGGCAGTAGGCGAGGAGAGCTACGGCGCCCAGCGGTGGGTCAATTTGCGCTTCTTCCCCATCCAGCCGTCGGAGATCGCCAAGATACTGCTCATCATTTTCCTAGCGGCATACTTCGACAGCCGGCAGGAGGAGATCGCCTCGTTCCGCACCTTTCTCTTCTCGTTGCTGTTTGTCCTGCCGGCGGTGGCGCTGATCATGGCCCAGCCCAACCTGAGCACCGCCATCTCTCTGCTGGTGTTGTGGGGGGTGATGGCCTTCGTGGCCGGCGTGCGCCTGCGCTACCTGTTCGGATTGCTGGCGGCCGGCGTGCTGGCCTCGCCGGCGCTGTGGGCACTGCTGGCGGACTATCAGCGCCAGCGCATCCTCATGTTCCTGAACCCTTCCAGCGACAGCATGGCCAATTACAACGTGTGGCAGGCCATGATCGGCATCGGATCGGGCGGTCTGCTGGGCAAAGGGTTCGCCATGGGCAGTCAAAGCCAACTGCGCTTTCTGCGGGTACGCTGGTCGGACTTCATCTTTGCGGTGATCGGGGAGGAGCTGGGCTTCGTCGGCGTGCTGATCTTGGTGGGCCTGCTCATGCTGGTGGTCCTGCGGTTACTGCGCGGCGCCATGCGGGCACGCGATATGATGGGACAGTTGATCGCGGTGGGCGTGGCGGCGCTCATCCTCTTCCAGAGCGCCGTGAATATCGGGATGAACATTGGGATGCTGCCGGCCACCGGCGTGCCGCTCCCCTTTGTCAGCAGCGGCGGCAGTTCGCTTATCGCCTTCCTGGTAGCAGAAGGTCTGGTGCAGAGCGTGAATCTGCGCCGGCTGAAAGTCGAATATCCCCTGGCCAGCCGGGTCGGGGGTTCTATGCCGTAATCATCCGATATTGGAGGAACAGGGAGATCATGTCATCGGTACCGGTACGCGTGCGCTTTGCCCCCAGCCCCACGGGCTATCTGCATGTGGGCGGGGCGCGCACGGCTTTATTCAACTGGCTGTTCGCGCGCCGGCATAACGGCGTCTTCATCCTGCGCATCGAAGATACCGACCGCACCCGCTATCAGGAGGACGCGCTGGAAGACCTGATGGCGATGCTCCGCTGGCTCGGCCTGGATTGGGATGAAGGGCCGGATGTCGGCGGCCCTTACGGCCCCTATTTCCAATCCCAGCGCCTGCACATTTACCAGGAATATGCGGAGAAGTTGGTGCGCGAGGGCCATGCGTACTACTGCTACTGCTCGCCGGAGCGCTTAGAGGCCATGCGGGAGGAACAGCGCAAGCGCGGCGAGCCGCCCGGCTATGATCGCCACTGCCGCTATCTGACCGCCAAACAGCGCGCCGATTACGAGGCCCAGGGCATCCAGCCGGTCATCCGGCTGGCGGTGCCGCTGGAGGGACAGACTTCGTTCAACGATGTCATCCGCGGCACCATCACGGTGGACAACCGCAGTCTGGATGACCTGATCTTGCTGAAGTCGGATGGCTACCCCACCTATCATCTCGCCAATGTCATTGATGACCATCTGATGCGCATCAGCCATATCATGCGGGCCGATGAGTGGTTGCCCAGCGTGCCCAAGCATGTCCTGCTGTATCAGGCGTTCGGCTGGGAGCCGCCGGTCTTCGCCCATCTGCCGGTTATCCTGGACCCGAGCGGGCAGGGCAAGATGAGCAAGCGCCGGCAGAGGGTGGGGGACAAGGAGCATTACGTGCTGGTGCGGGAGTTCAAGGAGGCCGGCTATCTGCCGGAGGCCATGTTCAACTTCCTCACCCTCGTCGGCTGGTCCCTGGACGACAAAACGCAGATCATGCCGAAGGAGCTGGCCATCCAGCACTTTGACCTGGAGCGCATCAACAAGGCGCCGGCGGCCTTCTCCTACGACAAGCTGGAGTGGATGAACGGCTATTATATCCGCCAGCTTTCGCCAGATGAGCTGGCGGAGCGGCTGGTGCCCTTCCTGGCCAAGGGGCTGGGGATAAGCGAGGAGGAAGTGCGCCGCCGGCCGGAGACCCGCCGGCTCGCGCCGCTGGTGCAGGAGCGCATCAAGGTGCTGAGCGAGGCGGTGGAGATGATGGATTTCGCCTTCCGCGACCATCTGGACTACCCGACGGAACAGCTTATCGGCGAGAAAATGAGCGCCGAGGCATCCCTGGAGGCGCTGAGGCGCGCCCGGCAGGCTGTGGCGGCGCTGGAAACCTTCGATGCGCCGGCCATCGAGGCGGCTCTGCGCCCGCTGGTGGACGAGCTGGGCGTCAAGGCGCGCCAGCTTTTCGGCATTATCCGCATCGCCATCACCGGCAAGCCGGTGTCGCCCCCGCTGTTCGATTCTATGGCGGTGTTGGGCCAGGAGCGCTGTCTGCGCCGGCTGGATGAGGCCATCGAGCGCCTGGGACGGCTGGTGAAGTAGGGGCAGGCCTCGTGTCTGCCCACGTAAGGGCAGGTACAAGACCTGCCCCTACCGGAGGTTGCGGGATATGTCGTCTGACCGTCTGCAAGCTGTGTTCTTCGACCTGGGGTATACCCTGATGTATTTCGACCCTCCTGTGGAGGAGCTGACACTGCGGGCACTGCGGGAAGCCGGCCTCCCTGTTGGGCCGGAGCAGGCCCTGCCGGCCCTGGGCCGGGTCTGGAAGGCCTACGCGCAGGAAGGTATCCAAAATCCCTTCCCGCCCACGCCGGAATATGATGCGGCCCGTGAGCTGGAGATGGAGCGCCAGCTCCTGCGCCATCTGGGCTGTGAGGATGAGGAAATTCGCCGGCGCTATCACGAGCGGCTGGAAGCGCTCTTTGCCCAACCGGGTGTGATGCGCCTGTACGATGATGCCCTGCCGGCCCTGGAAAGGCTCAAGACACGGGGGTACCGCCTGGGCATTATCTCGAACTGGAGCTGGAACCTGGTGGACCGCTGTCGATACCTGGGCATTGATGGATATTTCGACACCATCACCGCCTCGGCCTACGTGGGGTACAACAAGCCGCACCCGGCCATTTTTCAGCACGCGCTGGCGCAGGTGGGGGTCCCGCCGGCCGCGGCCGTGCATGTGGGCGATCAGTACGAGGCGGATGTGCGCGGGGCGCAGGCCGCCGGCATGACCGGCATCCTGCTCGACCGCGATGGGAAGGCGCCGGCCGCTCCCTGCCCGGTTATCCGCAACTTGGAGGAACTGCTTCGCTGGTTGGAAGACAAAGGGGCAAGCCGTTAAGGATTCCCGCCGGCGCTCCGCCGGTGCACGACGAGGAGCCAGCCAGACGCGATTGTGACATTCGCTTCTGGCCCCAGCATGACGTTGCTCACCCCACGGCTGGGGCCCATGTACAGCGGCTCCCCCCGCAGGGGATATTCCAACCCATTGGTGACGATGCCCTCCACCACCGGGGATAGGGGAAGCAGGGAGACGATATCGCCGGCCGCGCCGCGCAGGATAACCTGCCGGTGCACCAGGAACAGCCGTTCCTGGCCGGCGATAATCTGCACCTCGCGATCCTCCAGCCGCGACCAGGTCAACAGCAGGATGTTGGCCACGGTGTGATCCCACCGCCCGCCCAGCGCTCCCAGGATGAGGATTTCATCCGCCCCCTGGCGGACGGCATAATCCAGGGCCAGCTCTAAATCGGTCTCGTCCTTGCGGCTGGGATAGCGCAGGAGCACCGCGCCGGCCGCCTCCAGCCGATGCAGTGCCTCCTCGTCCAGCGAGTCCATATCCCCAATCACCACATGGGGCCGCAGGCCCCAGCGCAGGACGTGATGGGCGCCTCCGTCGGCGCAGATCAACAGGGGCGCGCCGGCGGCAGTTGCCTTTGCTCCTTCCTCATCCTCAATCACGCCGTTCGCCACAATCACAGCCCGCATGACTGCGCTCCTATCGGGTGCGCCGGCGCCATTCCTGCTTCAGCTCCAGACTGCGCAGGTCATCGCCGGCCTCGAAAAAGTCTTTCATTAGGCGGATGAACTTACTGCGCTCTTCCAGCATAGGGAAGTGCCGTGCCGCTTCGAAGTGGATCACCCGCGTGTTATAGCGCTCCGGGTGGATCAACGCTTCGTCCAGCGGTTTGACCATCGGGTCCTTGCGGCCGTAGACCAGGAGCACCGGCATATCCAGCAGGGACAGGGCGGCCGGGATGTCCACATCCTCCACCGCATCCAAGGTCTGCTCGATGGCCTGCGGGTCGGTCTTGCCCAGCTCGCCGGCCAGCTCCGGGTACTCGTTCCAGCGGTAGCCGAAGAGGCCGAATACGCCCCTGCCGCCGCTGACCAGCGCTTTGCGGTTGAGCATGGCCGGCGCGATGGGGAGGCTGACCGCCATGAAGCGCTCGATGCGTTGGGGGAACAGGCCGGCGAAGCGCGCCCCCACCACCGCCCCCAACCCGTGGGAGATGAGGCTGAAACGCCAGATACCCATGTCTTCCAGGAAGGCGTCCAACTGCATGACGAAATCGTTGAGGTCGGTGTACGGCGGCCGGCGCTCCGTATCCCCGAACCCCCAGAAGTCAAAGGCGTAACAGCGACAGCGGCTGGACAGCTCTTCCATGGTGTGCATCCAGTAACGCCATGAGCCGAGCCAGCCGTGCAGAAAGACGACCGGCCTGCCGCGTCCCACCGCCTCATAATGTACGAGCTTGCCGTCAATGACGATTGCGCTCATGACATCCCAGACATTTCCCAATAGGCCGGCCTATTCTGCCGGCGCACCCAGCTTCGCCAGCAAATCCTTGACCTGCTGGAGCAGTTCGTCCGGCGCGAAGGGCTTCAGGATATAGGCCACTGCCCCCAGCTCCATCCCACGCTGTATCTCAGCCGCCTGCCCCTTGGCCGAAAGGAACACGATGGGGATATCGCGCGTCTCGGGATACGCCTTCAGCTTCTCACAGGCCTCGAAGCCCGTCATGCGGGGCATGCGCACATCCATCAGGATGAGGCGCGGCTGTAGGGCACGCGCCTTGGCGATGCCGCTCTCCCCATCGTTCGCCTCTTCGACGTTCAGCCCGCCGAAGCGCAGGGTGAAAGCGATCAGCTCGCGGATGTCCCGCTCATCCTCGACGACCAGAATCACATCACTCATGATGCCTCCTCCGGACGCCCCATGTCCCCGGGGGATGACGATAGGCTGTGCGCCGGCGGCTTTGTCTCCACCGCGCGCATCGGTAGGGTGAAGGTGAACGTACTGCCGCGGCCCGGCTCGCTCTCCACCCAGATGCGGCCGCCGTGCATCTCCACGAACGATTTCACAATGGCCAGCCCGAGGCCGGTGCCCTGGCACTGCTGGACACGCTCCGACTCGCCCCGGTAAAAACGGTCGAAAATCTTGCCCAGGTCCTCTTTGGGGATGCCGATACCGGTGTCCGCCACTTCCACGACGACGGCGGATTCCACAGGACGGGCGCGAATATCCACGCGTCCGCCGGCATCCGTGTAGAGTATCGCGTTCCCCACCAAGTTGACCAGCACCTGCGTCAAGCGATCCTTATCCGCCGTAATGAGGGGCAGTTCCTTATCCACGTGCACTTCCAGGGTCAGGCCGTTCTCGGCAGCCTGGCCGGCCATGGAGGCGGCCACCGAACGGATCAGCTCGCCCAGGTCCACCGGCATCATGTTCAGTTCAATGCGCCCCGTCTCAATGCGGCTGATGTCCAGCAAGTCGTTAATCAGAGACGTCAGCCGGTTGGCGTTCTCCTGGATGATCTTCAGAAAACGCTGTTGCGTCTCGTTCAGCTCTCCCACCGCGCCCATGACCAGCAGGTCGGTGTAACCCTTGATGGAGGTCATGGGGGTGCGCAGTTCATGCGAAACCGTTGAGACAAACTCGCTCTTGGCGCGGTCGGCTTCCACCTCGCGGGTGATATCGCGCAGGACCGTGACCAGGCCCAACAGTTCGTTCTGCTCGGTAAGCACCGGCGCGATGCTGGTGCTGATGATGCGTCCGCCGATTTCCAATTGGGTCTGCACCACCTGTGGGGGCTGGCCGGCCGCCAGCATGGCGTTCACTGCCTGGATGGCCCTCTGCCGGCCTTCCGGCTCTGCCGCGGCGAAGAAGTTGCGCACATCCTGCCCCAGCGCCGAAGAGGCCCTGGCCTCCAGTATGCGTTCCGCGGCGGTATTCATCAGGATCACCCGCCCATGCATATCGTTGACCAGGACGCCGTCGGCGATGGAGCGCAGGATGGCCTCGTTGCGCGAGGCCTCTTCCCTTTGCTGGCGCCACATAGCACCAAGGCGTTCCGCCTGTTCCGTGATAAGGCGGTACAGCGTGGCATTGTTAATGGCGGAAGCTACCTGCGACGCGGCCGCCGTCACCAAGGTCAGATGGCTTTCGTTGAAATAGTCCAACTGGTCGTGGAACAGGAAGAGAGCACCCAGGACATCCTCGCCGGCCAGTAGAGGAACGGCCAGCGCGCTTCTCGGCGGATTCGGCGTCCCTTCCAGCATCACCCAGCGCTCATCGCGCGTCGTATCGGGCACGATGGTGGGCTTGCGCTGGGTGATGACCCAGCCGGCCAGCCCCTGGTCGCGCCGCAGTTGGGTAACCTGGCCCTCGCGCGGGATGGGGGTCGGCCGGCCGATGGCCGCCCGAATGACCAAGTACGGGGTGCGCTCATCCACCAGCATGATGAGACCCTCGGTGGCGCCTACCGCCTCCTGAAGGAGCTTGAGCGCCTGGTGCATGACACGATGCAGGTCCAGGCTGGAGCTCAGCTCGCGAGCGATGCGGTAGAGCGCCTGCACCCGGTCGCGTTCCCTCCGCAGTTCGCGGGTGCGCTCCTCCACGCGCAGTTCCAACTGCCGGCTGAACGCCCACACCTCATCGTACAGCCGGGCGTTCTCAATGGCCGTGGCCGCCATATTGGCGATCAGTTGACACTGCTGGATCTCCTCCTGGGAAAAGCGCCGGCGCTCCACCAGGCTCTCCAGCGTGATAACTCCTGTCACCTCATCCCGCACAATCAGCGGCACCACCAGCACGGAGCGCGGCCGGCGCACCTTCCAGAGCGCGCCCAGCTCGCGCTTCTCCTGCTCTGCCGGCATATCCTCGACCAAGATCACGCCTTTCTCTTCCATCACGCGGGACAGCACCGCATCGCCATCCAGCGGCACGCGGAAGATAGGGGCCGGCTCCTGGCCCGGCCGGTAATGTTCCGCCGCAATACGGCCGAACTCCCGCTCGGCATCGAACAGCAGGACAGCACTGCGCTCCACCTGGAAGAGGCGTGCCACCTCGTCCACCACGGTCTGCAGGATGCGGCGCGGTTCCAGGGAGGAGCTGATAGCCTGGCCCACCTGGAGCATGGTCTCGGCCGCCTCGGCGCGCCGGCGCTCCAGCTCAAACAGCCGGCGGTTCTCGATGGCGATGGCGGCCTGGCCGGCAAAGGTCTCCAGCGCCTCGATCGCGGCGGCGTCGGGAAGCCGGCGCTCGCGCGGGTCATCCACGCTCAAGATGCCCAGCAGTTGCTGATTCTTGCCCCACAGCGGCACGATCAGCATATCGTTGGGATGCCATTCCCCCTCAGCAGTGGGCAGGCCGGCGCGGGGAGAGGTATACACATGCAGTTCCGCCCCCCACTCCCGGAAGCGCTGATGAGGGAAGAAATAGGTCTGGTTTCCAATGCGGTATTCGTCCTTCAGCAGGGCGAGGATTCTGGCCAAGGGTTGGCGCACCTTCTTCAGCTCTTCAAAGACCCTGATGGGCAGGCCGGCCGCGGCGACGCGCTCCAGCACCGGCGGGTCGCCGGCCGCCACGCTGAACATGACGATATTGAAGCCCACCGACTCCTGGATGGCATAGGCGGCGTCCTCCAACAGCTCTTCCAGCGGCCGGTCACTGCGGGCTTCCTGGGCGATATGGAAGAGGTGAGAGAGCTGTTCGGCCCGCCGGCGCAGGGTCTCGCGCTGACGCACCAGTTCCTCATAGCGCCAGGCGTTGCCGACCGCGATGGAGGCCTGAGCGGCCAGCATGCCGGCAAACTCCACCTCGCCCTCGGCGAACACGGGCGGCATGGCGCGCGCTAGGAACAGCACACCCACCACCTGACCGGCGTAATCAATGGGGACAGCAAGGGCCGTCATGCCGTCCGCATCCTCCCCTGTCTGGGAACTGCCGGCGTGCAGGGCTTCAGCCAGCACGGGATGCTGGGGCAGTTCCTGGGCCAGCGCCGGCAGGGCCTCTTCCTCCCAGCCGGCATGCGACAGGAGATGATAGGCCATGCCGGCGGGGTCCCTCAGCAAGATACAGCCGCGCCGTGCTCCCAGCGTCAGCACCGCCTCCTCCAGCACCTTATCCAGCAGGTGCTGGAGGTCCAGCGTACTGCTCAGCTCCTTGCTGATGCGCTGGATCGCCTCTAGTTGGATGATTCTCTGACGCAGTTCCGCGTCCGCCGGCGCCTGCGCCCCCGCTTTCTGCCGGATCACCGCACCCCTCACGCAGATTCTGACGCTTTACGCCGCGCCTCGGCGGCCGCCTCCGTGATCTCGCGAATATCGGAGAAAGGCAGGGTCTTGTCGGTGATGACGCCGATCGCCAGCGACATGAGCGGTTCCTGGCGCCGGCGTCCTTCCGCATCCTCCACCAGGAGACAGCCGCGCTCACGGTCCTGGAAGGAATAGAAGGAACCGATGCCCTCGGTGAAGCGAGCGCTGAGCTGTTCGGCCAGGAGGGCCGGCCGGCCGCCGAAGGTCACCACGATGAAATCGCTCCCGCCCACGTGCCCAACGAAGTCCTGCGGGGTGCCGTGTTCGTTGATGACCTCGGTGATGACCATGGCGGTGAAGCGGAGCACGTCGTCGCCGGCGACAAACCCGTAGACGTCGGTGAACGGCGCAAAGGACTTGATGCCGATGTACAGCACCGCCCAATCCTGCAGGCGCAGGAGCTTCTTCAACTGGTCCTCAATGAGGCGACTGCTCGGCAGACCGGTGACCGGGCTGGTCAAGCTCTCGTAGGTCGCGCGGCGCAGGGCGTTCTGCAGGCGGAGCCGCAGTTCCTCGATGTCAAAGGGTTTGGTGATGTAATCGTCGGCGCCCAGCTCCAGGCCGGCGATCTTGTCACTGCGGTCGTCCTTCTGGGTCAGGAACAATATGGGGATGTGGCTGGTGCGCAGGTTGGCGCGCAACTGCCGGCATACCTCATAGCCGTCAATGTCCGGCAGACGGATATCGAGGATGACCACATTCGGGATATGCCGCCGGCCCAGCTCCAGCGCGTCCCGGCCGCGGCTGGCGGTAAGAATCTCGTACCCCTGCGCCTCGAAGTAAATCTTCAGCATATTGGCGATGTCCACATCGTCTTCCACGATCAGGATGCGTCCCTTACTCATGCGCTTCCTCCCCCAAAGGATAGCCTGTCACGGATACTGCGACTGCTGCCGGCGGCGGGCACGCACGCGGGCGATCTGCTCCTCCGTCAGCGGGCGGTCAAAGGCCCGCAGGCCAGCCAGCCGAAAGCCGTGCTGTTGGCCCAGCCGGGCGATAGTCTGCACCTGTTCCACCGTGATATCGCGGCCGAGGGTGTAGCTCTCCAGCCGGCCCTCCAGCGCCAAAATCATCACCTCCGCCATGCAGGCATACGCCGTGTGCGGCGGAAACCCGAAATCAAAGCCGAAATCTACTTCGCCGGGCACCTGCACCATTCCGCCGTCAATCACCAGCACATCATCGCGCTCCTGGGCGACGCGCGCCGAGACATCGCGCGGCCGGGCGATGTCGCACATCACCGCCCCACTGCGCAGATGATGCGGCTCGATGATCGCTCCGATGGCCGAGCTGACGGTCAGCACCAGCTCCGCCCGCGCCACGTCATCCAGCCGCGTGGAGCCGACGAGGCGGGCGCGGGAAGCCGGCCGGAGCGCATCCAGCACTGCCTCGACCCGCGAGACATCGCGGCCGATGAGGATCAGCTCCTGCACCTCGCCGGCCAGGATATGCGCCGCCGCCCGCCCGATGGCGCCGGTGGCGCCCACCACCGCCGCGGTAGCGCGCTCTACCTCGATATCCATTTGTCTGGCGCCTTCGCGCACCGCCTCCAGCGCCACCGCCACAGTGTAGCTGTCGCCGGTGGTGACGGGGATGGAGAGATGGCGCGAAACGGTGATGCCGGCATCCCCCACCACCGAGGTGTATGCCCCCAGGCCCAGCAGTCTGGCGCCCAGCCTCTCCGCCAGCCGGCCGGTCTGGATAATCTTGCGGTACACCCGCTCCACCGGCAGGGACAGCATGCGCTCGGGCGTCAGTGGGCAGGCCACGAACCAACCTCCGACGGTGCGGCCGGTGCTCTCCGAGCGCACCCCTTCGATGCGGGAGATATACACCGGCGGGAAGAACTGGGAGAAGAAGTGGATGGCCGGCACCGGCAGGAGCGTGCCCAAGAGCGGATATTTGCGCTTCACATCCGCCTTTGGGTCCAGCGGATGGATGATGAAGGCAAAGTCATAGGGACCGGGTTCCCCATGTGTCTGCCCGCTCATGGCACTTCATCCTCCGGGTCGCGCGGATACAGACGCTGGTGCCGCTCGGCCCCGGGCAGGTCGAAATGATAGCTGTCCTCGTAGCGGATATTTTTGGTGATAATGTTCTTGCCCGGCAGGGCGAAGACGACGGAATCGGACTCGATGGTGCGGGCGGGATAGATGATCATGCCGGCGCCGATGCGGCAGTGATGGCCGACGCATCCGCCCAGCACTGGCAGGTTGATGGGTTCCAGCCGGCCGCGATGCCAGACCCGGATAGGCCGCTCCAACAAGTTGAAGTCGGTGAAGGTCGTGCCGGCGCCGATGAAGGTGTCCCGCCCCACCACGCACATCTGCAGGCAGGCGTTCTGCGCCACCATCGAGTTCTCCATCAACGTCGTCATAAACAGGGCCGCCCGGAAAGGCAGGTAGCACCCATCACTGACCACGCTCAGCATAAGCTGACAGCCTTCCATAAATATTGACATGATTGCCGATGATGGAGTTGGTGATGACCACCCCGTTGCCGATGGTGCAGTTGTCCCCGATGTAGGTCGGCCCTTCGATGATGGCGTTGGGGTCAATGTAGGTATTGCGGCCTACTTTGACCAGCGCGGAGCTGGAGAGGAACTGCCGGCGCTCCACCAGCGAACGGAAGAGGATGCGCAGGCGGGTGGAGAGTTTGGAGAGGCCGGCCTCCATGCGCGCTCCCTCGGCGAAAATGCCGAACGGGGAGTTCGCAATGAAAAGATGCACCCAGTGCTCGATGGAGAGGAACGCCCGCAGAGGCACGAAAAAGGTCAAATCCCCCGTCTCGCGCGCCATATAGGTCGGGATGTGATAATAGCCGATCTCGCGCGCCATGGTGTCAATCACCAGTGGGCGCACCAGCGGCTCCGGCCCGTGCGGGAAATAGAACATGTTGGCGATGTACACATTCCCTTCCCGCCGGATGCCGCTCTGTAGCGGCAGGGCATGGGTGGTGATGGCCTTGTCATCCAGGGAGAAGGCGACGCGGCAGGCCTTGCCCAGTGCCCGAGCACCCTTGATGAACGCCTCCACAAAGGGGGCGTCGAAGAAGAGGTTGTCTTGGTAGGCCAGGGTTTCCTCGCCGTCCGGCGGGATTTCTTCCAGCGAATCCACGACGATCTCATGCGTGCAGTAGGGCGCCAGGACGTCGCGCTGCCAGAGCCAGAGGGGTTTGTTCATCACCCGCAGGTCGCGCGCCGGCTCATTGAAAGGAGCGATTTTCCGCCGATCGCGAATGATGACCTTTCTCATTTCTCCCCCACCTGAACACCCGCCGCCATGCCGGCCGCTCAGCGCGCCGGCTTCTTCGGGATATAGAACCGACAGGCCGGGTCGCCCCGGGCAATGCAGGCAATCTCCTCCACGCGAAAGTCCTGCCCGCCGCTGACCCAATGCAGGCCTTCCTCCAAGATGCCCACCGCCACATCACAGCAGGGATCCTGACTGTGCCGGCCCCAGCAGACCGCACAGCGCTCGTTGCTCCAGATGTAATGGTCCTCGTGCTCCTCCAGCACCACAATCTGATCGCTGAAGCGGTTGAAGATGCTGGCAAAGGTCTCGGCGCCGATCTTGAGCTTCAGCCCCAGCGGTATCAGGCGCAGGGCCAGGTCGGCGATGCCGATAACCCCCTCGAACTCCCGCAGGCCGTACTTGAAGGTGGCGCGGCCGGCGCGTTTGGCCAACGCCCGGCCGCCGCGCCGGCCGTACATCTCCTCGAGCGCCTGTTGAATGCCAGAGAACTCGGCGAATTCGAACCCCAGCGCCAGGTCATTGGGCGGATAATTGTTGACGCGGTGGCGCAGGCCGGCGTAATTGAGCAGAGCATGGACGCCGTTCTTCCCCAGCACCTCTTCCAGGCCCAGCAGATAGGCCCGCGCCATGCGGTTGGAATAATAGTACCGCGGGGCCTCCGGCTCCAGCTTCAGTAAAGGTCCAGTCATGTCAGCACCATTTCATCCATGATTTCCCAGGCGCGTCCCCGCGATCAGCCCCAGAGGCACGTGCGGAACTGCCTTCACGCCGGCGCCTGCAGGAACTCGAGCAGGACCTGGTGGAAGCGCTCGCTCTCGTCCAGCATGGGGTAATGGCGCGAATGCTCGAAGATGACACTGCGGCCGCGCGGCATCTGCTCCACCAGCTCGGCCTGGTTCGGGTTGACGATGTTGTCATGCCGGCCGAAAATGCCCAGCACCGGCATAGTGAACTGATGCAGATAGGGCCGCAGGTCCATCTTCGCCAGCGAGCCGATGCTGTACGAGAAGGCCTGCATGGTGGTGCGGTTGATGTCCTGGATGAACATGCGGTACCAGCGCCGGTGATCGCGCGCGATCCAAGGGGCGTACAGCCGCATCACCGCCGGCAGGAAAAAGGGCACGTTCCACGCCAGCCAGCCGAAAGGCTGTTTGCCGGCGACCTTCAGCCAGAAGGAAAGGGATGATCCCACCACCGGGGAACCAACAATGGCGGCCCGGCTCACCCGATGAGGGTATTTCAGCGCCACACAGAGCGATACACTGCCGCCCATGGAGTGGCCAAAGACCGGGGCCGATTCGATGCCCAGCCGGTCCATGAAGGTCTCCACCATGGAGACGTAATCGCTGATCTCGTAGTGCGGCTGTTTGGAAGATTCGCCGAAGCCCCAGAAATCAAGGGCATGCACCCGGAAACTGCGCGACAGCACCTCCATCGTATCCCGCCAGTTGTTCCAGGAACCCAACCAGCAGTGCAGGAGGATGACCGGCCGGCCGCGCCCCACCGTCTCATAGTGTACGACGCCGCGCTCCGTGACGATGGAGGGCATACCCTCAGCTCACCCCCTCCTCCAGGGTTTCCAGGATGGTGTACAGCAGTTCCAGCAGTACGTGCTTCACGCTCTCCTTATCCCGCGCCACGCAGGGCAAGACCTTGACGTCGCTGTTGATGCGCAGGGCAATGCGCAGGTCCTCCGGGCTCCAGGCGTCGGGCAGGTCCTGCTTGTTGGCGGCCACCACGAAGGGGACGCCGGCGTACTTCTTGAACACATCCAGGATCTGGCGCGCCTCGCGGAAGGTCTCCGACTTCGTGCTGTCCACCATCAGCACGAACCCCAGCATACCCTCCGAAAGAATCTCCCACATGAAATCGAAGCGCTTCTGGCCGGGTGTGCCGAACAGGTACAGCACCAGGTCCTGGTCAATGGTGATGCGGCCAAAGTCCATGGCCACCGTCGTCTCTTCCTTGACTACCCGGCTGTTATCAGAGATGCGCCGTTCCGTGGAGACGACATCAATCTCGCTGATACTGCGGATGAATTCGGTTTTGCCGGCGGCAAACGGTCCGGTGATGACGATTTTGACGTTCTGCATGATGATACCCCGTGTGCGAATATGGGTGCTATATGCGGCGGATGCGGTCAATGATGCGCATGATGACGTTGCGCTTCACCGGCGGCTTGGCCGGCTGTGCCGGCCCGCCCGCCGGCACCGCCTCCGCCCTGCGCTTCTGCTCCGCCGGCTCCACCAGCTCCACCAGGCCGGCCGCCAGCAGGCCGTATACGATTTTGCGAATCTGGAACTCGCCCATGCCGTTGTGCTGGGCGATCTGGCGGATGGTGTTGCGGCCGTTGATAAAGGAAATGACGCGCCATTCATCCACGTTCAGGTTGATATGACGCAGAGGGGTCCGGGGGCGCTCCGCAAATTTCAGCGCCACATCCAGGTCGGGCAGTTCCTCGTGAAGGCGCTCCCATTCCTTGATGCGCCGGCTCCCTTCCATAATAATACTCTCCAGGTCCAGCGAGACGGTGATGCGGTCCGCCGGCGGGAGCTGGTCCGGCTCAAAATGGAAGCGGCCCTCAGCAAAGGGGAACAGGTAGTAGACGACATCCAGGACATGCTGTTTGACGCTGGAGAGGATGTCGTCCTGGGAGAGGTAGCCGGCGTTGATGAGAAGCAGGCCAAGCTCCTTGTCGGTATGCACCTGGGAGCGGGTGCGGATAATCTGGGCCTGTTCGGGGGTGATTTTGCCGGCTTTCTGCAGGATGGCGGTAAGCTGATCATCCTGGCCGGCGATGGAAGCGTGCAGTAACCTGCCCTCCCGGAAATACATACGCGCCGTCGTCCCATCCGATTCGATGGTCAGCACGCCCGTCTTGCGTGCCAGATTGATGAGGTTCAGCAGTTGGGTAACGCTGAAGTCCCGCAGGTTTCCCTTCAGTGCCATGTGCCCCTATCCTTTGCGGTTGAGAAAATGCGGCGCCGATATCCCACCCGGCGGCCTGCCCCGTCCGGAACGACCGGAATGCCGGCGCGCCCCTTTCCGGATGCGCGATGATACAGAGAGCATCCCAGCGCTTTCATTATACTTTTGCTGATACGTAAAGTCAATTTGATTTTGGTACTACCTGGTCTTTTTAACCTTGAAATGAACAGGACGATATGGAGCACGGGCCTTTGCGATACCCCCGCACACGGCCGTTTCAGCTTTTCACGCGGTTGTGGTAAAATAACCAGTGGTGCAGTCGCCGTCACCGGGCCGTGCGGCGCCCGGCTTCGCGAGAGTGCCCTCCGGCGTACCCGCCTTGTCCCATTCATTTTATCCCCCTGTCCGGCCTGTTTCGCGCGGATGGGACGCGGTCCGCCGGCATCAATCAGAGACAGCCCCATCCCCCGCTCCCTTCCCTGCCCGCCGGGAAGGGGTGCAGAGGAGGGGTTTTCGGGCACGGATGCGCCGAGACGACCATCTACACTCTCATCAAAGGAGCAAATTATGCGCAGTATCGCCTTCGGCCTGTTGGGTGTGGGCGGCGTCGGCTCCACCCTGCTGAACCTCCTGAACGACGAGATTGTCCGGACTGAGATCGCGGCGCGTGCCGGCGTCCTCTTCCAGCCGCATCTGCTGGCCGACCGGCGCGGCATCTTGGTCTCCCCCCACGGCCTGGATGCATCCCGGGTACGCCAGGCCCTGGAGGCGAAGGCCGCCGGCGGCTCTGTGGGGGAAGCCCCTGGCGGAGGGTCAGCCTCCTCCTTCGACGACGTGTGGGCCGCCCTGCAGGAGATGGGCAGTTTACACGGCTTCATCCTGGTGGATGCCACGGCCAGCGACGGTACCGTGCCGCTCCTCCTGCGGGTGCTGGACGCCGGCGGATGCGTCGTGCTGGCTAATAAGCGGCCGCTCACCGGCGAATGGGGCGATTTCCTGCGGCTCACCGCCAGCCGGCGCTGTCGCTTCGAAGCCACAGTGGGCGCCGGCCTGCCTGTTATCCGCACGCTCCAGTCCCTGCTGGACACCGGCGACCGCGTGCTTTCCATCCAGGGGGTATTCAGCGGCACGCTGGCGTACATCTGCACGGCGCTGAACCGGGGAGAGCGCTATTCCGACGCCGTGCGCGCCGCCATGCAGGCCGGCTATACCGAGCCGGACCCGCGCGATGACCTGGGCGGCATTGACGTGGCGCGCAAGGCGCTCATCCTCTGCCGCATGATGGGCCAATCCCTCGAACTGCGCGATGTGCACGTCACCTCCATGATTCCCAGCGCGCTGGAAGGGTTAGACCTGCCGGCCTTCCTGGAACGCCTGCCGGAGGGCGATGCCGAGGTAAACGCTGTTGTGCAGGATGCGGCCTCGCGCGGCGTGCGGCTGAGCTATGTGGCCAATATCGGCGGGGAGGTGCCGGTGGTGGGACTGCATGAGGTGCTCCCCGACAGCCCCATCGGCCGGCTGGCCGGCACGGACAACATCGTGGTCTTCCGCACCGCCCGCTATCGGAATTCACCCATGGTCATCCAGGGGCCGGGTGCCGGCCGCGAGGTCACCGCCGGCGGTATCCTGGCCGATATGGTTGACCTGGCCCTTTCCATGCCCTGAGACCTGCGCCCTATCCAGGGAAGATATCTTCGTGTTCATGGGGGAAAGAGATGAAGAGGATTCCAGTCAGTATCCTGGGCGCCACAGGCGCCGTAGGCCAGCGCTTCGTCTCCCTGCTGGCAGAGCATCCGTGGTTCGAGCTGGTTGGGCTGGCTGCGTCGGAGCGCTCCGCCGGCCAGCGCTACGGGGAGGTATGCCGGTGGACGCTGGACATGCCGATGCCGGCGGAGGTGCGCGATATGCCGGTGCGCCCCATTGACACCCACCTGCCCGGCCGCATCCTTTTCTCCGCCCTGCCCGGCGAGCTGGCCGGCCCGGTCGAGGAGGAGATGGCGCGTGCCGGCTACATCGTCTGCTCCAACGCCTCCGCCCACCGCATGGATCCCGAGGTGCCGCTGGTCATCCCAGAGGTCAACCCGGACCATATCGGGCTGATCCCGATACAGCGCCGGCGGCGCGGCTGGAAAGGCTGTATCGCCACCAACCCCAACTGCACCACCACCATCATGGTCATGGCCCTGGCACCGCTGGCCCGGCGCTTCGGCCTCCGGCGGGTGCATGCGGTATCACTGCAGGCGCTTTCCGGCGCCGGCTATCCCGGCGTGCCCTCGATGGACATTGTGGACAACGTGCTGCCCTACATCGGCGGCGAAGAGGACAAGGTGCAGAGCGAACCGCAGAAACTGCTGGGGACGCTGGAAGGGGATGTGGTCGTGCCGGCCGGCTTCGCCATCAGCGCGCAGTGCAACCGCGTGCCGGTGCTGGAGGGACACATGGTCTGCGTCTCGCTGGAGCTGGCGCAGGACGCCTCGCTGGAGGAAATCCGCCAGGCCTGGGAGACGTTCCGTGGGGAGCCGCAGGAGCTGGGACTGCCCAGCGCGCCGGCCCAGCCCCTCATCTATCGGCATGAGCCGGACCGACCCCAGCCGCGCAAGGATCGCGACGCCGGCGCCGGCATGGCGGTAACGGTAGGGCGACTGCAGGAATGCCCTGTGCTGGGGAAGAAATTTGTCGTCCTCGGCCACAACACAGTGCGGGGGGCCGCCGGCGGCTCCCTCGTGCTGGCCGAACTCCTGGTCGCAAAAGGCCTGGTGGACTAGAACCTATTTCATAATTCGATCGATGCACCATAGAATGATGGCAATCAAGCAAAAGGCTTTATACATATGCACATCACGGTCATAGCGAACTACCAAACGACGGCAGTTGTCCATCCAAGCAAAACAGCGCTCCACA
>CALIBQ010000025.1 GCA_938049385.1 uncultured Anaerolineae bacterium
GTGTGCAGCAGGAGGTAGAGGCCTGGGCGAAGACCCGCAATGCGGCGCAGGCCACCGTCGAATGGCGCTTTACCACGACCGATGCTCGGCTTAAGTTCCATCGCCTATATCATCAATAATTATTGTGGTGAAGTACTAGGAAGGGCACATCGGTCATGTATGAGTACGAGAGCAGGACAAAGGCCGGGTTGGCCAGCAGTACGCCGGCCCCCAGCAGGCTCAATCCTTGGTCCAACCCCAGCTCGCGCAGAAGGGTGTAGCTGGCCAGCACTGCCACCAGTGAGAGCACGAAAGTGGAGGCGTTCAGCGCCGCAAAGGAGAAGCCGGCCAGCCATACTGCCAGGACGCCCCAACCGAGATGCGCGAGCTGGCTCATGGCGCCCCAATCCACGATGTACAGCCGGCCCTTTTCCAGCAGTTCCCGCACGCTCCAGGCGAAAGCCCAGGAATCGATGACCGGCCAGTCGTAGGCCGGCGAAAGGACCAGCGCCACAGCCGCATAGGCTGACAGCAGCACCAGCGCCGGCCACCAGCGCGCTATATGGCCGGCCTTCGTCACTCCCTGAGAAACCGTGAGGCGCGCCGCCCTCATATCCGCTCCTGATGATTGGGCCGCAAGGCATGCTGGCGGGTGCGCCGCCTCAGCCACACGATGAAGATGGAGAAGAGCATTTTGAACACGTAGTAGATGCTCTTCCAGGTGGTGTGCATGGACTGGCCGCTCAGGCGCTCCCGCATGGTCACCGGCACCTCCTTGATGCGGAAGCCGGCGAAATGCACCGTGATAATGGTATCGGCATCCGGGAAATCGGACGGGTAATTATCCTCTGCGAAGAACTGCATCACCTCGCGCGTCATAGCCTGGAAGCCTGAGGTCGGGTCGGTGATGCGCTGGCCGGTCAGCCGAGAGGCCAGCCGACGGAACAGCGCCATCCCCAGCCGCTTGGCCCAGGAAGGGTGATATTCCAGCCGGCCCAGGAAGCGGGAGCCTAACGCCAGGTCCGCCTCCCCCCGCCGCACCACGTCCAGCAGGGCGGGGATATCGCCGGCGTTGTGCTGTCCGTCCGCGTCCATGATGACGCCGTAATCATAGCCGTGCGCCACGGCATAGCGGAAGCCGGTCTGCACCGCGCCGCCGTAGCCCAGGTTGCAGGGCAGGTTCAGCACCACCGCGCCGGCCTCCGCGGCGACCCGGGCGGTCTCATCGCGCGAATGGTCGTTCACCACCACGATATCCGCCGCCGACATCTGCCGGCGGACGTCTTCCAGCACCGCGCCGATGTTGCGCGCTTCGTTATAGGCCGGCATGATGATGACAATGCGCTCCACAGTCTTCTCATCCGAAGGTGTTGCGACGGTCATAACGGTGTACCCAGTACCCGGTTCGTGAGCCGCAGAAACACAGCGGCGTTGTGCCCGTGCAAAATCTCATCTCGACAGTTCAAACAGCGTGATCTCCCCGATGCCGGCGGCGCGAACGCTCTTCACGCGCTGGCCGTTCATCATCAGTGCCTGATACAACAGCCTATCGGGATCGCCGTAATGCCCCACATCCTCCACCAGCCAGACGCGGGTACCTACGGTGCGAAGCTCTGCCACACAATCCTGTACCCCTGCTGGTGTCGCCGGCAGGGGCGCTCCATCATAGATCGTCAGCCGGCCGCCGGCATAATAGCGCAGGGGCTTGGCGTTCCAGAACGGTTCCGGCACCACCAGGTCGCCGGCCTGCGCTTCCGCGATCAGCGCCTCCGTCCAGCGGCGCCAATCGGGCTTCTGCGGTAGCTCCGTCATGACGGCTGTGCCGGCCAGGTTAGCGGCCACCAGCGCGCCGGCCAACACCAGGCCGGCCGCTTTATTACGCGGTATCACCGCTTCCACGCCCCAGGCCGCCAGCAGGCAAAAAGGCGGCAGGAATGGGAGCGCATAGCGCAGGGAATACATCGGCTTGACCTGTGAGGCCAGCCAGGCGGCCGCCAGCGGCAGGGCGAACCACAATGCCCCCAACACCGCACCGTCGGAATGCTCCCGGTCTCCCGCCGGCCGCGGACGGGCCAGCCGCCAGCCGGCCAGCACCATCGCCAGCGCGTAGAGCACATAGGCGACGCGCCGCACCAATGCCGGCACATCCGCCCGCGCCGGCCCGATGGTGAAGCCGATGAAGGTGTCCGCCATCACCGCCAGGCCCGGCCGACCCCCCGCATAGCTCACCCAGGCGCCGCCGCCCCCCTGCACCTGCCGCACCACCACCGGCAGCCAGGGAGCGAAGAGCAGGAGCCAGGCGATCTGAGCGAACAGCCACTGTCGTACCTGCCGGCCGGCCAGCCGCCGGCGCACCAGCAAATACCCGGCAAAGGCGTTGTGCGCCAGCACCACAAAGCCCATGTAATAGTGGGTGTACAAGCCGGCGGCCGTGCACAGCACATAGCCGGCCCACCACCAGCCGCCCCGCGCCAGCGCCCGCACCATCAGCCAGCTCGCCAGGACAGCCCACAGCGTCACCAGGGCGTACATGCGGGCCTCCTGGGAGTACCAGATGTGCAGGGGGGCGGTAGCCAGGAGCAGTGCCCCTAGAACCGCCGGCCGTTCCCCCAACAGCTCGCGCCCCAAGCCGTACAGCGCGGCTACGGTCAGCACCCCCACCACCGCCGAGAGGGAGCGCAGAGCCGCCTCGCTCCGCCCGAAGACCAGCCATAGATGCAGGAGCAGGTAATAGAGCGGCGGGTGGATGTCCTCGGCGGTGAGCGCTACGACTGCCGCCGGCGGGTTATCCGCCACCACCAGGCTGGTCGCCTCATCCAGCCACAGGCTCTCCGCGCCGATGCCCCAGAAGCGCAGGACGCCGGCCAGCGCCGCGATCAACAGCAGGCCGGCGGCATCCCAGACGCGCCAGCGGACACGGGCCAGGGGCCAAGGTGCGGCCATCGGCGCGCTCCTATGTGTCCCGCTCGTCCTGCCGCAGGGGCGCGTTGCCTTGGGCGCTGAACCAAGCGGGCTTCCACCAGGCCCACTCGACGCAGTTGCGGCAGGCCGGCACGTCTTCCAGCTCGCCGGCGATGTGCTTGCGGCGCAGTTCGGCCATCAACGGCCCGTTCCAGGCCTTCATGACCCCCTCGCTCACGTTGCCGAGCTGGTTCAGGGCATCGAAGTCCCGGTCACAGCTCACCAATGTGCCGTCCCAGTAGATGTGCACATGGTACCAGAGGTTAGGGCATGGATAGCGTCGGGCCGGCACCGCCGGCGCGTCCGCCCGCAGTTGGGCAATCTCCCCGATCTGATTGCCCCAAGAATCGAAGGCTTTGACGTGCACGCGGTCCACGCCCGGCACCTGCCACTGCCGGCGGAAATCCTCGATCTCCTGCTTGGTCGGTGCCATCTCGATGATCTGCAGGTTGACGAACGGCTCTTTATAGCCCCCTGCCGCTTTCAGCGCCAGAAAGCGCCGAATGTTGGCCACGGTGCGTTCGAAGTCCGCCTGCCGGCGCACTTTCTCGTACGTCTCTTTCGTGAAACCGTCCAGGCCGATGTAGATGGCGGAGGGGCCGGCGGCCAGGATGGCACGGCTCATCTCCTCATCCAGCAGGATGCCGTTGGTGGAAATCTCCGCCCGCAGTCCCCGCTTGCGGCAGTAGGCGATCATATCAGGAAGCTGGGGATGCAACAGCGGCTCACCCCAGATGTGCAGGGTAGTGGTCTCCACGTGCGGCGCCATCTCGTCCACAATCTGGGTAAAGAGGCGCCAGTCCATGAAGCCCTTTTTGCGCTTCGCCTCGCCGCGGCCGGTCGGGCACATGATGCACCGCAGGTTGCAGGCGTTGGTGGATTCCAGATACATGCGGTGGGGATAGGTCCAGGGGCGCGTCTGATGCAGGGAATAGGTGATGTAGCGCGCCGCCAGCCCCATCTGTCGGTTGTAGCGCCGAAGCCGAGCGCGCACCTTTTCCATCAGTTCCATTTGGGGGACTGCTCCTCTCGTAAGGGTATCCAGCGGGAGACCGCCGGCAGGTCCAGGATGCGCCGGCCCACCGCCCGCGCCGGCTTCAGCCGGGAGAGCGCCCACAGCGCGGTGCCCAGCGGCTTCCCCAGCCGGCGCTGGTACTTGCGCTTGCGCCGGCTCTCGTCGAAGCGCCGGCGCGCCTCGATGGCGAGCTGACTCAACCGCTGATCCGAGACCTCCGAGACGTTCAGGAAGGGCGCGATCTCCTCGGTATAGCTGTTGTAATAATATGCCCGCGAGAAATCGCTGTTGTACTGGGTCTCCGGGTTCCTGGCCACCAGCTCCTCCCACAAACGGGTGCCGGGGAAGGGGGTGGTCAGGCTGAACATGGCATCGTCCAGGTCCAGGGAAGCGGCGAACTGGATGGTCTGCTCCATGGTCTCCTCGGTATCGCCCGGCAGACCCAGCATAAAGTAGCCCTTACTGCGGATGCCGGCCTCAGCCGTCCAGCGCACGGCCTGCCGCACCTGCTCCAGCGTGATGCGCTTGCCGACGCGGTCCAGAATCTCCTGGTTGCCGGACTCGATGCCGTAATGGATCTGCCGACAGCCGGCGGCCGCCATTTTGCGCAGTAGCTCGGGCGTGACGCGGTCCACTCGCGCCAGACACTGCCAGCGGATATCCAGCCCTTCGGCGATCATCATGTCCAGCAGAACGTTCAACCGTTTCACGTCCAACGTGAACAGATCGTCAATAAAGTAGAAGTTGCGGATGCCGTAGGTCCGGATCAGCTCCTTCAGCTCCTGCATCAGGTTCTCCGGACTGCGCTGGCGGTAGGTGCGCCCGACGATGCCCTTGAAGCAGTAACTGCAGTTGTAGGGACAGCCGCGGCTGGTCAGCACGGTGAGCATGCGGCCGCCGTCGGGCGCGTAGAGGGGATAGCGCTCCAATTGGAACAGATGCCGGGCAGGGAAGGGCAGGGCGTCCAGGTCACGGATGAGGGGGCGCGCCGGGTTGCAGATGACTTCGCCGGCGCGGCGGTAGCACAGGCCGGCCACCGCGGCGGGATCGCGCCGGCCCTCGATGACCTCCATCAGCTCCAGCATGGTCTCCTCGCCCTCGCCGAAGACCAGGTAGTCCAGCGCCGGCTGTTCCTGCAAGGTACGGGCGGGGAAAACCGTGGCATGCGGCCCGCCCAGGACCATGGGGGCGTTGGTGCCGGCGCGCAGGAGGGACATAGCCTCCTCGGCGCTGTGATAAGAGGTCGTCATGGCGGTCAGGCCGATGACGTCCGGCCGGAACGCCAGCACATCGTGCACTTCATCTTCCAGCGGCCGGCGGGGGTCCAACCCGAAATCAAAGATGCGCACCTCGTCCCCGCGCCGCTCCAGCACCGCCGCCAAGTATCCCAGCCCCAGCGAGGGATAGCTGTTGACCATCTGGTTCCATTTTGGTGAGATCAACGCGACCTTCATGGTCATCCTCTTCGGCACATAGAAAAGGGGATGCCCCTCGATGCTGTGGATGAGGGAGATCCCCGACCGTCCGCCCCTGAGATGTCTGGCCGGCGGAAGCGCCGGCGCCCCCAATCCGCTCCCGACCCAATCGGGACCCACTTGCCTGATAACCCGCATCGACGGGCCTTCCGCATCGCTGTCACTTCTATCCAATTATAACGTCACAGCATGAAAAAAGCGTGAAAAGCGCCCATCATTGGGTGAAAATCTCTTCATCCAGCCGCCAGATGCCCGCAGGACATCTGCTGACCCGTCCATTATATCCTAACTGTCCTCAAATGACCAAAGCGGGCCTATCCAGACCCTCGCCGCGGACGAAAGTCATCTGCTGTGATCTGCAAACGATGCGAATACAAAGAGCCCCTTCCTCCTGGAAGGGGCTCTAAAGGGGAAACGCCGGCGGAATACTGCCTCCGAGACCGCCGGCGGGAAGGAAACTACACGTCGAAGGCGACCTGCACCTTCTTGCTCTTCAGCGCCGCCTGCGCCGCCGCCAGACGCGCCACCGGCACGCGGAACGGCGAACAGGAGACATAGTTCAGGCCCACCTGGTGGCAGAACTCGATGGAGGCGGGGTCGCCACCGTGCTCACCGCAGATGCCCACATGCAGGTCGGGGCGGGTCGCCCGGCCGCGCTCCACGCCCAGCTTCACCAGGTAGCCGACACCGTCGCGGTCCAGGGTCTGGAAGGGGTTCTCCGGCAGGATCTTCTCCTCGACGTACTTGAGCAGGAACTTGCCCTCGGCGTCGTCGCGGGAGTAACCGAAGGTGGTCTGGGTCAGGTCGTTGGTGCCGAAGGAGAAGAACTCCGCCACCTCGGCAATCTGATCGGCGGTGATGGCCGCGCGCGGGATCTCGATCATGGTGCCGAACTTGTAGTGGATGCGCCGGCCTTTCTCCGCCATGACCGCCTCCGCCACCGGCTCCAGCAGTTCGCGAGTGCGCTTCAGCTCGTTGACGTGGCCGGTCAGCGGGATCATGATCTCCGGCAGGACCTTCACGCCCTCGGCCTCCACGTTGCAGGCCGCTTCCAGGATGGCACGCACCTGCATCTGAACGATCTGCGGCATCACCAGGCCCAGACGGATGCCGCGCAGGCCCAGCATGGGGTTGGCCTCGCGCATGGAGGCGACCGCCTTGAGGAGCTCCTCTTTCTCATGAATCTGGACGATGAGCGCATCCATTTCTTCCAGGGAAGCACTGCGGGCCAGCTTGAACTTCAGCTCGGCGATCTCGGCCGCCAGATCATCGTACTTGGGCAGGAACTCGTGCAGAGGCGGGTCAATCAGGCGGATGATGACCGGACAGCCGTCCATGACACGGAAGATGCCCTCGAAGTCCTCCCGCTGTACCGGCAGGAGCATGTCCAGGTAGCGCTGGCGCTCCTCATCGGTCTTGGCGAGGATCATCTTCTGGACGATGGGCAGGCGGTCTTCTTCGAAGAACATATGTTCGGTTCGGCACAGGCCGATGCCTTCGGCGCCGAACTTGCGGGCGCGCTCGGCATCGCGCGGGTAGTCGGCGTTGGCCCAGACGCCCAGGGTGCGCACCTCATCCGCCCACTTCAACAGGGTCTGCAGGTCCTCTTCCTTGTCGAAGTCCGGCTCGACCGTGGCGATAACGCCGGCAAATACCTCACCTGTGGTGCCGTCAATGGAGATGAAATCCCCCTCTTTAATCTCCTTGCCGTCCACGGAGAAGCGCCGGCGGTCCAGGTCAATGCGGATAGCCTCACAGCCGGCCACGCAGGGCAGGCCCAAGCCGCGCGCCACCACTGCCGCATGGGAGGTGGCACCGCCGTGCTGGGTCAGGATGCCCTTGGAGACCAGCATGCCGTGCACATCGTCGGGCGAGGTCTCAGGACGCACCAGGATGACCGGTTCGCCGGCCAGCCCCCATTCCTCGGCCAGGTCCGCATCGAACGCGACCTTGCCGGTGGCCGCGCCGGGGGAGGCGTTGAGGCCTTTGGCCAGGAGCCGGCCGTCCTTCTGCGCGGTCTCTTTGGCCCTGGGGTCAAAACGCGGGAGCAGGAGCTGGTTGATCTGGGCCGGCTCGACGCGCAGGAGGGCCTCCTCTTTGGTGATGAGTCCCTCTCGCACCATATCCACAGCGATTTTCACGGCCGCGGCGGCGGTGCGCTTGCCGGAGCGGGTCTGCAGCATCCACAGCTTGCCCTTCTCGACGGTGAACTCCAGGTCCTGCATATCGCGGTAATGCTTCTCCAGCAGTTCGGCGACCTGGACGAACTGTTTATAGACCTCGGGCATATCCTGGGCGAGCTGGGCGATTTTCTTGGGGGTGCGGATGCCGGCGACCACATCCTCGCCCTGGGCGTTCTGGAGATATTCGCCGTACAGCACCTTCTCGCCGGTAGCCGGGTCACGGGTAAAGGCCACGCCGGTGCCGGAATCATCACCCATGTTGCCGAAGACCATGGTCACGATGCTGACCGCGGTGCCCCAATCATGCGGGAGCTTGTGGAAGTTGCGGTAATCCACCGCTCGCTTGCCCATCCAGGAGTTGAAGACAGCGGCGATGGCCTGGCGGAGCTGTTCGTAGGGATCGGTGGGGAAAGGCTCGCCCAGGGCCGCCTGGTACATCTGCTTGAAGCGCTCGACGATCTCCTTGAGCATATCGGCGGTAAGGTCGGTGTCGCGCTTGCCCTCGGTCTTGGCCTTGTACTCATCGAGGACGCGTTCAAAGGGCTCAGGGTCGAGGCCCTTCACGATCTTGCTGAACATCTGGATGAAGCGGCGGTAGGCGTCGTAGGCAAAGCGCTCGTTATTGGTGAGCTTAGCCAGCCCCTTGACCACCTCGTCGTTCAGGCCCAGGTTCAAGACGGTATCCATCATGCCGGGCATGGAGACGCGGGCGCCGGAGCGCACGGAGACGAGCAGGGGGTTGGCGGGATCGCCGAATTTCTTGCCGGTCTTTTTCTCCAGGTCCCTCATTGCTTCCAGGACCTGTTCCCACAGGCCCTCGGGGAACTTTTTGCCCAGGGCGTAATAGGCGTTGCAGGCCTCGGTGGTTATGGTGAAGCCTGGTGGGACGGGCAGGCCGGCGTTGGTCATTTCTGCCAGGTTGGCGCCCTTGCCGCCCAGCAAGTCTCGCATATCCTTATTACCTTCTTCGAACGTGTAGATCCATTTTTTCGTCATGTTGGTGATGACCTCCTGTCATGTTGGCGGGTATTGGACACAAACGAATGCACGCCTGGCCGGCGTGTGTACTTCTACTGTACTCCGGCGGATGCCCAAATTACACCATTGTACAATTATAGCCAAAGTGTCGACTTTGGCAAACTATGCCGGCGCCCTAGTGGATGTATACTGTATCCAATATTCATGAGGTCCGATATCTTGGCCCGCGCACATGGGGGTTGGGGTTGAAGGGGGCGCCGGCGCGTGGTATAATGGCGGCCAGTTATCATGTTTCACGTGAAACATCGGGGCGGTGTTTCACGTGAAACGCGCTCATGGAGGCCGCATTGACATCCGAGAACACTAGCCAGCCGCGCCCGATATGTGATTACGAGGGTTCGCAGTACCGGGAGGAGTTTTGGGGCCGGGAGTATCGGGAGTATGAGGATCGCGCCGAACGCCTGGCGCTGGCAAAGCTCCTGCCGGCGCGCGGCCGGCGCCTGCTGGAGATCGGCGCCGGCTTCGGCCGGCTGGCCGACCTGTACGCCGGCTACGAGCAGGTGGTGCTGTTGGATTACTCCCGCACCATGATCCAGCAGGCGCGCGAACGCTGGGGGCATGACCCCCGCTTCCTGTTCGTCGTGGGCAACGTGTATGACCTGCCCTTCCTGGCCGGCCGCTTCGATACCGTCGTCATGGTGCGGGTCATCCATCATGTGGCGGACGTGGCGGCCGCCTTCGGGCAGATCCGCAGGGTGCTCGCCAGCGAGGGGGCCTTTGTCCTGGAGTTCGCCAACAAGCGCAACCTGAAGGCCATCCTGCGCTACGCCCTGCGCCGGCAGGCCGAGAACCCTGTTGCCCTCCCACCCTATGAGTTCGCCCCCATCAACTTCAACTATCATCCGCAGTGGATGCGCCAGCAGTGGGAAGCGGCTGGCCTGCGCCGCGACGCGCAATTGGCGGTCTCGTACTTCCGCGTGCGCTGGCTGAAAAAGCACTTGCCGGCAACGGCCCTGGCCCGCATAGATAGCTGGCTCCAGCGCCCCGGCGGCGCATACCCCATCACTCCCAGCGTCATGGTGCGCCTGCGCCCGACCGGGGTCACCCAACCCTTCCGCGCAGAGCCGCTGTTCCGCTGTCTGGACTGTGACAGCGGCCTGGAGCCGGCGGTGGACGGCCTGCGCTGTCCCACATGCGGGCGCTCCTGGCCCCAGCACGACGGG
Organism: uncultured Anaerolineae bacterium; assembly: GCA_938049385.1. GTDB lineage: Bacteria > Chloroflexota > Anaerolineae > JACIWP01 > JACIWP01 > JACIWP01. The sequence continues at coordinate 9,815 of CALIBQ010000025.1, forward strand.
GTGTTCGACTTCAAGGGATAATCGAGGCGGAAATTTAATCTGGGGTTAATCTGCCGGCGCCATACTTGCCGTAGCTTATACCAAGGGCAGTGCACCCCATGATCACCGTGCGCGGGTTAACCAAGTACTACGGCAGTCTGCCGGCTATCCGGGACGTGTCCTTCGACGTGGCCGCCGGCGAGGTGCTGGGATTCCTGGGGCCGAACGCCGCCGGCAAGACCACTACCATGCGCATCCTCACCGGCTATCTGCCCCCTACCGCCGGCCAGGCCGTGGTGGCCGGCTACGACGTCGTCGAACAGTCGCTGGAGGCCCGCCGGCATATCGGCTACCTGCCCGAGTCGGTGGCACTGTACCCGGAAATGAGCGTCCGCTCTTACCTGGAGTTCATGGCCGCCCTGCGGGGGGTCGGGCCGGCCCGCCGGCGCAAACAGCGCGTCGATGAGGTCATGGACCGCTGTCAGGTTGCCCATATGGCCGATCGCCCCATCGGCAAGCTCTCCCGCGGCTACCGCCAGCGCGTCGGGTTGGCCCAGGCCCTGGTGCACGACCCGGAGGTGCTGATCCTGGACGAGCCCACGGTCGGGCTGGACCCCGCCCAGATCATCGAGGTGCGCGATCTGATCCGCGAGCTGGGCCGCGATCATACCATCATCCTCAGCACCCATATCCTCTCCGAGGTGGAGCACGTCTGCCAGCGGGTCATGATTATCCACCAAGGACGCATCGTGGCGGAGGATACCCGCGACCGCCTGCGCGCCCGCCTGAAAGGGGGTGAACTGCTGTACCTGGAGGCCGCCGGCGCCTCCCAGGAGGAAATCGCCGCCGGCCTGCGGAGCCTGCCGCACGTGCAGGACGTGCGCCCCCTGGGGGATAACGCCTATCAGGTGACCTGCAGTCTCGGCAGTGATATCCGCGCCAGCCTGGCCCAATTCGTCGTGCAGAAGGGCTGGCAGCTCCTGGAACTGCGGCGGGAGCGCATCAGCCTGGAGGAGATATTCCTCCAGCTCACCAGCGATGAGCCGCGCCCGGACCGCGCGCCGGCCGGCCGCTGACCACGGAGGCATAGACCTGCCATGCGCAACACTTTCCTCATCGCCAGACGAGAACTGGAGGCATATTTCATCTCCCCCATCGCCTATGTGGTCACCGCCGCTATGCTGGTGGTGCTGGGCTATTTCTTCAGCGTCATCCTCTTCGTCACCCGACAGGCCTCCCTGCGCCCGCTCTTCGGTGGGAGCGCCCTCATCGTCCTGCTCTTCGTCCTGCCCCTGCTCACCATGCGCCTGGTGGCAGAGGAACAGCGCAGTGGCACCATCGAACTGCTCGTCACCTCGCCGGTGCGCGACTGGGAGATTATCCTGGGAAAATATCTGGCCGGCCTGGCCTTTTACCTGCTGATGCTGGTGCCGACGGTGTATTACCCTATTGTGCTGGAGGTGTTCGGCCGGCCGGATTGGGGACCAATACTTACCACGTATCTGGGCATCATCCTGCTGGGCGGCTCTCTGCTGGCCGTGGGGACCCTGGCCTCATCCCTCACCAGCAACCAGATTGTGGCCGCCGTGCTGGGCGTCGGCATGGCGCTCCTGCTGTGGCTCATCCCATCCCTGGCCGGCTTCGTCAGCGGCCCGCTGGCCGCTGTCCTGCAGTATCTGGGCCTGTCCAGCCATATCGCGGACTTCGCCAAAGGCGTCATTGACACCCGCCACGTGGTCTATCATTTGAGCGTCATCGCCGCCGGCCTCTTCCTGGCCACCCGCATCCTGGAGACAAGGAGGTGGCGGTAACATGCGCCGGCTTCCTGCAGTCTTCCCTAATGCCGTCTTGTATGCCGGCCTTGTCCTGGGGCTGGCCGGGCTGATGGCCGCTCTCATCCAGGGGCGCTTCTCGACCATCGCTGTCGCCCTGCTTGGTGTCGGCGCCCTGCTGTGCGTGCTGTTCGCCCTCCTGCGGCCGGCGGCCCTCCGACAGGCCCTGCGCGGCCGGCAGGCGCGCTACGGCGGCTCCGCCGGCCTCATGACCATCGCCTTCCTGGCCATCCTGGTACTGCTCAACGTCCTGGCCGGCCGGCATTCCCTGCGTTGGGACCTCACCGCCGAGCGCGCGTACTCCGTTTCGCCGCAGGCCATCCAGATCCTGAAAAGCATCCGCGAACCCATCACCATCACCGGCTTCTTCCTGACCAACGACCCACGGCGCGAGCGCCTGCGCGACCTGCTGGAGGAGTACCGCTTTTACACCGACAAGTTTTCCTTCGAGTTCGTGGACCCGGAGCTGAAGCCGGCGCTGGCGCGCAAGTACGGCGTGACCAGCTACGGTGTGCTGGTGCTGGAGCGCGGGGACAAGCGCACCACTACCTACGCCCTGGACGAACAGGAGCTTATCTCTGCCATCTGGCGGCTGTCCCAGGATGAGCCGAAAACCATTTATTTCATCATCGGGCACGGCGAGCGGGACCCCTATTCCTTCGAAGCGGACGGATACGCGACCATCCGCCAGACGCTGGAGCGCAATAACTGTATGGTGAAGACCCTGAACCTGGCGACCATCACCGATACGGTGCCGGCGGATGCCGCCGCCCTGGTGCTCGCCAATCCGACGGGCAACTTCACCCAGCAGGAGCGGGAGCATTTCATTGATTACCTCTACCACGGCGGCAAGGTGCTGTGGCTGATCGACACCAACGCCGGCATGATTGACCCGTACATCCTCAGCGATTGGGGTATACGGGTGCGCGATGACCTGGTCATCGAGCCGCGCAATGCCTTCTTCGGGGAATTCGCTTCTCCCATTATTGAACGCTACCCGGAGCATGCCATCACGAGCGGGCTGGGCGGGCGCTCCACCCTTCTCCTGTACGCCCGGAGCATGGAACCGCTCCAGCCGGCACCCCCCAATATCACCGCCAAACCCATTCTGCAGACCAGCGCGGACAGTTGGGGGGAGACGAAGCTGACCAACGACATGATGGCCCAGTTTGATGCGAAAGAGGACACACGCGGCCCGCTGGTGCTGGGCGCGGCCATGGAGGAAAGCATGTACGGCGGCCGGCTGGTCATCATCACCGACGCGGACTTCGCCGCCAACAGCGTGCTGGACTCGGTCAAAGATGCCTTCGCCAATGAGGCGCTCTTTGTCCAAGCCATCAACTGGCTCACCGAAGAGCAGGACATGGTCGCTATCAGCGCGCGGACCGTCGAGGAGCGTCCCATCATCCTGACCCGGCCGCAAATGCGCCTCGTCCTATACTCCAGCACCCTGCTCCTACCGCTCATTATCCTGGCCGCCGGCGCCGCCGTATGGTGGAGCAACCGCTAAGCCCGAGCAAGCACAAGGGAGGTTAAGGAAGGATACCGTGAGATGGCGTACCACGATCATCCTGATCATACTGGCGCTGGCATTGGGCCTGTTCGTCTATTTCACCGAACTGCGTCCCAGCCCTTCCACCACTACCACGGAATCCATCACCGTCCTGCAGAACGTGCATGTGGACGATGTCACCGAGTTTCGCCTCCAAAGGGACCAGCAGGCCCTGGAGGCCTACTTCTCCGACGATAAAGGCTGGATACTGCGCTATCCGGTCCATTCGCCGGCGGACAGCGACCGCATCCGCCAGGCACTGGGCTTCCTCGTCTACGCCCACGCCAGCCGAGTGCTCCCACCGCACGAAATCTCCAACCTGGCGGACTATGGGCTGGTGACGCCGGCGCTGGAATGGCAGTTGCACCTGCGAAGCGGCCGGCGCATCCTCATCCTGGTGGGCGATCAGACCCCCCAGAAAATGTACTACTACCTGAAAAAGGGGGATGACGAGAGCGTCTATATTGTGGCGACCAACCTGGTGGAGGTATGGAACCAGCTCCTGGACGTGCCGCCGTATCCCCCCACTCCAACCCCTGCTGTGACCGCCACCGCCGTTCAGCAGTAGCGGTACAGCGTCCAATATTGAGGCATTAGCGAAGAGGGATTTCCATGGAACACGTTGCAGAGGAACAGGTGAGTATATCGCAGGAAGGCCTGGACGACATTGACGTAGAACATCTTGCCGCCGGCCTGTGGGAGGACGCAGAAACCGCACTCGATGGAATGATGGACCTGCCTATCGTAGAGGACGGCGCCGGCGACCCTCTCAGCATCTATCTGCGGGAAATCGGCCGGGTGCCCCTCTTGACCCCGGAGGAAGAGGTGGAGCTGGCGAAGCGCATGGAGCTGGGCCGGCAGGCGCGCCGGCGGCTTTCGCGCAGCGGCGATCTCTCCCCCGAGGAACGCCGGCAACTGCTGGAACACATTCGCCAGGGTGAGCGAGCACGCCAGCATCTCATCAAGGCCAACTCACGGTTGGTGGTGAGCATCGCCAAGAAGTACACCGGTCAGGGCGTGCCGCTGGCGGACCTGATCCAGGAAGGGAACCTCGGGCTGATGCGGGCGGTCGCTAAGTTCGATTACCACCGCGGCTATAAATTCTCCACCTACGCCACATGGTGGATCCGGCAGGCGGTTAGCCGCGCCATTGCCGACCAATCCCGCACCATCCGCCTGCCGGTGCACATGTATGAACAGCTTGCCCGGCTCCGCCGCGCTGCGCGTCAGATAAGCCAGGAGCTGGGAAGGGAGCCGACGCCTGAGGAACTGGCCCAAGCCCTGGATATGCCGGCCCGCAAGGTCGAGGAGCTCCTGCGCGCGGCCGACCTCCCCGTTTCCCTGGAAACCCCGGTGGGAGAGGATGAGGACTCGGCGCTGGGGGATTTCATCGAGGACCAGAGCGTGCTTTCGCCGGCGGACGCCGCCGCACGCTCCATCCTGCGGGAGCTTCTGGACGAAATGCTGAGCCAGCTCCCGCCGCGCGAGATGCGCATCCTCAAAATGCGCTTCGGCCTCCAGGACGGCCGCTACCATACCCTGGAGGAGGTCGGCCGGCGCTTCGGACTGACGCGCGAACGCATCCGCCAGCTTGAGGTGCAGGCGCTCAACCGCCTGCGCCACCCCCGGCGCGCCCGCCGGCTCAAGGATTACCTGCGCTGATATTTCGGACAGCCATCGTAGACGACAACCACCCGCCGGCGGTATGCCGGCGGGTGGTTTGTTGTAGACACGAATCCGGTGATCAGAGCCTACAGGCCAGTGCCGAATATTATTCGTCAAATGACGAATAATATTGTAGGGATACAACACCGCTGTATTCCATCTACTGATGCTGAACCAGGGGGAGAAGCACCTGCTGACCGATGGATTCCACTTCTAGGACCCCCGCCGGCCATACATCATCGGGGAGCGGATTGCCCTGCGTGTCGGTGACCTTCAACCTCTGCATAGTATCCTGGCGGTACCAGCCGACGCCGATGTGGTAGCGGCCGGCCGGCAGGCGCGCCGGCAGGACGATAGTGCGCGGTTCCGTAATGATCTCGCCGGCATCCCATATGCCGGTGGGATAATAGCCCAGGAGCGGCGGCCCATCCACGCCGGCCACCCACTGCCCCCGCTCATCCAGGAAGTGCACGAACAGGATGTAATCGGCGTCCGGCCGGCGCAGAGCCTGAAAGCGCAGGCGCAGTTCCAGCCGGGCACCAGGGACAGCCGAGGCCGGCATTTCCACGCCCAGCAGAGCGATCTCGTCGTTGAAGTGCGCCTGGGCCGGCTGAAGCGGCTCGGCGGTCGGCTCCGCCGGCGCGATCTTATAGCGCCCGAAAATGGCGGAATGGCCCAGAAACGTCCCCGCGGCGTCGCTCACCGGCAGGTACTGCGGTGTGGGGTGGTCCAGCAGAAGCGCTACGGCGATCTTGCCCAGGCAGGGGGCCGGCCGGTCCGACTCGATCGGCACCCAGACGACCTCGCGGAAGTACTGCCCGGGCTTCCATAACGAAGTGGCATAATTGCCGCGGCCGGGATACAGCAGGACCTGGCCGTAGGGCTGGTCTTCAGCGCCCAGGGCGTACACGCCCAATGTGTAATTCTCGGAGGTGGTGTTCAGCACCCTCCAGTACAGCGTCACACCCACCGCATGGCCCTTCGGCACTGTGGCCGGCCATACCTGGTAGGCGTACAGCTCCGCCAGCTCGCCGAACCGGGCGGAGATAGGCTGGGCGTCAGGTGGGAGGGCCGGCGGCGCGTCCTGCGCCAGCGCGGCATAGGCCGGCGCGATGACCGCGAAGGGCAGTATCAGCGCGAAGACCAGCAGTCCGGCCCCCAGCACGCCGCCGGCAGTATGCCGGAGACGCGCCGGCCACCACCAAAGCAGTCCCAGCGCCAACAATATACTGATGGCCGGCAGGGCCGGCAGAAGCATCCGTCCCCGCAGGATAGGCTCGCCCTTCAGAAGCTCGCGGAAAAACAGCAAGAAGCCCAGGGAAAGGCATCCGAACCCCAGGAGCAGGATGGCGGCCCGCAGTCGGTTAGGCGTCTGCCGGCGGAACAGATATACCGCGACGCCGCATACCGCCAGGATTACCAGGACGGCAAGCGGAATGTAGGATTCCGCCGGCAGTCCTACATTGCCCCAGCCGAAGGAGGCCCAGAAGGTCTGAAAGCCGTACCAGAGGGCGGATGCCATCTGAGAAACCGTGACATGCGGGAGCGGCTCTGTCCCGCGCAAGGCCAGCCAGAATTGGGTCAGGACATCGGCGTCGCGCGAGACCAAATAGCCGTACTGGCGCAGGTTGCGGATGTACCACCAGCCGGCCACCACCGGCACGCTCAACAGCGGCACACCGAGGACGAGCAGGCTGTGGCGGACGGCGCGCCGGCGCAGGAGGCGCACCAGCGCGATGAACAGGGCTAGGGCCACCAGCGGAAGCAGACCCAGCGCGGTGTACTTGGTCAGCAGGGCCAGCGCCAGGCTGATGCCCAATCCCAGCAGGCGCGGCAGGGTGATCTCCTCCACGACCAGCAGGCAGGCATAGTAGATGACCAGCGCGCCGAGCACAGCGATCAAGATATCGTTGGTCACCACCGCCCCGATGAACAGATATTGGGGGAGAAAGGCGGCGACGGCGGTGCTCAGCCCGACAGCGGCCGGCTCCTTGGGAAACAGCGCCCGCGCCAGCCGGTACACGACCCACACGCCGGCGGTGCTGATGAGCACCGAGACCAGCCGGGCCAGATGCAGAGCCAGATATGTGCCGCGGTACGGAAAGCGCTCCGCCTCCCAATCGTGCACGGCCATATTGACGCCTGTTTGCCCCGTGCCGGCGCCGGCATACGGGTTGGGCACGGGCACCGCATCATCCGTCGGGTTCACCAGCGCGATGGGGATAGCCGTCAGGATATAATACAGCGGGGGTTGAGTAGATTGGTCATAGCCGAACGGGTCGGTGAGAGGGGCGCCGCTGGCCGGCAGTGCACGGTATTTGGCTAGGTACTCGGCATACTTATAATGCGCCCACTCGTCATGGGCCTCCCATGCCGGCACCACTATGCTGTACACCATGCCCAGGCAAAGATGCAGGCCCAACAGCAGGGCAATCAGCCAGCGCGGCAGGTCGCGTTCCTCCCTGGAATGTCCGGCCATGTCAGTCAACCTTTCGCAGTACCTATCCCTTTCGTCTGTGCTTCGCGCTGGCGAACGGGATTATAGCACCGCGAGGGGTGCGGAGCAAACCTCTGCGTAGACGGCCTCGATGGACTCGACGGCGCGGGAAAGGCGAAATCCGCTGACCGCGCGCTGACGCAGGCGCTGACCCAAGGCCCAGCGTTCCGCCGGCATGCTGGCCAGCCGACAAACGACCTCTGCCAAGGCTTGGCCATCCCCCTGGGGGATGAACACGCCGGCGTCCCCCAGGTATTCGCGGCCCACCGGGGTATCCAGCGCCACCACCGGCAGACCCATCGCCATATAGTTCAGCAGTTTAACGTTGCCTTCCGTCTGGGAAAGCTTAAGGCTGACCGCCGCGTCCCCTAGCGCCAGCCATTCCGGCAGTTCGAAGTACGAGACCGGGCCGGTGAAGATGACCCGCCGGCCAATGCCCAGGGCGCCGGCCTTGTGCTGATATTTCTGCATGTGCGGGAAGCCCATGACCAGCAGATAGGCGTCCATCTGCTCCGTCACCTTTGCGAAAGAATGCAGGAGCATATCAACGCCCTGATAGGGCGCCAGCAGGCCGACATACACCAGCAGGAACCCATCGTGCGGGATGCCCAGCGCCTGGCGCCGGCACTGCCGCTCCTCGGCGGAGAGCCGCCCCGGCGCGAAGCGTTCGATATCCACCACATCCGGCACCACCCGCACCTGCGCCGGCGCCAGGCCGAAATCTTCCACCAGCCAGCGCGCTGTATGGTGAGTGTTGGCCAACAGCCGCGCCGGCTGGCGGTCCGCCCAGCTTTCCAGCCGGCGCAGAACACCTATCACCTGATGCCCGGGCGGGAATGTCCCGTGCTCCATCACCTCACTGCTGAGACTGCCCTGCAGGTCTGCCAGCAGAGGGACCCCCAGCAGGCGGGAGATGGGCGTCCCGATCAAGGCCCCTTCATGGAGAAAGGCGTGGATAACATCCGGCCGGCGCCGGCGTGCGGTTTGCCAGGCTGTGCCCAGCAGGAGAAGGTCCAGCAGGAGGCGGTGCCAGGAGGCGCCGATCTCGATGCGCCGACGCCAGGGGAGCGCCGGCGTCCGCACAATGGGCAATCCCGGCACATCCCGACCGGAGTGATAGGTGCACAACAGCACATCATGCCCGCGAGCGATCAGGCCGCGTGCCTGCTCGTAAATGCGCACATGACAGCCGTAATCGGCGAAGAAAGAGGTGGGGGCGATCATCAGCACCCGTCGGGGGCACGCCCTCGCACCGATGCCCTGCATACAGGCAGATACTCCCTTCCGGCATGGGGATAGTTGCGGCGAGATGCGAACGGCAAGAAGAAGAGCGGCCGGGGCTGAATGGGATGACCCGGCCGGCAGGCCGCCCACGTCGTACCAGAGGCCAGGACAGGGCCGGCGTCAGGCTTTGTACTTCTTCGGCTTGCCTTCCTGCCAGAGCTTCCAGCGAAAGCGGGCCAGTTCCTTGAAGGCGCGCTTGATGACGTGCAGGCGGGCGCCTGTTTGGGAGCCGGCGGTGCGCGGCAAATGGGTGACCGGCACTTCTACAATTTTGTAGCCGGCGCGCTTGGTGCGCACCAACCACTCCGCGCTGAAGGTCGCGCCGCGCGAGGCGATCTGCGGCCCAATGTTGGTAATGATCTCGCGCTTGAACAGCTTGAAGGCGCAGTCAATATCGCGGGCGGTGTAGCCGAAGAGCAGGGTGACCAGCATGCTCCATCCCCAGCCGTACAGCACCCGATGCCAGGGGTCGCGGCGCGGCGCCCGATAGCCCACCACCATATCGGCATGCGCAATATGGGGGAGCAGTTTGTGAATCTCATCCAGCACGAACTGCCGGTCGCCATCGGTGAAGAAAATCAGCTCTTTGGTGGCGGCCGCGAAGCCGTCATACACCGCCGCGCCGTAGCCCAGGTTCGTGGGGTGTTCCACCAGCCGCACCTGGGGATACTTCTGCGCCTTTTCCCGCACCACGTCCGCCGTGCGGTCCTTACTGCCGTCGTTGGTCACGATGATCTCAAAGTCGTCGGTGATCTGGCTCACCACCCGCACCGCGTCCTCGATCATCGCACCGATGTTGGCTTCTTCATTGTACGCCGGCATCGTCACCGAAATGCTGTACAATGTTCTCCCTCCTCTTCCAAAATGGTGGCATCATGGGCTTACTTCTTCTTCCCGCCCCCCGTTCGGCGGAACAGACGGGCTCCCAGCAGGGTCTGCCAGTAGCTGGGGACCTCCTGGGCGGGCACCGCGCCCTCAGGAACAGGCCCGACCACCCGCTCTTTCAGCCATTTCTGCCGCTGGGTGAGCGCATCCTCGAACAAACTGCGCAGTGCCCCCTCATCCTTCGCTTCCAGGGCGGAGCGCATTTGGTACAGCGTCTGGATGAGGGTGTTGACCCAGCGGATGGCGTTATCGGCGTCATGCACCAACAGGCTGGCGGCGGCTTCCGCGTCGGCCATGACCATAGCGGTTGCCGAAGCAAAGCGCTCGCCGGCCAGCCGCGTGATCTCCCGCCAACCCGGGGAACGTGCCGCTGTTTCCATGAGCGCGCCGGCCACTGCCAATGGGAGAAGCTCCACGCCGGCGATCAGCCCATCGTGCTCCTCGGCGTCCAGGAAATAGGGCTGGGCGCCCAGCGCGCTGACCATATCGGCAACTAACTGCACCGCTTCGGCAGTCGCTCGCGGCGATGGACACAGGCAGAACAGGGACTTATCGAACAGCGTCTCGCTGGCTCCCTCTAGGCCGGCTTCCGCCGGCAGGGGCTGGTAGGGGATCGGGTTTCCCCCGATGAACGAGACGTGGGCCGGCAGAATCCGCTCCGCCCACTCCAGCACCGGGCGCTTGATGGTGCAGGTGTCCAGGAGAATGCACCCCTCTTTCAGATCGCCGGCGATGGCCTGCAGGGTCGCTTCGACGGCGGAGATGGGGATGGCCAGGATGATGATATCGGCATTTTCCACCGCCGCGATCAGGTTCCAGGTGGTCTGGTCCACCGCGCCCCGTTTGCGCGCCCGGGCGGCCGCCTCCGGCTCGCGGTCGTGACCGACGATCTCAAAATTGCCGCCGGCGCGCTTCAGCGCCAATCCCAGCGAGGTGCCGATGCGGCCCAATCCGATAATGGTAATTTTTGCTTTGGGAGGCATGAACCCCCTCCTTCCCATCAGTGGGAGTTGTCCAGGTCCTGGAACAGCTCCAGCAGGGCGCGGCGGTGTGCGTCCGTAATCTCCTCTGCCGGCTGGTGATGATGGCGTATCAGCCAGACCGTCAGTTCCGCACAGCCGGCGGCCTCGGCCAGCTCTGCGCCGATCTCCGGATGATGCAGATGCACCCAGAAGGGCCGGCGCCAATCCTGTCGCTCCTCACCGCCCAGAGCGTGGAGCAGGGCCGGCTGTCCCACCTGCAGGAGCACCACTGCGGTGCGGTGGAAGAGCGTCAGATGACTGCGGGCCTTGCCGGCGTCGTGCAGGAGCGCCGCGGCCAGCACTGCCGGCTCCGTTATGCCGGCATCCCGAAGCGCCAGTGCTACATCCATGCCGTGACGCTGGTCCTGGCGCGGCAGTCCCTCGAACAGCTCAGCGGCCGCCGGCGTCAGCAGAGAGTACGCCCACTGGCGCTCCGCCGGCGTGAGCCGGGCGCCCAGCGCCCGCAGGAACTGGGATACGCGATATACCGCCCCCATGGGTCAAAAGCCCAGGAACAGTCTCAGGAAAAAGCTGAACGCCGGCCGCATCAGCAGGCCCAGCGGGTCAATCGGCAGGACCCAGCCGGCGGCGAACAATCCCACCAGGATGATCGGGCCGTACTGCTCCAGCCGGGCGTACTGCAGTGCCCAGCGGCGGGGCAGGAGCCCCAACGCCACGCTGAAGCCATCCAGCGGGGCGATGGGGATCAGGTTGAAGATGGCCAACCCGATGTTCAGCAGGATGATGCTGAAAAGGAGATCGCCCAGGCCCGGCAGGAAGGCGCTTCCCCGCATCGAGAGCGGCAGATTGCCAAAGCGGACCAGTATGGATATCAGCGCCGCCACCACCAGGTTGGACAGGGGGCCGGCAAAGGATGTGATGGCCATGCCGGCCTTGGGGCCTGTGCGGAATCTCCAGGGGTTCACCGGCACGGGCTTGCCCCAACCAAAGCCGGCGACCAACAGCATCAGGCTTCCTATCACGTCCAGGTGCCGCAAGGGGTTCAGCGTCAGCCGGCCCATGTTCTTCGCCGTCGGGTCGCCCAGCCGAAAGGCGGACCAGGCGTGCGCCGCTTCGTGCACCGTGATGGCGATCAGCAGTGCAATGATGCGGGATATCAAATCTGCCAGGCTCAAACCGCTGAAGAGCATGAAGCTTGTCCTTTCATTCCCTGTCGTTGCGGAGGACCAACCGGGTCTTCCGCACCGATTATAGCATACCTGTGTGAGAAGCAGAAACTGCGCGACAGCTAAGTATTCCATGTCTCCGTGGTATCCGGGTGTTTCGCAGTGGGACGTCTTTATGATATAATGCCGGCGGAACCCCACACTTCTGGAAGAAAAAGGGGAATGGGAATGCCGGAGTATCGGGAGATCCGCATGGGCCAGGTGGTGCAGTTGCGCAAGCCCCATCCCTGCGGGTCCGATAAATGGGTGGTGGTGCGGTTGGGCACAGACATCGGCATCCGCTGTCTGGGATGCGGCCGGCGCGTGCTGTTGCCCCGCAGTACCTTTCTCAAACGGGTCAAAAAGTGGCTCGATGAACTGCCCCCGGAAGCCGCCGGCGCATCTCCTCCTCAGCTCCCGTGAAAGGCGAGCCTGCTGGCATGAGTTCAGAGAGACACCAGGGCTTTCTCAGCCTGCTGAATAACCCCGCCTTTGTGCGCTTGTGGCTGGCGGAGACCATCGGGCTTTCCGCGCAGAACGGCATTCATTTCGCGCAAATGGTCACCATCGAGCACCTCACCGGTTCCACGACCTACGTGGGCTTCATGATCCTGGCCTTCAGCCTGCCGGGGGTGCTCTTCAGCACGCTGGCCGGCGTGCTGGTGGACCGGCTCTCGAAAAAGACGGTGTTGGTGGTTTCCAATTTCGTCCGCGCCCTGAGCATCCTCGGATATGTGCTGGCATTGAAACTGCTGTCGGGCTGGCAGGCACTGGTAGCGATGTATCTGGTCACCTTCGTGTCCGCCACCCTCGGGCAGTTCCTGGCGCCGGCCATGTGGGCCAAGGTGCCGCTCATCGTCGGCGAATCCAACCTGCTGGCGGCCAACGCGCTCTTCAACCTGACCTCCATCCTGGCCCAGGGCATTGGCCTGCTGGTGCTGGTGCCGCTGGCCGTCAAGTTCCTCGGCATTCCTGTTACCTTCCTCATCCTGTCCATCGCCTATCTGGTCGTGACCGGCCTGGCGATCAGCTTGCCGCCGGACCGGCCGGCACCCCGCGCCGTACAGGCCGCCACCTCTTCCTTGCGCCGCACCTGGCATGAACTGCGCGAGGGCCTGGCCTTCGTCGTCTCGCGCCGCGAGGTTACGATCCCTATGGGGCATGTGACCCTCATCGCCACCCTGCTGATGGTGATGGGCATGATGGCGCCCGGTTTCGCCGCCCGAGTGCTGGGCATGTCCGCTGAGGACGCGGTGTACATCTTCTCGCCAGCCGGCGTGGGCATGGCGCTCTCCACCGCGGCATTGGGACGCTGGGGCCGGCGGCTGGCGCGTGAGGCCTGGGCCAACCTGGCCCTGATGGGCACGGCGCTGGCCTTTGGCCTGCTGGGGTATCTCAGCCGTGGGCACCTTCCGGCCCGCGCCCCGCTCTTTGAGATTTATCCCGGCCGCGCTGTCACCCTGACCATGGCGATCATGGCCATCGCACTCTTGGCCGGCTTTTGGATGGCCACCTTGAACACCGTCTCCCAGACCACCATACAGGAACGCTCCCCCTCCTATATCCGCGGGCGCGTCTATTCCGTCCAGTTCCTCCTTTCCAACCTGATTGGCATCCCGCCGATGCTGGGGCTGGGCGCGGTGGCCGATACCCTGGGCATTCCGACCGTCTGTTTTATCCTGACAGGGTTAGTCTTCATCACCTGGCTCATCACGCTGATCAACATGCCCGCAGTGTATCGGGCCCAGGTGCGGGAGCGCTGTGCCGCCGGCGCGGAAGCCGGCCGCCGGCACATCCTGATCCTGGCGCCCCAACACGACCGCGGCGCTTGGAACGCCGGCCTGGCCGTTCAACAGGCCCTGGCCTCGCTGGCGGACAATATACAGGTTACCTTGGCCGATACGCTGGACTATCTGCCGGCGCTCATCGGGCGCCTGGGCGCGTGGTTCCGCCGACATGCCGGGGCCGGCTCCCGGCTCGATGCGCTGTTGCACTCTCACGCCGTATTCGCACGCTGGCGGCTTTCCCTGGCACAGGCCCTGCTCGGGCCGGCTGTGCGCGCTCTTCTGGAAGGCCTTCGGCCGGCGGCGGTGCTCTGTCTGGACCCCCTGATGTGCCATGTGTGCGGCCGCGCCCGCCGGCATCTGGACCCACCGCCCAGGTTGGCGGCCGTCATCCCCCAACTGGCGCGTGTGGACCCCCTCTGGGGCCAGGGTGAGGTGGATTGGTGTGGAGTGTCCACCGAGATGGCGGCGGAGAACGCGCGCGCCGCCGGCATAGCGCCGGAAAAGGTTCACGTCCTTGGCCTGCCCATCCACCCCGCGCTGCTGGAAGACCGGCCGGCAAAAGAACAAGCGCGCCGGCAGTTGGGCTGGGATGAGCGGCTGCCTGTGGTGCTGGTGGTGAGCGGCCGGCGGTGGAGCCGCGCCTTCTGGGAATGCTGTCGGGCGCTGGCGGAGAGCCGGCTGGCGATGCAGGTGGTGGTGGCCGGGGTACCATCCCCGCGCCTCATTAAGCGGCTGGGGGGCCTGCCCTGGCAGGTGCCGACGCGCATCTTCCCTTTTGTGGAACACCTGCCGGCCTTCCTCCTGGCGTCCGACGTGCTGATCACCCGCGCCGGCTCCAGCATCATCGCCGAAGCGCTGGCCGCCCGGGTGCCCATGCTGTTACTGCCGGAACAGGGCCAGGATGATGCCAGTGTGGCGCTGGTGGTGGGGGCCGGCTGTGGCGCGGTGCTCGACCCGCCGGCGCATGTCGGCATGGTGCTGGCCGAGTGGCTGCGCCCGGATAATCCCCTGCTGGCGGAGATGGCGGAACGGGCCGGCCGCCTGGCCAACCCGCACGCCGCCGTTGAGATTGCGACCCAGGTGCTCCGCTGGATAGAAGGGGAGGCTGGCGCAAGTACTGCCGCAGTTTCGGATTCCACCGACGTTGTGGTACAATATGATAATCCGAGCACAGCGCAGGATACTGCATGAGCGAAGCGGGAGATTGGGGAATTATCGGACATGCGCCGGCCGTGCGCCTTCTGCAGGCGGCGGTGGAAAAGGGCCGGCTTTCCCATGCGTATCTGTTCCTTGGACCCCCACAGGTGGGGAAGCGCACCCTGGCACGGGCCTTCGCCCGCGCGCTCAACTGCCAGGCAGAGGATGCTCGCCGGCCCT
Organism: uncultured Anaerolineae bacterium; assembly: GCA_938049385.1. Taxonomy (GTDB): domain Bacteria; phylum Chloroflexota; class Anaerolineae; order JACIWP01; family JACIWP01; genus JACIWP01. The sequence continues at coordinate 24,861 of CALIBQ010000025.1, forward strand.
GCGGCACCTGCCGTTCGTGCCGGCTGGCGGCGGCCGATAAACATCCGGATATCATGACGGTGCGGGGTGAGGGGGAGAACGGCGCGATCCTGGTGGAGCAGGTGCGTGCCATCCGTCGGGAGGCCAGCCTTTCCCCTATGGAAGGCCGCTGGCGCGTGTACATCCTGTGCAACGTGGAATTTGCCAACGAAAGCGCGGCCAACGCCCTGTTGAAGACGCTGGAAGAGCCGCCGGCGCATGTGCTTTTTCTGCTGACCGCCGCTTCCGAAGAGCTGGTCATGCCCACCATCGTTTCCCGATGTCAAAAGGTGTTCCTGCACCCCCAACCGCGGGAGGTCATCGAGGAGGCACTGCGCTCGCGCTGGGGCGTGGAGGAAGGGAAGGCGCGGCTCCTGGCTCGGTTGAGCCAGGGACGCCCCGGCCGGGCATTGGCTATGATCACGTTGCCGGAGCTTCAGGCCGCCCGGCAGGCGCAGTTGGAGCAACTGCTGGGCCTGCTCTCCGCCGGCTGGACGGAACGCCTGCTGGCGGCCGGCGAGCTGGCCCAGTCCCCGGACCTTCTGCCTGAAATGCTGAGCACATGGTTGGGCTGGTGGCGCGACCTTCTACTGGTCCAGCAGGGGCTGGAGGAACGCGTCGTCAACCTGGACCGGGTGGAGGAACTGCGGCGCTTCAGCGCCGGCGTCTCGCGCCAGCAGATTTTCGCCATGCTGACAGCTTTACAAACCTGCGCAGATGCATTACAAAAGAATGTGAACGCGCGCCTGGCCATGGAATGGCTGGTCATGCGGATGCCGGGCGCGTTACCAGGAGCTGGATAAGGATGCCAAAAGTAGTGGGTGTGCGTTTTGGGCCGGCAACCAAGATATACTCCTTCGACCCGGGCGAGTATGAGGACCTGCAGATCGGCGATTATGTGATTGTGGAGACCGTACGGGGCCGCGAGCTGGGACGCGTCGCCCTGCCCCCACACGAGGTGCCGGAAGGGGAGATCGTGGGCAAGCTGAAACCGGTGGTGCGCAAGGCGGAACCCTGGGACCTTCTGCTGGCCGAGTCCTTCGTCGCCAAAGAGAAAGAGGCGCTGGAGATCTGTAAGGCTAAGGTGGCGGAGCACCAGCTCCCGATGAAGCTGGTGCGCGCCGAATATAACTTTGACGGCTCGCACCTGACCTTCTATTTCACGGCCGAGCACCGGGTGGATTTTCGCGCCCTGGTGCGGGACCTGGCCAAGACGTTCAAGACGCGCATCGAACTGCGCCAAATCGGGGTGCGTGATGAAGCCAAGCTGATGGGAGGGTTGGGGCCCTGCGGCCGGCCGCTGTGCTGTTCCACCTGGCTGTGCGAGTTCGCGCCTACCTCCATCAAAATGGCCAAACAGCAGGACCTGCCGCTCAATCCTTCGGAAATCTCCGGCATCTGCGGCCGGCTCCTCTGCTGTCTGAGCTATGAGTATAATTTCTACGCCGAGATGAAAGCCCGCCTGCCGAAGATAGGCAGTACCATCACCACGCCGGAAGGCCCCGGAAAGGTGATCTCCCACAATGTGCTGGCCGGCACAGTGCGGGTACAGCTCCCCAGTGAGGCGGTCATCGAGTTCCGGCCGGAGGGGCTGGAGGACCTGGAACCGTACCTGGCTGACGTCAAAGGGACCAAGCCGGCGGCGCGCTCGCCGGCGGATCTCCTGGCCACTATGGAGGAGGATATCGCCAGCCTGTTCGCCGGCCCGCCGGAAACCGCCGAAGAGCTGGAAGGAGAAGCTGTCGAGGAAGGCGAGGAAGAGGAGTTGGTATCCGAGCGCGAGGAGCGGATAGTGCCGGCGAAGGGCAGAGGAAAGGCAGAACGCCACAAGCGCAAAAAGAAAAAGCGCCGTGCACAGCGCGGCGCTTCATGACCCTGGCTCATGCTCACTGCTTTGGGCCAGCGGCATCAGGGAGGCGCAACGGAGCGCGCCAAAGCTCGAACGCCCCGTCAGCGCGGCTCAACGACCAGCCGGACCGCGGTGCGCTCCTGCCCTTCAATTTCCACTTCCATGAAAGAAGGGATGCAGATGACGTCGATGCCATCGAGGGCCAGATAGCCCCGGGCGATGGCCACGGCCTTGATCGCCTGATTCACCGCGCCGGCACCAATCGCCTGGACCTCTGCGCGCTTGCTCTCTCGGATGACACCCGCGATCGCCCCTGCTACTGCTGTGGACCGGGACCTCGCTGAAACCTTGATGATTTCCATCGCTACTGCCTCCTCGGGTGCTCCCCTGTCGTGTTGAATGCTCGGCCGATTGTGTATGCGAGTCCGCTGACAAAGTCAGAGAGGTCCTTGCGCGCCTTTCCCTGGTCTCCAACAGGGGCCGATGAGGGGTACCACCGACTGGAAAGCCGGCGTCCCACCCATTCCCGTCATGCGCTATTATCCTTATTGATTATTTTAGCAGAAATACGACATAAAAGCAAGAGGGCGCGAAAAATTCATTCCGCGCCCTCGGATGTGCACTGCTGTTGGCTTCAGCGGGCGTAGTCCACGGCCCGCATCTCCCGGATGACGGTAACCTTGATCTGGCCGGGATATTCCAGGTTTTCCTCCACCTTGCTGGCGATTTGCTTGCACAGTTGGATGGCGGCGTAGTCGTCGATCTCCTCGGGTTTGACGATGATACGGATCTCGCGGCCGGCCTGGATGGCGTAGGACTGTGCCACCCCCTCGAAGGAATTGGCCAGCGCCTCCAGGGATTTGATGCGGTTGATGTAGCTCTCCAGCGATTCCCTGCGGGCGCCAGGCCGGGCGCCGGAGATGGCGTCCGCCGCGCTGACCAGCACCGCCTCAATGCTTTCCGGCTCCACCTCGCCGTGGTGTGCGGCGATGCAGTTCACCACTTTGGCGGATTTGCCCAGCCGGCGGGCGATATCCGCGCCGATGGCGGCGTGCGGCCCATCCACATGATGGTCCACTGCCTTGCCGATATCATGGAGGAGGCCGCCCTCTTTGGCCAGGGCCACGTCCGCTCCCAGCTCCGCGGCCATGGCGCCGGCCAGGAAGGCCGTCTCCAGCGAGTGCACCAGACAGTTCTGTCCATAGCTGGTGCGGAACTTCAACTGCCCCAACAGTTTGATCAGCTCAGGGTGCAGACCGTGTACGCCGGCCTCATAAGCAGCGCGCTCGCCCTCCTCGATGATCTCCGCCTCCAGCTCCTCCGCCGTGGTCTTGACCACCTTCTCGATGCGCGCCGGATGGATGCGGCCGTCCTGCACCAGTTTGTTCAGCGCACGGCGGGCGATCTCCCGCCGCACCGGGTCAAAGCTGGAGATGGTGACCGCCTCCGGCGTGTCGTCCACCACTAGGTCCACACCGGTCGCTTCTTCCAGCGCCCGGATGTTTCGGCCGCCCCGCCCGATGATGCGTCCCTTCATATCGTCATTGGGCAGGGACACGGTGCTGACCGTGCTCTCCGCCACCTGGTCAGCAGCCAGGCGCTGGATGGCCAGGGCGATGATCTCGCGCGCTTTGCGGTTGGCTGTTTCTTTCGCCTCCGCCTCCACTTCGCGGATGATGCGCGCCATGTCCTGGCGGGCGTCCTGCTCCACCGTTTGCAGGAGCAGTTCTTTCGCTTCTTCCACGGTGAGGCCGGCGATGCGCTCCAGCTCTTTCAGGCGCTGGGCCTCCATCTCTTCAAGTTCGCTCTGCTTTTTATCCAGCAGGCTCTGGCGTTGGTTGAGGCGCTTCTCGCGCTTCTCCAACTGTTCCAGCCGGCGGTCAATGTTCTCCAGCCTCGCCTGCAGGCGCTCTTCCTGCTTCTCCAGCTCCCGCCGCTTGCGCTCCAGCTCCTTTTCCACGGCATCCCGCATCCGAATCCCTTCGTCGCGCGCCGCCAGCTCGATCTCCTTGGCGCGCGCCTCCGCCTCCGCCAGCATCTGCTGAACCTTCGTGCGGGCGGATTCCAGCCTGGATTCGGCCAGATACTGCTTCACGAAATAGCCGAGGAAAAAGGCAACCACCGCCGCGATGCACGGGATGATGATCATCAGCAAAAAGTTGCCATTTCCTCCCATAACGTATTCCCCCTATGACATGTCCAAGTGTTGTGATGTTTGTAATTCATCCTGCGATTGCTGTTCCTGTTTTTCACGCCACAACTGTGCCACGACAGCCGAAACCTCATCGCCGGCAAAGCCGCGGCGCAGTAAAAAGGCGCTGAGCTTGCGGTAAAAGCCGGCACGGTCCTCATCCCGCAGTCGTGCGGCACGCCGGCGCGCCAGCTCTTCTACCGTTTCCCGCTCCGCAGGGACCACTTCGCCCAATACCTCGGCGATGATGTCCTCTGCCACGCCCTTCTGGCGCAGTTCCTGCCGCAGGACAAAAATGCCGCGCGGCCGAAACTGCTGGCGGTTCTCCACCCACCAGCGGGCGAAGGCCCGGTCATCCAGGTATCCCAGCTCCTGGAGCCGCTGGATGACCGCTTCCATATGCGCCGGCTCCACCCCTTTGCCGGCCAGGTAGCGGCGCATTTCCGCGATACTGCGCGGGCGGGAGCCCAGGAATTTCAGCGCCCGTTCGTATGCTCGGGCCTGCGCCGCCGCGGCCGCCAAGCATTCCAGGTCCGCCTGGCTGAGCGCCTGGCCCACCCGCAGGCGGCCTGCCTCGAGGGCCGGCACCGCCAGGGCGAACTCCCCATCCAGGTACAGGTTCACCCAGTCCGAGCTGTTTTTCTGAAAGGTCAGCGCCGTGATCACCCCGGGCGCCGGCGTTCGTCCCGACATCTTTGGACTTCCTTCCGGAAAGAAAACGCAAAGAGCTGCAGCGAGCTCGCTGCAGCTCCCGCTTCCGGATATATACCCCATCCGACGCAGTGTTTTGCGCGATGGACACGCGCCTCAACTACGGCCGGGCAACACCGGCGTATGACCGGCTGAGCACTTGCCCCCTGGTTCGGGAAAGCCGGGGGCCCGCCCGTTCGGTATATGCGGTTGTCCGCGATATGAATACGCCGGCCGATGCTCGGCTCATTGTGTGCGTGACTCTCGTCGTAATTGATGTTCCATGTATCTGCACTGGCCTGCAGGAACGTGCAGTGCCAGCCAGGTACGCAAACCATCGCGAAAGCTGCAGCGTTGTGCAAAATGATTGGTCAGCCGGCGGTGCACAGTATAGATGCCGGCGCTGACCCTGATCTGTCAAGGTTGTTGTGTCGGTATCCTCTCCTCAAGAAGCTGTTCCGCCGGCTCGTTACTCCACGTCTTCGGCGCTCTTGACCCCTTTGATGGTCGGTGTTGGCGGGACCACCGGTTTCGCCGGCCCTCGCTCCACATATTTGCGGGGCGGCAGGCCGGCCTGCTCCCGGATGCGGGCCTCGATCTCGTTGCAAATCTCAGGGTTCTCCCGCAGGAAGCGTTTGACGTTTTCTCGGCCCTGGCCCAGGCGCAGGTCGCCGTAAGAGTAGAAAGAGCCGCGCTTGTCAATAATGCCGTACTCCGCGCCGATGTCAACGATGTCCCCCTCGCGGGAGATGCCCTCGGCGAACATGATGTCGAACTCCGCCACCTTGAATGGTGGGGCCACCTTGTTCTTGCGCACGGTGGCGCGGATGCGGTTGCCAACGACATCATTGGCCTCTTTGATGGCGGCCACCCGGCGCAGGTCCAGGCGGACGGAGGCGTAAAACTTCAGCGCCAGGCCGCCGGTGGTGGTCTCCGGGTTGCCGAACATCACGCCGATCTGCTGGCGGAGCTGGTTGGTGAAGATCATGGCGGTGTTGGACTGCCGGATGGCGCCGGCGAGCTTGCGCAGGGCCTGGCTCATCAGACGGGCCTGCAGACCCATATGGGCATCGCCCATCTCCCCTTCGATCTCGGCGCGCGGCACCAGCGCCGCCACCGAGTCAATCACCACCACATCCACCGCACCGCTCCGCACCAGGGCCTCGGCAATTTCCAGGGCCTGCTCTCCCGTGTCAGGTTGGGAGACGAACAGATTGTTGACATCCACCCCGCACCGAGCGGCATAGACCGGGTCCATGGCATGCTCGACGTCAATGAAGACCGCGGTGCCGCCGGCCTTCTGGGCCTCAGCGATGATGTGCTGGGCCAGCGTCGTCTTCCCCGAGGACTCCGGGCCGAAAATCTCCGTGATGCGTCCCCTCGGGATACCGCCCACTCCCAGGGCGATGTCCAGCGCCAGGGAGCCAGTGGGAATGACCTCCACATCCAGGTTGGTGCTCTCGCCGAGCCGCATAATGGCGCTGTCGCCGAAGCGGCGGCGCAGGTTCATGACCGCTGTCTCTAATGCCTTTACACGACCTTCATTGTTCTGTTCCGGCATCTTACGCTCTGTACTCCCTACCGCCGGCATCGGCGCCGGCGAGTGAAAAAGATTCCAATTTCCCTACTATTGCGATTATAGCCCCAGCCTATGCTTCTGTCAAGCAGTGTATTAAGGGTGCTGAAAAAGTCCAAACACACAATCTGTGGAAGAACGGCCTGGCGGCTGAAGCCGCGGCAACAACTGCGAAGCCTGCCTGCGCAGGCAGGCTTCGCGAAGTCGGCGCCGGCCGACTTCGCAGGCACAGCCGCAGTTTCAACTGCCAGGCAAAGAGCCAATACCCGCAAATGACAATCTTGGCTTTTCCCACACCCTCGTATTACAATTTCATACGCAGTATGTTATACGACGGTACCTTCAGGGCGCCGGCTCCAGGTTGTAGGTCAGGCTTTCGATGCGCCAGCCGGCCGGCGTGCGCACCAGCGTCCAGCGGTCGCCCGCCGGCGAGACCTCCGCACCGATACGCGTGGTCGAGGTAACCACGGCCCGGTCGCCCGACAGTTCGATCCGCAGGTCTGCCGGCGCCGCCTGGGCAGGATTGCCCGGGAACACCAGCGTGATGTAGCGGTCTCGAACGGCATAGTATCCCTGCCATACCAGGTCGTCCGATGGATCATCGGGTGTGTGACGGGCATCCACCACCCGGCCGTCCTCGACCCACAGCCCCATCAGCAGGTCAATGTCCTTTTCCACGACCCCGCGCCCTTCCATCTCCAGGACCCAGGCGATGGCCTCCTCGTCGCCGGCCGGTGGGGAGGATGGCATCTCTGCCGCCGCGCTGATGGTTGGGGTCGGTACAACGGCTGTTGGCGCGCCGCATCCGCCGGCGAATAAGAGTGCCGTCAGCAGTATGGACCCGACGGCGATTTTCGATAGAGGAGTGCGGCACAACATACGATCCCTCTCCCTCATGTTCTATTCTTCGGGTGAATGAAACAGCCGATGCAAGGGGGTGAATCCCCGCCGGCGGCGCTCGATCAACTGCTGGCGGTAGCGGTGCCGGCCCTCCCGGTCCAGCTCTTCCAGTATCATGCGCACCGTGCGCGCCACCTGAAATGGGTCAAAAGGTTTGGTGATGTATTCCACCGCCCCCTGCTCCAGGCCGTGCATGATGTCCAGGTCGGAGGAACGGACGCTGAGGAAGATCACGGGCAGGCCGGCCGTATCGGGATCCGCTTCCAGCCGGCGCAGTGCTTCCAGCCCATCCAAGCGCGGCATCATGATATCCAGGATGATCAGGTCGGGCCGGGCCTGCTGTGCCGCTTGGACAGCCTCCAGGCCGTCGCCGGCCTCGAGGACCTGGTATCCTTCCGCCTCCAGGATGATGCGCAGGACATCGCGTATCTCCGGCTCATCATCCACCACCAGGACCAATTTGCTCATTCTCCTACTCCTAACCCTCTGCTCACAAGGCGTCTGTCGGGTGAGGGACCGCCGGCGCTGGCAGGGGGAAGCGCACCGCGCCCGTTTCCGCCGGCACCTGGCCCTGATACACGACCACCCGCACCTCCAGCATATCCCCGGGCCGGCATCCCAGGCCGGCGTAGGGCAGGGCCAGCTCCCAAATGCTCCGGCCGAACGCCGCCCGCGGCACTGTCCCCGCCGGCACCCAGCCGGCGCCCTGCTCATCCGGACGGAACAGCTCCGCCCGATCGCGCTGCAGGCGAACCTCCCAGTGCGCCGACAGCCAGTCGGCGGCCGGCGGCATGTGCCGCGGCGGAGCCTGTGGGATGCCGGCGGCATCGGCCTCCAGGCGCGTCAGGTAGATGCTTACCTCACGCCCTGCCAGCTCATCCACGCCTTCTAGGCGCAAGAACAGCTCGCCGCCGTCGCCGCCCATGTAGAGGCCTTTCAGCGCGGCGCTTCCCCTTTGCATACTGCCGCCGGCCGGCGATAAGTCCAGGTAGCCGGCGTCCCGCCAGCCGTCCCCAGCCTGCGGGTCAGCGGTGAGCGCCGGCCGCACGATGCCCTGGGGCAGGCGCACTCTCTGCAGGCGTGCCGGCTCCACCGTAATGGCCACGTCCAGCCAGGCCGGCACCGGCAGTTCCAGCATGCGGTACAGCGTGCGCAAATGCTCGCGGAAGGTGCGGTCGAACAGGTTCTCGCCGGCCGGGTTGTTGCGGCTGTAATACCACCAGAACCAGTCACTGCCCTCCGCCACATAAACGGCCTGCCAGGCGCGCTCCAGCAGGGCCGGCGGCGCCTCCGGATGCGCCCTCTGCCAGGCTATCAGGTCGTCGCGCGCTCGCTTGAGATAGACCCAAGCGGTGTTCTGCGCCGGCTCCCCGATCCAGGTCTCCAGATTGCCGCCGATCCAGGAGCCGGTGGCCAGGCGCGGCAGGGCCTGGCGTGCCCCGAAGCGCGCCAGATATTCCGAGACGGTGACAGGGCAAATGTACTCGCGTTCCCGCGAGAGGCGCTCATACAGTCGGCGCAGGAAAGGATCGCCGTTGTGCTCGTATTCCTCCCAGGCGTTCTCCCCATCCAGGATGATGGAAACCAGGAAAGGCTGGTCGAGATGCAGGACCTTATCGCGAATGAGGTACAGCCTCAGCATCAGGTCGTTCACCGCGTCCTCGGCTTTCATGTGCTGGTAGACGAAGCCGATGCGGTCCGAAAGCTCGCGATCGCGGAAGATGACCGCCGGCGCGCCCGCCGATCGGTCCGCGTAATAGGGCTGGTACAGGACCTGCGGACGGGTAACATTACCGTGCTCGTCCCGCTCGATGGATGTCCCCAAACTGCGCGCCAGGATGGCCTCGTCCGATGCGAACCAGCGGAACCCCTGCTGTGCCAGCATGGGCACCATCTCGGGACAGACCGCCCCTTCGGACGGCCACATGCCCTGCGGCGGCGTGCCGAAAAGCCGCTGGTGGTATTCCACGGCGCGGCGGATCTGCTCCACAGCGTCCTCCGGGTGGGCGAAAGCCGGCGCCGGCAAAGGAAGACCGGGGGAAGCGCGCCGGGCGGTGGACGTGTCAATGAGCAGAGGCAGGATGGGATGGTAGTACGGCGAGACGCTGATCTCGACCTGGCCGCGCGCCGCCAGCTCCTGATAGGCCGGCAGGACGCGGGCGATGATCTCCTGCTGTTTGGCCAGGATGCGGGCCACATCCTGGGTCGAATAGCCCGAACCCTTTGCCACCAACGCGGACAGCTCAACGTCCCGCTCCAGCCAGTTGGGATCGATCCAAGCCAGGTTGAACCAGGCCGCCAGGTCGCGGTAGTACTGCTCGGAGAAGTAGGCCGGCATGTCCGGGGCGGCCTGCCGCAGGTTCAGCAGGCGCCAGTACGGCGGATAGCGCTGGATCACACGGTGCCAGTTGATGTGGAAGAAGAAGGACAGCAGGAACCTCTGCTCGTCCGGGGTCCAGTGCTCCTGCCGGCTAAGGGTCTGACAGCGGTCCTCCGCCTCGCCGGCGGCATACATCAGCAGTTGTTCGACCAGGCTGGGCACCAGGTTGAAGGTAACATGGACCTCCGGATACTCGCGCACCAGCTCCGCCATGTGCAGGTAGTCCTTGGCGGCATGCAGGCGCACCCACGGCAGGGAAAATTCCCCCGTCTCCAGGTGGCGGTACCAGGGCTGGTGCATGTGCCAGATGATGGCGACGTACAGCGGATGGCTCATGGACAGCATCCCCTTTCTGTGCCTCGACATTGAGCGCAGCAGAGAGGCAAGATAAACGAAAACAGCCGGCCTGGAACCAGCCGGCTGAAACGCGCATGCGAAGAAACCACCTTGGCCAACATCCGCCCCCACCCGCTCATGGCGCCGGCCGGGGCCGCAGATGGGGGAAGAGGATGACCTCGCGGATGGAGTCACGGTTGGTCAACAGCATGGTCAGCCGGTCAATGCCCATGCCGAAGCCCCCGGTAGGCGGCATGCCGTAGGACAGGGCGGTGAGGAAATCCTCGTCCATGCGGTGGGCCTCCTCGTCGCCGGCGTCGTAGGCCCGCCCCTGCTCCAGAAAGCGCTGTTCCTGGTCATCCGGGTCGTTCAGCTCGGTGAAGGCATTGCAGATCTCCATACCGCCGATGAAGCCCTCGAAGCGCTCCGCCAGGGTGTCGGAGCCGGGCTTGCGCTTGGCCAGCGGCGAGATCTCCACCGGGTAGTCAATCAGGAAGGTCGGCTGGATGAGCTTCGGCTCCAGATAGTTGCTGATGAGCGAGTCAATGAGCTTGCCGCGGGTGGCCTTGGGCTCCACGTTGCCGCCGATGGCGCGGATGGCCTGGTACAGGCTTTCGGCATCGGGATAGGCCTCGATATCAATGCCGGTCTCCTCGATGAGGGCCTGCCGAAGCTCGCGCCGGCGCCACGGCGGGGTCAGGTCAATCTCATGCTCCCCATAGACGATCTTCAGCGTGCCCAGCACCTTCTGGGCCACGTAGGCGATCATCTCCTCGGTCAGGCGCATGACGTCGTTGTAATCGGCATAGGCCTGATAGAACTCAAGCTGGGTGAACTCCGGGTTGTGCTTGAAGGAGATGCCCTCGTTGCGAAAGTCCCGCCCGATCTCATAGACCTTATCGAAACCGCCCACAATGAGGCGCTTGAGGTACAGCTCGAACGAGATGCGCAGATAAAGCTGTTGCTCCAGCTCGTTGTGATAGGTGATGAACGGGCGCGCCGCCGCGCCGCCGTATATGGGCTGGAGGATGGGCGTTTCCACCTCCAGGAAGCCGCGCGCATCCAAGAACTCGCGCAGGGCGGAGACGATGCGGGTGCGGGTGATGAAGACCTGGCGCACATCCTCGTTGACGATGAGGTCCACGTAGCGCTGGCGGTAGCGCAGTTCGACATCCTTCAGGCCGTGCCATTTTTCGGGCAGGGGGTGCAGGGATTTGGCCAGCATGGTGATGGACTGGGCGCGCACGGTGGGCTCGCCGGTGCGCGTGCGGAAGAGGGGGCCGGCCACGCCGATGATATCCCCCAGGTCAAAAAGCTTGCGGAAGCGGTGGTACTCCTCCTCGCCCAGATTGTCCACGCTGGCGTAAAACTGAAGCCGGCCGCTCCCATCCTGAATATGGCCGAAGGCCGCCTTGCCCATGACGCGCTTGCTCATCATGCGGCCGGCCACATGCACGACCTCCGACGTCGTCTCCTCGCCGTCCACACCCTCCAGCAACTGCAGTGCCTCGGCACAGGTATGGGTGCGGGTACAGCGGGGCGGATAGGGGTCAATGCCGGCCTGCCGCAACTGCTCCATATGGAGCCGGCGCTGTTCTTCCTGCTCGCTCAGCCGCTTGCTCATGCGCGCTCTGTTCTCCTCTCGGACGATGGTTCGGGACGGCGGAAGGGGGATACCGGCGGGCGCGGGATGCGGCTATTCCACAGCCCGCAGGATGAAGCGCATCTGGCCGCCCGGCGCCATTACTGTGACCCGGTCGCCCACCTTGCGGCCCATCAGCGCCTTGCCCAGCGGGGACTCGTTGGAGATGCGGCCGGCCGTCGGGTCCGCCTCCGCGGCGCCTACGATCACATAGGTCTCCAGATCGTCCTGACCCTCTTCTTGGATGGTCACCACACTGCCCAAGCGCACCGTGGCAGACTGGCCGTCGTTCTCAATGAGCACCACACTGCGCAGGAGGTTCTCCAGGTAGGCGATGCGGCCTTCCAGCATGGCCTGTTCCTCCTTGGCGGCCTCGTAGCCGGCGTTCTCCATAATGTCGCCGTCCATCTTGGCGCTGTGAATCTTTTCAGCCACCTCAGGACGGCGCACGTTCACCAAATAGGCCAGCTCCTCCTCCAGCTTGCGCTTGCCCTCCGGGGTCAATGGTACCGGTTTCGCTTCCATACGAACTCCCCTCCGCGGCAGACTGCGAAAGGCCTCAGGGCAAATAAAAAAGACGCCCCTCGGCGCTTTTCCGCACGGTATTGCACACAATCAATTATACCCAAAAAAGCTGGTTTGTAAAATTGCGGCCTGGCGGCTGAAGCCGCGACAGCAACAGCGAAGCCGGCGCCGACCTCGCAGGCACAGCCGCAGTCCCAACTGCCGGGCGATGAGCCAATACCCGCAAATCAAATGACCTCTCCATCACCCTCCGGCAGGGCCGTTTGACAAAACGGGCCAGCGTGATATAATAGAATTGTGCCGGCGCACCTTAACAATCAAAAATTCCCATTTTGCGCGGACCCCCTCAGAAAGCTTAAAAAACCATGTCGCGAAATGGGGGTCCGGAGGGGGTGCGCGCAAAATTTGAGCCGTTAGGGCGCAGATACATCTGCAAAGGGTGCTGTGGGGACAAAACCTCGTTGCTTCCCCCACGCCGAGGCTTCCTGGGGGCCGAATAGGCCGTCTTTTCCCCACAGCAAAAGTGCTCTCTGAAAACAACGAATGCCCGCAAGGGCATTACGACCCACCGTGTGGTGGCGGCCTGCGGGCGAGTACCGTATTCACTCTGAAAACAACGAATGCCCGCAAGGGCATTACGACTGCATGCCGGACCGGGTCCGGCATACAACAATTTTCCCTCCCTCTCTGAAAACAACGAATGCCCGCAAGGGCATTACGACCCAACAAAAGGCCAAGGAGCTTGGTTTTGCCGACGACGATACTCTGAAAACAACGAATGCCCGCAAGGGCATTACGACGTCGATTCGCTAGTAGGGGCGACTCATGAGTCGCCCCTACCGAAAACAACGAATGCCCGCAAGGGCATCTGACCCCAGATAGCAAAACGCCGGCCGCGGGTCTTCCGACCCCGGCCGGCGCTTTCTTTGCCCCCCGCCTTATCGGCGCGGCGCGCTAGCGCTCATCCGGCACCAGGCCGCCGACGCGCCGCATATGCTCCCGCCACCAGCCGGCCGCCTCGCACAGCGGCCCGACCCACGGCCGGCGCGCCCGCGCCATCTCGACGATCTCCCAGAAGAGCGTACCATAGCCCGGCAAATCCGCCTCATCAAAAACAGCATTGTGCCAGAGCAGGGTGAAACAGCCGCCCACGCCGGCGACATGCTCCAGCAGATATTCCGCCGCACGCCGCGCCTCCTCTGCCGAAAGGCCCCGATAGGCGTACAGCGAGGCATCCATCAGGGTCAGCGGGATTTCCACGAACGGATAGGGCCGGCGCCGGCGAAAAGAGTAGGGGAAAAAGGGGAAGGAGAAGCCGGCGCGGCTCCCCTCGTGCTCCGCAAAGCCCAGCGAGGAATCGTAGGCGAAGCCCAGCGCGGCATAGGTCTCCCATGACGCGGGTACGGCGAAGCGCAGGAAATGCTGGCGCTGGCCGGCGGCCGGCCCGACGATCTGCTCCAGCATGCGCCGCTCCCGCGCCAGGCGCTCCGGCTCCTCCAGGGTGCGGAAGCTCCCGTGCAGTGCAATCTCATGGCCCAGCGCGGTAGCGCGCCGTGCGATCTCCGCCGGCCGGCCGCCCGGCCGCATGCGGTAGCCGCCGTCCTGCGGATGGGCATGGTCGGCCAGGAAGAAGTACGCGGCGCGGATGCCGGCCTCCCGCTCACGCTCTGCCAGCTCTACCACGTTGTCGTGCGGGTCGGGCCTCTGCCGAATGCCGCGCCAGGTCGCCTTCAGCCGCCGCAGGGCGCCGGCCGGCCCACCCCTCCGCCAGGCCAGCCGCAGGTATCCCAGCTCCCCCAGGATGCGCCGCGGCCGCCACTTGCGCAGGGAATCAATGTCATGGGTAACGCAGAAGGCGAAGGGCGCACCGCCGGGCCAGACGGGCCGGCGCGGCAGGCGTCCGCCGGCCAATGCAGCCAGCACGTCCCGCAGAAGGAGCATATACGCATCCACCACGTGCATATCCGCGGCACAGCCGGCGTACCAGGAGGAGGCGTAGCGGAAGCGGCCCCACGCGTCGCGGCCGCCTGCGCCGTACTCCTCCCATCGGCTGAGCACCCAGAACGCCGAGGCGAGCAGGTCCGCCGGCAGGACCAGATGCTGTTCCCGGCGCGCCTGGTCCAGCCAGGCCTCGGCATCCCATTCCGCCGGCCCGCCGAAGGGGAGCGGCCAGCACCGGCCGGCATGGGTGATATAGGCAGGAGGGGGCAGAGCGCCGGCGCCGGGCCGGCGCAGGATGTCGGGCGCGGCCGGGTCGGCCTGGATGACCAGCGTGCCGGCCGGCAGTGCGTCAGGGGGCGGCGCGGGAAGATAGACGATGCTGGCCGGCGGCTCGCCGGCGGGGGGCCATTTGTCGGCCCATTGATGGGGGATGCCGGCGGCGCACAGCAGGGCATCCAGCGCCCAGCGGATTTCGGGGGCGATGGGATGGTCGGCGGGGATATACAGCGTTACAGCGTCGGCCGGCATATTGACTGCGGCTCCTTACTCGTGCGGCATCCGATAGACATGCACCTGGTGCGGCGCGAACACATCGCCCCAGGCGCCGGCCCGAAGCCCAATCTCCCGCCCCTCGAACATGACGATGAGCTGAGGCAGGCCCGCCGGCGCTCCCTGGAAGGCTGCCTCCAGCTCCTCGTCAGCCAGGTTCACCGCCAGCAGGTACTGCGCGGCCGCGTCCTGATAGGCGCGGGCAACCAGCGCCGGCTCCCGCAAGCCCTTGAAGCTCGGCACGCTCTGCGGCCCGCGGGTGATGTTCCAGGAGAACGGCGCCTCCGCCAGCGGGTGGAGGAGCGCCGGCTCCAGCGCCCGCAGTTCCGCGATGACCCCCTTCCAGGCGGAGAGCATGTCCGGGTAGGGCAGGGCATATTCCAAGGAGTACCAGTCGAGGCCGCCGGCGCCGGCGATAAGGGCGGTATATGCGTCGGCGCGCATGGCGGCGGCGTCGGGATGGCCGGGGTATGTGCCGGCGGCACTCCCTCCCGGGAACGCCTCAGCGTCGAAAAACTGCGGGACAGCGATGGTCCCTTTGCCGGTGCGCTGGGCGGCCAGGCTGGCGTTATGCACCCGCGTGTAGAGGGCGGCGCGGGGGATGCCGTAATATTCGGGATACGCGCCGGCGAAGAAGATGTCGCAGATGTCCGTCCAGCCGGCAAAATACGCTTCCGTCGCGCCTTCGGCCAGGTACACCCCGATGGGATGGCGGCCGGCGTCAAGCTTCCTCACCAGCTCATACAGCCGCTTCCAGCGCATATGGTCGGCACTGCTCTTCGGTTCCTCCGGCAGGTACCAGAGCTGGAGCGCGGGATGGGAAGCCAGCGGCCCAAGATAGGCGGCGATATCTTCCTCGCTGGCGTTCAGGAACGATGGGGAGAGGGAAAGCCGGACACGCAGGCCGAGGGCGTGGGCGGCGTCCATGTAGGCAAGGGTCGTTTGCCGTTCGGCCGGCGGCATAGCGACCACCCGCGCGCCGGCCGCCGCGGCCGTCGGCAGTAAGGCCGGCGCAGTGCCGTATACCCCCAGGTACAGGAACCCCGCCGGCATACGGGTAGCGGTCGGGGTCGGCCGGCCGATCGGCGTGGGGGTCGGCGGCGGCCAGATGGGCTGGCAGGCCCATAGGCCGGCCAGGACGATGCAGGCCAGCAGGCCGGCCAGCCCGAGGCGCGTCACGGATGTCTCTCTCACGGCTGGATCAGCGGGAACAGCACCTGGGTCACGGCGAAGGTCCATACCCCAACCCGCTGTCCCTGTTCGTCAATGTACCACACGTCAGCGGAGTCGCCGGCGGACAGCGTTCGGCCGGCGCCTGGCTCGATGGCGAAGGTGCCCGCGTCATCGCTCCAGCCGTAGACGGTATATACGGCCGGCCCAATGTGGAAATCCACGCGCACCGGCCGCACCGGCGGCACGATGCCGACCGCGCGGCTGCCCGGGATGTCCATGAGGGCATGGATGGGGGCGATGGGCACCTGGACGGCGAGCCGGCCGTTATCCGCCTCCAGCATGTCCCCCGGCCAGATATCCGCGCCGAACTGCCCCTCGGCGCGGAATACCCGCCCGGTCGCCGGGTTGGCCGTCACGGTCTTGACCTCCTTGACCGCGCCGGCGGCGGAGCGCAGGGTCATGGTAACGGGCCGGCCGGGTTCCGTCCACAGCTCGACGTTGTTGTAGGTCTGATGCACGGCCAGGCGCAGGGCGGACCGGATGATGCCGATGCGGTGGCCGGCGGGATTGGCCTGCTCCACCAGGACGCGGTCGCCGGCCTGCAGGTCCAGACTGCCGGCATAGTCCATGGTGAAAGTGCCGGCGCTGTCGCTCTGGCCAGCGCGCTTATCCCAATCCCCCAGCTCCGGCGGGTGCTCCACCCAGATGGACAGCTCCGCGTTCGGCAGTCCGCGAGTGGTCAGGCGGTCTGCCGATGGGTCAATATCCACCGAGAGCGCATCCACCGGGATTTCGATGGTCTGCAGGCCGTCGGAAAGGCGCACGCGGTCGCCGAACAGCACCTGTGCCGGCAGGACCGTCCAGGGCAGGTAGCTGTAGCGGTCTGCCTGCGCTGTCTTTGTCGCTTTCAGCGCGCCGGCGGGGCTGTGTAAGGTGATGGTCACGGGCGCGCTGTAGTCCAGCCCTACGCCGTAGACGGCGCTTTCGGTCTGGTTGACCGTGACCTGGACGGCGTAATGGTCCACCAGCATCCAATCGCCGTCGGCGTTCTGCCACCAGACGCGGAAGCGGTCGCCGGCGCGCATGCGGATGATATCATCGAAGGGAACGGCGTACGCGCCGGCGGCGTCGGCCAGGGCGGATTTCTGGTACAGGTTCTCCTCTCCGGAATGAGGGTCGCGGCGGAGGATTTCGGCCAGCACCACGCTGGATGCCGGCGCTTGGCCGATCAGCAGGTTCTGCGCCGGGTCGGCGCGAGCGGAGAGCGGCATGAGCCGCAGTTTCGCGCGCCGGCCGCGACAGCATTCGATGGTCACCAGGTCGCCGTCGCGCAGTCCGCCGGCCGGCCACCAGTCGGCGAAGCCGGCGGGATTGGCGCGCACGCTGGTGCTCTCCTTCAGGGTGCCGCTCCCGTCATACAGGGAGAGGACGGCCTCGCTGTTGCGGTCGAGCCAGCTCAGCACGCGCCCTTGGCGGGTGTTGGCGGCCAGCACCGGCTGGCGGAACTTGAAATAGTTGATATTGCCGTTGGCATCGGTGTAATAGAGCGAGCCGTCGTCGCCGTCGCGCAGGTCGTAGCCGGTGAGCGGAATGTCGGCGCGGCCGGCGGGATCCGTCTGAAAGTTCAGATAGACGCTCTCCGCCTGCTGGGTGGAGTACCAGCCGTAGAGCCGGGCGGACGGCGGCCCCTGCACGATCAGCCGGTCGGTGTCAATCTCCACCCGCGCAGTGAAATCCAGCACCTCCACCGCGGTGGTGATGGCCTGGCCGGCGGCGCGCACCGTTTGGCCAGGGACGATGTCATGGTCGAAGTATGTCTCGAAACTGCCGGTGGTCTCATGGGCCAGGACGAGGCGTTCCTCCAGCACCGCGCCGGCGGGGTCCAGGAGTGCTACCCGCAGTTCCTCGGCGGGGTTCGCGACGCCCTCGACGCGGTCATAGTACTGGTCCACCAGCACGTATCGCGGGCGCACGTATATTTCGGTAGCGCTGACGGTATCGCCAACAGCAACCCAGAACTCATCGCCGGCCTGCAGGTCCACGATATCGCCAAAGGTGATGCGGAAACTACCGGCGGTGTCGGCCGCGGCATGCCGCACGTACCACTCCACGCCGGCCGGCCCCGGATGGCTGACAACGACGCGCATACGCCGGCCGGCGGGCGCATGCCCGCTGACCGTGTCCGTCCCCAAGTTCACGCTGGCATCCAGGGCCAGCACCGGCGCCGTGACGGTCTGCGTGGTGGTCACCACCACCTGATCACCCGGCAGAATGTCCGCCGGCGTCCCTTCCCCGAAAATGAGGATGTAGCCGCCGTCGGTCAGGTTAGTGGCGGCGCTGGCCAGCCCCTTCAGCTCGCCCAACGCCGAGAAGAGCGCGCCTTGGACGATAAGGCCGGGTGCATCATAGCCGACGACCTCATCGAACTGCGCACGAACTTTAGGCCCAGGGGCAAAGGCGTGCTTTTCCATCCAGAGATCGCCGGCGGCGAAAATGACGCGTGCCATATCGGCCGGCAGGATGTCCACCCGGCCGGCGAAGCTGGCGCTGTAGGCGCCGGCGAAGTTGGAGGTCATCGTCAGCCGCTGTCCATACACGGTGATGGCCACTTCGGTGTAGGGCAGGGCTGTGCCGATGACCCGGTCCGTGGGGATATCGAGGGTTGTGGTCATGGGAGGGACTGCGGCGCGGAAGGTCTCCGCGCCGGTGGTGATCCGCACCTCATCGCCGGCGCGGATGTCGGCCGGCAGAGCGCCAGTTCCCTTGATGCCGCCGACGTAAAAGGCACCCTGGAAGAAGCCTTTGCCATCGGCTCCCACCAGGTCATGGCCCTTTTCTTGTTGGGCGGGGTCCAGCAACTGCATGGACACCGCGGCGCGGGCGCCTACCGTGCCGTACACGCGGTTGTATGTCTCGGCGACATAGATTTCATGGAACGCTGCCGGCGCCAACGCTCCCGCCGGCTGGAACACCGTTGGGAGGCGCGGCGGGACGGGAGGGGCTTCCTCGGCCGGGGGTTGGGGAAGCTGGCCGGCCGGCATGCCCCATACGGCGAGCGAGACCGCCATGACCAGCAGTACGGCGATGCCCAGTGCCAGGAAACCACGCGAGACCAGGTCACTGTGTCCGTTCATATGTCACTTCCTTTCTGGTAACTGCGGAAGCACCAGCAGGTGCGGTTATTCCTCCTCCCATGCCGGCGTCATATAGCGCATGACGCGGCCCGGCACGCCAACGACCACAGCGTTGGCCGGCACATCCTCCACGATCATCGCCTGCCCGCCGATGACTGCGCCGCTCCCGATGGTCACGCCCTGGCGGGTGGCCGCGCCGATGCCAAAGTCCACCCCCTCACAGAGCCGAGTTCCGCCGGCGAGGAGGGCGCCCGGGGCCAGCGTACAGAAGGCGCCAATCCGCACATCATGTGCCACCATACACAGCGCGTTGACCACCACGAAATCCCCCAGCACAGCGCGGTTTTCCACCACCGTGCTGGACATGACCACCACCCCCGTCCCCAGCCGCGCCCAGGAAGAGATATGCGCGGCGGGATGGATAAGGGAGATAAAGCGCAGTCCTCGGCGGAGCGCTTCCCGAACCATGTGCTGGCGGCTGCGCGGGGAACCGATGGCGGCGATGAGGGGGATTTCCCGCCGGCCCGGCGCGGCATCGAACCATTCTAGCCCGCCCAGCACTGGCAGGCCGTTGATCTCCTGCCCCCACAGCGCGGCATCCGCATCGATAAAGCCGATGGGTTCGATATCTTGGCCGGCGCGCTGACAGGCTTCAATGCTGTCCAGGGCCTCGCGCGCCAGCCCGCCGGCGCCCAGCAGAATGACCTTGCTCATGATTCCCCATCGTCCACAGCGTCTTGCGCCGGCTCCAGCCGGGATATCTCGTCGCCGATGCCGGCATCGTCCACGCCGCGTGCCGTCAGAACGGCCGGCAGGGTCCGCAACAAGATGAGCAGGTCCAGCCAGAGGGACCAATGCTCCACGTACCATATATCATACTCGATACGCGCCGGCCAGGTCAAGGCCTTGCGGCCGTGAATCTGCGCCCAGCCGGTCACGCCCGGGAGCACCAGCAGGCGGCCCTTCTGCCGCGGGCTGTAGCGCAGAACCTGATACGGCAGGGTGGGGCGCGGTCCCACAAAGCTCATCTCACCCCTAAGGATATTGATAAGCTGGGGCAGTTCATCCAGGCTGAGTTTGCGCAGTACCTTTCCGACCCGGGTGATGCGCGGGTCATCGGCGCGGGTGTGCACCCCTAGGCCGATTTTCTCGGCGTTCACCACCATGGTGCGGAACTTATAGATGCGGAAGAGCCGGCCGTCCTTGCCGACCCGCATCTGGCGGAAAAAGACCGGCCCAGGCGAATCCAGGCGGATCAGCAAGGCGATGACGGCGAAAAGCGGGAGGAGGATGATCAGGCCAACGAGCGCCAAGAGCCGGTCGAAGACGGCCTTGACGAGCCGGCCCGCCGCTCCGCCGGCGGCGCGCACCGGCACATCTTCCATGGACACAATGTATTCGCCCTCATGCATCTCCGTCATTTCCACAATCCCTTCGCCTCCAGGACAGCGCGGTACCCCTCTTCCAGGCGCTGAAAGACCAGCCGCTCGTCGAATTCCTGCTGGACGCGCCGCCGGCCGGCCTCTCCCATGCTCTGCCGCAGGTCCGCATCGCCAGCCAGCCGACGCAGGGCTTCCGCCAGCGCATCAACGTCCGCCGGCGGCACCAGCAAGCCGGTCTCACCATGCCGCACCAGCTCGCGACAGCCGCGGATATCGGAGGCGATGACCGGCAGTTCCATGGCCATAGCCTCCAGGATGGAGCGCGGCATGCCCTCTGAAAGGGAGGGCAGGACGTAAATATCTGCGCCGGCCAGCAGGCGGGGGATGTCCTCGCGATAGCCGGCGAAAGCGACCCAGCGCTCCAGGCCAGCGCCCCGCACGAATTCCCACAGGGGTCCCTCCAGCGGGCCGTCTCCCACCAACAGAACGCGCAGGTGCTCGCGCTCCTGCCCCAGCTTTTCCAACGCCCGAAGCAGATAGATATGGCCTTTGCGCTCAATCATCAAGGCGACCATCAGCGCGACAGCGTAATTCCCATCACCGAAATAGGTCTGGCGCAGGAACTGGCGCTCCCAGGGCCGGTCCCAATGCGTGATGTCGAACGCGCCCAGGTCTATGCCGTTGCCCAGGTAGCGGACGCGCGCCGGCGGCATCATCCCGCTGGCCAGCACGTAGTCGTAATCCTCCCGGCTCTGCAAGAAGAGCAGGTCCGTCCAGCCGGCGGCCAGGCGTTCCAGCCCTTCGAACAGCCGGCGTTGGAGGGGCGGCATGTTCTCGTGAAAGAAGAAGCCGTGGGCGGTATGGACGACCACCGGCACGCCGGCCAACCGCCCGGCCAGCCGCCCGACGAAGCCGGCCTTGGAGGTATGCGTGTGCACCAGGTCATAGCGCCGGCGGCGGAAGAGCCGCGCCAGTTCTATCGCAGAGCGCAGGTCGCGCCATGGCTCGATGCGGCGCGAGATGAAGACGCTGTGCACGACGAAGCCGGCCTGGCGGAGCGCCGGGGTATGCGGGCCGGCGCTGGCGATCATCTCCACCTCATGGCCGCGCTCCAGCAGGTAGCGCACCTGCGGCAGTAAAAGTGCCTTTAAGGTGATATCCACGGTGGCGACATGGGCGATGCGCATATGGCGCGTCCTCTTAAAACTGGTCATATAGGTCCAAGAGGCGTTCGGCGGTCTGGCGGATGTGGTACGCCTCCTCCACCCGCCGGCGCGCCGCCAGCCCTATGCGCCGGCGCTCCTCTGCCGGCATATCCATCAGCAGAGCCATGGCGTCGGCCAGTGCCTCCGCGTCGGCCGGCGGCACCAGCAGGCCGTCCTCCCCATGGCGCACTACCTCCGGGATGGCGCCCACATGGGTGACGACGGCCGGCTTATAACAGGCCATGGCCTCCAGCAGGGCCATAGGCAGTGCCTCCCATTCCGATGCCAGCACGAAGGCATCGCTGGCGGTCATCAGCACCGGCGCATCGGAGCGCGCTCCCAGAAACGTCACCTGTGATGTCAGCTCCAGCGCGCCGGCCAGCTCCTCAAGGTCCGGGCGCAGTGGCCCATCGCCGACGATGAGCAGGTGAAAGCGCCGGCCGGCGTCCGCCAGCCGGCGTGCCGCCCGCAGTAAATACGGCAGGCCCTTGGGTGGGGCCAGCCGGCCGACCGTGATGAAGACAAAGTCGTCGGGGGAAAAGCTCCAGGCCGCCCGCTGGGCCGGCACATCCACCACCGGCGGGAAATCCTCGACGGCGATGCCGTTGGGAATGACCGTCACCCGTCCCGGGTCATATCCCGTCCATTCCACGAAGCGCGCCTTCGCGATCTCCGCCACCGCCACCACATGGTCGAACTGCCGTGCCAGCCAGCGGTCGAACGGCCGCATAAAGGCCAGGTTTCGCCGGCGGTTCCAGATGCTGTGCTCGGTATAGATGAGGGGCCGACGCTGTCCCATGCGGTTGGCCAGCGCGGCGTACAGGTTGGCGTAGAACAGATGGCAGTGGATAATGTCCGGCTGTTCGCGCCGCAGGACATCCCGCAGGCGCCAGATCGCCCGCGGGTCATAGGGCACCGAGACACCCAGCTCATAGACGGGCACACCCATAGCCTCTATCATGGGCATGAATTGGCCGCCAGGAAGGACCGCGGCCACGGCAAACTGGCAGCGCGATTGGCCGCGCCACTGCCGCAGGAGATAGGCCAACACCGATTGGGCACCGCCCACGCGCAGGGAAGCGATGACGTGCAGTACCTTACGCGCCATGGAGCGCCTCCTCCAGGATGGCGAGGGTCTTCTGCGCCACCGCGCGCCAGGTGTAGCCGGCCGACGCGCCGGTGTATCCCCGCTGACCCATTTCCTCCGCTTCCTGCGGATGCTCCAGCAGATAGCGCGCTGCCCAAGCGAAGGCGGCCGGCGTTTCCTCCTCGATGACCAGCCCACATTTCCATTCGCGGATGATCTCCGCCAGGTTGGGAACCTGGCCGGCCAGCACCGGCCGCGCACATCCCAGATAGGCCCACAGCTTGAGCGGGCTGGCACCGACGCGCTGGGCGTTGCGGTCGGCGCGCAGTTGGGCCACGCCGCATTCCGCCGCGGCGATGTACCACGCGGCGCGCTCCGCCGGCACCTCGCCGGCGAAGATGACCCGCTTGCCGATGCCCATTTCCTCACACCAGCGCATCATCTGCGGCCGGGCCACTCCCTCGCCCACCACCAGCAGGTCCACGTCCGGCACCTGGCCGGCCAGCGCCGCGAAGCCCTGCACCAGAAGGTCCAGGCTGTGACGCGGCGTGAGTTGGGAGACGAAGGCGATGTAGCGCCGGCGTGCATCCAGTCCCAAACAGCGCTTAGCCTCCTCTTTGGGCCGCGGGAAGAAGACGGCTGGATCGAAGCCGTTGGACACCACCCGACAGCGCGCCGGCTCCACGCCGTGCTCGCGCACCGCGAGATCGCGCAACTGCGGGGTGACCGGCAGGAGCCGCCAGGCCATGCGGTACGACCAGCGCTCGATGGCCCGGTTCAGGTGCGCCAGCCGCCGGCGCCATTCCCCCTGCCACTCCAGCTCGCCCGATTTGTCCTCGTTGATCTCCACTGCCGCCGGCCGGCCCAAAAGCCGCGCCAGCACCAGGTGGAGCAGGAGCAGATGCCCGCGCAGGTACACCACCTGCGGACGACAGCGGAGCAGGGCGCCCAGGAACCACCAGGGGCTGAGCAAATGCCAGGCCAGGGTCCATCTGCGGATGTCCCTGCCGGTGGGCACATAGATGACGCGAAAGGGCAAGGGGGTGTCCGCCGGCAGTGTGCCCGGCAGGATGCAGGTTACCTCTGCCCCCAGCCGGGCCATCTCCGAATACAGGCCGATGACATGGGCGGAAGCGCCGTCATGCCGGCCGAGCGGCACCTGTGCCAGTCCCAGGACGCGCAGACCCATCTCAGACCCCCTCGTCCAGCAGGGCGCCGGCCTCGGACAAGGTGCAGGACTGCACCCCTGCTTCCCGCAGGCGCTGGAAAAAGCGCTCCAGTTGGGCGAACAGGCGCTCCACGGCCGCCGGCGTGCGCCAGTAGGGGCTTCCGCCAGGCATCAGCTCGCTGGAGTGAAGCATCAGCACGCCGAAGGGAAGACCCAAGCCGGCGGCCTCCTGCCACACGCGCAGGAGATGGCGCTCATCTCGGCGGGGGCTGGGGCGCAGCCAGAGCGGCTGTGGGCCTGGCCAGGTCAGCCGCATCAGCCGGCCGGCCAGGGAGCCGTTCAGCCGGCCGTACCAGCGCGCCAGCGCCGGCCAGCGCCGGAATATCCCCCTGGTATAGACCATCGTCAAGGGAACCTCCCACAGCGTCAGCCCACCAGGCCGGCAGATGTCCTCCTTATCCGGATGATAGGGTTTCAACGACGCAGTGGTGAAATCCGGCCCACCCAGCCGGTGCCAGGAAAGGCCCGGTGTGACCGAGGAATCCACCCGATAGCCCTGCTCGACCAGCAGGCCGGCCAGAGTGCCGTGCATGCCGAAGCGGCCGGCGCGGAACGACACCGGCCGCCGGCCCACGGCGCGTTCAATGCATTGGGTCAGCGTTTCCAGTTTGGCCCTCAGCAGAGGGATGGGCACCTGGTTCGGGAAGTTGTGCTGAGCGGTGTCCGCGCGCTGGCCGGCGGACCCATCAAAGGGCGGCGTGGTCCAGGGATGGAGATGGGCGCCAACTTCCGCTTCCCCCCATTCCGTCCAATCCCGCAGGGCCTGCATGCCCTGCGCATCTTCTGCTACCTCCATGGTGATGAGGTAGGTGGGGCGGATGTCGAAGCGCCGGCACAGCTCCTGAAAGGCCGGCAGAAAGCGCAAATTCTCCAGGCGCAGGGGCCGGCCCATCTCCCATTGATTATCCGCTTCGGTGTCCACCGTCACGATCAGCCGCATGTCGCGCTACTCCCCTTTGCGCACCAGGATTTTCCGCCGGCGCAGGAACCCAGGAACGCCCCAGCCCCCCTCCGATACCAGGCCGTTCAGATAGCCCATGAAGAACCACAGCATCTTGTTGCCCACCATGTCGCCGCTGACCTGCGCGTTCAGCAGGGCGAAGAGGAAGAGCATCAGCCCGATGGCGGTATCCATGCGGGTGCGGGACGACGCATCGCGCAAGTACGGGACCGCTCCGAAGAAGGCCAGGATGAGGCCCAGGGCGTGCAGGAGCAGTCCAATGATACCGGTCTCGGAGGCAAATTCCAGGAACAAGTTGTGGGGATAGACCACGCCGGTGCTTTGCAGAACGTTGACCATGCCGCCCAGGCCGATACCCAATATGGGGTTCTGTCCGAACTGCTCCAGCGCGATTTGGTACAGCGCCAGGCGAGTCTCGGTGCTGGCCTCGGTTTCGGGGTTGCCGGCGAAGATGCGGACGAAGGGCGAATAGGGGTTGACAGACGCCTGCTCGCCGGCGATGGCGCGCAGGGCGAGAAAGCCGGCGCCGGCGACGAGTGCCATACCCAGGAACAGGATGAGCGATTCGCCGGCCGCCTGGCGCCGGCGGGCATACAGGGCGCGGCCCAACAGGGCAACGGCGATGATCAGCCCACTGGTGAAGAGGGGGCCGCGGGAACCAGTGAACACTGCCACAGCGAAGAATGCCATAGCTGCCGGCACGCGCACCCAGTACGAGGGGGTGGGCCACCACAGCATGACCAGGCCGGCGACACACAGCAGGCGCGAGGTCCAGATGGGATTGCCGCCGAAGGCGGTCAGCCGGCCGACAGCCTGTACCTGGGTCAGCGCCAGGCCTACGCTGGCGATGCCGGCCGCTCCCACCGGGATAAACCCATATACCAGCCAGCGCCGGCGCCGTGCCGGCGTCAGCGAGGCCAGCAGGAAGCCCAGCAGGTTGAAGCCGACGAAGCGCAGGAACTTGTCCAGCCCAGCTTGCGGTCCGCTTCGCAAGACACTGAGGCCCAGTACAGCGACCAGGGCATACGTGGCCAGCGCCAAGGGAGAGAGAAGTGCCCGATACACCAGGCGCCGGCGGAGTGCCAGCAGGACGTATCCCAACAGGGCGGCGCCGGCCAGCCCGAAGGCGAAGCCGCTTTCGATCGGAACGCCGATCAGGCGGGTGAAGGACTGCACGATGCCCAGCGCGTCCTGCATCAGCACGACGGCCAGCTCCGGCACCCACAGCAGGGCGACCGCCGGCAGTAACCCCAGCACCGCCAGTGCGCGCGCCGGCAGGGTCAGCATCATCGGCACGCTGATGCCAGCGATAATCGCGGCCGCCAGAATGGGCCAGTGTTTCGCGAGCCGGCCGGCGGGCCTGCCAGAGCGTTCAGCGCGCATGTTCCCCACCCAGTATGAAGCTCATCTCGTGAATGCACTGCAGTAATCGGGAACGGTTGTAATGCGTGACCAGCACCGGCTTCAGGATGCCCCCTTCTTCCAGGACACTGCGGTGCAGTTGGGGGTAGTTGGCCGAGGCATGGTCCACCGTCCGCACCTCATTAGCCAGGGCGGCGATTGCTGAGAGAATCGTGAAGGTCGGGACCCCGTCGCGCAGAGAGCATGGGTGATTGGCGAACAGCCAGGTATAACAGCGGTGGGGGTCCAGCAGGACGATCAGGCCGCTGACCGGCTCGCCGGCGGAGGAGCGGGTGATGAACAGCCGGGCGGTTCCATGCTCCGCCGCCACCCGATACATCGTCTCCAATTGGGAGGGGTTCAACGGCGTGTCCAGGCCGTGTCTGGCATAGGTGGCGCGGTACAGCGGCAGAAATGCGGAGATATCATCATCGGCTTGACAGCAGTATCCCAGCCCTTGCGCGCGTTCGAATGTCCGCCGGCGCGTCCGCGTCACATTCCGCAGAAGCTGCCCCAGTTCTGCGGTCTCCCCCTCGTAGGTGAACCGCAGGGCGGCTTCCCATCCCCGCCAGCTCATACTGCGCACATCGGTAAGTTCCCAGCGGTGCGCGTGGAGCGTCTCCGCGTAATGGCGCTCGAGGTAGGAAGCCAGGGCATCGGTCACTTCCAGGGTATGTACCATCTGCCGGCGGTAGTTAGGCGTGTCCCGCCGGCGCACCACCATGCCGTTATACGGACAGGCCGGCGGGAAGAGGGCGCGCTTCCATGGGCCGGTCCGCCGCACGTACAGCGCGCATCCTCCCCACAGCATCCCCTTTCTGTCGAAACAGCCAACAATTTCCAGCCGGGCGCCGGTCAGCCGGCACAGGGCTTCCAGCCACCAGGAGGTCTGGAACAGCGTGCCGGTGGGGGATTCCCAGATCAGCGCGTCCCAGGCGGGGTATTCCTCGGGCGCCAGACAGCGCGCGGTATATCCTTTGCCAGTGATTTGTTCTGCGCCGCTGGTCATATTCATCCTTCCTCCGGCTGGAAGCGGCCCATATGCCGCAGGGCGTGCAGAAAGCGCAGGGCCGGCGAACGGGTCAGCTCTGTGCGGGCGACCAGCCGCAGTTCGCCTCCCAGCAGGGCCGCACTGTAATGAAGGGAGTGCACATTGGCCGAGGCGTAATCCACCTCGCGGAAGCGCTTCGCCAAGCATGCGAAGGTCTCGAAATAGGTAAAGACGGAGGCGCCCTGTTCCAACCAAGCAGGTTCGCTGGCGGCCAGCCAGAGCACGGCATTGCGCTGGGTCCAGAGCGCGACAGTGCCGCTGACAGCCTCGCCGGCGGGTGTGCGGGTCAGGAAGAGCTGAGCGGCCCCCCGCTCCCGGCCGGCGCGGTAGATGGCGGCGATGGCCGACAGAGGGACGGGCGATTCCAACCCATGCCGGGCGAACGTCCGGGCATACAGCGGCAGGAACGCCTCGACATCATCGCATGGTTCACAGCGCAGGCCGGCGTGCTTCGCCTGCTGGACCATGGCCCCGCGCGTGCGCTCCGCCCGCCGGAGCATTTCCTCCGAACTCCCCAGCGGGAGGATATAGGTATAGCGCACCCGACTGCGCCAGCCCTGCCAGACCAGCCCGCGCACATCCAACAGAGAGTAATGGTGGGTCAAATGCGCCTCATGAAAGCGCTGTTGTATCCAACGCCCGAGGCAGTCAGTCACTGCAATGGTGTGCATCACCTGCGTGGGGTAGGAATCGGTGTCCCTGGGTTTCACCACGATGCCGTTGTAGAGAGCGGTGGGAGGAAAGACCAGCCGGCAGAAGGGGCCGGTGCGCCGGCCGAACAGGGCACAGCCCCCCCACAGCACACCCTTGCGGAAACATCCGACGATCGCAAAATAGGCTCCCAGCTCCCTGGCCAGGGTGCCCATCCACCAAGTGGCCTGAAAGGGAGTGCCCGATGGCACGCTGTCCACCAGCGCATCCCACTGCGGATATTCCTCTGGAGTAAGGAGCCTTGCAGTGAATTCCTCGCTCACCAGCGCGCTCCTTGGTCCTGCCCGGGCTCCAGCAGGACCCTGCGGTAGGGTATTCCCAGCACCCGCCAGAACGAGATACGCCCGACCCGGTGAGCATGCAGGGCTTCCATCATAGCCAGGCTGGGGGTATTGGTGGTCAGGACGCTGGCCTTGAGCACACGAATGCCGGGCATGCGCAGGACGTCATGGAGCAGGTATAGGGAGAGGGCCAAGGCGATGCCCTGCCGGCGGTACGGCGGGTAGGTATGGGCGTAATGGGCGTATGCCTCGCCGGGATACACCCGCACATAGCCGCGGTTCACCACTTCGTTCTCCCGGGGGATGACAGCCCATACATGGCCGGCCGCGCGCTGACCGTCCAGCGCGAAGTAGCCGACCTGTCCCTGGCTGAGCATCTTGCGGAAGTCGCGCCGCTTGTTGGCCGGCAACCCCTCTATCCGCTCCAGCTCGTCCGCGTTCCCCTGGTCAATCCGTATGATGCGCAGGCCGGCCGGCAGGGGCCGCTCAGGCGGCAGTTCGTCCAGGGATAGGTTGACAAAGATGTAATACTCGCTGTGTTCGAAGACCTTTTTGGCCAGCCGGCGCAGAAGGTCCCTGGCTTTTTCCACTGTATCCCCCTTATTTTTTCCTTCGGTAACTTCCCTCTGGTATTGGTACCGCTCTGCTTTCCCCGCCAGGCGCTGAACCGGCTGGTCAAGCGGGCAAAGTCTTTTCAAGGGCTGGATGAGAGACCGCTATTTCACTCCCAGGCGGGCGCGGCCGGCCCGCAGAAGCGCCTGAAGCTCCCGCCAGGAAATCCCCCCGAAGGCCAGGATGAGCAGGGCATATACAGCCGCGCCGCCGGCGACCTGGACCAACAGCATCCAGGCACTGGTCCCCAGCCAGCGCTGGAGCGCCGCGACTACCAGCACCATACTGATTGAGGCCAGCGCCGGCTTCCACACCCACCACCCGAAGAGCCGCAGGGGCAGGACCCGCTGAGCCCACACCCCGGTCAGGAACATCATCAGGACATAGGAGGCCAGCGTGGACCAGGCCGCCACCATGTAGCCGTAGCGGGGGATGCCGGCCAGGTTCACGCCCACGTTGAAGGCGCTGGTGACAATGTAAATGACCAACAGCGGCAGGGTCGTTTTCTGCAGGGCAAAAGCTTCCTCGTACATGCGGGCCAGGCCGTAGAAGATCATGGCCGCGCTGACGATGCCGATGACGGCGGCACTGCCCAGATATTCCGGGGTGGACAGAAGAAGCACCACCTGACGCGAGACCGCCGTGAGGCCGGCGGCCAGCGGGACGGCCACCAGCAGGTAGTAGCGCGCCAGCCGCTCCACCAGCCGCTGGGTCTCGGCCGGCCCCTGCTCCACCCATGACCGGAAGAGGAGCGGCTGGACAGCTCGCGCGAACGGCTCCAGCACCAGCTCCATGCCCCGCTGGGCGATGGAGTACCCCAGGGCATAGATGCCCACCGCATAAGTGCTCAGCAGGCCGCCGATAATATATCGGTCGGAAATGGAAAGGACCAGGCCGGCGACGGCGATGCCGGTCAGCGGCAGGCTGTAGCGCACTGCCTCGCGCAGGATGTCCGACGCGAAGAACCGCCCGAACAGGGCATAGCGCAAGGCCTGCCGGCGGGACACCATAATGCCCAACACCACCATCCCCCAGGCGCAGGCGATGCCCCACAGGAAGCCGATGGTGCCCATGCGGGCGCCCAGTGCCAGCAGGACGCCGATGGCGACCCCGCCCAGCACCCGCCAGATGACGAAGGCGCTGAACCACAGCGAGCGTCCCGTGATGCGGCACCAGGCGGCGACGGCGCCGAAGGCCACCAGCAGGGGAAAGGTGCCGGCGGAGACCAGCAGGTAGGGATATAGCCCCTCCTGCCGGCCCGGCTGCCACCAGACCAGGATGCCGATGGACGCGGCCATTACCAGCAGGGTCAGCAGGCCGCCGGCGCGTGCCAGCGTGGCGTAAAGGTGCTGTAACTGCATACGCCGGCGCGCCTCCGGCCAAAGGCGGATGAGCGACTCGTTGATCCACTGGCCGGCGATCATGGCAAGCGCCGTCGAGAGGCTGATGCCCAGGGTATAACTCCCGTAGTCGGCCGGCGTCGAGAGCTTGCTGATGATGGCGGTGACGGCGATGCCACCCAGCCCCTGCACCAGCGTCGCCGGCAGATAGATCGCTGAATCGCGCACCGCCAGCCGCACAAAGGTCGCGCGCTTGGCCGCAGTATCGGATGCTGGGCTGGTTTCCGCCGGCTGGTCCATCATCTCCATTTCATGTCCTCATTCTTCCGCGCCGATAGGGGTTTCAGCCGCCAGGCGGAAGTACTCTTGCAGGACGACAACGAGCAGGCCGATGATAAGGGCGGCGGTGCCAGCCACCACGCCGTTCAGCAGAGGGTCGGGGCGCACTGGTTTGGCTGGCGGAAGCGCTTCCTCGGCCAGGATGATGGGAGGGCCGGCCGGCTCGTAGTGGACCTCATCGAAGGAGTCCAGACGCCGGCGCAGGTCCTGCATCTGCTCCCACACCACCGCCGCTTCCTGTGCGATCTGCTTGCGCTGTGCGTCCAGTTCCTTGACATCTACTTCTACAGCCGGAAGCTGGATGTTGGCCTGGCGCAGTTGGAGATAGCTAATGTATCCGTTCAGCCAGTTGACGTAGGCCTCGCGGCGTGCGGCCAGTTCCTGGCGCAGGGTTTCGGTCTGTGCGGCAATATCCTGGCGGGAGAGGGCATCGGGCGCCGGCGCGGACTGTGTATGTGCCGTCAGCTCCTCCTGCAGGGAGGCGATCTTCGCCCGCACGGAATTGATGAGGCCGTCCAGCGTGCCCATCTGCGCGGCAACCTGATCCGCCGGCGGCCGGGTTGGCTCGAGCTGGGACATCATCCATTTGATGTTCAGCAGTTCGGTGCACAGCGAGCGGTACTGGTAGAGCTGGTTCTCCAGGCGGGCCAGCTCATCGCGCCACTCGGCCGGCGAGAACTGCGCCGTGGGCTGTGAGGTCTCCAGCTCCGCCAGCCGGCTTTCCAGCGTGGAAATGGCCTGGAGCGTATCGGTCATCTGAGTACGCAGGGAGAGGCCCAGCTCGTCCAGCTCTTGCTCGGAAAGCAGGGCCGCCGGCATGGGACGTACAGACTGCATCTGGCTCGTCAGCTCTACATAGATGCCCATCAGGTTGGCATAGGTGCTCGCATAGGCATCCAGGGTGTTCGCCAGATATTCGCGCTGCTGTTCGACCAAGGAAGCCACTTCGGGGGAAGAAGCAGTGCGGGCGGTGCCGGCTTCCTCCTGCCAGGCCTGCACCCGCTCGCCGAACACCTTGACCAGCGAGTTGGCCAGCTCGGCGGAGCGGGTCGGATTGTTATCCTCTACCGCTACCCGGATGACAGCGGTATTAGGCGGCGCGGTGACGGTGACGCGCTCGCGGAAGAGTTCGGGCCGCAGGGGGAGGCCGGCGCGCTGTAGCGTCTCCGCCAGGATGCCCGGTTCCGTCACCAGTTGGGCGTAGGTCTGGGCCATGCGCTCGCTGGCCAACGCCGCCGTGTAGCCGGTGGTGTTGGATAAGGGGTCGTTCACGTTGACGATCATGGTAGCGGTGGCGCGGTAGACCGGCCGCAGGACGAACACGCTCAGCAGGACGCTGATGCCGGCGGCGGCAACTACCCCTATCACCAACCACTGGATCGATTTCCACACAGCCTGCAGATAGACCCGAACCTCCACTGCGCACCTCCGTGAGACTGGATTTAGGAAGAAAGTACCCCCCACTGCGCCTGCCCGCTAGTACCGCTGTACTATTCAATTCTCCAGACCACCCCAGGATAATCGAGGTAGCGGAACGATACAGTTCCGCGAATTCTTATCCTAGGGGTGGGATGATGAAACGAGACAATGGCTTTTTCGGACTGCGCAGTATCGCCTCGGTAGCACTGCTGTCGCTGTTCCTGTTGCTGGGAAGTTTGTTCGCCGGCACTGCGCCGGCCAGCGCCGGAAGCCCCTCTATCACCGGCGTGCTTTCCCCCTCTATTCACCTGGGCGGGTATTACGTTCTGCCGGAGTATTTCGCGCCGGCCAGCCAGGCCGGCATCAACACCGTCTCCATGGTGCCCATGAGCATAGCGGAGTACCAGCAGTATTTCGCCAAAGCGGAACAGAACGGCCTGAAAGTGCGGGTCTCCATCTCCCCCTCGTTCCTGACAGCGCCGGATTCCACGGTCATCAATTACGTGTCGACGCTGGCCAAGTCCAGCGCAGTGTCCATGTGGTACCTGCCGGAAGAGCCCAAGACGGCGGCGGACCATGAGTCTTGGCGCCGGCTGTACAACCTCATCAAAAAGGCGGACCCCATGCAGAGGCCGGTGGGGCTGTACCTGGCCGAAGGCGTGGCACCGGAGTATTTCCGCTATTGGTCCGATGTAACCGACGTCATCTTCTGCGGCGCCTATCCTGAGCTGTACGGCATTGACCGCGCCTCGATGGTCACCCGGGTCAAGGGTGCGGTGGAGGGTACCGCCGGCACCAACACCACCGTGGTCGCCACGCCGCAGTTCTTCGATGCCCAGACCTATATGGAGCGCAACGGGCTGTCCTCCCTGCCGCCTGGATTCCATGTTGGCCACCCGAATTATCAGTACATGCGCTTCGATGCCTATGTCCCGCTGATGCTGGGCGCCCAGGGCCTCGACTGGTACACGTTCGAGTACGGCGTTTATGTACCCGATATGGTGGACAGCCTGCGCCAGGTGCTGGCGGAACTGACCCAATTGAAACCCATTCTCACGTCTACCGACCCGGTGCCGGGAGGAATGAGCTTCACTATTCTCTCTGGCCCCACGCTGTCGGCGCCGGCCAAGGGCGTACAGCATCCCTCCATTCTGATGACTGCTCGCAGTTACGGCGGCAACACCTATC
This sequence comes from uncultured Anaerolineae bacterium, assembly GCA_938049385.1. Lineage (GTDB taxonomy): Bacteria > Chloroflexota > Anaerolineae > JACIWP01 > JACIWP01 > JACIWP01. The sequence goes on from CALIBQ010000025.1 coordinate 57,970, forward strand.
TCTTCGCCGCTAGTCTGGTGCGCGACCCCGTACAGGTAAGGTTCACCGGTTTGCCGGGAGCCAAGGCGGACGTGCTCTTTGAGAACCGCTCCCTGCAGGTGCGGGAGGGCACCCTGGAAGATACCTTCAGCGATTACGCCGTGCATGTCTACAAGCTACGCTATCCCGGCATCAAGGTGCTGGTACACTGATTCACTTCCGCATCACAGCGCTTTCCCACCGGCTCCCTGTCCGCGTGTCCCTGCGGCAGGGAGCCGACGCGTTCAGCACCCCTCTTCCTTGAAGCGCGCCAGGGCGGAGGTAACGGCTTCGCCGGCCGCCTCCGCCCACCAGGCGAACCAGCGCCGGTGGGATTCGTCAAAGGGCCGGCGCATGAAACTTCGAACTGCCTCCGCCACACCCAGCAGTTGGTCCTGGTACTGCACCGGCACGATGACGGCGGAGCGGCGCAGGTCGGATACCGGCCAGCTCTCTTCCAGATACGTCTCCAGGATATCCCCGGGCAGGAGAAGGGTCTGCCGCTGGTCGGCGGCGAAACCGTATACCCCTTCATAGCGCTTGACCTGCCGCGGGGGCGCCGGCCCGCGGCCGTACACGGCCTGCAGTGCCAGCGATCCGTCTGGTTGGGGAACGAAGAAAGAACCACCGTCGGCGCCGACCATGTTCACCATCTGGCGCAGGAGAGTTGGATATAGGTCCTTCGGGCCGCGCACCCTGCGCAGTGCAAAGGCGATGAGCCGGCGCAGATGGATGTGCGTCAGAAGCTGTTCGCAGGTGTCCAGCGTGCGTTCCCATGGGAAAAGCTCTGCCTTGCGCCGGCCCAGCTCCCGGTAGCGCCGGCGCAGGTCCGGGTTATCCCGCAGGGTCTCGAGAATCCGGCGCAGGGCCTGCGGCTGGCCGGCGGGATACAGGAACCCCACCTGTTCGGCCAGCCCGCGCACTTCCTGCGCAGTGTCAGGCGCGACCAGCAGACAGCCGGCCGCGAGGGCCTCCAGCGCCAGGTTGGAGATACAGCATCCTGCCCCCTCTGCCGGCCAGATCAATACCTGCCCGCGGCGCAGATGCGCTCGCACTTCCTCCCGCCCTGCGACATAATGCACCTGCAGGTTGGGGACTGCAGGCGCATCCAGGCTTTGCGGAGATGCCCCATCACCGGCCGGCAGTAAGATATGGCCGATGATGCCGGACGTATCCTGGAGCGCCTGGGCCACCCCTGTCATTTCCGCTGGGCCGCAGTGTCCCGGGAAGATGACATGCATCACATCGCTCTCCTGCGGCGGAAAGGGGAAATGGTCCAGCTCAACGCCCCAGGGCACATGCGCCAGCTTCTCTGCTGGAATGTAGGGGCGCAGGAATTCATACTCGCTGACGGTGTGAGCCAGCACCATCGCCAAGTCTGCCAGCCGGCGGGTATACCGCTCGTCCGGGCCGATGTTCAAGGCGCCGTAATAGCTCAATACCGTCCGGGAGCGCGTCTCGAAGAGGAGGTATCCCAACCCCAGCAGTTCCCGGTAATCCCGGTTGGTGAGCAGGCCGGCGTGGATGTGAATGATGTCGTAGTTGGCCAGGCTGGCACGGCTGGCCGGCCAGCGCGCCCAGCGCTTCAGGCCGCGAGGCAGGCGGTCAGGGGAAATGACCTGCACGAAGTGGCTGCGTGCCTGCAGGCCCTGCGCCAGCCGGCATACTTGCTCCTCGATAAACGGCGCGCCGGCCCCACGCGCCAGGGAAACCTCCAATACCCGCAGGCCTGGCGCCGCCTCCTCGAGGATGACATCCTGCACCTGCCGGCTCACGGGAGGAAGCAGCGGCCACCCATCATCACGTGAGCGTAATGTTTCCGACAAATTCACTCCACCTCTGCTGTTTCCTGCCCGTGCAACCCCAACGGAACCCAGTGCGTCCCCTACTGCTCCAGCGAAGCAATCAATTCTACCAAACTCTGCGCAGAGTGCGAAATCTGGTTCAGCGCGGCGACCTGTTCCTCGGTCGCGTTGCTGGCTTCCTCCGTGCTGGCGGCTACCTGCTGAGCGGCGGCGGCGGCCTCTCCGACGGCTCGGGTGATATCGGCCGCATGGGCCTGCTGTTCATGGGTGGATGCAATCATGGCCTGAGCATGTTCGGCGGTGCGCTCGACAAAGGGAAGGGTTGCTTCGACCGCACTGCGCAGGGTATCCATCTCCGATTGGATGGCGGCGCTGAGCTCCGCGATATCCGCCACGGAGCGGGCGGAGCGCTGGGCCAGATCGCGGATTTCGCTGGCGATGACATCAAAAGCGCGGCCGGCCGCGCCGGCGCGTGCCGCCTCAATGGTGGCGTTCAGCGAGAGCAGATGGGTCTCCTCGGCAAACCGATCCACCATCTGCGCGACGCGCTGGATATGACGCACCCGCTCCAACAGGCTCTCGAACTCGCGCACCACCCGCTCGAACAACTGTCGCGTTTCTGCGGCACTCTGGTTGGTCTCGTCAGCCGCGCCGGCGATGCGCCGGCTGGCTTCCTCCAACATCTCCACGGATTGGGTGATGACCTCCATCTGAGAGGCCTGCATCTCCGCGCTGCGCGCCAGATCGGACATGGCAACCCCGACTTCCTCCGCCGACGCCCCGACCTCTTCGATCAAAGTGGAGAGATTATCCGCATGAGAGCGGATGCCCTCCACCGCGCGGTTCAGGGTGTGGCTGATCCTTCCAACAAGAATCCCCACAAACAGGAAGGTCAGTGCCGTGACCAGGGCGCGCACGTGCGGCAGAACCGGCACCTCGGGTGAAATAAGGGAGAAAGTGATTCCCCGAAGGGACAGCCAGGTGAAGACAAGATACAATAGGCCCATGACGATGCTGACCCCGATGCCCCAATGCAGGCCGAACATCAGTCCCACGATGAGGCTGGGGGTGATGAGGATGATATCTAGGGAGCCGCCGACCCCACCGAAGAGGAGCACCAGCGCGCTGGATAGGCCCATGGTGGTGAGGATCAGAAGAACCTGTGCCGGCATGAGCGCGCCGGCGCGCAGAAGAATGAAAATGACAATGACCAGTGCAAGCCCGATGGCCGGCACCAGCAGTGCACTGCCCGTCGAGATTCCCAACGACGGTGCGGCGGCGACCAGGATAATGAGCAGGACCGCATCTGCCAGCCCCAGGCCGGCGGCGAAGGTGAGCGTCTGATACACCTGCCGAGAGAACGACGTGTTTCCCAGCCACTTGTTCAGCCACGTGCGCATCATGTGCTCTGCCCTTTACAATGATAGACATGATTGTGACTGCACACATTATATCATCATCCAGACCCGCGACGCAATACCCACGATTGAGGGTGTGGGAAAAGCCTGGCAGTTGAAACTGCGGGCCGGCGCCAACCTCGCGAAGCCTGCCTGCGCAGTTTGCAGTTGTTGCCTGTGGCTTCAGCCGCTAGGCCGCGAGCGCAGTGCTCCTAATGTCCGGACATGGGAGCGCAAATTTGTCGGCCGGCGCATTTCATGATATATCAATTATTCGTGCGGTTATACTTTTTCGGGACCGGAAGCGAACCATGCCAGGAGGCGTGTGCCAATGATGATTTCGATACTGCCGGCCATCCACGAGGCCATGCGAGAGCGTCTGTCAGCCATGGTGGATGACCTGCGAACACTGGTGGAACAGGAATCACCTACCGATGACAAGGAGCTGGTAGACCGCGCCCAGACACTGCTGGCAGGACGACTTGCACAGGCCGGCGCATCGGTGGAGCGCCTGCCGCAGGAGCAAGTGGGGGATAACCTGCGGGCGGTCTGGAGCGGCGGCGGCCAGCGTCAGCCTGTGCTCCTGCTGGGGCATATAGACACTGTCTGGCCGGCGGGTGAGCTGGCGCGCCGGCCGGTACGGATCGAGGACGGCTATTTCTACGGCCCAGGCGCCTTTGACATGAAGGCCGGCCTGGTCATCGCCATCCATGCCATGGAAGTCCTGCGCCAGTTCAACCTGCCTCTGACCCGCGATGTGGTCCTGCTGGTCAATTCCGACGAGGAGCGGGGCAGTGCCTCCTCTCGCGGCATTATCGAGTCGCAGGCGCGGCAAAGCGATTATGTGCTGGTTATGGAGCCGGCGCTGGGGCCGGGCATGCTCACCGTGGGGCGCAAAGGTGTGGGGCGCTTCCGCGTGCACGTGCGAGGCCGGGCCGCCCATGCCGGCCGCGAGCCGGAGAAGGGCGTCAGCGCCATCGCCGAGCTGGCCCAGCACATCCTTTACCTCCAATCCCTGAACGACCTGGAAAAGGGTGTGACGGTAACCGTCGGCGTGGTGCAGGGCGGAACCCGCCCGAACGTGGTGCCGGCGGAGGCCGCCGCGGAAGTGGACCTGCGGGTGCCCAATCGGGCAGAAGAGGAGCGTCTGGTGCCGCTCATCCGCCAGTTGGCGCCGTATCATCCCCAGGCCGGCGTCACGGTGGAAGGCGCGGTTACCCGGCCGGCTTGGGAGCCGGACCCCACCTGCGTGGCGCTGTTCCATCGGGCGCGCGTGGTGGGGGAGCATCTCGACATGCATCTGGAGCGGGGGTGCTCCGGCGGTGGGAGTGACGGCAATTTCACTGCCATCCTGGGCGTCCCAACGCTGGATGGTCTGGGACCGGAGGGCGCCGGCGCCCACGCCCTGGATGAGCGCGTGGCGCTGGAAAGCCTGCCGATGCGGGCCGCCCTGCTGGCCGGCCTGCTCCTCGACCTCAGCCTGAACGGCCATTAAACGGACAGGGGAGGCTTGTGAAGCCTCCCCTGTTTCGCGTCTGCAGAGCGTGTGTCTATCGACCCATATAGTCCAGATGCCGGCCGCCGGCGCTCCCCTCGTCTCCCCTCAGCTCATGCAGGAGATATGTGCCCGTGCCGACCGCCGGTTCGGGCGTGCTTTCCGCCGGCGCAGAATGACCGCTCGCCACGTAGCGCACCACCAACTGCGGCGGGAACGGCCCCTCCCGGGTGCTGAAGGAACGCCAGGATGAGGTGTCGCCGGGTGTCTCATCCCCGCGAAGGATGATGCCGTAGTTCGGGATGCTCCCATTCACCCAGCCCTGCACCAAGGCAGTGACATCCAGCTCATACCATCCGCCGGGAGAGCTGTACGGCGGCACATCCACAACCCCGTATGCGCTTCCCATCGCCGGCTTGCTGTTCCAGGTGGAGCCGGTTTCCGTCCAGCTCTGCGCCGCCTGGTAGGCTGTCACCCGATCGATCCAGCCGGGAAATTCCCAGGAGCCAATGAGGTAAATGCGCAGTTTGGCGCTCTGCACCGCCGCGCCGGCGGGGATGCCGGCGAGGTTGAACCGCACCTGGGAGCGCACGATCTTGCCGTCGGGGTCCAGATGATCATCATAGCCGACCCACATATCCGCCGTAGTGCCGAAGTTCTGTGTGGGATACCCCTCCATCACGCAGGTATCGGCGATAGAGGTCAGGGTGACGGTGGTGGGAGCCGGCGTCGCGGTCCGGGTCGGCGTTGAAGTGCGGGTGGGCGTGGGAGTGGGAGCAGATGCCCCAGGGCGGATGATGAGCGGCAGGGACGCCCGGCGCCGGAAGGGTGTCGCCGGCGTCGAGGTGCGGGTGGGCGTGCGCGTCGGGGTGGCGGTAATCTGGGATGTCGGCGTATGTGTCGGCGTCGAGGTCCTGGTTGCCGTCGGGGTGGGCGTCGGGGTCGTCACGCTCGTGGAGAGGTACGGCGAGCGCACCACCACGGCAAAGGGCTGGGGGCCGTTGGGCACGTTGTAGCCGCGGACGTTGATCTGGTAGGTGCCGGCGGTCGGGTTCTGGATGACCACGCGCTCGGAGTTGTTCAGCCGGTCCCAGCCGGCCCCTCCGTTGCCCCGATAGTGCGTCCCGCTCGGCGCGACCACTTCCAGGTCCAGGTCGTTGACCAGAGCCTTGGCGGCACCGAACGTGCCGGGATAATCGGTCCATGCCAGAGTGACAGCGAAGAAATCCCCCGAAGTCGCGGTTTGGGTTACTGCAACACTGTAAGAGCGGGTGGCGCCGGTGCCGATGCCGGCCTTGTCGTCCCAGTATGCCATCTGCGCTTGGGGATTCAGCGCCAGCGAGCTGACCAGGTTCACCCGCCCAAAGCCGATGACGTTGTTCGGGGTAGCGTTGGGAATCTCCTGGGTGGAACCGGTGCCGTACTGGCCGGGGGCGATGTTCTGGGCGCCGTTGATGAGGGTGGCCTTGATGAGGGCGCCGCTGGGATTGGAATAGCCCTTGACCTGGTGGTAGTATTGGCGCACCAAGGCGGCGGCGCCGGCGGTCAGCGGCGTGGCCATGCTGGTGCCGCCCATGTAGACATAGTGCGAGTTGTACACCCCCCAGCCGGTCTCCGCACCGCTGGCATGGGAGCGCGCCGAAATAATGTCGGTGCCCGGGGCGACGACCTCAGGCTTGACCCGTCCGTCATCGGTGGGACCGCGGCTGGAGAAGGCCGCCAGGCCGTTGATATTTTGGAGATGTAATCGTCGTGGATGGGGTTGACTGGGAAAAGAGCTTCCCAGGAACCGGTGCCCCAGCGGTAGTTGGAGTAGCCGCCAAAGCCGGCGCCGGGAGGGCGGTTGTTCTCCGTGGCGCCCACCGTCAGCACGTTCTTGGCAGTGCCCGGCGAACCGATGCGGTCGAGATCAATCACGCCGTTGGCATCGGCGTCGCGGCCGGCGTTGCCGGCGGCGAACAGCACCAGCGCCTGCGGGTTCTGCCACATGTATTCATCGGCATAGCGGGCCGAGGCATCATAGGCGCCGTACGTGTAGTTCGGATAACTGCCTCCTGTCGGATGCCCCCAACTGTTGGTATGGATGCGCGCCCCTTCGGCATAGGCCTGGTTGAAGAGGGTCTTGAGGTCATAGGGGATGCCGCCCAGGCCGCCCTCAGAATCCATAACCGATTGGAATACCAGGCTGGCCTCCGGGGCAACGCCGGCGAAGGAGCTGGCGTACTGGTGCGCGGCCGGGTTGGCGCCGGAGAGGGAGCCGTTGCCCAGCACCGAGCCGGCGACATGCGTGCCGTGTCCTCCCTGCGGCTCTCCGCCGTACCAGAGGCCGTCGCTCCAGTCGCCGGGCCGGCCGAGGGCGAAGGCGCGCACCAGCCGGCCGCGAAAGTCCAGGCTCAAGGTGGACTCACTGCCGGTATCCAGGCCTGTATCGGCCACCGCCACGATCTGGCCGGCGCCGTACAGATTCGTGCCCAGGCCGGCCAGCGTGCTCTGGGCCTGGTCCACCTGCATGATGGTGCGCGCCCGGTCGTTATACAGCTCCATAGGGAGATACGGCTCCACCCAGGCGACGCCCGGCAGGCCGGCCAGCGCGGGCACGCGGTCCGCCGGCAGGGTAACGCGCAGGCCGGCGCCCAGCAGTTCGCTCCGAGCAAGCTCCTTCACTGCCCCACCCCAGGCACGCACCTGCGCCTCTACCTCCGCCGCATCCTCGCCGGGGAACAGGCTGATGGACAGCTCCATCGGCCCGCTCGCTGTTATCCAGGCGTCCAGCTCTGGGGAGAGCTTGTAGACCATGCGGTACGGCCCGACCCAGCGCACGTGGGGTAAGGCACGTGCGGCATCGGCGGACATGCCGGCCGGCAGGCGCACCACAAAGGCAAAATCGGGCACATAGCTCAACAGGCGGATGCCCGCCTCCTCCACCGATTGCTTCCACCCCTCCTGCACGGGACCTTCGAACTGCAGGAGGTAGTAGGGGCTGGCCGGCGCCGGCCCTTCCAGGGACGCCAGTGGAGCAGGGACGGAGGGTTCGCCGGCGGCAGGGTCGAAAGTGAAGCGCACGAGGTATATCAGCGGGCCGGGCGGTGCCGGCTGTGGCTGGGCGGCCGAGGGCATGATCCCCAACAGCGCCATAAGCACCATGATCACCACGGTCAGACGCCATCTGCTCATTTTCGCTCTCCTTTTTCGGTTGGACAACAATATAAACGCTGTCGGGGCAAAACCGATACGCTTGCGGGGGAACCACGGCCTGAAGGTCAGATGAAGACCGCTTCGCCGGCGGTAACCTCGCGCAGTGCGGACCGGAACTCTTCGGACCTATCCTCTGGCACCAGTAGGTGGAACAGCACCTCTGCCTCGTGTTCGGTCTGCACGACAGAGGCCTGGAACGCCTGCGCCTGCCGCTGGACCGCTTCGTACCAGCGGTACGGGACGCGCACGCACAGGCGCACTTGATCCACCCGTTCTGTTCGCGGCAGGGCATCCACGGCCATGCGGGCGGCTCGGGAGTAGGCGCGCACCAGGCCGCCGGTGCCCAACTTCACCCCGCCGAAATAACGGGTGATGACGACGACGACATCGCCCAGGCCGGCATTCTGGAGTACCGAGAGCGCCGGCGGGCCGGCGGTGCCGCCCGGCTCTCCGTCATTGTGGCAGGCGTACTGGCTGGTAGGCCCGAAGCCCACCACGTAGGCCCAGACGTTGTGGGTAGCGTCATGGAACTCGGCTTTGATGGCGTTGATGAAAGCCATGGCCTCTTCGACGGAACCGGCCGGCCCGGCGGTAGCGATGAAGCGGGAGCCTTTTTCCATGAACTCGATGCGGACGGTGCCGGCCGGCACCGGGTATCGCGCCATACAGCCCTTCCACGAGAGATGTACAGCACTAGTATACTATGTTCGGTGGAAAACACAACCCCGCAATCTCCATTGACGCCGGCAGACCAGCAGGATATAATGAAAACGTGGGACAGCAGGATTTCATCTACTTTATCCCTGGATGCCGTGTGTCAGCAGTTTTTCTTTACGGGCCAAAAGCCCAAAAGGAGTGTTTGATGTGCGCAGACCGTATCCCCATTGATATTCCCTTTGGCAGTACGCGACAGCGGGTGGAAATCCCCGCCGGCCAGCTCGCCGGCGTCTGCTGGCCGGCGCCCGTCCCCACTGCACCGGACCCCGAAGCCCATTTGCGCCAGGTGATCCAGGAAGGGCTGGAGCGCACCGCCATCACCGCTAAGGCAAAACCCGGCGCCCGGGTCTGCCTGGTGGTGACCGACCGCACCCGCTCCACGCCCAACCGCCAGATCGTCCCCATCCTCATCGAGGAACTGGAGAAGCTGGGCATCCGGGACGAGGACATCACCATCATGGTGGGGGTGGGGATGCACGCCGCCGACAGCCCGGAGGCCATCGAGGCCAATCTGGGGCCGGCGGTTGCCCGGCGCTTCCCCGTGCTGAACAACGAGCCGGATAACCAAGCGGTCATGGTGCACCTGGGCACCACTTCCCTGGGCACGCCGGTGGAGGTGCATCAGCGTTTTGCCGAGGCGGATATCCGCATCGGCACCGGGTTGGTCAATCCCTGCATGCTGGCCGGCTGGTCGGCCGGCGCCAAAATCGTCCTGCCCGGCGTCGCCAGCCGGCGCTGTATCTACGAGAACCACAAGCGCTTCACTGGCATCCTGGCGGAACTGCGCTGTGGCTCCCTGCTGGGCGTCATGCCGCCGGCCAACATTGTGCGCTCGGACCTGGAGGAGGCGGCCGATATCGTCGGCATCGACATGGTGGTGGACGTCCTGCTGGACGCCGGCCGCAATCTGGTGCGCGCCTTCGCCGATCGCCATCTGCCGGCACACCGCGCGGCCGTGGAGTTCATGCGCCCCTACGTCGAGGTCTCTTTGCCCGAAAAGGTGGATATCCTTATCGCAGGCGTCGGAGATGCCGGCTACGAGGTCAGCCTTTTCCAGGGCGGGTCGCGGGTCTGCGGCGGCGCCGACCGCTATCTGAAGCCGGGCGGGACCCTCATCCTAGTGAATCAGTGCCGCGAAGGGATTTACGAGGGCTTTGAGCACGAGGAGTTCCGCCAGTGGATGCGGGAGATGCCGACGCCGGCGGAGCTTCGCCGGCTGACCGAGGCGCTGGAGATCGGCGGGGAGAAGAGCTGTGTGCTGTACACCTTCTCATGGCTCCTGCATGAGATGCAATGCCGCATCGTTGTAGTGGCGGAGGGAATGGGGCCAGCGGAACTGCGCGAGGTGCACCTGGATTACGCGGAACATGTTCAGCCGGCGCTGGATGCCGCGCTGGCCGACTACGGCCCGGGCGCATCCGTCGGGGTCATGCCCTACGGCGCGCTGGTGCTCCCCATCCTGCGAGAGTGAGCGCCGCGGATGTGAGATAGTGTATGATGCTGGGTTCCGATCAAGCCGTGTACGAGCCGCTGTCGCCGGCGGTGCTCTTGGCCGGCATGCCGACGCGTCGGCTGGGCCGCCCCCTCATTTATCATCGGGTCATTGACTCCACCAACGAGGAAGCGCGCCGCCTGGCCGCCGCCGGCAGTCCGGAAGGCACGCTGGTCATCGCAGAGACCCAAACCGCCGGCCGGGGTCGGCGTGGCCGGCGCTGGGTGGCGCCCGCCGGCCGCTGTCTGCTATTCTCCCTCCTGCTGCGCCCGAAACTGCCGCCGGCGCGTCTCTTTGCCCTGACCATGGCCGCCGGCCTGGCGGTGCGGGGGGCAGTGATGGACCAGCTTGGGCTTGTGCCGGCGCTCAAATGGCCCAATGACGTGTATATCGCCGGCCGCAAGGCCGCCGGCATCCTGGTGGAAAGCGCTTTCGCCGGCGGGGAGCTAGATTTTATGGTGCTCGGCATCGGCATCAACGTCAACGTGCGGCCGGAGGAGCTGGCGGAACCCACGGCAGGGGATCATGATGATCGCACGCTGGGGCGGTTATCCGATACTGCCACCAGCCTGATGGCGGCGGCCGGCCGGCCGGTAAGCCGGCAGGAACTGCTGTGGGGCATCCTGCGCCGTTTCGAGGGCTGGTACGAGCGCATCCTGGCCGGCGAGTCGCCCCTGGAGGAATGGAAAGGCGCGCTGATGGAATGGGGGCAGGAGGTAGCGATCGAGGCCGGCGGCGAGCGCATTGTCGGCCGCGTCGTGGAGGTGACGGATGACGGTGCATTGGGGTTGGCACTGCCCGACGGCCGACTTCGCTGCTTCTACGGCGGCGAGGCCAGCCTGCGCCCGAGGCCGGCATGGGCAGGGGATAACTTGCCAGAAACCTCATAGCATGTTATAATATCGGTACAGTCGGAGCGAAGACGTATTCTCGGAAAAGTGGGGGGTTCCTTCCCACTTTTCTTGTTATCAGGGTTTTTCAGGCCTGACGGGTATGGCTGTTTTTGTGTTAAGGAGAGAGCGAGAGCAATGAGAAACGAATTTATCCTGGCGGTGAATCAGGTGTGCGCCGAGCGCCAGTTGTCGAAAGAGGTGGTACTGGAAGCGGTGGAAGCCGCCTTGGTAACCGCCTACAAGCGCAACTTTGGCGCGGCCGGCAACGTCTCCGCCAAAATTGACCCTGAGACCGGCGAAGTAAAGGTCTACGCCCATAAGACCGTGGTGGAAGAGGTCAAGGACCCACGGGTGCAGATCACCCTGGCCGAAGCGCGCCAGATCAGGCCCGATGCCGAGCTGGGGGATGTCGTCCTCATCGAGACGACCCCCAAGGACTTCGGCCGCATTGCCGCGCAAACGGCCAAGCAGGTCATCCTTCAGCGCATCCGCGAGGCAGAGCGCGACGCGCTTTATCAGGCCTTCGCCGAGCAAGAAGGGGAGATCATCAACGGGGTCATCCAGAGCATTGATGCCCATGCTATTGTGGTGAACCTGGGCAAGGCAGAGGCGACACTGCCGAAGGCGGAACAGATACCCGGCGAGCGCTACCGCCTCAATCAGCGCATTCGGGCCTATGTGCTGGAGGTCGAGAAGACCTCGCGCGGGCCGCGTATCGTGCTTTCGCGCGCCCATCGCAACATGCTGCGCCGGCTGTTGGAGCTGGAAGTGCCGGAAATCGCCAACGGCGCAGTCGAGATCAAAGCCATCGCTCGCGAGGCCGGCAGTCGCTCTAAAGTCGCTGTGGCGGCGCTCCGCCCAGGCGTGGACCCAGTCGGCTCCTGCGTCGGCATGCGGGGCACCCGCATCCAGGGCATCGTCAACGAGCTGAACGGCGAGAAAATTGATGTCGTCGAGTGGAGCCCCGACCCTGCCGTCTTCATCGCCAACGCGCTCAGCCCCGCCCAGGTGGCGAAAGTGCACCTGTACGAGGATGCAGAGGGCGGCAAGACCGCACTGGTCATCGTGCCGGACAAACAGCTCTCGCTGGCCATTGGCAAAGAAGGACAGAACGCCCGTCTGGCGGCCAAACTGACCGGCTGGCGGATTGACATCAAGAGCACTTCCGAGGCGGCCGCCGAGATGTTCGCGCCGGCCCAGCCCAAGCCGGAACCGAAGCCGGTGAGCGCCGAAGACCTGCTGGCACGCGCCGAGGCGATCCTGGCCTCGCGCCCGCCGGCCGAGGAACCCGAACCGGTGGAAGAAGCGGTGAAGATATGGCTCGATGACGAGGAACTGCCGGCCGCCGGCGAGGAGCCCGTCGCGGCAGAGGCTCCGACGGCGGAAGCCGCTGTGCTGGAGGACGCAGAAAATAATGAGGAGGCACCAGAGCCGGCCGCACTGGACATCCTGCGCTGGGACCCGAACGCCGATGACGATGAGTTCGAGCCGCGCAGTAAACCCAAGGACAAGCGCGCCGCGCTGGAATTCGACGAGGCCACCGGCAAGCTGGTGGTAAAGCGCCAGCGCAAGCCCAGCCGCCAGCGTTCCGAATGGGACTCCTGATCGCGAGGCTGGCGGGATAAGGAAGCGGGAAGATGGCGCCCAAGCATATCCCCATGCGCACATGCGTGGCATGCCGGCAAACACAGCCCAAGCGCTCGTTGGTGCGGGTGGTGCGCACACCCGAGGGCCAGATCGTGGTGGACCCGACGGGCAAGCGCGCTGGCCGCGGCGCCTATCTCTGCCGCCGGCGCTCCTGCTGGGAGCTGGCGCTGAAGCGCGGCTCCTTGGAACATGCGCTGAAGACCACCTTGTCGGAAGAGGAGCGCGCCCAACTGCGGGAACATATGGAGGGCATGCCCGAGGAAGCCGGCGATGAGATGCTGTAATAATCCTCGCCCCTTTCCCTGTGCACGGGGAGGGATGTAGGGGATAAAAAGTGGACATCACCATGGGAACGGTATGGGGACAGCGGGAGAAGACGCGGAGGAGCATATGAGCACGTAAGCAGGCGCCTGTGTGCGGACATATGTCCGCGAAAACGTGCTGAACGGGGAAATATCCACATATTCCTCCTGAACGAATGCCTCCGCGAATCCACCCGTTATCCTCACTGGCCTGTCTTCCGCGAACCAGGAATCCGTCTGGTCCAGCGGGAAGTCAGCATATGCTGATTCACGAAATTGTCGGAAAAATTTTACAAAAGCCCAGATTATTTATACAATGATAGTTGGGTAACGCTGGGCCCGCTGGCAGGATAGCAAGCCCTGCCGGCGAGCGGGGGACCCGACTGGAAAGGAGCAGGAGTGTCCATGACCAAACCGAACAAACCTACCGTCGAGGAAAAAGCGAAGGAAAGCGCGAAAAAGCCGGATAAAGCCCGGGAGAAGCCGGCGCGCGCCCCAGAAGAAGAGGATTTGCTGGGGCCGGACCTGCTGGGTAAGCGCCGTCTGCGCATATTACGGGACTTTGAAATCGAAGAGGAAGATGCAGAGGACGAAATGCTGAAACTGCGCGCGCCGGCTCGCCGCAAGGTGCGCTCACCGGATGAAGAGAAGGTCGAGGAGAAGGTCCTGGATCGCCGGCCGAAGCCGGGAGCCGCCAAAAAACCCAAGCCCGCGCCAACTCCTGCGGCCCGGCCGCTAAAGAAGGAAAGGCACGCGGACTCCACTCCTGCTCATACGCCGGAAAAGCCGGCGGAAAAGGTGCTGGTACTGCCAGCCAGCATCAGTGTGCGCGATCTGGCCGGCAAGATGGGCATCAGCCCCATTGACGTCATCAAGGAGCTGATGAACAACGGCGTGATGGCCAACATCAACCAGATGATTGACTTTGACACGGCGGCCATCGTCGCCTCGGAGCTGGGCTTTACCCCAGTGGAGGAGAAGCCGGCGGAGCCTGAGGAAGCCGAGGAAAAGGCGCCGGAGAAGGCCAAGCCGCTGTGGAAGCTCATCTGCGAGCGGGAGGACCCGAGCAAGCTGAAGCCGCGCCCGCCGGTGGTGACGGTGCTGGGCCATGTAGACCACGGCAAGACGACTCTGCTGGACGCCATCCGGCATGCCAATGTGGCGGCCAGCGAGGCCGGCGGCATCACTCAGCGCATCGGTGCCTACCAGGTGGAAGTGCATGGGAAGAAAATCACCTTCATCGACACGCCGGGCCATGAGGCGTTTACCGCCATGCGCGCCCGGGGTGCCCAGGTGACCGACCTGGCGGTGCTGGTAGTGGCCGCGGATGACGGCGTCATGCCGCAGACGCGCGAGGCCATCAACCATGCGCGCGCCGCGCAGGTGCCCATCCTGGTGGCCCTGAACAAGATTGATAAGCCCAACGCCAACCCGGAGCGGGTGAAACAGCAGTTGGCCGATGAGGGCCTGGTGGTGGAAGATTGGGGCGGCGATGTCATCTGTGTGCCCATTTCCGCCAAGCTGGGCCAGGGCATTGACGAGCTGTTGGAGAACATCCTGCTGGTCACCGAAGTGGCGGAGCTGAAGGCCAATCCGGACTGCCCGGCCATGGGCACGGTGCTGGAGAGCAAGATTGACAAGGCGCGCGGCCCTATCGCCACCCTGCTGGTGCAGAACGGCACCCTGCGCTTGGGCGATAACGTGGTCGCCGGCGAGGTGTACGGGCGCGTGCGCGCCATGTTCGACGACCGCGGCAGCCTGGTCAAAGAGGCGCCGCCTTCCACGCCTGTGGCGGTGCTGGGGCTTTCCGGCCTGCCAAGCCCGGGCGATACGTTCGAGGTGGTGGCCTCGGAGCGCGAGGCCAAAGCCATCGCCGAGGAGCGCATCCGCCAGCGGGAGGCCGCGGCTGTCCGGGCCGCCCGGCGTGTGCTGACACTGGAGGACATCGCCAGCCGCATCAAAGCCGGCCAGGCCAAGGAGCTGAACATCATCCTCAAGGCCGATGTCCAAGGTGCTATCGAACCCATCGTCAAATCCCTGGAGCGGCTGGGGGATGAGGAACTGCGGGTCAAAATCCTGCATACCGGCACCGGCAATATCAGCGAGTCGGACGTGATGCTGGCCGCCGCCTCGGATGCCATTGTGGTGGGCTTCGGCGTGCAGGTGGACCAGGCCGCCCGCCGGCTGGCGGAGCAGGAAGGCGTTGACATCCGCCTGTACACCGTCATCTACATGCTCCTGGAAGACATAGAGAAGGCACTCAAAGGCATGCTGGAGCCCAAGTTCGAGGAGAAGGTGCTCGGCCATGCCGAGGTGCGGGCGGTCTTCAAGGTCTCCAAGCTGGGCCAGGTCGCCGGCTGTTACGTCATGGACGGCGTCATCACGCGCGATGCCCAGGTGCGGGTGCACCGCGGCGACGCCGTGGTATTCGAAGGTCGGGTGGCCTCGCTGAAGCGCTTCACCGAGGACGTGAAGGAGGTCGCCGCCGGCTTCGAATGCGGCATCGGCCTGGACGGCTTCGCCGACTTCCGCGAGGGCGATATCCTGGAATTCTACCGCAAACAGCAAGTCCAGTAAGGATACATGCCCGGCTGACAGTTGGGCTGGGCGTTGAAGGGAAGATGAAAGTGGTATCTCGCAGACAACGTCGGGTGGCGGAACTGATCCACGAGGAGCTGGGGCTTCTGCTGGAACGGCGCATCTCGGACCCGCGCCTGGCAGAGGTGACCATCACCGACGTGGAGATCACCCCCGACCTGAAACTGGCAACGGTATATTTCAGCGTGCTGGATGATGAGCCGGCGCGGGTGGAGCTGGCCCTGGCCGGCCTGGAACATGCCCGCGGCTTCTTCCGCAAATCACTGGCCGAGACGCTGTACCTGCGCTTCGTGCCCGAACTGCGCTTCCGCTGGGACCAGTCCATCCGCAAGGGCGAGCGGATCGATCGTCTGCTGGCCTCACTGCGTGAGGAATCGCCGGAAGAAGGGGAATGAGCGACGTCATCGCGCAAATCGCCGGCCTTCTGCTTCAGGCCAGACGCAGTCTGCTCATTGGGCATATGGACCCTGATGGAGATGTCATTGGGGCGGTGCTGGGCCTGCGGGAAGCACTGCGCCGGCTGGGCAAAGAGGCAGTGCCGGCCCTGCCGGACCGGCCGCCTTCCAAATATGCCTTCCTGCCGGGCTTTGCGGAGCTGACCACAGCGCCGGCCGGCTCCTTCGACCTGTTCGTCAGCCTGGACAGCAGTGACACGGCGCGGCTGGAGCCGATTTACTCGACCGTGATTGCCCCCGCCGGCCGGCCGGTCATCAACATTGACCATCATGTTACCAACGTCATGTTCGGCACGCTGAACTGGGTGGACCCGAAGGCGGCCTCCACCTCGGAGATGATCATCTCCCTGGTGGATGCACTGGACGTGCCTATGGAGCGGGAGATTGCCCTGCCCCTGCTGACCGGCATCGTCATGGACACGCGGGGGTTTCGCACGTCCAACACCACATCGGACACCCTGCGGGCGGCCAGTCGGCTGATGGACGCCGGCGCCTCGCTGGGCGAGGTGATGGAGCGAGCATTGAACTCGCGGCCGTACGCCATGCTGTGTTTGTGGGGCAAGATGCTCTCCACCGTGCGCCTGGAGGGGCGCATTGCCTGGGCGGTGCTGACGCCGGCGATGCAGGCCGAATGCGGCAACCCCGAAGAGGGCGACGGCGGCTTCATCAACCTGCTGGTCTCCCTCCAGGAGGCGGATGTGGGACTGCTCTTCTATGATAAGGGCGACCATGCCGTGGAAGTGGGCTTCCGCGCCAAACCAGGCATTGATATTTCCGGCGTGGCCTTTGCGCTGGGCGGCGGAGGGCATCCGCAGGCCGCCGGCTGTACCGTGGAAGGTTCGCTGGAGGAGGTGCGGGCGCGCGTGCTGGACATGGTGCGCCGCGCCATCGATGGACAGCGTGCCCTGTACCGGTAAGGCCTATGGCAGACAGGCGAACCAGCGCCCGGGCCGGCTCTTCGTCCCCCTCTCACCCTGTCTCCGGCATTCTCCTCATCAATAAGCCGGCCGGGTGGACCTCCCATGATGTCGTGGAGAAGGTGCGCCGGCTGACCTGTCAGCGGAAAGCCGGCCACGCCGGCACGCTGGACCCGCTGGCTACCGGCCTGCTGGTGGTCTGCCTGGGTCAGGCAGCGCGGCTGGTGCCCTATCTGATCGGACATGACAAGAGCTACCGGGCGAAACTGCGCCTGGGACAGAGCACCGATACCTACGACGCGGAAGGGCACATCACGTATGAACACCACGGCCCACTGCCCGACCGCTCACAGGTAGAGGCGGTACTGCCGGCCTTCATCGGGGAGATCGAGCAGGTACCGCCGGCGTACTCAGCGGTGAAGCAGGCCGGCGAGCCGTTATACCGCCGTGCCCGGCGCGGCGAGGCGGTTTCGGCGCCTGCCAGGCGGGTGCGGATTCACCGGCTGGCGCTGGTCGAATGGGACCCGCCCTATCTGATGCTGGAGGTGGACTGCTCCGCCGGCACCTATGTGCGTTCTCTGGCCCATGACATCGGACAGCGGCTGGGATGCGGCGCCCATGTGGCCGGCCTGGTGCGCACCCGGAACGGCCCTTTCCGGCTGGAGGAAGCGGTCTCGCTGGAGGAATTGGCGGATACGGGCGAATGGGAGCGCCATTTGCTCCCTATGGATGCTGGGCTGAGGGATTTGCCGGCCATTACCCTGTCACCCGACGAAGCCGCCCGCGTGGGCTGCGGCCAGGCGGTGGCCGGCCCGGCGCCGGCGGATGACCGGCCCGCAAGGGCGTACTCCCAGGACGGCCGGCTGATCGCCGTACTGCATTTTGACCCGGCGGCGAACCTCTGGCGGCCCAAGGTGGTGCTGGCCGCCATGGAACGTGGGGCAACAACTTCGCACAGCGACAAGCGGGAAGGCCCATGAGAGTCTTCGACGATATTGACCATACCTGGCTGGACGGCGAGAGCGTTATCACTATCGGGGCATTTGACGGCGTGCATGTGGGGCATCAGGCACTGGTGCGGGAGGTGCTGGCGGAGGCGCGGGCGAGCGGCCGGCAGGCCGGCGTGGTGACCTTTTACCCACACCCGGTGAATGTGCTCAGCGCCCAGAACCGGGTGCGCTATATCACGACGCCGGGGGAAAAGGCCGCCATCCTGGAACGGTTGGGCCTGGATTTCATGGCCCTGATGCAGTTCACCATGGAGCTGGCCCGCAAATCGGCCGGCGAGTTCGTCCGCATCCTGGTGGAGCATTTACACCCCAGGAGCATATGGGTGGGGCCGGATTTCACCTTCGGCTATCAGCGCGAGGGCAATGTGGAGGTACTGCGCCGACTGGGTGCGGAATGGGGGTTCAGCGTGCACGTCCTGCCGGCAGTATGCCTGAACGGCGCGGTGGTGTCCAGCACGCGCATCCGCCAGCTCCTCGCCGAGGGGAAGATCGAGGAGGTGACGGCCCTGCTCGGCCGCTATTATCTGGTCTCGGGTGAGGTGGTTCCCGGCCGGCATCGCGGCCGGGCGCTAGGCTTTCCAACAGCCAACCTGGAGGTGCACGACGACCGTGCCTTGCCGCGCGACGGGGTGTATGCCTGCTTCGCTCTGCTGGGACAACAGCGCTTCCCGGCGGTGGCGAACCTGGGCGTCCGCCCGACCTTTGGAGAGGGCCGGCATATCCTGGAAGTGCATTTGCTGGATGTAGACCTGGAGCTGTACGGGTGTGACCTGGCAGTGGAATTTGTGCGCTGGATGCGGCCGGAAATGTGCTTCCGTTCCGCCGGCGAGCTGGTGGAACAACTGCGGCGGGACGCCGCGGAGGCGCGCCGCATCCTGCAGGAAGCGCGGCGGGACGGCGTGGATATCGCCATACGCGATTGGGGCCTTCTGCGCGTGGGAGGTAAGTAACAGAGATGGAGGGCCTCAGCACGTCCGCCGGCTTCGAGGAGCTGAACCACGTGGCGGACCGCGCCGTGCATGTCTGGGCACCCAGCCTCGAGGCGCTCTTTGAGCAGGCGGCGCGCGCCATGTTCAGCCTGATGACCGACATCTCGGGTATTCGGCCGGAGCGCCGGCATGAGATTACCTTGGAAGCGGAAGACCTCGAGGCCGCGCTGGTGGACTGGCTGAACGAGCTTCTCTTCTGGCGCGAGACCCAGGGCGAGATGTACAGCGATTTTCGGGTGCGGTGGGAGAACGGCCTTCTGCGGGGGGAGTTCGCCGGCCAGCCCGGGCATCCCACCTTTGCGGTGGTCAAGGCGGCCACGTTCCATGACCTGCAGATTGTGCAGGACGAGCAGGGCATATGGCATGCTACCATCGTGTTTGACACGTGAGGGGGCGCGGCCGGCGGTGTTTGCGGCATGGACAAGGAGGTGAGCCATGGTAAAGAAGACCGATCTGCGAAAGATTGATGAGTACCTGTACGAGATTCCCAAGGAGTTTCGTCATGATATGCGGGTGCCGGCACGGCTGTATGCCGATGACGCCATACTGGAAGACGCCCTGGGCGACCGCTCCATCGAGCAGTTGGTCAATACCGCCACACTCCCCGGTGTGGTGCGCTATACGCTGGCCATGCCGGATATCCATCAGGGATACGGCCCACCCATCGGCGGGGTGATCGCCACGCGCCATCCCGACGGCATCATCTCACCCGGCGCCACCGGGTACGACATCAACTGCGGTGTGCGCGTGCTGGTGAGCAAGATTACCGCCGATGAGCTTCGGCCCCATCTGGAGACGCTGGTCAATGCCCTCTTCCAGAACATCCCGAGCGGCGTGGGAAAGGGCGGGGCTATCCGGCTGAACGCCAAGGAGCTGGAGGAGGTGATGGTGCGCGGGGCGGCCTTTGCGGTGGAACGGGGCTATGGCTCCCGCGAGGACCTGGAGCGCACGGAGGAGCGGGGCGCCCTCGCCGGCGCGGACCCTGCCGCGGTCAGCCGGCATGCCCGCGAGCGCGGCAGTCCCCAATTGGGCACCCTCGGCTCCGGCAACCACTTCATCGAGGTTTCGGTGGTGGAAGAGGTCTATGACCCCGAGGTGGCCGATGCCTGGGGTCTCTTCCCCGGCCAGATCGCGGTCTGGGTCCATTCCGGGTCACGCGGGCTGGGCCATCAGGTGTGCTCCGATTACGTGCGCGACTTCCAGAAGGCGGTGCAGAAGTACAACATCTCCCTGCCCGACCGCGAGCTGGTGTGCGCGCCCTTCAATTCCCCGGAGGGGCAGGCGTACTTCGGCGCCATGGCCTCGGCCGCCAACTACGCCTGGGCCAACCGGCAGGTCATGGCGGAGCTGGTGCGGCGCACCTTTGAACAGGTGCTGGCCGGCAAGGTCTCCGACTGGCATCTGCGACAGATTTACGACGTGGCCCATAACATCGTCAAGATTGAGGAGCATGACGTTGACGGCAAGCGCATGAAGCTCATCGTGCACCGCAAGGGCGCCACGCGCGCCTTTGGGCCGGGGCATCCTGTGCTTCCGCCGGCGTACCGGGATACCGGCCAGCCGGTGCTCATCCCTGGAGATATGGGGACCGGGTCGTACCTGTTGGTCGGCACGGAGAAAGCCATGCGCGACGCCTTCGGCACCACCTGCCACGGCGCCGGCCGCGTTTGGAGCCGCGCCCAAGCGAAGAAGTCCATCCGCGGGGAGGAGCTGATCCAGGAACTGCGGCAGAAGGGCATCATCGTGCGGGCCGGCAGTATGGCCGGCCTGGCCGAGGAAGCCCCCGAGGCCTATAAGGACGTGGACCGAGTGGTGAACGTCGTGCACAAGGCCGGCCTGGCGCGCAAGGTCGCCCGCTTCCGCCCGCTGGGCGTCATCAAGGGGTAATCCACAACACCGTAGGGGCACAGTGCCGCTGTGCCCCTGTATTTAATCGATTGACATCTGCACCAACCTGATGTATAATTAAAGTAACAATTGAATAAGGCCAGCTGGGGGAGCTCCGTAGGGGGCTGAGAGGATGCGAAGGCATCGACCCCTTGAACCTGACCTGGGTAATGCCAGCGTAGGGAAGCTGTGGTGATTGCGAACATCAAACGGCTGCCTGACTGACATGCGCGGGTCAGGCAGCCGTTCGTTTTATCACGCGCAGAAATGTTTTACGAAGGAGGTATGCGATGACTGGTGAGCGACGTGCACGAGGTAGTCTGGCCATTCTCATCGGTGGAGCGGTGCTGGGCATCGCCGCGGTGGTGGTGTACTGGTTCGCTTCGCATGAGGAAGAGGCCTGGGTGAGCTGGAACAGCCTGCACGCGGTGATGCTGGCGGCTATGGGTGTGGCGGCCGGCGTCGCCATCGGTTCCAGCGCGGAGGTGCGGCGCTGGACCACCTGGGAATCCATCCTGACGGCGGTGCTGGGCGGCGTCATCGGCATCCTCTTCTGGCTGTGGGGCCTGTTCTGGGAACTGCTGGAGTTCATCAAGGCCGGCATTCCCGGGTACGGCTATGCCGTGCGCGACCTTTTCTACGGCCTCTGGTTCCTAGCCGCCATCATGGTGCCCTACATCGTGCGCCGGCCGGGCGCGGCGCTGTCCGCGGAGATGGTGGGCGCCATCATCTCCTCCCTCCTTGGACAGCAGTGGGGGCTGACGGTGCTCATCAGCGGCCTGGCGCAGGGCGGCTTGGCCGAGGTGGTCTTCGCCCTGCGCGGCTACAAGCATTATGACTGGCTTACGCTGATGGCCGCCTCCGCCGGCGCCGCGCTGGGAAGCTGGATCGTGGACTACGCTTTCTGGTACAACACCCTGCGGGTAGACATCGTTATCCTGATGCTCATCGCCCGCTTTATCTCGGCGGCGGTGCTGTCCGGCTGGCTGGGCAAGGCACTGAGCGACGCGCTGGCGGCCACCGGTGTGCTCGACAATACCGCGCTGGGCCGCGCCCGCATCGGGGGATAAGCCCATGGCCTGGATCGATGTCCGCCATCTGACGGTGCGCTATCCGCGTGCTCCTCGGCCGGCGCTCCAGGATGTGAGCTTCCAGGCCGAGCGCGGGGAGACGCTCCTGCTCCTGGGCCCCAGCGGAAGCGGCAAGAGCACCCTAGGGCTGTGTCTGGCCGGCCTTATCCCGGATTCGGTGCCGGCGGCCATGCAGGGCGAGGTATTCATCGGAGGGCAGAACATCGCAAACCTGAGCGTCGGCCAGCGCACCGCACAGGTGGGCATCGTCTTCCAGGACCCGGAAGCCCAGTTCTGCATGCTGACGGTGGAGGACGAGGTCGCCTTCGGCCTGGAGAACATGGCCCTGCCGCGGGAAGAGATGGGGGCGCGCATCGCCGAAAGCCTGCGGCTGGTGGGGCTGGAGGAGCGCCGGCGCGAGCGGGTGGACCGTCTGAGCGGGGGACAGAAACAGCGCCTGGCGCTGGCCTGTGCCCTGGCGCGCCGGCCCTCCATCCTCTTCCTGGATGAGCCTACCGCCAACCTGGACCCGGCGGCGCGCTTTGAGTTCTTCCAATGGCTGGCCCGACTGCGCGCCGAACAGCCAGAGACAACCATCATTATCGTGGAGCACATCCTGGATGACCTGATCGCCATGATAGATCGGGTCATGCTGTTGAGCCACGAGGGCCGGCTGGTGCTGAGCGGCGCGCCGGCGCAGGTATTCCAAACCAACGGCGAAGTGCTGGACGAGATGGGCATCTGGCTTCCCCAGGTAACCGCCCTGGCCCGCAAACTGCGGGCCGCCGGCCTCCCCTTGGACCATTTGCCCCTGACCGTGGACGAGGCGGAGGAGGCGCTCGCCGGCATCCTCCCCAGGGGGCCTCTGCCGGCAGAGCCGCCCCGCCGTGTGCAGGGAGTCTCTGCCGGCGGCCCGCCGGCGCTGGAAGCGCGCCGGCTCTCCTTCCGCTACCGGGCCGACGCTCCCGAGGTACTGCGCGATCTGTCGCTGACGGTACCGCAGGGGGCATTCATGGCACTGGTGGGGCCCAACGGTGCCGGCAAGACGACCCTCGCTCTGCATTTCGTGGACATCCTGCGGCCGCCGGCCGGCCGCGTCTTCCTGCTGGGCCGGGACATCACCGAACTCACCACCGCGGACATCACCGCGCAGGTCGGCTTCGTCTTCCAGAACCCAGAGCACCAGTTCGTGGAGCGCACGGTGGAGGCGGAGCTGGCGTACAGCCTGCGAGTGCGCCGGCGCCCGGAATCCGAGATCGCGCAGCTCACCGATGCCCTGCTCGCCTCGTTCGGGCTGACGCCGTACCGCAAGATGAACCCCTTCGCGCTGAGCCAGGGACAGAAGCGCCGGCTGAGCGTGGCCACCATGTTGGCAGTCGGACAGCGCATCCTTATCCTGGACGAGCCGACGTTCGGTCAGGACCGCAATACGGCGCACGCGTTGATGGAGCGTCTGCAGACCCTGCATGCCGCCGGCGTCACCATCCTGGCCATCACCCATGATATGCAGTTGGTGGCCGATTACGCCGGCTCCGCTGTCGCGGTGGTGGATGGGCAGGTGCGCTTTCAGGGGACCCCGCATGCGCTCTTCGCCAATGAGGAGCTGGTGGCCGTGGCGGAACTGCGCCCACCGCCCCTCTATCAACTGGCGCGGCGCTTCGGCCTGCGCTACGGCGATGGGACATCGCCGCTGTCCATCCGGGAATGGATGGCGCTTCTGCAGGGAGCGCCGGCGGCCGGCGGGCCGGCAAAGCGAGGGTAACATGGAAGGACTGCTCAACTATTACGCCGCTGATTCGTTCATCCACCGGCTGAACCCGACGCTCAAGCTGGCTGGCATCATGGCACTTATGGTGGCGGTGACCATGGCGTTCGACCCCTGGACGCCGCTGGCTTTCTTCCTGCTGGGGCTGTTCATGCTGAAGGTGCTGGCGCGTGTGCCGGTCCGTCAGTTCATCCGGCCGCTCCTGCTGTTCGTAGTGCTGGGCGCGCTGGGATTCATCAGCGCCAACGCCTTTTTCTACACGCCCCTGCCCGGCCGGCCGGTAACCATCCTGTGGCAGGCCGGCGGTGTGCGCATCATCCTCGAGGGCATCCGGGTTGGCATCTCGCTCACCCTGCGCATGCTGGCCATCGTCACCCTCTCCATATTGTTCGTCTCCACGACCGACCCGACCGATTTCGTCCTGAGCCTGATCCAGCAGGCACGCTTTCCTTTCCGGCTGGGCTACGGCATCCTGGTGGCCTACCGCTTCCTGCCGCTGTGGCGCACAGAGCTGGAGATCATCCGCGCCGCGCACCGCATACGCGGCGCCGGCGAGCGTCCCACTCTGCGCGGCCGCTGGGAGCAGTTACAGCGCTACGCTGTGCCCCTGCTGGCCAGCGCCATCCGCAAATCGGAGCGGGTGGCCATTGCCATGGACTCGAAAGCCTTCGGTGCCCTGCCCCAGCGGACCTATTATCGGGATGTGCATGTCCGCCCTATGGATTGGGCCTTCCTGGCCGGCTGTGTGCTGGCCGCGGCCGCTATCGTCTGGGGCATGGCGCAGTTGGGTCTGCTGGAAGGATACGGCGTGGTGCCGGAGGCGTAGCTAGAAGATACAGCACTCGCGCCGGCGCTCGACCCGCAGGCCAAGCGCTTCGGCGGTCTGCACGGCCGGGCGCGCCGGGCTGACGATGCGGTTGACGCCGGCGTATACCGCCAGCGGGTCCAGCCGATCCCGGTATTCGCCGCGCGGCCGCATGCACCCCAGAGAAATTTCCACGTCTGGGAACATCAGCCGGCCCTCAAGGATGATGTCCAGCGCCGCCTCGACGGCCGGCGGCTGACGGCCTTCGTACGCGGTACCGGCGGTAGGGATAAGCACCAGGAAGACCAGTGTGTCGAAGTGAGGCATATCCCGCAGGATGCGCAGGGCCGGCAGTTCATGCCCGATGGCGCCGCCGCGCAGGCCGATGGTGATATGCGGCACGACGCGGAAACGCCGGCTCAGCGCCGCCAGGGTCCGTGTATAGTCCTCGACCGTGCGCTCCAGGCCGTAGACCTCGCGAATCGTGGCGTCATCTCCCACGAAATCGAAGGAAACCGTGTGCACATAGGGCGCGATGGCGTCCATCTCCTGCTCGTCAATCAAGCCCACGTGCCAGTTCAGCCGGCCGTGCTGGGCCAGCGCAGCGATCTCGTCCAAATGCGAGGTCACCGGCACCTTGCCGGCACGGTCGCTTCCTCCGGAAATGAGATAGCTGGGAGCGTCTGGCACCCTCTCCAGTGCCTGCTCGATGGGGAGCATATGTTCCAGATAGCGGGCGTTGCAGTGGGCACAGTGCAGGGCGCAGGCCATGCCTGTCAGGCTGACCACCGCGGTGTCCACGGGGTAGTCGAAGATGATGCGCTGATCCGGGAAATAGCGCTGGCGTACTGCCCAGCCCTGGGCGATTTTTTCCCGCAGAGCGGCGGGGAGAGCGGCAAACTCCGGTTCGAACGGCATACAGGACATTCCTGCGTCCTGGCACCGATGCCAAGCAGAGCGGCGCCAATGATTGAGTAAAATGCAAACGTTTATTGTATGGAAGACCGCATCCGTGTCAAATCGGTTCGGTATCACCCGCAACCGCGTGTGCTCTCCTAGGCGGCCAGGCTGTTCCTTACTCCGATGCCCAGCACATCATGTTTTCGCGGCCCTTTCCACACCCTCTTAATTAGGCCATTTGACAATCAGTACGGATGTGGTATAATGATATAGTACATAGGTATATACCAATTTTGCGCCTTCCTTCGAACCTTCGCCGGCAGAATCATCGCGGATTCCTGGGCAAAGGAGCGCGAGGTGAAGCTTTTAATTGTAAGTGGGTTTCTGGGCGCCGGCAAGACCACCCTCATCCTGCACTTGGCCCGGGCAATCACGAACGACGGTCGGCGTGTCGCCATCCTGGTCAACGAAATCGGGGAAATCGGCATTGATGACCAGTTGATGCGCCGGCTGGGCCTGTCCGTCTGGGAGCTGTACAGCGGCTGTATCTGCTGTACCCTCTCCGGTGACCTGGTCACTACCCTCCACACCCTCGATGCCGAATACCAGCCGGACCTGGTCATTATCGAACCCACCGGCATTGCCGAACCCGGCAAAATCCATCAAGCCCTCCAGTACTACCGCGGCCGGCCCCTGGAATCCATCCGCACCATCAGCATCATAGACCCCTTGCGCCTGCCCATGATGTGGGAAATCCTCACCCCGCTCATCACCGACCAGATTCGGGGCGCCAACATTTTGCTCATCAACAAAGCAGACCTGGCGAGAGCAGAAGAGATCGCACAGGCGGAAAAGATCGCGCGTGAGGTCAATCCTCACGCCCTGATACATGTCATCTCTGCACAGCAGGGATTGGATGACGCGCTTTTGCGCGAGCTACTGCCATGAATGTGATATTTGCGCCGTACGCCGCTCGGCTGAGATGCGAAACAGCATCACCTTTGAACGCTGAAACTGCCCGGGCAGTGGTGGCCGGCCTCCTGGAAGGGGTCAGCCGGCAGTGTCAACAGGCCGGCGCGCGCCTCATCGGCCACATCAAATGCCTGGCCGAGTTCGCCGGCGGCTATCTGCGCGGCAGTCTGACGGACTTCCGGCGGCCGGCGGATGTGGCCGGCGAAGTACCCGCGCCGATTCACCAGATGGATGTGCTCCTGCATGTGCTGGTGTACGGCCTGACCGATGAACAGGTGGACAAGTGTGTCCGTGCCGCGCTGGCGGAGCTGGAGCAGGCCTACAGCACCCGCTGGGTGCATACCTGGCTGAGGCATGAGCACCCCTTCCATTCCGAGGAGTAAGCAGACGGGTCGGCGAGCCTGACTGTGGGTTGGAGAGGGTTATCCCCCGGGGTTGGGGTACTGCCGCCAATCGTGTCCCGCATAAAGGAAAGGAGAGGGTACCATGAGTGAGCAGTTGGTTAAAGCGTTCGTGGAGCTGGACGAAGGGGGTGTCCTCAAGCTGGTGGAGCAGAGGATAGGCGCCGGCGAAGAGCCCCTCGTCATCCTGGAGGACTGCCGGCAGGGCATGACCGAGGTCGGCAAGCTCTTCGAGCAGGGGGAGTACTTCATCTCGGAGCTGATCATGGCCGGCGAGATCTTCAAGCAAGCCATGCAGTTCCTCCTCCCCAAGCTGGCGGCCGGCGGGCCGGCGGCGCGCGGTAGGGTCGTCATCGGTACCGTCAAGGGCGACATCCATGACCTGGGCAAGAACATCGTGGTGACCCTGCTGAGGGCCGCTAACTACGAGGTGCATGACCTGGGGGTGGACGTCCCGCCGGAGCGCTTTGTCGAGGTCGTGAAGGAGACGGACGCCAAGGTGCTGGGGATGTCTGGCCTGCTGACCATCTCCTTTGACTCGATGAAGCGCACGGTGCAGGCGCTCACCGAGGCCGGCCTGCGCGACAAGGTGAAGGTCATGGTCGGCGGCGGCATGACATCAGCAGATGTCTGCCAGTACGTCGGTGCTGATGCCTGGGGTGCCGATGCCCAGGCGGCAGTCACGCTGTGCAATCAGTGGATGGAGGGATAACCATGGACAAGGAGACCCTGTATCAGGAACGGCTTCAGCGTATCGAGAAGGCGATCAACCTCGAACCGGTAGATCGCATCCCGATCATTTATTTGGGCCCAGCGTTTTCTCCGCGGTACATGGGTATGAGCTTGGCTCAATTTTGCAATGACCCTGAAGCTGCGATGAATGTCACTATCGCGGCCATGGAACGTCTGGGTGACGTAGATGGCCTTAGCAGCCTTGTCCCCGTGAAATTCCACATTATGCTATCCAGCTTGTGGCTCTCGCGGGTGGCCGTTCCCGGTCGCGACCTGCCTCCCGACAGTCTCTGGCAGATTCGAGAGGCCGAGGTGATGAAGGTCGAAGACTATGACTACATCATCGAGCACGGCTGGCAGGCGTTCCTGGGATATTATCTCCCGCGGATCGTGGACATGGCGGAGTTTCAGGAAGCCATGGCCTGGGGCATGGCCAATGTACGCCGCATGGTCGAAACATTCCGCCAGCACGGATTCGTGGTGGTCGCCGGCGGCGCCACTACCATCCCCTTCGAGTACTTCTCCGGGGGCCGTTCTATGGAGCGCTTCTTTATTGACCTGTACCGCATCCCCGACAAGGTCAAGGCGGCCATGGATGTCATTTTGCCAGACCTGATCCAAACCGGCATTATGCTGTCGCGCGGTTCAGGGGTCCCGCGGGTCTGGGTGGGTGGCTGGCGTTCCGCCAGTGCCTTGGTTGGGCGCAAGATATGGGATACCTTTGTCTTCCCCTACTACCTCCAGATGGTGAACGCCCTGGCGGAGAACGACATCATCTCCGTCCTGCACTTCGACCAGAGCTGGACGCGCGACCTCGAGCGCTTCCGAGAGTTTCCCGCCAAGAAGTGCATCCTCAACCCCGACGGTATGACCGATGTGCGCAAGGCCAAGGAGCTGTTGGGGGACCGCATGGCCATCATGGGGGATGTGCCGGCATCGCTCTTTGCCGCCGGCACGCCGGACGACATCTACAACTACGTGCGCGACCTGGTGCGCGACATTGGCCCCACTGGCCTCCTGCTCAGCTCTGGTTGTGATATTCCCGTCAATGCCAAGCCAGAGAACGTGGAGGCCTTTGTCGCCGCGGCGCACGAGTACGGCGTAGTGCATTGAGCAGAACTTCTGTATAAGAACAACAAAGCCAAGGGGGCCGGCTTTCCGCCGGCCCCCTAAAACTTTTGAAGCGAAACGTGAGCTTCCCTTGACAGCGGCGCCTCCTCTTGCTACAATGGTATGTGATACGCGGTATCTTGTCCCCCGGCCTTTCGGTACTGTTGACTGGGTTCCTTCTGACCGCGTGCAGGGTTCGCCGCTACAGACGCAGAGAGGTGGAGCGGCTGGTGATGCGAGAAATCCCTATCCCCCTGGTTTGTCTGGTGGTTGCACTGTCCGCCGGCTTGATCCTGGCTGGCTGTCAATTCCCCCTGCCCCTGTTCCGGGCCGCTCCGACAGCCACCATCCCGCCTGCGCCGACATCTACCGCCACGACGCCGGCCAGCCCGACCTTCACCCCCTCACCAGAACCTACGTCCACTCCCACCCCTCTGCCGGCGACCATCCGGGTGCGCGCCGACGTGCTGAATGTGCGCAAAGCTCCCTCTACCAGCGCGGATATCGTGACCAAATTACAGCAAGGGACCATGCTGCCTGCCCTGGCACGCACGCCCGCCGGCGACTGGCTGTTGATCCGTCTGGGCAGTGGGGAGCAGGCCTGGGTTGCCAGCGAGTGGGTGGAGGTCTCTGTACCAATTGAAAGCCTGCCGGTGGCTCCCGGCTTGGAAGCGGCCCCCACCCGGCCGCCCGCGGCGCCTACCGCCGCCCCCGCCCCCACCCAGCCTCCCACGCCCGCCCTCCAGCCGGCGCCGGTACTGCTGGAGCCGGGGGATGGACAGGTCTTTGATGCCGCCGGCCCACGAATCCTGCGCTGGCAGTGGGCCGGCAGTCTGAGGCCCGAAGAGTACTTTGTCGTGACCATCGCCTATCCGCACAACGGCGCCATCTGGTACGATGTGCACTGGGTGCGGGAAACCTCCTTCCAACCGCCGGCGTACCTCAAAGACCTGATCACCGGCGACCGCCGCTGTACCTGGCAGGTGGTGGTGATGCGCAAGACCGGCGTGGATGAGCGGGGATGGAACGTCGGCGAAGCGGTCAGCCAGCCCAGTGCTCAACGCTCTTTCGTGTGGGGGCCATAAACTTATACAGAATTGTTGACGCTTTGTCTGAAAATATTTATTGACAGCGACCGATGTATCGGGTATAATGGGGTGCCGGCAGGATACAGCACACGACACTCGCCGGGAAAGGGGTACAGCCGCATCCATCAATGAATTCACTGCGGAACACGTTTTGCGAGAAGCTGGGCAAACAGTTCCTGCTGAACGTGGAGCTGGTACCGCCGGCGGCCCCCCAAACCGATATCGGGACGCGGGCCTGTCAGGCTTTCGCCGCACTCTCGGTAGACGGCCTGAATATCGCGGACAGCCCTATGGCTCGGGCGCGGATGAATCCCCTGCTGGTGGCGCATCTTGTGGAGCGGGAGTGCCCAGGCAGGTTCAGTTTCGTGCCGCATGTCAACTGCCGGGACCACAATCGCGTGGCCGTCCGCGGACTGCTGTGGGGAGCGGCCGCGATGGGTGTGCGGGCAGTGCTGGTCGTGAGCGGGGATTCGGTCACCTTCAGCGATGATTCGCGCACCCGGGCGGTGGCCGATGTCAGCGTACCGGATGTGGTGGGGATGGCTCGCGAGGCCGGCCTGCTCCCCGGCGTGGTCCTGGACCCGCGGGCAAGCCAGTGGGAGGTGGAACAGCGGAAGATGGCTCGCAAGGTTGAGGCCGGCGCCGGCTTCGTCATCACTCAGCCGCTGTTTGTCCCCGACCAACTGGTATGGATCGCAGAGCGAATGCGGCCGTTCGGCATATCCCTTATCGCCGGCATCCTTCCGCTGGTCAGCGCACGGCATGCGCGCTTTCTCGATGAGCGTGTGCCGGGGATAGCTGTGCCGGCGGAGCTGATCGAGCGCATGGAGCGCGCCGGCCCGGAAGCCCTGCACATCGGGCTGGAAAATGCCAGGCAGATGCTGGATACGGCGCGGCAGGTCTGCGCCGGCGCCTGCATTATGCCGCCGTTCGAACGCTTTCAACTTGTGCAGGAAATCCTGCAACCGCAAATCGCGTAGAAAGGATGTTTTCCATGGAAGTCGTGGTATATACTACGCCAACCTGCCCATACTGCCGGCAGGCCAAAGAATTTCTCCGGCAGAAGGGCATCCCCTTCGTGGAAAAGGACGTGACCAGCAACCCGGCGTACGCCCAAGAGATGATCCAGGTCTCTGGCCAGCGCGGCGTGCCAGTGCTGATCATCAACGGCCAGGTAATCGTCGGCTTCAACCGCCCCCTTATCGAGCAGGCACTGGCCTCCGTCGGCACGGCCGGCGAAGGCCGGCCGCGGCTGGGCGCCGCTGTGGCAGACGCGGCCAAGGTAGCGGCCAAATACGGCCTGGGGGTGTATCAAGGCGCCTACGTCGGCCAGGTAACACCGGGTTCGCCGGCGGATCGGGCCGGCATTCGTGTCGGCGATGTGATCCTCGGCATGGCCGGTTACTCCATCCAAAATGCGGATGATGTCCAGCACTTGGTGGAGCGGATGGCGCCTGGTCAGTCGGTGCCGGTGGTGGTCTGGCGCGACGGCCGGCAGATTCAGTTGGAAGTGCGGTTTTAACAGGGCATCAGATACAGGAGGTATCTTTATGAACTTGTCTTCGGAATGCCAGGCGATCGAGATGGGGATGCAGTTAGAGAGGGACGGCAGGGCCTTCTACCTGAAGGCCGCCGAGCGCACCACGGACCCGCGAGGTCGTGCCATGTTCCTTTCCCTGGCGGACGATGAGGCCATCCATCTGCGCGTGCTGGAGGAGCAGTTAGCGGCCATCCAGCAGAAGGGCTACTGCGAGGTCCTGCCGGAGATGGGCGAGGCCGAGGCCGGCTGGGATGAGGAACTGTTCCCCAAAGACCCCACCCTGCTGGAGAAAATCGTCCACCCCGAGGCCAGCGATATCGACGCGCTGGTCTTCGCCCTGCAGGCGGAGCATAAGAGCTACGAGCTGTACCGCCGCATGGCGCAAGAGACGCAGGATGAGAAGGCCCGTCAGATGTTCCGCTGGCTGGCCAGCGCGGAGCGCGGCCACTTCAACCAATTGATGCTGAACTACGAATCGTTATTGCAGTCGGGCCATTGGGCCAACTGAGGGAAAGGAGCTGTGAAATGAGGCTACAAGAGGCATTGGATATCCTGGTGCGGGCGATGGTCAATGAACAGGACGGCTACGACTTTTACGTGGCGGCCGCCGGCCGGGTGAGCGACCCAAAGGGCAAGAAGATGTTCATGAGCCTGGCGAACGATGAGCTGGGGCATCTGCACATTATCAAAACCGAATATGATAAGGTCCAGGCCAGCGGCGCCTTTGTGGACCTCGAAGAGGCGCGGCGAAGCCTGCCCCCGGACCCATCTCTCCAGCTTTTCCCCGACAAGCGCCAGGTGAAAAGCATGCTCGAAGCCGCCACGGACGATGAAGCCGCTCTGCGCATCGCCCTGGATTTCGAGCAGAAGGGCTACCACATGTATTCCGACGCGGCACAACGCAGTGCGGACCGCAACGCGCAGGAGGTCTTCCGCTTCCTGGCGGATCAGGAGGGCCAGCATTATGAGCTGATCCAGAACACCCTGCACTTTCTGACGGACAGCGGGGTGTGGTATTTCCAGGACTCGGAGAAGCCGTTCTTCGAGGGATAAACCTGACAAGCACTCGGGCGCTTCGGAAGGGGGAGGAAGGCATTTCACACCAACACAGGAGGTGGACACGATGCGTAAGATGACCAAATCGAACCTGGAATCGGCCTTCGCCGGCGAAAGCATGGCCTCCATGAAGTACTCCATCTTCGCCGACAAGGCCCGGGAGGAGGGCTTCAACAACGTCGCCCGGCTGTTCGAAGCCATCGCCTTTGCCGAGCGGGTGCATGCCACCAATCACTTGCGCGTCCTGGGAGGTATTGGGTATTCCAGCAACAACCTCCAGACCGCCATTGACGGCGAGACCTTCGAAGTGGAAGAGATGTACCCCGCCTATCGGGTGGTGGCGGAATCGCAGGACGAGAAGGGCGCCATCGTCAGCATGACCTACGCGCTCGAGGCGGAGAAAATCCATGCCGCGCTGTACACCGAGGCCAAGCAAGCGGTGGAGGCCGGCAAGGACATTGAGCCGCGCGACATCTTCATCTGCAGTGTCTGCGGATACACCGGCTACGGGGAACCGCCGGATGTCTGCCCGGTCTGCAAGGCCAAGAAAGAGAAATTCCGCCTGTTCTAAGTCGTTCGCACATCAATTTTGGAGGGTGCACACATGAAGAAATGGGAATGCCTGGCCTGCGGCTATATCTATGACCCGGCGAAGGGCGACCCCGAAGCCGGCATCGCCCCGGGAACCCCTTTCGAAGACCTGCCCGATGACTGGGTCTGTCCCGAATGCGGCGCCGCCAAAGACATGTTTGAGCCGCTCGACGAGTAAGCAAATACCACCTGTGGTGCGGGATGCGGTCTTCCCGCCTCCCGCACCACAGTACCAACGTGCCAAGCAATCGCACCGATGTCAGGAGGGCTAGTTCCATGCGGTATGTGATCATCGGGCAGGGGGTGGCCGGCGTCAATGCCGCCCGCAGTCTTGCCCAGGTCCGCTCCGATCATGATGAAATCCACATCTATACCGATGAGCAGTATCTGTATTATCCGCGGCCGCGTCTGCCGGCGTTCCTGGCCGGCGAAATTACCCTCGATGAGCTGATCCTCTATCCGGCCGAGTGGTACGAGAAACGCGGCATCCAGGTGCATCTCGGTGAGACCGTAACGGCGGTGGATCCTGGAGCACGACAGGTCACTTTGGCCAGTGGCCGGCAGGTGGCCTATGACCGTCTCCTGCTGGCCAACGGGAGCCGGCCGAACGTCCCTCCCATCAAGGGCGCGGACAAGAAAGGCGTTTTCACCCTGCGCACCATTGCCAATGCCCTCGATATCCAGGCCTTTGCCCGCACCATCGAGCAGGCCGTGGTCATCGGGGGCGGACTGCTGGGGCTGGAAGCGGCGCGGGCGGTCAGCGCCCTCGGGCCGAAGGTCACGGTGGTGGAATTCTTCGAGCGCCTGCTCCCCCGTCAGCTCGATGTGGAGGGTGCCCAAGTATTACAGCGAGAGATGGAGCGCTTCGGGATGACCATCGTCACGGGTGCCACCACGGAAGAAATCCTCGGCGATGGCGCGGTGCGCGGCATCCGGCTGAAGGACGGCCGCGAAATCCCTGGCCAAATGGTCATCATCTCTGCCGGCATCCGCCCTAACACGGAGCTGGCCGCGGCCGCCGGCATCCAGGTCAACCGCGGCGTGGTGGTGGATCCCGCCATGCGCACCTCCGCGGAGCATATCTGGGCGGCCGGCGACGTGGCGGAGTTCGAGGGGCGCGTCTGGGGCATCGTTACCGCCGCGACGGAGCAAGCACGTGTGGCCGCCGCCAATATGGCCGCGCCGGCCGGTGAGACGCCGGCGACCTACGTGGACATCATCCCATCCAACACGCTGAAGGTGGTGGGGATAGACCTCACATCCATCGGCCTGGTCAATCCGGAAGGGGATGGATACGAAGAAATTCGGCGCAAAGAGGCGGAGGCCGGCCGCTACGAAAAGCTGGTGCTCAAGGACGGCCGCATCGTCGGCGCCATTATTCTTGGCAATAAAGAGAAGGTGCGGCCTCTCACGGAGCTGATCACCCGAGGGATCAATGTCGCCGCCCACAAAGATGTCCTTCTGAATGACCAGTTTGACCTGAATTCCCTGCTGTGATTTGGTGGGGACTCACTATAGACCACGCGAGGGAGGGATATGGACAAAGAGAAAATCATCGAGATGTTGCATAAGGATATGCAGGACGAGCATGCCGCCGTCATCCAGTATCTTCGGCACGCGTACGCCTTCGGGGAAGGGGAGCTGGCGGCAGAGCTGGAAGCCATCGCCCGGGAGGAGATGCAACATTTCCGATGGCTGGCGGATATCGTGGTGCGCCTGGGCGGTAAGCCCAGCATGGTGCGCGGAGAAGTGGTATTTGCCGGCCCCAAGGTCGTGGACATGCTCGAGGCCGATGTCACAGCGGAGCAGAAGGCCATTGATCAGTATCTGACCCATATCGCGCTGATTGATGACCCGGAGATCGTCGAGGTCCTGCGGCGCATTGTGGCGGATGAGCGCGCCCATATGGGGAAGTTCGAGAAATATGCCGGCGAACAAGACCCCACCGCCGAGGTACGCATGGAACCCACCATCGCCGAGGCCGACCGCCCCAAGGCCGAATATCTCCAGAAGGACCTCACGCACGAATACACCGTGGTCCTGCAGTACCTGGCGCACGCCTTCATGACCCCGCACTGTGAGGTCGAACATGAGATGGAGTGGCAGGCCATCGAGGAGATGCGCCATATGGGCTGGCTGGCCGAGGAGATGGAATCGCTCGGTACCCGCGCCGAGATGGTGCATGATCCGCTGATCCTGCCCGATGATACGGCGGAGATGCTCCAGGCGGACATCGCCATCGAGAAAGAGGTGTCGTCCGAGTACCGCCGGCAGGCGGTTTCACTGGGCGAACACGAGCTGGCAGACCTGCTGGAGCGCATTGCCGGCGAAGAGGATCATCACGTAGTGATCTTCTCCAAACTGCTGGAAGAGGTGAAGGAGGCCGAGAAACCCGCCCAGCCGGCGTCCAAACCGACCCCGCCGGCCGGCTCGAAGCCCGGCTTTACCGTCGGGAGCCTGTTGGGCAAGCCGCAGAAGTAGCAAAGACTACCGCGAACAATGAGGAGGGAATACCCATGACAGATTTACTGCTGCGCGAAAATGCTCCGTTTGACGCGTCGTTCTGGCAGATGATTGACGAGGAAGTGCGTGCTGTGGCATCCCAGCATCTGGTGGGCCGGCGCTTTCTCCACCTGGTAGGTCCGCTGGGAGCCGGCGCCCTGGGTGTGCCGATCTCGCACCTGGCGCCGGAAGGTGCACCGCGGGTGGAAAGCCGGGAACTGGTGCCCTTCACCACCCTGAGCAAAGAGTTCGTGCTGTCCTGGGAGGATTTCACCACCGCCGAGCAGTTCGGGCTTCCGCTGGAAATGGGGCCGGTGGCCTTCGCCACCATCCAGTTGGCCGCCGAGGAGGATGGGCTGATCTTCGCCGGCCTGCGCCAGGCCAAGGGCACGCATCATGTCTCTATCGAGAAATGGGCGGAGAACGGCGGCGCCCTCGCCACGGTGACCGCCGCCCTGGAGAAGCTGACCAGCGCCGGCATCTACGGACCCTATGTCCTGGTCTTGAGCGCCCCGCTGTACGCTCAGGCACAGCGCATCGTGGCCGGCACGGATGAGATGGAGCTGGAGTTCATCGAAGAGCTGGTGGACAAGGTGTACTTCTCCCCCCATCTGCCGGCGAAAGAGGGCTTCCTGATCGCCAATGCGCCCTATCACCTCGATCTGGCGGTCGCCATGGATATGAGCGTCGCCTATCTCGGGAATGAAGGTCTCGACCATCACTTCCGCATCTTGGAGCGCATCGCCCTGCGGCTGAAGCATCCGCCGGCGGTCTGCGTGCTGAAATAACCCCTTGCGGGCATAGGCCGGCGGGCGCATCCAGCCGCTCCTGCCCGCCGGCCCATGCCCCGACACGTCGGATGGGAGAATCACCATGACCCTGCAGGCCCTGACCGAGGCCGGCAGTATGTGGGTGCACATCGCGCCCCTTTCCACGGAAGACCTGGAGTATCTGCGCCGGCACTTCCGCTTCCATCCCCTCGACCTGGAAGACCTGACCAGCAAGACCGAGCATCCCAAGCTGGATGTCTACGAGGATTATTTCTTCACGGTGATGCACTTCCCGGTCTATAACACCACCCACCGCTTCAGCGCGCCGTGCGAACTGCACTGCTTCGTCGGGACGAACTATGTGGTGACGGTGCATGACGGCCGGCTGAAACCCGTGGACGACCTCTTCGCGGAATGTCAGCGCAACCCCGCCCTGCGCCAGGACGTGCTGGGCAAGGGTGCTGGCCGGCTTTTCTATGTGATCCTCGACCGGCTGGTGGATTACATCTTTCCCATGCTGGGCAGGGTCGGCGGGGAGATATCCGAGATCGAGGAAGAGCTTTTCAGCGCCAACATGGGCGAGATGATCACACGCATCGCTTATCTGCGGCGCGATATCATCACCCTGCGCGGCATCCTCCAGCCCCAGAAGATGGTCATCAGCCATCTGGAAGAGACGCGTTTCCCCTTCCTGCCGGCGGAGATGCGTGCCTATTTCGGCGACATCCTGGACGGCTTCACCCGGGCGCTGGACCTGGTGCAGAATTATCATGAGGTGATCCAAAGCCTGAGCGACACCAGCATGGCGCTGACATCCTACCGCATCAACGAGGTGATGCGCATCCTGACCATCATTTCCGTGATTCTCCTGCCCCTCAGTCTCATCGCCGGCATATATGGGATGAACATCGCGCTCCCGCTGGCCGGCTCGCCGTGGGCATTCGCCATCATCCTGGGCCTTATGGCGCTGGTGGCCGGCGTCATGCTGGCCTTTTTCCGCCGGCGCGGCTGGCTGTAATGCCAGTGCCTTGAAAACAAGCGGCCCGGCCGTGTGGGACGGCCGGGCCTTTCTGTATGCCTGAGCAGTGCTCAGGCCAGGAGGAGGTAGGGGCGCTCGATAAGCTGTTTGACGCGCTGGAGGAAACGACCCGCCGGCGCGCCGTCGTTGATGCGGTGGTCAAAGGTCAGGCTGAGCACCATCATCGGCCGGATGACCACCTGGCCGTTGAGAGCGACCGGCTTTTCCACGATGCGGCCGACGCCCAGGATGGCGCATTCCGGCAGGTTGATGATGGGAGTGAAGCCGTCAACTTCGTACATGCCCAGGTTGGTGATGGTGAAGGTGCCGCCGCTCAGGTCATCGGGGAGGCTCTGGCCGGCGCGCGCCCGCTCCACCAGCATGCGGAACTCCGCCACAATATCCCCCAGGCGCTTGGAGGCTACGTCACGAATGACCGGCACCAGCAAGCCGCGCTCCGTGTCCACCGCCACGCCAATGTTGATGACAGCCAACTGCTCGATGCGGTTCTCCACCAGCCGGACGTTCATGTTGGGATGTTCCTGCAGTGCCCGCCCGACGATGAGCACCAGTATCTCGTTGTAGCCGGGCACCAACCCGCCGGCCAATGGGGACTGCTTGAAGCTCTCGCGCAACTGCACCAGCGCAGTGGCATCCACCTCGGTGAAGAGGGTTACGGCGGCGGTAGTGCGGGCGCTGGCGCTCATGCGCTCGGCGATGATCGCGCGCACGCCGGCCATCGGGATGGCCTGCACTGCCGGCGCGGGCGCTGGAGCGGCCGGCGGAGGAACGGGCGCGGCGGCTCGCTCCACCTCGGCCCGGGTGATGCGCTCCGGGCCGGCGGCCAGGGTCTCCAGTGGGACACCCATCTCAGCGGCCAATTTGCGTGCGGCCGGCGTAGCCTTCGGCAGGGACTGCGCGTACGCCAGCACATCACGCTCCACGATGCGGCCGCCCGGCCCCGTTCCAGTGATGCGCTCCAACGGGACGCCCAACTGCTTGGCCACCATACGAGCGCGGGGAGAGGCGAAGCGGCGGCCTTCAGGAATGGGGGGCGCGGCCGGCGCGGCAGGCGTGACCGCCGTCGGGGCTTCCGGCGCGCCGGCGGGTGCCGCGGCTTCTGGCGCGGCCCCCGGCTTCAGGAAACGGCTGATATCCTCGCCCGGCTCTCCGATGACGGCCACCACTTCGAGGATGGGGACTGTCTCCCCCGGGTGGTGGAGGATTTTGAGGACGGTGCCGCTGGCCGGCGCTTCCGCTTCCAGCGCCGCCTTGTCCGACTCAAACTTGAAGATGGGTTCGCCCTTCTTGACCGTGTCGCCTTCCTTGACGTACCATTCGATGATGGTGCCGGCCTCCATGGTCTGGCCCATCTTGGGCATGATCACTTCTTTCGCCATGGCGCTACTCCTCTCCTGTTTAATACACCAGTTGACGGACAGCGGCTTCGATGCGCTCAACGCTCGGGATAGCCGCGTCCTCCAGCGTCTCCGCCATAGGGACGGGCACATCCGCCGCCGCCACCCGCACCATCGGCGCATCCAGATAATCGAACGCCAGTTCGTTGATGATGGTGAAAATCTCGCTGATGAAACTGCCTGTCTTATACGCCTCGGTGACGCCGACGACGCGTCCCGTCTTTTTCACCGATTCGATAATGGTGTCCACATCGAGGGGCTTCAGGCACCGCAGGTCCACCACCTCGACGTCAATGCCCTCTTTGGCGAGGTTCTCGGCGGCCTCCAGGGCGCGCAGGACCATGCGGGAATAGGTGATGATGGTAACATCCTTGCCTGGGCGCTTGATGTCGGCGACCCCAAGAGGGATGGTGTATTCTTCCTCTGGCACCGGGCCTTTGGTGCCGTAGAGCATTTTGTGTTCGATGAACATGATGGGGTTATCGTTGCGGATGCACTCTTTGAGCAGGCCTTTGGCGTCGTACGGGGTGGCCGGCATGACGACATAGATGCCCGGGAAGTGCGTCCACAGGGCCTCCAGGCTCTGGGAGTGGTGCGCGGCGATGGAGCGGCCGGCGCCCCCTTCGGTGCGGATGACCATAGGCACCTTCGTCTTGCCGCCGAACATGTAGCGGTTCTTGGCGCCCTGGTTGGCGATCTGGTCCATGGCCAGCGGGGTGAAGTCCACGTACATGATCTCGGCCACCGGGCGCATGCCGGTCATGGCGGCGCCCACCGCCGCGCCACCGATGGCGGCCTCGGAGATGGGGGTGTCGATCACGCGCTCCGGGCCGAACTCCTGATACAACCCACGCGTAGCGCCGTATGCGCCGCCGTATAAGCCTACATCCTCACCCATGATGAACACGCGGGGATCGCGCGTCATCTCCTCGCGGAAGGCCTCTACCAGCGCTTCCCAGTAGTAAATCTGGCGCATGTTGGGGTCACTGCGCACCCGTTCGCGCAGTTCCCGCTCTTTGGCGATCTGGCTGGGGGTGTAGACCGTCGGGACGTACACGTCGTCGTACAGCTCGGACGGGTCGGGGAAGGGGGAGTTCAGGGCGAAATCAATGGAGATTTCGACGGCTTTCTCGCAGGCTCTGGCCAGCTCGTCCAGTTCCTGCGGGGTGACCAGGCCGGCCTCCAGCATGCGCCGCTCCAGGGTAGGAATGGGATCGCGCTCCTTCCAGGCCTTCTCCTCCTCACGGGTGCGGTACACGCGCGGGTCGGAGCGCGAGTGCCCGTACCAGCGGTAGGTCTTGCATTCGACGATGGTAGGGCCTTCACCGTGGCGGGCGCGATCCACGGCGCGAGAAACGGCATCGCGTACGGCCAGCACATCCATGCCGTCCACCACCTCGCCCGGCATGCAGTAGGCACAGCCGCGGTCAGCGATGTTCTTACAGCTTGAGGCCTTTTCGAAGGGTACGGACATGCCGTACAGGTTGTTCTCGACGATGTAGACGACGGGGAGCTTCCAGATGGCGGCCATGTTCAGCGATTCATGGAAGTTGCCGGTGTTAGCCGCGCCGTCTCCGAAGAAGCAGAGCACCACACGGTCCGATTTTTGTAGCTTCATAGAGAGCGCGGCGCCGGTGGCGACGGGAATGTTGCCGCCGACGATGCCGGTGGCGCCCAGGTTGCCGCGTTCCACATCGGCGATGTGCATGGAGCCGCCGCGGCCGCGGCAGTAGCCGGTAGCACGGCCGCACAGCTCGGCCATCATTTTGTTGAGATGCTCCTGCTTCTCTTCGGGTGTCTTGGCCAGCCGGTCGCCGCGGGCGTAGCAGTGTCCGTGGCCGCGGTGGGTGCTGGTGATGAGGTCGTCATCGCGCAGGACGCTGATGGCGCCGACGGCGACAGCCTCCTGGCCGGCGTACAGGTGGGACGCCCCTTTGATGATGTTGCGCCCCAGAAGGTCATAGACCGCTTCCTCAAAGTTGCGGATGACGCGCATCTGGCGCAGATAATCCAGCAAATCCTCGCGGGTGATGCCCTGTGCTTGCATGATGGTCTTCAGGTCTGTGGCGTTCA
This sequence comes from uncultured Anaerolineae bacterium, assembly GCA_938049385.1. Taxonomy (GTDB): domain Bacteria; phylum Chloroflexota; class Anaerolineae; order JACIWP01; family JACIWP01; genus JACIWP01. The sequence continues at coordinate 98,598 of CALIBQ010000025.1, forward strand.
TGTGCTCCTCTTACCTCTTTTATCGTTCTGGTCTGCGCAGTGGCAGGGTTGGGACAGGTGCGGCGGCCGGCTCCTGGAGTGGGGCGACGCGCACGTCCACGCCGGCGGAGCGGATGCGCGCGACCGTGTCGGCCGGCGTTCCCTCATCGGTGATGAGGCAGTCGAAGGCCTGGATGGGTGCCACGATGGCGTAGGAAGTGCGGCCGAACTTGGTGTGGTCCACCAGCAGTATCTTCTGGCGGGCAATTTCCAGCATCACTGCTTTGACCTCGGCCTCGTAAAGGTTGCTGTTGGTGACGCCGGCCTCCAGGGAGATGGCCGGCGTGGCCAGGAAGGCCTTGCCGGCGGTGAAGCGGCGCAAGGCGGCCACCGCCAGCGGCCCGACGAAGGAGGCCGTTGGTTCCCAGAGGGTGCCGCCGGTGTGGATAACGGTGATGTCCGGCGCGCCGATGAGGATGTTCACGACGTAGAGCGAGTTGGTGATGACAGTGAGGTGTCGTTTACCGATGAGCCGGCGGGCGAAATGGGCGATGGTAGTGCCGGCGTCCAGGACTATTGTATCGCCGTCCTCCACCAGTTCTACCGCCAGGCGTGCGATGGCCTCTTTCTCCGCCAGTTGCGTCCCCTCGCGGGCATAGTAGGGCAGGTCGCCAGGCGGATATTTCAGCAGTACCGCGCCGCCGTGGGTGCGCCGCAGGACGCCGCGCTCTTCCAGCCGCGCCAGATCACGGCGAATGGTCATCTCCGAAACGCCAAATTCCGCGCTCAATTCGGTCACGGAGATGCTCTGCCGCTCGTTGATCAGTTGGAGAATCCTGGTCTGGCGTTCCGCCGGCTGCATACCGGCCCCCTTTTGTTCATTCAAACACATTATATCACATGTTCCTGCGTATTTCAAGACCAATAGCACAGGAGATGCAAAAATAGTAGGGGCGCAGCGCCGCTACGCCCCTACCTGCCGCGGTGGTCATGACAGATGATAAATAAAAGGCCTGGGCTACGCTCCCAGGCCTTTCAACAGGGCGCCGACAGCGTAAGCGACGCCGGCGGCCAGCCCGCCCACAATCAGCATCTCCAGCCCACTGCGCAGGGGATTCTGCCCAGTGACGTACACCTTGGCCGCCCCCAGGCCGAACAGCGCCAGACCAGAAAGAGCAAGGGAAATGGGGAATGACAGGTGTGACGGAATGGGAATGACCATGCCGGCCAGGTAGACCAGCAGGGGCAGGGCGCCGGCGACCACAAAAGCCGCCAGTGTCGCCAGGGCGCTCAGCAGGGGCTTGCGCTCATCCGGCAGAAGCCCCAGCTCCTCCACCATCATGCTCTGGAGCCAAGCCTCCGGCTCTTTCGTCTTGATCTCCACCAGCTTACGGGCATCCTCTTCCGAATATCCCTGATGGAGATACAGGTGATACAGCTCCAGACGCTCGCCCTCGGGGAAGTGTTCGATCTCCCACTTCTCGCGGGCAAGCTCGTTCTCGTAATATTCCTGCTCGCTTCTCGATGAGAGAAAGGCGCCGGTGGCCATGGAAAAGCCGTCAGCGAAGAGGTTGGCCAGGCCGAGGATAAGGATCACGTGCGTGCCCAGTTCGGCGCCGGCCACGCCGCTGACCACCGCGAAGGTGGTGATAATGCCGTCCAGGCCGCCGTAGACCAGGTCACCGATGTACTGATGGCTGGTGCCGCCGTGGCGCTCTGTATGCCGCCTCTCAAATGCGCGCGCGATGGCGTCCGGTGAGTGTGCCTGGGCAGACGCCCGCCCGTCCTTCTGACGAAAGGCTTTGCGCGCTTCCTCAAGACGCTTCGAGATGCTCATCCAGCACCCTCATGTTTCTTTGCTGGCCACACCCAGCGCCGGCAGGTAAATGTACGGGAGCCGGAGCGAACCACCGACCCAATACAGCTCTTTCCCCAGGGCGGCGATACTGCTCAACGCCTGAAAGACATTGCCGGCGATCATGGTATCCTTGACCCGTCCTACAATCTGGCCGTTCTCAATGCGGTAGCCCAGATGCACATTGCCCGAGAACTCGCCGGCCAGGATGTTGCCGGCCCAGGCACCCATGACCTGGTCCACCAGCAGTCCCTCTTTGATGTCCGCCAGCATGTCCTCCAGGGACGCGTCGCCGGGAGCGATCCAGACATTGTGCAAGGCGGGTGAGGGTAGGGAAGAGAGGGAGCGCTCGGCGTTGCCGGTGGACTGCGTGCCGGCCAGATAGGCGGTGAACAGGTCGTAGATAAAGGCAGTCACCACGCCTTCGGTTACCAGGGCGGTGCGCCGGGTGGGCATGCCCTCATCATCAAAGGGGGCACTGCCGGCGCCGTAATCAATAAGCCCATCGTCGTACAGCGTGAGCTTTTCGGAGAAGGCCTTTTTACCCAGCTTGTCCCCCACCGGGGATGCGCCCTGTAGGACGATCTTGCCGTTGAAGCCGGCGGCGAGCGACTCGACCAGGGTGCCGGCGGCGCCCTTGGGCGAGAGGATCACAGGCAGTTGGGCGGTGGGTACCTTTGCAGTGCGGTCTGCCAGGCGCACCTTGTGCAGGACCGTTTCCACCATCACGTCGGCACGGATGTCCCGCCGGCGCGAGGACTGCCACTCCCAGACATCCAGCATATCGGTGCCGCGAATCAAGTTGACGCCGAAGCTCAGGGAGAAGCTCGTGGCGCGGTAACTGCCGGCGGCGCCGCGGCTGTTGCGGATGCGCACGGTGCTGACCACCTTATCCAGATGCGCCTCGCACAGGAGCGCGCTGTTCTCGGCCCGCGCCCGGTCAATCATGCGCTGGCCGGTCTCGACCATTTCATCCACGCTGAGCGATTCGACCGCCGGGTCGAAGACCGCCGGCGGGGAGGCTTCAATGGCGGCGGGCAGATCAAAGCCGGCCTGCGCCCCGAATTCAGCCACGGCCAGGGCGTCGCGCACCAGTTCGTCGGGGTTCTCCAGCAGGGTGGTGCTGGCCAGCCCGATCCTGCCGCCGGCGATGACCCGCAGGGCGACGCCCCGCGTGCGGCGCGTCTTCAACTGCTTCAACCGGTTGGCCTCGAAGGTTACCGGCGTCTCGAGGGTTTCGACCGAAAAGACCTCGGCCTGGTCCGCTTGGCGGCGCGCCAGCTCCAGCACCTGCTCCTCAAAGTCCTGCAGTGTCAGGCCCATCTCATTCGCCTCCCACCACGACGTTGCGCACCCGGATGTGGGGACTGCCCTCATCCACGGGCAGAGGGCTTTGCCCGCCCTTGCCGCATCCTCCGCCGCTGTGGTTCCAGCGGAAGTCGTTCCCGATGGCCTCGATATTGGCCAGGGTTTCGAAGACGTTGCCGGTCAGGTTGACGCCGCGCACTTCTTCGGCGATCTGGCCGTTGCGAATCATAAAGGCTTGGGCGGCGGAAAAGGTGAACATTTCCATGGTTGTCTCGCCGCCGTAGGCGTCCTTGGCGTAAATGCCCAGCTTGATATCCGCCAGCATGTCCTCAAAGGGGACCGTGCCGTTTTCAATCGCTGTGTTGGTCATGCGCACCAGCGGCGGGAACTGGTAGTTGATGGCGCGGGCGTTGCCGGTGGGGGCCTCGCTCATTTTGCCGGCGGTCTCGCGGGAATGGAGCCGGCCGACCAGCACGCCCTCGCGAATCAGGTAGCTCTTCTGCGCCGGCACCCCCTCGTCGTCATAGCGGTAGGAGCCGCGCAGGCCAGGTACGGCGGCACCATCAAAGACGTTCAGCTCCGGGGGACCAAAGCGCCGGCCCAACTGCATGAGTTCGCGCAGCCGTTCGTTCTCATAGACGTGATCCGCCTCGGAGAGGTGGCCGAAGGCCTCATGGATGAAGACGCCGGCAAGCCGCGGGTCAATAATGACGGTGTACGTACCGCCCTTGACCGGTTGGGCGGACAGCAAGCGCACTGCCCGCCGGGCCACATCTTCCACCTCGGCATGCAGGTTCTCGAGGGCGCCAAAGTCGGTGGCGCTCCCGCGGCTGAGGAATGCCTGCTGGACATCCCCGCCGTCACGCGCGACGGCGACGATTACCAGCGACATATCCACCATTTCCTGCTCGATGTAGCTTCCCTCGGAATTGGCGAAGTAGCTGAAGCGAGATAGGTCATGATAGCGGATGATGGAGGTCTGGATTTTGTCGGATGTCCGCCAGATGACTTCATTGTACTCGTCCAGCAGACGTTTCTTCTCGGAGAGGGGGATGAGGCGGGGGTCTTTGCCCAAGGCTGGCCACACGCTGTCCACCACCGGTTCCGCCGGCGCGAAGCGGCTCTCCTCGCGCCCTACCAGCCGCGCTTGGTGCACCGCCAGCTCAACACTGGAACGGAGGTCCGCCAGGTCGTTGAAGCAAACGAATCCCCATCCTCCTTTGACCAGCGCGCGCACCGCACCTCCGAGTCCGGTGGCGCGGCCGACTTGTTCGATCTCCCGGCCGCGATAGGACAGGTGGGTGGACGCACTGCGCTGGAGCCGGATTTCGACGTAATCGGCGCCGGCGCCGGCCTTCAGGGCATCCGCAAGTTGATCACGCATAACGAGATTCTCCTCCTGTATGGGGCCGTTCGATCGCGCGTGGGACGAGGTGTATAAGGCTTAGATGGCTGGATTGGTGGATAAGGTGTCAGCAGATTTGCCATCGCCGCCCGCCGGCTCTCGTCAGAGCATATTGCTCCAGTCCACGCTGGGGAGCGGATTCATGATGTCAACGTAGGTAATGATGGCCAAAAGAAAGATCAGGAGCATAAATCCGATAAAGTGGATGCGCCCCTCTTGCTCCGGGGGAATGCGCTTGCCGCGAATCGCCTCGACGATAACGAACAAGATGCGTCCGCCGTCCAGCGCCGGCAGGGGCAGAAGGTTGGTGATGCCGATAGCGGCGCTGAGCACGCCCATGAGCTGAAGGATAGGGAACCACCAGTCCATGGCGATGGACTGCTGGACAGCACCGCTGGCGAGCTGGGCGATGCCTACCGGGCCAATAGGGCGGGCCGCTTCCAGCGGGATGACGCCCCGCAGAAGCATGATGGGTACGGAGAGGGTCAGTAAGATAACCTGCGCGGTCTGGAGAAAGCCTTCCAGAATGGCTTCGCCCCAGGTGAGTTTGGGGCCGAGGTACAGCCCGATTTGTGCCCGGCCGGCCTCTTCGCTGAATTCGGGCGTCACATTCAGGTCAACGGTATCATGGTTGCGGCGCACCGTGACCCGCACGGGTTGGCCGGCGCGCACGCTGATATAATCCACGAACTGGGTGGTCGTCTGGACCGGGGTCCCGTCCACAGCAATGATGACGTCGCCAGATCGAAAGCCGGCGGCGACCGCAGGGGTATTCTCGATGATGCCGGTAACGCGGATGCCGTCGCCGCTGGCCCAGCCCAGGCCGAAGGCCAGGATGAAGCAGATCACCGCCAGGACGAAGTTCATGATCGGGCCGGCGGCCAGGATGGCGGCGCGCACGCGTTTAGGCTGACTGGCCAGGCCGTCGGGGACATTGGGGTTATCCTCGCCGGCCAGGCGCACGAACCCGCCGAAGGGGATAGCATTGATGGTGTAGAGGGTATCACCGCGCCGGCCAAGGGCCAGCAGGCGCGGGGGATATCCGAAACCGAATTCTTCCACGCGCACGCCGGCGCGCTTAGCAACCAGGAAATGCCCCAGCTCATGCACGAACACCATTATGCTCAGGACGACAAAGAAAGAAACAAGGGTGAGTATCATTGTCCCGGTTAACCTCGCCTTTTGCGGCCATTATAGCGTCGAATAGGGGAGAAGACAAGTTCGCAAGGATTTGGGTGTTGAAAAAGCTCATCGCCTGGCAGTTGAAACTGCGGCTGTGCCTGCGAAGTCGACCTATACCGACTTCGCGAAGCCTGCGCGGGCTTCGCAGTTATTGCTGTAGCTTCAGCCGCCAGGCCGCGTTTTGTCATGGGGATAGCAAACCCATATAATCACCCCAGGTGACTGCCGCAAGGAGGAATCATGACTGCACGGCCCCTGCTCCTGCTGACCGTTTTTCTCGCCGGCATGACCACCATGGCGGTCGAAATGGCTGGCTCGCGCCTGCTGGATCCATACTTCGGCAGTTCGCTGATCGTCTGGGCCAGCCTCATCGGCCTCATCATGCTCTACCTGGCCGCCGGCTATTTCCTGGGAGGCCGGCTGGCCGACCGCTGGCCCCATGAGCGCATCTTCTACCGCCTCACGGCCTGGGCCGCCTTCTGGGTAGGCCTGATCCCCTTTGCCGCCCGACCGATCTTGCGCCTGGCCGCGCAGGGCATGGCCGGCTACCAGACAGGATTGCTGGCCGGCTCCCTGCTGGCGGTGTTGATGCTCTTCTCCGTGCCCATCGTCCTGCTGGGGTGTGTCTCGCCTTTCGCCATCCGGCTGGCCGTGCGGGAGGTGGAACGGGCCGGCCATGTCAGCGGCCGCATCTACGCCCTTTCCACCATTGGTAGCCTCTTCGGCACCTTCCTGCCGGCGCTGGCGCTCATCCCGAACATCGGCACCCGCGCCACATTCTTCCTCACCAGCTTCGTACTGCTCATCCCCTCGCTGGTCGGGCTGGTGCTGGCGGACCGCCGGCGCGCCTTTCTGTACCTTTTTCTCCCCATCATCCTGACCGCCTGCGCCCTCTGGCAGGGGAACACCCCTATTAAAGAGACGGAGCGTCTGATTTTCGAGACCGAGTCCGCCTATAATTACATCCAGGTGTTGGATATGGATGGGGTGACCGCGCTGAAGTTGAACGAGGGCGAAGGCGTGCACTCGGTGTACGATCCGCGCGAGGTGATGACCTTTGCCACCTGGGATTATTTCCTCATCGTGCCCTATTTCAACCCGCCGCCCTATGGGCCGGAGCGCGTGGGGTCCCTGTGCATGATCGGCCTGGCCGCCGGCACCATCCCCAAGCTGTACACCACCGTGTACGGCCCCATCCCCATTGACGGCGCGGAGATAGACCCGACCATCATCGAGATAGGCCGGCGCTACTTCGCTATGAACGAGCCGAACCTGAATGCTGTGGCGGAGGACGGCCGGCGCTTCCTGGCCCAGAGCCGGCGGCAGTACGACGTGATCGCCATTGACGCCTACCGCCCGCCGTACATCCCCTTTCACCTGACCACGCGGGAGTTCTTCGAGGAGGTGCGCCGGCATCTGACATCGGACGGTGTCGCCGCCATCAACGTCATGCGCACGGCGGACGACACCCGCCTGGTGGACGCCCTGGCCTCCACCATGCTGACGGTGTTCCCCAGCGTGTTCATTATCCATGAGCCGCTGTACGGCCATGACCTGGGCAACAGCATCGTCGTGGCGACCAATCGGCCGGCCCAGGTCGAGAACTTCGCCGCCAACATGCCCCTGCTGGCCGGCCATCCCGTCCTGCAGGAGGTGGCGCGGCGGGCCGCGCCCCATATCGTGCCGGCGCGCTTCACCGGCCCTGTCTTCACCGACGACAAGGCGCCGGTAGAGCAGGTCGTGCACTCCATTATTTTCCGCTATGCCCTGGGACGGGATTAAGGGCTTGGGGTCGGCGTTCCCGCCCCTTCTTCCAGGAAGGCGATGAGGCCGCGCGCGATGCCGCGGGCGATGATGTCCGGCCGGCGGGTCAGCAGTTCTCGATCGCCGCCCATGAAGCCGACTTCGATGATGGCGCCAGGGGTCTGAGGGGATATTTCCCGGAAGGCGTGATACTCGCGCATATCGAAGGTGATGGTATCGTAATGGGGCCGAAGGCCGGTGACGGCCGCATATTCCCGGTACAGCGCCGCCACCAGGCGGTCGGCCTGCTCGCCCACAGCACTCTCCGGTAGGCGCGCGATCTTGAAGCCGCTCAGGTCGTAGACGCAGGAATCGGTGTGGATGGACAGGAAGGCGTCGGCGGAGTACCCTTCCAATTTGGGGTCAAACTCTGCCATGAGGTCCACGGAGTAGCCGGCGCGGCGCAGGAGCACTGCCGTGCGCTGGGCGATATCGTAGTTGATCTGCACCTCTTCCAACCCGTCGGGGCAGACGGCGCCGGAGTCGTGTTGCCAGTGGCCGGCCACCAGCCCAATGCGCCGGCCGCCCCCGCGGAACATGCGCTCCAGCGCGGACCACAGGCCATCGGAGGCGCTCAACTGCGCCCCGAGCTGGAAGAGCAGGAAGACGCCGGCCAGCACCAGCAGGGCCAGGAGCCACTGCCCCAGCAGTCTCTTCCCGCGAGAGCGTCTGGATGCGGAGGATTTCCGGCGTTTGGCCATATGGTCCTCCACGACGCCGGTCAGGATTGGGCCACCAGCGCTACCCCGACGATGATGAGCGCCATGCCGGCCCAACGCAGTGGCGGGATGGCCGGCTCGTTCAGGAACAGCCAGGCCGCCAGCGGCACCAGCACGTAGGTCAAGGCGATCATGGGATAGGCATAGCTCAGGTTGGCGCGCGACAGCACGATGAGCCAGATGAAGGCGCCCACGCCGTACATGGCCAGCCCCAGCAGGACCAGCGGGGTGGTGGTGAACATGCGCCAGATGCCGGCCAGCGGGTTGGAGAAGAAGGCCGCGTCGATCTTGCCGACCTCCATCATGCCGCGCTTCAGGGTGAGCTGGCCGGCGACCGACACCAGCACATCAAACAGGATCAGCAGTATTGTCTTGGTCATGCTCACGACCTCGGAAGTAGTCTATGACGCTCTGCAGGGTCTCATCCAGGCTGTAGCGCGGACGGTATCCCAGCAGTCGCTCGATCTTTGAAATGTCGGGCACACGCCGCTGGAAATCCTCGAACCCCTCTTCATAGGCCTGCTCGTACGGGACAAAGACGATTTCAGACGGGCTGTCGGCCAGCGTTTTGACCCGCTGGGCCAGCGCCAGGATGGTGATCTCTTCGGTGCTTCCCACGTTGAAGACCTGCCCCACCGCCGCCGGCGCCTCGGCCAGCCCGATGATGGCGCGCACCGCATCGCGCACATCCAAGAAACAGCGCGTTTGCCGGCCGTCCCCGTAAACGGTGATGGGGGCCCCGCGCAGGGCCTGCCGCACGAAGCGCGGCACCACCATGCCGTAGCGCCCTGTCTGGCGCGGCCCAATGGTGTTGAACAGACGGAAAATCACGATGGGCAGGCGGTGCTGTTTATGATAGGCCAGCGCCAGGAACTCATCCATGGCCTTGGAACAGGCGTAGCTCCAGCGGCTGCGCGTGGTGGGCCCCAGCAGACGGTCATCGTCCTCCCGAAATGGGACCTGCACCCCTTTGCCGTACACCTCAGAGGTCGAGGCCAACAGCACCTTACAGCGGTAGCGGTTGGCCAGGCGCAGGACCATGGCGGATCCGTAGACATTCGTCTCGATGACCTGCACCGGCCGGCTGACCACCAACTGCACCCCCACCGCCGCCGCCAGATGAAAGATGACATCGCACTCGCTCACCAACCGGTCCATGACGGTTTCGTTGGTGATGGTCTCGATGGCGAAGCGGAAGGAAGGGTGGCCGACCAGGTGGGCGATATTCTCGAAGCGGCCGGTGGAGAGGTCGTCTATGATGGTGACCTGATGACCCTGCGCCAGCAGGGCTTCTGCGAGATGACTGCCGATGAAGCCGGCACCGCCGGTGATAAGCGCGCGCAACTCCCGCTGTGCCCCCTGTCAGGATGAATGCCGGCGCTGATGCTGGACGATGATGGCGGCCATCGCCAGGGAGAGGAAGCGCGTTTCCGCCGTGTCCGCCCGGGAGCTGATCAGGATGGGCACGCGCGCGCCGACGACCAAGCCGGCCATCCTGCCCTGGCCGAAATATTGGATGGATTTGGCCATGATATTGCCTGAGACTACATCGGGCACGATGAGGATATCAGCGCGGCCGGCCACCGGGCCAGAGACGTTCTTGACGCGGGCCGAGTGGGGCGAGATAGCCACGTCCAGGGACATGGGACCGTCCACCACCGCGCCCTCGACCCATCCGTCGCGGGCCATGCGGCTGAGGGCCAGGCTTTCAATGGAAACTGGCAGGCTGGGGTCCACATCCTCAGTGGCGGAGAGGATGGCAACCTTGGGACGTTCCAGCCCGAAACAGTGGGCCACATCCACCGCGTTCTGGATGATCTCCACCTTCTGGTAGATGTCCGGGCGCACCACGACGCCGCTGTCGCTGATATAAATCAGGCGGTCCATGCGGGGAATCTCGAAGATGCCGACATGGGAAAGGAGCCGGCGCTCGCGGATGCCGCCCTCGCGGCGCAGTGCCGCGCTCAGCAGTTCATCGGTCTTGATGTTCCCCTTGACGATGACGTCGGCGCGCGCTTGGGCGGCCAGGCTGACCACATCGAAAACCGCCCGTTTAGGCTCCGGCTCGTTCAGCACCGTGATGCCGGCCAGGTTCAGGCCGTTCTCCTCCGAGATCTGGTAGATGAGCCGCTCATCCCCTACCAAGGTCACTTCCGCCACGCCCATCTGATGGGCCTGGACGGATGCCTGGAGGACCTCCTTATGGGCCGCCGCCGCCACCGCCGCGCGCACCGGACCGCCCTTTTGCGCCTGCTCAACCATTTGCGCGAATGTGGAGATGATCATATCCCAGCCCCCTCAGCGAACCATTGACACGGGTATGCACAAGGCCATCCGGCTTCTCGACACCCCATGTTTATAACACATCTGCACTGCTGGGTCAAAGAAATGGTGATAAGGGTATCGAAAGAGTCCAAACATACAATCTGGTGAAAGAGCGGCCTGGCGGCGGAAGTCACAGCAACAATTGCGAAGCCTGCGTAGGCTTCGCGGAGTCGGCGCAGGCCCGCAGTTTCAACTGTCAGGCAATGCGCCAATACCCGCAAATCGAATGATAATCTTGACCTTTTTCAACACCCACTGGTGATGAAGGTATCGAAAAAGCACTGCTGGCATATCGTTTCAAGGTTCCAGCGCATCCCCGGTCAGGAAAGACGGAATGGTGAAAGCATCCTCCGCTGTGCGCGGCGCCGGCGCCTCCGCTATCCCCACGAATGCCGCCCACAGCGGCGCTTCCAATTCAGCGGATGTCCAGGCGCCGATGGCAAAGGAGGCCGCCGGCGCCAGCAAACCCTCCATCACGGAGGTCACCTGCTGTACCTCTGCCAGCGTCAGGTCCACCGGCCCCTCCAACAGGCAGAGCGCTCGAGAGAACCGCCGGCGCAGGCCGCGCCGCTCCCCGATGTCCCGCAGTCGCGCGCAAACCTCCTGCGCCCGCTGGGCGCCGGCGCTTTCGGCGAAGAGCAGTTCGGACGCGCTGGCCGCGTCCAGGATGGCGCGCAGGCCGGCCAGGTCCAGGGGGAATACTCCGTATCCGAGCACCGAGGCCGCCAGGCCGGCCGCCAGCCGCGCCATGCGCTCCTCCATACGGCGCAGGCTCTCTGCGGCGGTGAGGGACACGCTTTCCCCCAGGAGCATGTCATTCGGGAGCGCCAGCACACAGTGCGCTGTTTGCTGGAGGCCGGCCAATCCTTCTTCCGCCAGCAGGCGCCGGCGCTGTCCCTCGAAGCGGAAGGGCAGGGTCACGATCCCGATGGTCAGGGCGCCGGCTTCCCGCGCCAGGCCAGCCAGGTAAGGAGCCAGCGCGGTGCCTGTCCCTCCGCCCAGGCCGGCCAGCAGGATGAGCATATCCGCGCCGGCCACCGCGCCGGCAAGGATCTCGTGGCAAGAGGCGGCGATGCGTCGGCCCAACAACACATCGCCCCCCAAGCCATAGCCCTCCGTCCATTCGGTGCCCAGCACCAGATGATGGTCGGCTTCGGCGGTCAGCACCTCGTGGACATTGGTGCCGGCGGCGATCAGCTCCGCCGGTAGGGCGAAGCGCCGGCGCACCTGCGTCAGGACGCGTGAGCCTGTCCCGCCCAAGCTAATAATGCGCACGCGGGGCGCCACCAGCGCCGGGTCGAGGGGAGAAGAAAGGCCGGCCAGGTGGGTGAAAGGCGCCAGGCTCTGTGCCAGCCAGGCGCGGGCACCCGGCACCAAGCGGTAGCGAAGGGTAGGGGCACCTCGGCGTGCCGGCCGGCCCTCCTCCGGCTCGGCTTCAATCCATCCGAGGCGTTTGAGGCGCGTGATCTCCGTGCGGACGCTGGGTTCGCGCAGGCCGGTGCGCTGGACCAGCTCCGCCACCGTAAAATGAGGGAGCTGGAGGATTTCCTGCCGAACGCGCAGGCGGACCTGTCCTCGCTGGGCCATCGGTATCATCCCGGTCATTGCCAGATGGCCTCATCATAATACACGCCGGCGCATCAGGCAAGCGCTGGCGCTGGCACATAGGTCCGCAGGAAGGCCGAGGGGCTGGAGGCTGTCCAGCAGTATGTGCCCAGGCACGCCGGCAGGAGGACAAACCGCACGCCGGCAAACTCCAACCGTCCGCCGGCCCATTCCAGCGCGGCGCTCCCGTGCAGGATGCCCCAGATTTCAAACGTTTCACCACTGCATACGCCCTGCCGCCTCGCGCCGGCGTCCAGCTCCCAACGCTCGGTCGCGAAATAGGCGGACTGTCCCAGCAGTTCCCCGCGCGCCCCCGGCGGGGCCGGCAGAGGCGCTGGCTGTGCCGGCCCCGGCCTCACGAAGCCGAAATCCACCACCTCCAGCGCCTTTTCGATGTGCAGCGGGCGCGGCCGGCCGTCCGGCCCCAGACGGTCCCAATCGTAGACGCGGTAGGTGAGGTCGGAGGTCTGCTGTATCTCCACCACCAGCACGCCGCCCAGCAGGGCATGCACGGCGCCGGCCGGCACCAACACCGCATCTCCCGTCCGCACCGGCAGAAAGTGCAGGCATTCCTCCAGCCGGCCTTCGGCGAGAGCGCGGCGGAACCGCTCCCGATCCACCCCGGGCTGGAGGCCGTAGATGATGTGGGCATCTGGTTCCGCGTGCAGGAAGTACCACATTTCGGTCTTGCCCCATTCGCCGGCCTCGTGCTGGGCGGCATAGCCGTCGGGAGGGTGCACCTGCACGCTGAGCCGGTCAGCGGCATCCAGGAGCTTGATGAGCAGGGGAAAGCGCCCTCGGGCCAGGGCATCCTCACAACGCCGGCCGACCAGTTCCTCGCCGTACGCCTGCATGATTGCAGTGAGGGGCAGGCCTTCCAGGGGGCCGGCGTCCACACGCGTGGGGGAATCGGGATGGCCGCTGATTTCCCAGCTCTCCGCCACGGGCACAGCCGGCGGCAGACTGCGGCCCAATCGTTCCAGACCGCGTCCGCCCCACAGATAATGGCGATATTCGGGCTGAAAGGTCAACGGATATAACGCTGTTCGCCGATTCATGCGCCTCTCTCCGTTTGCCGCACATGCAATCTATCACGAGGTCGCTTGGGAGCCAAATTTGGGCCGGCGGAGGGGCAAATGGAATATCCTGGAGGGTGTTGAAAAAGCCTGGCAGTTGAAACTGCGGCTGTGTTTGCGGAGTCGGCGCAAGCCGACTCCGCAAAGCCTGCGCAGGCTTCCAGTTGCTACCGTGGCTTCAGCCACCAGGCCGCTTTTCCACAGATTGCATGTTTGGACTTTTTCAACACCCTCATTCTGGCCGTTTGACACCCGTCCCCTCCGATGTATACTTTTCGGCGTATCCCACACAAGGGGGACCAAACCAAGGAGGCCGTGTGCCCGTATGTGTCAGGCGAAAGTCTTTCTGGATGCGCCAAAAGATGAGAACCTGGTGATGGAGGATGTGGCGCGAATCTTTCGTGAGGCCGGCAATGACGCTCACGCCGAAGTGCTGGTGCTGGTGAACCTGTTCGGCGAGGAGAAGCGGATCGAGGGCCGCATCGCCAGCATTGACCTTCTGCGGCATCATGTGGTCATCGAACGAGAGGAACCTTGAGCCTACCGCGGCTTGAGGCCGACAGGGCAGGAACGGATATCCTGTTCCTGCCCCGGTTTTCCCTGGCGCAGTAAGCCTTCAGCGGTCGCCGTAGCCCTGGGGATGCCGGCGGTGCCACTCCCAGGCGCTGGCGACGATATCTTCCAGTGAGGTCCAGCGCGGTCGCCATCCCAGTTCGCGCTGAATCTTGGCCGAGCTGGCGATCAGCACCGGCGGATCACCTGGCCGGCGCGGTGCTTCCACCGCTGGGATGGGATGGCCGGTCACCTTGCGGCAGACCTCGATTACCTCACGCACGGAGAACCCCCGCCCGTTCCCCAGGTTGTAGATAAGCCGTTCGTGCTGGTCGAGCGCCTGCAGGGCCAGCACATGGGCGGAAGCCAGGTCATCCACGTGGATGTAATCCCGCACACAGGTGCCATCGGGTGTGGGGTAATCGGTGCCGAAGATGGCGATGTGCGGGCGCTGGCCGAGCGCCACCTGGAGGGTCAGCGGGATGAGGTGTGTCTCGGGATGGTGGTCCTCGCCCCGTTCCGGCCGGCCGCCGGCGGCGTTGAAATAGCGCAGGGCGGCGTAGCGCAGGCCGTGGAGGCGCCCGTACCATTCCAGCATGCGCTCCACCATAAGCTTGGACTCCCCATACACATTCACCGGGTGCAGAGGGGCATCCTCGGTGATGGGAATTTCCTCCGCAATGCCGTAGACGGCGGCGGTCGAGGAGAAGACCAAGCGCTGGACGCCGGCACTCACACAGGCCTCCAGCAGGTTCAGCGTCCCACAGACATTGTTGCGGAAATAGCGTCCCGGCTCTTTCATAGACTCGCCGGCCTCGATGAAGGCGGCGAAGTCCATTACTGCTTCTATCTGAAAGCGCCGTAGGACATCCTCTATTTGCTCGCGATGCGCCAGGTCTCCCTGCACGAACTCTGCCCCGGCCGGCACTGCGGCGCGGTGGCCCTTTACGAGCGAGTCGAAAACTACCACCTCATGGCCGGCATCCAGCAGGCACTGCGCGGTCGCACTGCCAATATAGCCGGCGCCTCCGACAACCAGCACACGCATCGTATGCTCACCTCCGTTGCAAGGATGAATGGGCGTCAGGAGCTGTCATGATTCAGCAGGGCGGAAAATAAGGGGCAACCTATCTCGGCCGATCACATACCCGTGATAAACCCCTTGTCCCAGGAGAATGTCCGGCCCGGTGTGCGCAGGTCAATACCCCCCTCGGCGATGGACTTCAGCGTCAGCAGGTGCATGGTCCAGCCGACCAGTTCCTCAATTTGCAGTTCGGCCACCGCGGTGGAGTCACCCACATAGGTGCACTGCAGTTTCAAGAGGGTGACGGTATTCTGGCGGGCCAGTTCGAAGGTGAGCTGTACCGCCGGCCAGGTGAAGCCGAAGCGCCTGGGAGGGTCAAAGGCGGTTACCTTGTGCAGAGAGATATCTTCGGGGCGCGGGTTTGGGCTCCATATCAGGCGGAATTCGGCATCCTCTCCGATCTCTCCCTCGCAGGCCAGGGCGAACCAGCGCGGGATGCCCTGGGGGGTGGCCAATAGTTCCCATACGGTCTGCTGGGGAGCGTAGATAGGCACCTTCAGAACTGTGCGGTTGTGCTGGATAAATGGGATAGCCATGGACGAACCTCCATGGATGCGCGGCCTGGCTGTCCTTTTGCTCGAACGCCGGCCCATTATAGCACGGAATGCCGGCACTGACAATGTTATGTGCCATTTGACGCGCAGGCCCCTTCCGGGTATCATTATACGTGGGGGTGGTTGAGTCCCGGTGGGCTCCGCGGTCTTCAAAACCGTCTGAGGGGCGCTGCTGAGGCGGCCCTGGTGGGTTCGACTCCCATCCACTCCCGCCTTTTGTTTCTCGCACGCCGGCACAGGTCCAGGAGGCTGGAGCACGGGCCATGTCCTCCAAAATCACCCACGTCATGAAGCGTAGCGGCGCAGTGGTCCCATTCAATAAGGACCGCATCACCAACGCCATCTACCGCGCCGCCGTGGCCGTCGGCGGCCGCGACCGCTCCATCGCGGAACGCCTCAGCGACCAAGTGGTGGCCATTCTGGAGCAGACCTTCCCCCCGGGCCGCATCCCCACCGTCGAGGAAATCCAGGACATTGTGGAAAAGGTGCTGATCGAGAACGGCCACGCCCGCACTGCCAAGGCCTATATTTTATACCGCGCCGAACGCGCCCGCCAGCGCGCCCTGGAGGCCGCCGGCCTGGAACGCGATCCCAACAATATCCCCTACCGCAAGCTCTGGGAGGCCCTCGTCTGGGCACTGGACCATGAGCTTCATTCCCTGGCCCTGCTCAACGAGCGCATCCAGCGCGGCGAGTTCGCCGAAATCGTGCGCGAATGCGAGGAATTCTACCAGGCGGAGCTGGACTTCGCTGTCCAGCACATCCTGCCGCGCAGGGATCAAATTCGCATCGTCATCATCGCCGGCCCCTCCTCCTCTGGCAAAACCACCACCACCATCAAGCTGAAAGAGTGCCTGTCCAAAGAGGGCCTGAACCTGGTGCCTTTCCACGTAGACAATTACTTCTTCGACTGGGAACTGCACCCCAAGGATGAGTTCGGGGACTATGATTTCGAGACACCGCAGGCGCTGGACCTGGAGCTGGTCAATGATCATCTGCGCCGGCTGTTGGCCGGCGAGGAAATCCGCATGCCCTATTACGACTTCCGCACGGGCAAGCGCTATGACGCGGTCACGCCGCTCCGGCTGGAGGCCGGCCAGATACTGCTTATCGACAGCCTGCACGGCCTGTACCCCGACATGACGAAGGGCATCCCCCAGGAACAGATGATGCGCCTGTACGTCGAGGCCCTGCTTCAAATGAAAGGCCCCAACGGCCAGTTCATCCGCTGGTCCGATGTACGCCTCATGCGCCGTATGGTGCGCGATGCCGCCTTCCGCTCCTACAACCCGACCCAGACCCTGGAGCACTGGCACTACGTGCGCAACAGCGAACTGCGCAACATCATCCCTTACATCCATCGCGCCGACTGCATCATCAACAGCGCCTTGGCCTATGAGGTGGCAGTCATGCGGCCGCGCCTGATCGGCTACTGCCCGGAGTGGCTGGAGCGCTATCGCAATGACCCGCTCAAGCAGGACGCCTTCCTGCGGGCGGAGCGAGTTTGCCGGCTCCTGCATGCTGTGCCGCCGGCGGTGGACGAATCGGTCATCCCCCCGACCTCCCTCATCCGCGAGTTCATCGGCGGCAGTGCCTACACCTATTGACCCGCTCCCACACAACTTTAACGTAAATTATCCCCGGAACACACCGCCGCTTCGCGCGAATCTATTGCCCGCCCCTTATCTTTTATGTATAATTTCAGCCAGGACGGCTCCTGTGCCGCCCTCAATCTGCCATGCAGGAGACACTTCATCCATGAATCGGTGCGGGATTGCAGGATTACTGTTGTTCGCGCTGCTGGCCGGCCTCCTGGCCGGATGCTCCGCCAGCACGGCGAACCCGCCGGCCGAACCATCACCGGCCGAGGTCCAGCTTGTCACCCAGGAACCGGCCTCCAGCGCCTCGGCCGCTGCCCCTCCTGCGGACATCGTCGCCCGGGTCAACGGGCAGGCCATCGGCCGGCAGGAGTTCGAACGGCAGGTCGCCCGCTTTGAGGCCGCCATGATCGGCCAGGGATACGATTTCTCCGGCGAAGCGGGCAAGGAGCTGGACCAGCAGATCCGCCGGCAGGTGCTGGAAGCGATGATTGATGAACTGCTTATCGCTCAGGCGGCGCAGGAGGCCGGCGTGACGGTCACCGATGAGGTGGTGCAACAGCGCATCCAGAACGATATCGCCGCAGTGGGCAGTGAGGAAGCCTTCCGCGCCTGGCTCAGCCAGAACGGCATGACCCTTGAGGAATACCAGGTCATGACCCGCTCCACCATCCTCACCGAGGAAATGGTGCGCCGGCTGGCCAACAGCCTGCCCCAGACCCTGCCGCAGGTGCACGTGCGCCAGATTCTGGTGGCGGCGGAAGCGGATGCTCAGGCTCTGCGCCAGCAGTTGGAGGCCGGCGCGGATTTCGCCGAATTAGCGCGCACCCATTCCCTAGACGAAAGCACCCGCGGCCAGGGCGGAGACCTGGGGTTTATCCCGCTGGGGCAGGGGGTGCTCCTGCCGGCGGTCGAGGAAGCGGTGAAAGGCCTATCCGCCGGCCAGATCGCCGGCCCCATCGCCTCGCCGTACGGCTATTACCTCGTGCAGGTGGTGGAAGCGGCCTCCGAACGAGAGGTGCCGGCAGAGATGCGCCAGGGCCTCACCCAGGCCTATTTCCAGAAATGGATCGAGGAACTGCGCTCCAAGGCCCAGATCGAGCGCTTCCTGACAGAATAACAATCTGAACATATAGTACTATAAGATATCGCCAATTCATCTGGACATTCACCGCTTAATTATGATATACTATGTTAGGATGGCGAAAAGGCTGAGATAGTGGTTCTACCCTGCATGTTGGTGCACTGCCAAGCAGTTAAAACGGCAGGCTGTGCCGACTGGAAGAGACCTGCGCAGGCAGGCTTTGCAAACCCAGCCGCGACGTGGATCGCCAGGCAAATTTTCCGGCCGGCAGGCGGTACCATCTGGAATTGGGCAAGCCCAGGCCAGGAGAAGCGGGCATGAACAACCCTTTCGACCGCATGAGTGATCGGACGCTGGAAGTCATCACGATCATCATCCTGCTTCTGACCGTGCTGACAGCCATGGTATATGTCGCCATCGGTGTCAACCCGTATATCTTCCTGAACCCGTTCCCGCCGCCGCGGCCGGGCCAGACAACCGCCGGCCAACAGTCAGCGGGCATCGCCGCCCTGCCGGCCGAAACAGCCACACCCACCTTCCCACCTACTTGGACCCCTACACTGACCAATACGCCGACCATGACCAAGACGCCGACGCCCACCGGCACCCCGACGGCGACGGCCACCCCTACCGCCACCCACACACCGCCGCCGACCAGCACGTCTCTGCCGCCGGCCACGCGGCGTCCGCCGCCCCCGCCGACGCCCACTCCACCCCCGCCGTTCGAATTCGTGCAGTTGTTGGTCGGCCCCAACTGCCAGTGGGCCGGCTTCCACGGCATCATCTGGGGCGCCAACGACCTGCCCTTGAGCGGCGTGCAGGTGAAGGTCTGGAACGAAGAGGGTTGGTGGACGCTCTCCAGCGCCTCGGATATCAACGGCATTTACCAGGCGCCCATCCCCTATGACAAGGCGAAAGGCCGCTGGTGGCTCCAGGTCTGGGCCAACAACGGGCCGGCATCGGAACCCTTGGGTGTAGACATGGGTGGGGGATGTATCAACGGCATCCAGGAAGTGAAAATGGACTGGCGCCGGCGCTACTGATGCCGGCCGAGGATGGGAACCCATGAGCGGACATACCCGTAAAACGCATGTCCCATATTCCATCAGCCTGCGGCGCACAGCCCTCATGCTGACCCTCGCCCTGCTGTTGGTTTTCGCCCTGGCGCGCCTGGCCGCCGCCGAGGAGCCCACCCCGCGTCCCACCCCCACGCCGGCCTTTTTCCTGGAAGTCTCCCCCTCCAGCGGCATGCCCGGCACCCTGGTCCAGGTGCGGGGCTACGGCTTCGATGCCGGCGCCCGGGTAGACCTGCTGTGGGACGGTACCGTATTGGTGCATGAGGTGACGGTTGCTTCCGACGGCACCTTCGTGACCGAATTCCGCGTGCCGAACACAACCGCCGGCGAGCATCTCCTGCGCGCCGCCCTGGTAGACGACCCGGATGTGGGGGTCGAATTCGTCTTCCTCGTCTACCTGCCCATCGCCACACCCACGCGCACGCCCACCCCCACCGCAACGGCCACGGCGACCCCGCGGCCCACCAGCACCCTGCCGCCCACCAACACGCCGCCGCCCAGCGCCACGCCGTCCCCAACCCTGTCACCCACGCCGCAGCCTACCCTGCGCAAGGCGACGCCCATCCACCTGACGCCAACCGCCGCGCCTTATACGCCGCCGGCGCCCATCATCCGACCCCCATCCACGCCGACGCCCATCCCCTGGACGACGGCGACGTTCACGTTCACACCGCCGCCCACTGCCACGGCGACCCAGACCTTCACGCCGCAGCCCACGTCCACCTTCACGCCGGCACCTACCGCCACATGGACTCCTGTCCCGCCGACGGCGACGTTCACGCCCACCTTCACGCCATCGCCACTGCCGGCGACCACCGCGCCTGAAGCGGCCATGGGGCCGGCGTCCGTGCCTACCCTGCCTCCGCCCACGCCGGCGCCATCCTTTGTGGACACCGGCATCGGCCCCATCATCCTAATCATCGCCGGCGCCTTACTGCTCATCACAGGGCTTCTGGGTATCCGCTATATCCGCCAGCACGCCGTATGAGCCAGGAGGAATAACATTGTGTGCCGGCTCACAGCACCGACCAGGGCGGGAATGGGCTGTCCGAAGGAGAGAATGATCATGGGGAAACGACTCGCTCTATGCGCTACCGCCGCCCTGCTGTTCGTCATCATCATCCTTGCATTCGGCCTCGCCATCCAGGCGGCACCGCCCATCCGCCCCACACCCACCCCGGGGACGCCCAGCCCGGAGGATGTCCTGGGGGAGCCGGCGGCTGTCCCGACACGCCTGCCCGATTTGACCATCGTCAGCATCACCCTGGGCGAGCCGGCGCGCATTGACATGACCACCACCGTGCGGGTCGTCATCCGCAATCAGGGTCAGGCCGACGTGGCGTCCACCAATAACTTTTACGTGGACCTGTACATTGACCCACCGGCCCCGCCGGAAAGCGGTCGGCCTGGCCAGCCCGGCACCCTCTCCCAGGGCGTGCAGGGCTATCTCCTGAAGCAGGGCGCCGAAGTACCTATCACCTTCTCCTTCGTCTTCACCCGTACCCGCAGCTACGTGCTCTATGCCCAGGTGGACACCGACGGCGATGTGGTGGAGTTGGACGAGGAGAACAACGTATTTGGGCCGCTCTTCGTCCCCGTGCGCTCTTCGGCGGTTTTCATCGACACGCGGCATGAGGATTTCCAGGCCGGCTTCTCCAACATGGACCTCTCCCATCCGCTCGGCCTGGTGACGCTGTCCGGGCTGTACGAAGAGCCTATCACCGCGCCGCTGACGCTCCCCATTTCCGAGCCGCTGGCCGGCCCCCATCTGTACAACCCGGACTTCGGCGTCAGCTCATATACAGAGCCGGTCAGTCAGATCGGGCCGGTGATGGCGCGCAATGCCGCCGGCCACCTGTACGTGGCCTGGGAGGACGGCCGCAACGGGGAAATCAGCAACCGCGATATATATTTTGCCCGCTCTACCGACGGCGGTACTACCTGGGGGCCGGAGGTGCGCGTCAATCAGGACCCGCTGGGGCAAAACGTCAATCAGCGCGCGCCAGCGATGGTCTACGACCCGGTGCACGATGCCATCTACATCGCCTGGCAGGATAACCGCCGCGGGCATTACGACATCTGGTTCGCGCGTTCCACGGACAGCGGGCTGACCTGGACAGAGCCGGCCTCGAACCCTGTCAATGACGATGCCGGCACCGCCGACCAAATGAGCCCCTCCATGGCGGTGGACGATCTGGGCAATATCTATCTCGTGTGGCAGGACCGCCGGCACGGCAACGACGACATTTACATGGCCGTCTCTGGTGACGGCGGGGAGACCTGGACCCGCAACATCTTCGTCACCGATTTTCCCGCCTCCACCGCGCAGTCCCAACGCTCGCCGGCGGTCACCGTGGTGGCCGGCCGCGTCTACATCGTGTGGGAGGACTCGCGCAGCATCGCCGCCGGCGACAGTGGCGACATCTACTTCACCTGGGGGCGCACCTGCACCCCGCCCTGCGACGATTACTCCTTTGATGTGGACCGCCGCATCAACGACGACGAAACCCTGCTCCCCCAGCGGGACCCCACCATCATCCATTCGCATCCGCGCCTGGAGATCACCCTCACCGAGGTCTTCACGCCCGGCAGTTCGATCTGCGCTTCTCCACCGCCCGAGACTACAGAGGTCACGTTCCACGGCATCTACAAAGGGCAAGCCGTCCATTTCGCCTGGCAGGACTACCGCAGTGGCATGGATGACCCCGATATCTACTACGCCTGGACCTTTGGCCCCTACTTTTACCTGGAGCGCATCGCGGCCGAGCCGGACTACGGCTGTCCGCCTTCGGAGCCGTTCCCGCCCCTGATCGAAAGCCCGTTCGGCACGAATTACACCATCTACGGCAATGTGCCGGCAAACGACGCGGTGCCGGCCATCCCGGAAAGCTGTTTCCAGCCGCCTTACGGCCAGGGGGACGCGCTCCCCTGCGAGCCGGCACCGGACCCCACCCTGCCCGGTGAGCGGCGCAAACAGGTGTGGCACTATGCCGGCGCCCGCCAGGCCTACCCGGCTTTCAGCCCCGGCCCGCCCGACACCGACATCGTCTATCTCATGTGGTCCGACTGGCGCAACTACGACGCCTGGAACGCGGATATCTATGTCGCCCGCCCCTATCGGGAGGAGTGGACCAGCCCGGAATATATCATTGACGAGAACATCATTGTCAATGATAACGCTAAGCTCCTGCGCTATCTCCAGGGCGATCGCTATCTGCAGTACGCGCCGGCCTCCGTACGGCAGTACCGGCCGGCCGGTACCTATCATGACAGCGCCAACCTGCCCTATGTGGTCTGGGACGACGACCGGCGCGCCGACCCGCTGGCCGGCTATGCGCTGGAGCGCAACATCTTCTTCGCACGGCCCGGCGCGCCGCCCAGCCCCGGCATCTACGTATCGCGCGTGTTCGAGGCCAACGATGACACGCGCTGGAACCGGCTGGAGTGGTGGGGCGTGACGCCAGCCGGCACCAAAATCTTCTTCCAGACCCGCGTCGGCAACACCCCTTGGCCGGATGCCTCGTGGAGCGATTGGAGCGGGCCGGTCTGGGACCCCAATGAGGGCATGTGGGTCTACACCGCGCCGGACGAGATCGTGGACGGCGCCGGCGGTCTCTATCCGGCTGCCCGCTACTTCCAATACCGTTTCTGGATCGAGGACTGCGGCGGCTTCTGGAAGTTCCCAGGCTCTGATTTCTCTCAACCCCAGCGCATGCCGCAGGCCTGGGTGAGCAAAGTGGTGGTGCATTACAGCCCGCAGATATATCCTGTGAGCCTGCCGCTGGTGATGCACCTCGCCTGGCGATGAAGCGTCAGGCTCACATGCCAAGCCCTGCAGGGGCTTCGCTTCATAAGCCGGTGGCTTCCAGCCGCCGGCGAACCTGCGACCTATGGCTCGTAGGCCAATGCGAATGAGAAGCGGTGGCGCTGGCCAGCCTTGATGAGCGCTTAAGACAACAGGCTTGTTGTCGAAGTAAAATTTGGAGTTTAATCAGCCGCCAAGCCACCGCCCATATTGCAGTGCAGATTTCCTCAGCACCCTTGTGCTGGACGGTTCGCTTGATGCGGCAACTTCGGGTATAATGACGCCGCCGGCGTGTGACGCCGGGGACATCAATCTCTCTCGAAGGAGCCTGGATGGGATGAAGATCGCAATCAGCGGAAAGGGTGGGGTGGGCAAGACCACGCTGGCCGGCCTGCTGGCGTACGTGTACACGCGGCGCGGCCGGCGCGTCATCGCCATTGACGCAGACCCCGACGCCAACCTGGCCTCCGCGCTGGGATTCTCCCCGGAGACTCTGGCGCGGCTGAAGCCCATCGCCGAGCTGGAAGACCTGATCGAGGAGCGCACCGGTGCCAAGCCCGGCACCTACGGCGCTATGTTCAAGCTCAACCCGCGCGTGGACGATATCCCGGAGCGCTACTCCGTGGAGGAGCGCGGCATTCGCCTGCTGGTGATGGGGTCGGTGGACAAGGGTGGGTCTGGCTGTGTCTGCCCGGAGAGCGTCCTGCTCAAATCCCTGGTCACGCATTTGCTACTGCACGAGCAGGAAGTGCTCATCATGGATATGGAAGCCGGCATCGAGCATCTTGGCCGCGCCACCGCCGGCGCGGTGGACGCCTTTATCGTCGTGGTGGAACCGGGCCTACGCAGTATCCAGACCGCGCAGACGGTGGCCCGGCTGGCACAGGACATCGGCGTCCGACGCGTGTATGTGGTGGGGAACAAGATTCGGGACGAGCGGGACCGCCAGTTCATCTTGGCCAACCTGCCGGAACTGCCGGCGCTGGGGTTCCTGCCCCTCAGCCCGCTGGCTGTCGAGGCCGATTTGCAGGGCAAGGCCATCTTCAATATGGACCCCGGCCTGGTGCAGGAGGCGGAGCGCATTGCCGACGAGCTGGAATCCCGTATCAAAATCAAAACGCCCCAATGAGCAGTAGTTTTCACCCGCCCCAAAGGAGGTCTGTGTGTCCAAATCCGCCGAGCGTGTGAAAACAGGCATTGACCGTTTGGATGCCATGCTGGACGGCGGCGTGCCGGCCGGCTCCAGCGTGCTGATCCAAGGAGCACCTGGGGTTGGCAAAACGACCTTCGGCCTGCAGTTCCTGTACGAAGGGGCCATACGCTACCATGAACCGGGTCTTTTCGTTACCTTTGAGGAGTTTCCGGTCTCCCTGTACCGCGATGCTCAGGCGATGGGTTGGGATTTCAAGGAGCTGGAGCGCCAGCGGCGTGTGCGGGTGGTCTTCACCTCGCCGGAGATATTCCTGGCCGGCCTGCAGGCCCCCGAAAGCCTCATCGCCGAGTTCATCCAGGACTGGAACGTGCGGCGGGCGGTGATAGACAGCGTCTCCCTGTTCAAACGGGTAACCACGGACCCGGTGCGCTTGCGCGAGGTGTACCATCATCTGGTGAACGGGTTGAAGCGCGAGGGGATCACCTCGTTCCTGACGGTGGAGGACCGCATGCAGGGCATGACGCTGGAGGAAGAGGGCCGGCTGGGCTACGTAGTGGACGGCATCATCCTCCTGCGCTACGTGGAAGTGGAGAGCGCCATGCAGAGGGCGCTGACCATCCTCAAGATGCGGGGCGTGAACCATGACCGCGGCATCTACCGCTTCAGCATCGGCGCCGGCGGCATCCAGATTCACGAGCGCTTTACCAACCTGGAGGGGATTTTATCCGGCACTTCCTATCACAGTCAGATGATGCCGGCAAAGAAGCGCGGCCGCTGAACGAGGGCATCAGGCCGGCGGATGCCCGGGGGCGCGCGCCAGGCGGTAGCCCAGGCCGCGCTCCGTCAGGATATAGCGCGGGTGCTCCGGGTCTGGCTCGATCTTCCTGCGCAGATAGCGGATGTACGTCTTGATATACTGGCTGGCCTTGCCGGGCATATCCAACCCCCAGACCTGCGAGAGCAGGAAATCCGGGGGCAGTGTTTTCCCCACATGGCGCACCATGCACGCCAGCAGGTCAAACTCATGTGGCGTCAGATGAATGGGCCGGCCATCGTACTGCACCAGGTGCGCATCCAGGTCAATCAGCAGATGACCGTCGTCGTAGCGGTGGGTGGGGGACGGCGCCGGCGGAAGGGCCGGCCGAGCACGCCGCAGGATGGCGCGTATCCGCAACAGCAGTTCGGGGATATCAAAGGGTTTGACCACATAGTCATCCGCTCCCAACGTCAGCCCCTTGATGCGGTTCTCCTGCTCGCAGTAGGCCGTCAGGATGAGGATGGGGATGTCGCTCATCTCGCGAATGCGCTGGCAGACATCCCAGCCGTTGATCTCAGGGATGCTGATATCGAGGATCACCAGGTCCGGCGGGCGCTGGAAGATGAGGCGCAGGGCCTGCAGTCCGCTGGTAGCGCATGACACCTCGTACCCATGTTCCGAGAGGGTCAGTTCCAGCACCTGGAGCAGTGCTTTGTCGTCATCCACGACAAGGATATGTTCGCGTGCTCCCATTCTGCCCTCAGATTCCATCGGGATCGCCCACTTTCACGCGGAACATGACGTATGCATGGATGATACGAAGCACCTCTTTGGCTACTGGCCTTGCTACTACATATTATATCTCAATCACCGCCGGCTGTCTATCATCAATGCAGAGAGAACAGGGCTTTTCCTTAATTCAATATTATAACATTCTGGGCGACTGGAAGTCGCGACTACAGTTGCGAAGCCCGCCTGCGTGGGCTATACCAGTCGGCGCCGGCCGACTTCGCAGTCGTTGGTGCAGTTTCAACTACACCCCATTATTGAGGTATGGCATGGGAACGCTGTACCTGGTCGCCACTCCGATCGGCAATCTCGAGGATATCACCCTGCGCGCCCTGCGGGTGCTGAAAGAGGCATCCCTCATCGCCGCAGAGGACACCCGCACCACGCGCAAGCTCCTGGCACGCTACGAGATATCCACACCCGTGGTGAGCTTCCACGAGCACAGCCCGCCGGCCCGCCTGACGGAGCTTCTGCGGGCATTAGCGGAAGGGGATGTGGCGGTCGTCTCCGAGGCCGGCATGCCGGGCATCTCTGACCCGGGCTACCGCCTGGTGCAGGAAGCCATCGCCGCCGGCTTCCCGGTCGTGCCCATCCCCGGCCCTTCGGCAGTCATCACCGCGCTGGCCGCCTCGGGTCTGCCGGCAGACCGCTTCCTGTTCCTGGGGTTTCTGCCGGCACGGGCCTCGGCGCGCCGCAAGGCTCTGACAGAAGCCGCCCCACTGCCCTATACCCTGGTGTTCTTCGAGGCCCCTCACCGATTATTAGAGACGCTGAAGGATGCTCTGGAGATACTGGGGGACCGGCGTATCGGGATCGCACGCGAGCTGACCAAGGTGCATGAGGAGATATGGCGCGGCACGCTGGACCAGGCGCTGGAGCACTTTCGGACGCGGGAGCCGCGCGGCGAATTCACGCTGGTGATCGCCGGCGTCGGCGAGGAATCCACTGCGGCCGGCCGCTGGAGCGAGGAACAAGTCCGGCAGGAGCTGGCGCGACTCCTGGCAGAAGGCATCCCGTTAAAGGAAGCCTCGCGGCGGGTCGCCGGCCTGGCCGGCTGGCCCCGCCGCGAGGTCTATCAGCTCGGCCTGCAGTCGGATCGGAAGGGATAGGCTGACAGTTGCCTAATCGGGCGGCGGCTCCCTTTCCAGCCCCTTTCACGGACGATATTCTAGAAACTCGGGCATAAGTTCGGCGGTGACTCTGCGCAGAAAAGCGAAATCCTCGTCCGACACGGGGTGGTACGGTTTGCGTGTGAGGCGGTTGCCGGGGAGCCAGCCGGCCATTTCCACGAAGGCCTTGTCCAGTGCCGGGTCCATATACCCCTTCTCAATCAAGGGACGCACCGCCCGATCGAACCACAACGCCATCCGCATCATCATAGGGACCGCTTCGTCATAACGTCCATCGATACACTTCCGATAGTAATCATGGAAGAAGGTCGGGTTCATCATGAACCAGGAGGTGTACATTCCTGGACAGCCCATCAGATGCGCCAAGGGGAAGGTCAACTCCCCGACAAAATGATGCATGGCCGGCGCGTTCACCACCAGCTCCATGTACTCATCCAGGCTCATGCCGGCTTTGGAGCCGATCAGCGTCGGCACATGGGGCAGGATTCTGGCGTAGTCTTTGCCTCGAAAGAGCTTCTTCGTCCGGTGGATGTTGTAGTGAATGATGGGGATATCGGGCACGGCCTGGTATATGTCAATCAAAAATTGATCGTAATCCTCTGGTCGCATTGGCATCCAGGAGGGGAAACAGATTTGCACGGCGTCCGCGCCGCGATCCCGGGCATACTGCACCCGCCGGATGGTGTCGCGGGTGTTGAACCAGTTACAGCCGACCTGGACCGGGATTTTGCCGGCGGCCTCCTTCAGGAAGACATCGGTCACCCGACACCACTCCCCCCAATCCAGGGCATAAAATTCCCCGGTGGAACCGGTGGTGTACAACCCATGCGGCCGGGCCTCAATAAGCATGGCGATCTGCTCGCGGAATGTGCGCTCGTCGAATTCCCCATGCGTGTCCCATTCCGTGAGCACCGAAACCCACAGCCCGCGAAGCTGTTCCCTGGTCAGCATCTTCAAGCCCTCCGAAAAAGAGCCTCCCGAAAGCTTATGAGCCTGCGGGAGGCTGATGCGGTTAATAGAAAATTTCCGCCAGGTGGTACAGCTCCAGGTCCACCGTGCGGTTGTAGGCCAAGGCATCGCGCAAGGGCACAGGAACGATCTTGTTGGCTTTGAGCGCTACCATGTAGCCGAACTTGCCCACCTGGATCAATTCGACGGCGCCGACGCCGAAGCGCGTCGCCAGCACCCGGTCGAAGACTGAAGGTGAGCCGCCGCGCTGGAGGTGGCCCAGCACCACACAACGGCTCTCAAAGCCGGTGCGCCGCTCGATCTCGCGGGCGACGGTCTCACCGATGCCGCGGCGGTCCAGGCGCACATGGCCAAAGTCATCGCGTTCCCCAAGATCTTCCTCTTTGGCGACGATTTCGGGGATACGCGCCCCTTCGGCGACGACGATGATGCTGAACTGCTTGCCGCGGTCCCACCGCCGGCGCACATGCTCCGCCGCCTGCTCCAGCGACATGGGCACCTCGGGGATCATGATGAGGTCAGCGCCGCCGGCCAATCCGCCCATGGTGGCCACCCAGCCGGCATCGCGCCCCATCACCTCGACCACGATAACCCGGTGATGGGCGCTGGCCGTCGTGTGGAGCTTGTCCAGCGCGTCTACCACCGTGCTGACGGCCGTGTCAAAGCCGATGCAGTATTCCGTCTCGGCCACGTCGTTGTCCATGGTCTTGGGGATGCCCACGACCTTGGCACCGCGCTCGTACAGGCCCAGGGCCACGCTGAGGGTGTCATCCCCGCCGATGGCCACCAGGGCATCCAGGCCGAACTTTTCGAAGTTATCCAGGCAGGCCTGCATATCCTGCGGCCGCTTGAGCGGGTTGGTGCGGGATGCGCCGAGGATAGTGCCGCCGATGTGCAGGATGCCGGACACCTGGTCGGGGGTCAGCGGTTCGATCTCGCCGCTGACCATGCCGGCCCATCCCTTGCGCACCCC
This sequence comes from uncultured Anaerolineae bacterium, assembly GCA_938049385.1. GTDB lineage: Bacteria > Chloroflexota > Anaerolineae > JACIWP01 > JACIWP01 > JACIWP01. Next base: position 127,379 of record CALIBQ010000025.1, read on the forward strand.
CATAACTTCCCAGCCCAGCTGGTACGCCCGGCGCGCCACGGCCCGGATGGCCGCGTTCAGGCCAGGCACATCTCCTCCTCCTGTCAGTACACCGATTCGCATCTCTTTCCTCCTTTGTCACACATCTGATGGTTGGTACAGTCTCTGTATAAATAACCGCGGGAAAAAGGGGCTGGAGGAAACCCCACAGCCCCTTTGCCACGGTTATCGAACGTAGCGACAGCGATTGTGCGAGCGCCGGCGCTACTCCAGCGCGCCCAGGTCCACTGCCCGATGCACTGTCCTAGGGCTGACAAAGCCCCCCGTCGAGTCAATGCGCCCGTTGGAGCCGAACAGCCGGATTTTCTCGCGCACGCGCTCCTTCACATATTCGCGCGCCACCTGCAGATGCTTGCGGTAGTCCGGCTCATAGGGCATTTTCTCGATGGTCTCCCGCAGGCCCTGGACAAAGGCCTGGTTCAGGTAAGTGGCCACGTTGATCTTACAAATGCCGTGCTCGATGGCCTCGCGGATGGAATCCTCCTTGACGCCCGAGGAACCGTGCAGGACCAGCGGCACGTTGACCTTGGCGCGAATGGCCCGCAGGCGGTCAATGTCCAGCTCCGCCTCCGCCGAGCGCATGGCGTGTACAGAGCCGATGGCCACCGCCAAGGAATCCGCACCGGTCAGCTCAATGAAGAGTTTGGCCTGGTCCGGGTCGGTCATGGCGGCGCGCACCTGCTCCTCGCTGACGCCGTCGGTGCTTTGGAGGACTTGGCCCAGCTCCGCCTCAACCGGGATGCCGACGATATGCGCGATCTCCACCACACGTTTAGTGATGGCGACGTTCTCCTCAAAGGGCTTTTTGGAGCCGTCGTACATGAGGGAGGTGAAGCCGGCGCGCAGGCACATCACGTTCTGCTCAAAGTCGGTGCCGTGGTCCAGGTGCAGGATGACCGGCACATCCACCAGGCTGGCGGCAATCTTGACCAGGCCGGCGGCATAGGCCAGGCCGGCGTAGCGGATAGCGCCCTGGCTGACCTGGATGAAGACCGGCGCCCGCTCCTCCTGGGCGGCCTCGACGATCGCCTGCACCGCCTCCATGTTATTGACGTTGAACGCGCCGATGGCAAACCGCTGTGCCATGGCTTGTTTGTAGACTTCGGTCGGTGTGACGAGCGGCATGTTTTTCCTCCTTTGTCAATATATTTCTCGCATTGGAAAAATACCCCGCCGGCCTCGCTCTCTCCGACGGGGTATCTTCATTACATTACTCTGGACTGCGGGATCGCGGCGTTCGGTTCATGCCGGCATCACCATTACGCTACCGCACCGTACGCTGGAAGGTGATGTAGAAGGTGGTGTGAATCTTCCAGGCCGGCAGCTCCGGCGTGCCCATGCCCAGCCCTACCAGCGTCTCGCTGGGAAGCCCGTCCACACGCACGGAGTAGGTGCCCAGCACCGCATACATGGGGAAGTTGCAGGCATATTCCGGCGCCGGCTTATCCTCGGTGCGCAAGACCTCCTGCCCGCCCGGCCAGAAGACAACCACCGGCTGGCCGACGAGGCGGTTGCCGACCTCATCCAGGACTTCCA
>CALIBQ010000026.1 GCA_938049385.1 uncultured Anaerolineae bacterium
TCGTCCGCGCGGGGACGTCCTCTCCCGGGTTTCTGTTTTGGGATAAGTGGTTCAATGATTTGCCATTGTGCATCTGTAAGTTCATGTCTGCTCATGCTACTAGTATAGCATAAGTTTCGATGTTTTTGAAATAGCTTCTAGTCATGGCCCGGTCATTGTGGGGTAATGTACACATGGACCATGCCGCCGAGCTGGACCTGGTTATCCGTGAAAAAGATGACGCGCAGGTCGTGGCGCGCCAGGACGCCGTCACGCAGTTGCCCCTCCCAGGTCAGGGAGTCAGCGACCCTGCGGTAGGGACAGCCGGCGACCCCACCAAACACGGCACCCTTATCCGGGTCTTTGCCCAGGTAGGTCAGAGTGGTGCCGGGCACGGGCTGATAGCGTTTGACGGTGCTGGTGGTGGGTAGGGCGTAGTGGATAGGCGGCTCCCTGGTGATCGTTTGGGGGATGGGGTTGGGTTGTTGAATGCGGATGCGGGCGGTGCCGGCGGTGTGCAGTTCGTCCTCCCCTATCCAGATAATGCGCAGTGCCAGCTTCAGCTCCACGCCCTCCCGCACGACCCCGCTCCAGTCGAGCGAATCACCCACCTTTTTCTCCGCCGGCGTGCCGGCGATGTGGAACCTGGCCATGCCGTCGGTGATGGAGAGCAGTTCCACCGGCGTGCCGGGCAAGCGCTCGCCGACTTTCAGGCCGATCTCCGTGGGGCCTTCGAGCGTCAGGGCTTCCCCCGAAGGTGCCGGCAAACAGCCGGCGAGCAACCCGACCACTGTGAACAGGGCCAGCGTCGGGATGAGCAAATTCCTCCGCTTCATGCGGCATCTCCCTCCCTATGCGGGAAAAAACGGTCGAAAAAGGCGAGGATTCTCGGCAGATATTCCCCCGGAGCCGTTGCATCAATCTCGCGATGGCCGGCGCCCGGCACGATCCAGAGTTCCTTGGGTTCGCCGGCCAGCTCGTACAGGCGGCGGGCATCCCGCGCCGGCACGTAGATATCCTCCTCGCCGTGGATGATGAACAGGCCGCGCGGCGCCACCTGGCGCACCCAGCGGAGGGGATAGGCATCCTCCAGCCGGCAGGCCAGCATGGCACCCGCTGTCTTGACCGCCAGCCAGCCCACCAGGCGGGATATCGGTTCGGGGATACCCTTAACGCGCAGTCCGCCGGCGACGGTGGTGTCCAGCGTGGCGAAGGCACTGTCCGCAACCACTGCTTTGACCGCCGGCGACAGCGGGGCGGTGATGATGGCAGTAGCGCCGCCCATCGAGAAGCCCAGCAAACCCACTTCACGGATACCTCGGCCTTCGAGAAAATGAACGGCGGCAAGCAGGTCCTTGCGCTCGTGGAAACCCATCGAAACGCGCTCTCCTTCACTGCGGCCGTGGGCACGGAAGTCGAACATCAGCACGCTATAGCCGTGCTGGTGGAATGCCGGCACATAGTGCAGGTCGCCGTCCATACTGCCGCTGTGGCCGTGGCAGAAGATGATAGTACCGCGTGCCGGCGCCGGCGCGGGGATGAACCAGCCGCGCAGGGTCAGGCCATCCTCGGTCTGGAAATCCACCTCTTCATAGGGCAGGCCGAGCGCGGCGGGGTCTGCCGACGGGTCGGGCGCTGGCCGGCGGGTAAGCTTGCGCGCCGCCAGGAAGGCCGGCATGAACAGGGCGAAAACCGCAAAGCCGGCGAGGATGAGAATCCCCAACAATGCTGTTCTTGCGCATTCGGCTAAAGATAGTGAAATAAATCTCTTTTCAAAAACTCTTGACTTTGTCATGGTATTCGAGTATACTAAAAATAATCCAGGAAACTGGAGCTGGATGGCCCGTGCAGGGCCAGCGTGGGAGAGCCAGGGGAACCTGGCTTTTCCCATTTTTACCCCAGGAACACCTGTCCATATCCCTTTACCCGACCATCCGATAGCCGGCGGTTATATTTTTTGATGCGATACAGCGGCTGATTGTCTTTCCAAAGACCTCCCCAGGATCGGGAATTCTCTCATGGGCCAGCAAAATTTCCTGCTTACACGGGTGGGCCAGGAGATCAGCAACCTGCAGGCCGGCGATGTTGGCTGTCTTGGGTTTCAATTTGATCTCCTTGCTGGTCAACACCCGCTGGAAGAACTGTGGCTCCCGGAAATACGTTCCATTCTGCCAGATGGATTGATAGGCAGTTCGCAGTTGTCGATCTTCGGTCCTTCCCCGGCTCTCCGCCATGACGTCGCCCTGGCCCTGAATGTGGTTCAAAAAGCCGCAGTATCTTTCGAGCAATACTGCCAGACAGTAATGGTAGGGGTGGAACGCCGCGCTCCCGTAGCGTTCGATATGAGCCTTTTTGTCAATGACGACGGTGATCAGGAGATAGTCTTGTTGCTCCAAAAATCGGAGCAGGTCCTCATTGAATTGGCATTTTACATTTTCATCCCGTAATCGCCAGAAGGCGCCTCGCTGGTCAATGATATCATTCCGATGCAGGATTATCGGATCGTCAGGATTGTGGGGAAAATGTCTTTGCTTAAGGGCTTCCAGCGCCGGCTGAAAGCTGGTGCGGTATACCTCGGTTTCTACAATGCAACCTGTCAATCCCAAATAACGCTTGGCAGGGTCATCAAGAGCTGAATAGGTATGATCTCCGGATTCATCAATGTATAGGCGGTAGCGTTGCACTTATGCATTCTCCAGCGTTGACATGAGCCGAGAAAGCCAGTCAGATAAAATTGTAGCACAGCCGGCGGAGCGCGACAAGTCATCGCGCGTTATTGACAGCGTGCGGTGCATCTGGTAAGCTCGAGCCAATAATGGCCCCTGATGTGTTGCCGATGTCTTTCCGTGTGTAAGGGAGAAGGCATATGCACGACTATCTGATGGAACTGCTGGTCTGCCCAGCATGTCACGGTGAGCTGGTGTGGGCGGTGACGGAGCGCCAGGGGAATGACATCGTGTCGGGCCGGGCGGAATGCCCGGACTGCAGCGCGGATTATCCTGTCCAGGAGGGTATCGGGGTATTCCTCACGCCTGATTTGCCCCGCCAGGACCTGTGGGAGGAGGTGGAAAGCCGGCTCTCCGCTTACCTACGCGAGCATCCGGATATCGAACGGAAACTGCTCGAGACGCCGCTGGAGGAGCTGGCGCCGGCGGACCGGTTCTTTCGTGCCATGATCCTCGACGAGCGCGGCGAGTTCGCAGAAGCACGGGCGGCCGCCGATGCCGCCACGGCCGGCCTGTACACCCGCGAGTACCTGGAATGCTCCGAGCGCCAGATCGAGTTTGCCCTCCAGCTCCTTTCCGCAGATACAGCGCCAGTGGTGGACCTGGCTTCTGGCATGGGGCATCTGGTGGAGCGCCTGGCGCGCCGGCTGAACCGTCCCATCGTCGCCACCGACTTCAGCCCGCGCGTCCTGCGGCGCGACCGCCGGCGCTTCTCCTCCTTCGGGTTGGGAGACCGCATCAGCTTCCTGGCTTTCGACGCCCGACGCACACCCTTCCGCCGCGGTGCGGTCCACACCATGACCACCTACCAGGGCCTGCTGAACATTCGCGAGCCGGGAGACCTCCTGCGGGAACTGCGCCGGGTCGTCTCCGGAGTCCTGGTTGCCCTGACCTTCTTTTTCCCGGAAGATGACGCGGCCAATGGGGCACTGATAGAGGAGTTTGGGCTGGCGCAGATGGCCTATCGGGAGCCGGCGCTGGCACAGTTCCGGCAGGCCGGCTGGTCGGTGCAGGTGGCGGCCTCCTGGAAGGGTGTCGCCCGCCCGACGCCGCCATCGGTTCTGCTGGAAGGGGCTGGCATTGATGCCCTGCCGGCGGCGGAAACCACACTGGAATGGTGCGTGTTGGAGGCACACTGACACATGAACCCATCAGAACGAGCGCTGTGGGGGCGCTGGACGGCGGCCAATACACTGTCCGAAGCGGTGGGACTGGGCGGCACATTTGCCCTTATCGGCTTGCTGACGCCGCTGGTGGAGGGCCAGCAGGCCGGCGGCATTCTGCTCGCCTTCCTCATCTCTGTGGCAAGCGGTGTGGTGGAAGCGACTGTGGTGGGGCTGGCGCAGTGGTGGGCCATGCATCCCTGGTTCCAGGACATCCGAGCTATTGATTGGTGGCGGGGGACGCTGTACGGCGCGCTGATCGCTTATGTGCTCGGGTACCTGCCCTCGACCCTGATGCAGGTGGCAGAAACGAGCACCGGTGCCCCTGCGGCCGAGCCGCCCCAATGGATGACGCTTCTGCTGGCTACCGGCCTGGGCATCGCGGCCGGCGCGGTGCTCTCGCTGTTCCAATGGCTGGTCCTGCGCAGGGTGTCCGGGCGGGCGGGGTTGTGGATACCGGCGAATATGCTGGCCTGGGCCTGCGGGATGCCGCTGATATTCCTGGCCGTGGATATCGCTTTCCGTATGCCGGCGCTTTGGCAATCACTGCTGGTCATGACCTTGGCACTGCTGGCCGCCGGCGCAGTCGTCGGCGCCATCCACGGCCGCTTCCTGGTGGTGATCAGCCGCTCCCGATTTTCACAATCTCGTTTCTCATGAACTTGCATTCTCCCGCCGGCATCGGTATTATGCACGTGATACGCCTTCGCAGGGAGAGAGCACCATGAGCAAGCTCCAGGAACTCGCACACCTCGGACAGTCCATCTGGCTGGACTACATCCGCCGCTCCTTTATCCAATCAGGCGATTTCGCCGCGCTCATCGCGCAGGGCCTGCGCGGCGTTACCTCGAACCCGACTATCTTCGAAAAGGCCATCGCCGGCAGTAACGACTACGACGACGCCATTCGCGCTCGGCTCAATGCCGGCAAACCTGCCCAGAGCGTCGCCGAAGAACTGTTCGTGGAAGACATTGCCCAGGCCGCAGACCTGCTGTTACCCGTCTATCAAGCGACCGACGGGCTGGACGGCTATGTGAGCCTGGAGGTCAGCCCAACCCTGGCCCATGATACCGCCGGCACCATCGCGGAGGCGCGCCGGCTCTTCACCCTCCTCAGCCGGCCGAATGTGATGATCAAAGTGCCGGCCACGCCGCAGGGCCTGCCGGCCATCGAAGCACTCATCCGCGAGGGGGTGAACGTCAACGTCACCCTCATCTTCTCCGTGGACCAGTACGCCGCCGTGGCCGAGGCTTTCCTGCGCGGCATGGAGGCGCGTGCCCGGGCCGGCCAGGACCTGCACCGCGCGGCATCCGTAGCATCTTTCTTTGTCAGCCGGCTCGACACCCTGGTGGACGCGGAGCTGGAGCGTCTGGGGAAATCCGAGCTGGCCGGCAAGGCCGGCATCTCCGCCGCCCGGCTGGTCTATGAACGCTTCTTGCAGATTTTCCAGGGGCCGCGCTGGAAGGCACTGGCCCAACAAGGCGCGCGCCCCCAGCGTCCGCTGTGGGCCAGCACAGGGACGAAGAACCCCCTCTATCCGGACACCCTGTACGTGGATAACCTGATCGCGCCGCAAACGGTCAACACCCTGCCGCCGGCCACCCTGCAGGCCTTCCTGGACCACGGCGTCGTGCGCATCGGCATTGACGAAGCACGCATCGCCGAGGCACACGAGCATGTGCGAAGGCTGGCGGAGGCCGGCATTGACCTGGCCGCCGTCGGCCGGAAACTGCTGGACGATGGGGTGCGCTCCTTTGCCGCCTCCTATGAATCCCTCCTGCAGAGCCTGGAGGAAAAGCGCCGGCGTTTGCGGGCCGGCATCTGCGCCGCCTCCAGCTCCCTGGGCGGTTACCAGGCCATAGTGGACCAGACGCTGGCGTCTTTGGAAGAGAAGCGCATCGTCTCCCGCATTTGGTCCCATGACCACACGGTCTGGAGACCGGACCCGACGGAAATCAGCGACCGCCTGGGCTGGCTCCATATCATCGAGCCGATGCTGGAGGAACTGCCGCGTCTGGAAGCCTTCGCCGAAAAGGCGCGCACCGCCGGCTGTACCCACGCCCTGCTCCTGGGCATGGGCGGCTCCAGCCTGGCCCCCGAGGTCATGCGCAAGGTGTTCGGCGTGGCCCCGGGATACCTCGATTTGGGATCGCTGGACAGCACCTCTCCCGACGCGGTGCTCTCCTGGGCAGAGCGGCTGGATCCAGCGCGCACGCTCTTCATCGTCTCCACCAAATCGGGTACGACGGTGGAGACCCTGTCCCTCTTCAAGTTCTTCTACAACTGGACGCTGGAGCGGCTGGGTCCGGAGGAAGCCGGCCGGCATTTCGCCGCCATCACCGACCCCGGCACTTCGCTCGCGAAAGAAGCCGCCGCCCTGCGCTTCCGCTCCGTCTTCCTGAACGACCCCGATATCGGCGGGCGTTTCTCCGCCTTGTCCTATGTGGGATTGGTGCCGGCCGCGCTCATCGGGGCGGACCTGCACGGCCTGTTGGAGAGCGCCCAGGAGATGGCGCTGAGCTGTGAGCCGTATGTTGCCGGCGCCGATAACCCCGGGGCATGGTTGGGAGCCATCCTCGGCGCCCTCGCCGAGGCCGGCCGGGATAAGCTCACCCTGCTCGGTTCGCCGACCGTCGCCAGCTTCGGCGATTGGGTGGAGCAGTTGATCGCCGAAAGCACCGGCAAGGACGGCAAGGGCATCCTCCCGGTAGTCAATGAGCCGCTGGGCGAGCCGACGGAATACGGGAATGACCGCTTGTTCGTGTACACATGCCTGGAGGGGGAGGAATCCGCACAAGCACAGGAACGTCTGGCCGCCCTGCAGGCCGCCGGCCATCCCGTCGTGATGCTGAAACTGCGCCGGTGCCAGGACCTGGGTGGGCAGATGTTCCTGTGGGAATTCGCCACAGCGGTGGCCGGCCATATCCTGGGCATTCACCCCTTTGACCAGCCCAATGTGGAGGCCGCCAAGAAGCTGGCGCGGCAGATGCTGGCCGCCTATCAGCGGGACGGCGCACTGCCTCAGCCGGCGCCGGTGCTCCAGCACGGCGGCCTGGCGCTCTTCGGGGAAGGGCTGGCCGGCCGTGACCCCGCCCATGTCCTGCGGCAGTTCCTCGCACAAGCTCAGCCGGGGGCCTATATCGCCCTGCAAGCGTACCTGCCGCCGGCGCCCGAAGTGGACCGCGCCCTGGAGGATATCCGCCTGCGCTTGCGCCGGCTGACTCGCATGCCGGTCACGGTGGGCTACGGGCCGCGCTTCCTCCACTCCACCGGCCAACTGCATAAGGGGGATGCCGGCAAAGGCCTGTTCATCCAGTTCACCGCCGACCATCGGCGCGACGCTCCCATTCCCGACGCGCCGGGAAGTTCCACATCCTCTGTTACCTTCGGAACGCTCATCATGGCACAGGCGCTGGGTGATTTCGAGGCCCTGCGCCAGGCCGGCCGGCGCGTGATGCGCCTGCACCTGGGACAGGATGTGTTCGCCGGCCTGGAACAGGTCGCGCAGTGGTTGGGATGATGCCGGCCGAAAACTCCAACATGAACGAGGCCACCACCGGCTCCCGCGCCCAGTCCATCATCCGCGACATGCGGCTGGTGGTCTTCCTGCTGTCCCTGCCGTTCGGCATGCTCTGGTTCATGCTGCCGGTGGTGGGCAGGGACATGGGGGCCAGCGCGGTCGAAATCGGCGGCCTGTACTCGGTCTTCTCGCTGATGACCGTCCTGCTCCGCCCTGTGGTCGGGCGTGCCATTGACCATTTCGGCCGCCGGCCCTTTTTCTTGGTCGGCACAGCCTCCTACGCCGTGGGGAACCTGGCCTATGCCGCCGCCACGAATGTCGCCGGGCTGTATGCAGCGCGCATCGCCCAAGGGGTGGGAAGCGGTCTCACCTGGCTGGCCGCGTACTCGATGGTCTCGGACCTGGCCGGCGGTCTGGAGCGAGGCGGCCGCTTCGGCCAGATAGACGAAATGGCCTCGCGCGGCGGCATTGTCGGCATCGCTGTCGCTTTTGCCCTGATGGGCTACCTGGGAGAAAGCGCCGGCTGGTCGGCCAGCTTCTATCTCTACACCGCTGTCGGCCTGCTGGCGCTGGCCATCGCCGCCCGACGCGTGCCTGAGACGGCGCCGGCGAGACGCGCTATCCCGCAAGAGGCCGGCCAGCCCATCCCCTGGTCCCAGCGCTGGCGGAGATACGGCGCTCTCTTTCACACCTCATTTACGACATTGATGGGCATCGTTCTGCTGACCGCCTCGGCGTACGCGCTGACCAGCCCCATCCTGATCCTGTTCCTGCGCGACCACATCACCAGCAGTATCACGTACATCGCCTTGGCCTTTGCGCCTTCGGCCCTGATCTATGCCTTTCTGCCCTCCCGACTGGGCAGGATCAGCGACCGCTTTGGCCGGCGCCTGCCCATGGGCATCGCCCTGGCGGTGGGCGGGGTGGTCGCGCTGGCCATCCCGCACCTGCGCTCCATCTGGCCGCTGATCATGCTCTGGATCGCCGAGTCGGTGTGCTTCGCCGGCGCCACGCCGGCGGAGGAAGCACTGGTGGCGGACCTCTCGGAGCCAGAGGCACGCGGGCTGGCCTACGGCATTTACACCGGCACCTACAGCCTCGGCTCTGTCATCGGTCCCCTTCTCGGTGGGTGGGTGTACGAGCGCTGTGGAGAGGCGACGCCTTTTTTCATCGCCGCCGGCATGCTCTGGCTCGGGGCACTGCTCATCTTCCGGGTGCTGAAAGTGCCGGCGCCGGCCGGCCGCACAGTGAGCGAGACGAACGCGACCGGGGCATAGAGCCGCTGGGCCGGCGGTAGAGACTGGGGGCAGGGCATCTCCCCTTCCCTGTGTGAAGGGAAGGAGGGGGTTCAGTGCTCCTGCTCGCCTTCCTCTTGGTTGAACTCGGGGACAATCTCACGGAGCTTCCTGCGCACGGCATCCGGGTTGCCGCGGCGGGCGATTTTGATGAGTTCGCTGACCTGCTGGTACAGCCCGACTGGGTCGGCCGGCGCACCCAGGTCTTCCTTTGAGACGAAGATGCGTTCATGTGCCGTGCGCGAGTGGCGCTCACTGTCAATAAAGATCTCCTCGCGCAGTTTCTCCCCAGGCCGCAGGCCGGTATAGACAATGTCAATATCGCGCCCGGGGACCAGCCCGGAGAGGTGGATGAGGTCTAGGGCCAGGTCAATGATCTTGACGCGCGTGCCCATATCCAGCACGAATATTTCCCCTCCCTGGCCGAGCGCGGCGGCCTGCAGGACCAATTGGGCCGCCTCGGGGATGGTCATGAAGTAGCGCTCCGCCTCGGGATGGGTGATGGTGATGGGACCGCCGCGGGCGATCTGCTCCCGGAACAGCGGCACGACACTGCCGCGACTGCCCAGCACATTGCCGAAGCGCACCGCCACATACGGCCGGCCCAGCTCTCGCGCCTTCTCCCGCAGTAACAGCTCCGCCACGCGTTTGGTGGCGCCCATGACACTGCTGGGCATGACTGCCTTGTCCGTGGAGATGAGCACAAAGCGCTCCACGCCGTAACGACCAGCGAGATTGAGCAGGTTCCATGTGCCCCACACGTTGTTGGTCACCGCTTCTTCCGGGTTGTGTTCCATCAGCGGGACATGTTTGTGCGCCGCGGCGTGGAAGACGCACTCGGGCCGGTGGCGTTCGAAGACCTGCTCCATGCGTTCCGCGTCGCGGATATCTGCCACTACCACATGCATGGTCAGGTCGGGGAAAAGCTGGCGCAGTTCGCTGCTGACGGAGAAGAGGGAGTTCTCGCCGTGCCCCAGCAGGATAAGCTCCGCCGGCCCACAGCGGGCCGCCTGGCGGCACAGCTCGCTCCCAATGGAACCGCCGGCGCCGGTGACCATGACCCGCCGGCCGCGCAGGATAGCCTCGACGCGCGACATGTCGATGGGTACCGGGTCGCGCCGCAGTAGGTCCTCAAGCTGAACCTCACGAATGCGGTTGCAGGTGATCTGGCCCTCCAGCACCTGGGCGATGTCCGGGGCAATGCCCACTTTGGCGCCGCTTCGCTGGGCGACTTCCATGACCTGACGCACCAGTTTCCCAGGGGCATTGGGCCAGGTGATGAAGACCTGGTGGATTTTGTAGCCGCGCACGAAGTTTTCGAGCTGATCCACACCGCCCAGCACCGGTACATCGCGAATGCGCACACCGCGGCCGGCCAGCTCATCATCCACGAAGCCGACCGGGATCAGCCCGAGCTGAGGGTTTTCCTGCATCTCTGTCACCATCATGGCACCCATCGGGCTGGCACCGACCAGCAGGACGCGCTGGAAACTGCGCTTTGATGGGCTGAGGTTGCGGAAGCGGAGCCAGCTTTCCACCAGGCGCAGGCCGTAGCGCGTGCCGGTGACGCCGGCGGCGGTTATCATAAAGTCCATCACGAGGAGCGAGAAAGGCGGCGCGGGGAGATAGCCGGCTAGCGCCAGCAGGTACGCCGCCAGGGTCAACAGCAAGGAGCCGGCGATCACAGCAAGGAGGAGCCGGACGAACTCGTACCCGCTGGCATAGCGCCAGAAGCGGTGGTACACGCCGGCCGCATACAGGCTCACCAGCCTGATGATAATGCTCAAACTGGCGTATGAGATGACCCATTCCCGCAGAGGCCGCAGGGGGCCGTGGGTGAAAAGGACGCTCAGCCCCGCCGAGAGGAGGAAAACCAGGACATCCGCCAGCATGAAATGGCGGTTGTGGAGGTTGGTCAGCCAGATGAACAGCCGGCTGTCTGGCTCGGGGCGATAGAGGTCGTCCCTCACAGGTTCCTCCCAATGCGGCGCAGGGCATCACACACCAGGTCCACCTCTTCCTCGCGCATGACGCCGGAGAAAGGCAGGGCCAGGCATGTCTGCCCCAGTTCCTCGGTCACCGGGAAATCGCCCTCCGCATAGCCAAAGCGCCGGCGGTAGAAAGGCTGGAGATGGATGGGGCTGAAGTACGGCCGGCTGGGGATGCCCATCTCCTCCAGGCGGGCCATTACGGAGTTGCGCTCCGCCGGCGGCATGATGCGCACCACATAGACGAACCAGCTCATGCGCGTCGTGGTCGGGGCGATGTACGGAGTGGCGATCCAAGGGATATCCGCCAGCCGCTCCCGATACCAATCGGCCACGCGCTGGCGCTTTTCCAGCAGTTCGTCGAGCCGGCGCAGTTGGGAAAGTCCCAGCGCGGCGCTCATCTCATCCAGCCGGTAATTGTACCCCAGCCGGCTGTGGTTCAGCCAGGCATCGAACACATCCCGCCCCTGATTACGCAGGGAGCGGAACAGGGTGTCCCAGTCCTCGCGATCGGTGACGATGATGCCCCCTTCGCCGGTGGTCATCTGCTTGTTGGGGTAGAAGGCGAAGACGCCGGCATCCCCCAGTGTCCCCGCCATGCGGAACTTATAGCGCGCCCCAATGGCCTCGCAGGCGTCCTCGATGATCGTCAGGCCGTGCCGGCAGGCCAGGGATATCAGCGGGTCCATATCCGCCGGCTGGCCGAAGGCATGCACCGGCAGGATGGCGCGCAGTTTGCCCGGCCGCCTGCCGGCGGCCCCCCGCAGGGCCGGCGGAAGCCAGCGGCGCACGGCGCCCCCGCCGGCCAGCAGTGCTTCCACCGCTTCCTGCACCTGTGCCGGGTCTATATTGCCGGTGCGCGGGTCCACATCCACAAAGATCGGGATGCCGCGTTCATACAGGATGCAGTTGGCGGAAGCCACAAAGGAGAAGGGGGTGGTGATCACCAGGTCATTTTCTTCCACGCCGGCGGCGATGACTGCCAAATGGAGGCCCGCTGTCCCGCTGTTCACCGCCACAGCAAAGCGGCTACCGACATACTCCGCCGCCGCTTGCTCAAAAGCGGCCAGGCGCGGCCCCAAGCTCAAATATGGGGTTTGCAGGACTTCCAGGACCGCCTGGCGGTCGTCATCGTTCACGTCGGGGCTGGACATCGGCACGCGCATTCGTGTGCTCCTTTATGGTTCGTTCCCGCGATGCCGCGCATTTCGGGATGGGACAGTATATCCGGATGCCAACAGCAATTATACCACAGCCGGGCAGTGCCGGCATACAATAGGGGCGGGTCACTTGTATAGTAGTCCAAACCGCAGGCCGGCCGGCTTGCCAGCGTCGCCGCCGCCAGGTGCTGTTCTTTCCATAACGCTTCCGTTCTTGTCAAGAGCGGGATTTTCGTGTATATTGGCGGTGAGATTGCATCTCCGGTACACTGCGTTTGCCATCTTCGCGAAGGAGTGGTGCGGTGAAAGTATCCTGCCTGCAAGACCGTCTCGCCAAAGGGCTTTCCATTGTTAGCCGCGCGGTGACCAGCAAAGTCCTGCCTGTCCTCTCCAACATTTTGATTGCGGCGGACGATGCACGCTTGAAGCTGGCCGCCACCAACCTGGAGATCGGCATCACCTGCTGGATCGGCGGAAAAGTCGAGGAGGAGGGGGCGACGACCGTGCCGGCGCGCCTGCTCACGGAATTCGTCAACTCCCTGCCCCGCGATGCCAAGATTGACATGGCGTTGGATGTCCGCACCCAGACCCTTAACCTGCGCTGTGCACAGCACGATGCGCGCATCAAGGGCATTGACGCCAGCGAGTTCCCGGTCATCCCCTCCGGCGACGGCGCTCGGCCGCTTCCCGTCCCTGCTATGGCCTTCCGCCACATGCTGGATCAGGTGCTTTTCGCCGCCGCCACCGATGAAACCCGTCCGATCCTCACTGGTGTGCTCACTGAACTGCGAGAGAATCGGCTGACCCTTGCCGCCGCCGACGGTTTCCGCCTGGCCCTGCGGGAGTACACCCTCAGTCAGTCTGTGCCAGAGCCGATCAGCATCATCGTGCCGGCACGCTCGTACAGTGAACTCGGGCGCGTTATCGGCCAGGTCGAGATGGAAGACGATGCCAGCCTCGATATCATCATCGCGCCGCTCCAGAACCAAATCCTTTTCCAGCTTCACAATGCCGACCCCAACGTAGACTTTGTCTCCCAGCTTATCGAGGGCAACTTCCCGGATGTGCGCGCCATCATTCCCAGCACCTGCAACACGCGCGTGATCGTGGACACCCAGGCCTTCCTGGGAGCACTGCGGGTGGCCTACCTGTTCGCCCGCGATTCCGCCAACATCGTGCGCCTGACCATCACGCCGGGCAGTGGGGTAACCGCCGGCAGTCTTCAGATCACCGCTTCCTCCCCCGAACAGGGCGATGACGTCAGCAACCTGGAAGCCGCGGTAGAGGGAGACCCTATCGAGATCGCTTTCAACGTGCGCTATCTCATCGACGCCGTCTCCGCCATTCGTGAACCGGAAGTCGTGCTGGAGACCACCGCACCATCCCGGCCCGGCGTCATCCGACCGAACGGCAACCCCCAGTACGTGTGCGTCATCATGCCGATGCACATCGGCCGCTAGCCATCAGGTGACAGTCACCTCAACAGTGACTGTCACCTGATATGTGTTGAAACCCCTCTAGCTCAAAATGCCCCATCTTACCGTATGCCGGCCGGCCCTGCGCCGTTACCCATCTTCAAGATGTGGAGGAAGCTTTGACAATTTGTGCCGGCAGGTTATACTCTCCCCGAGAAGTCCATTCCTTCAGGATAGGCATAAAATTTCATGGAAATCAAACAGGTTCAGGCCCTGGCGGAACAGGTTAAAGAGAACGTCGGGCGCGTCATTGTCGGCAAGGAAGAGGTTGTGGAGCTTGCCCTGATCGCTCTGCTGTGTGAAGGGCATCTGCTGATCGAGGATGTGCCGGGCATCGGCAAAACCACGCTGGCCAAGGCGCTGGCCCGCTCGCTGGACTGCCAGTTCAGCCGCATTCAATTCACACCGGACCTCCTGCCCTCCGATGTGACCGGCATCTCGTTCTTCAACCAGCGGACCCAGTCCTTCGAGTTTCGCGCCGGCCCGGTGTTTGCCCAGATCGTACTGGCGGACGAGATCAACCGCGCCACCCCGCGCACCCAGAGCGCCCTGCTGGAAGCCATGCAGGAGCGCCAGGTCACCATTGACGGCCAGACCTACGCCCTGCCCAGGCCTTTCATGGTGTTGGCCACCCAGAACCCCATTGAGCTGGAGGGCACCTTCCCGCTCCCGGAGGCCCAGGTGGACCGCTTCCTGATGCGCATCGCGCTGGGCTATCCGGACGAGCAAGAAGAGAATGCCATCCTGCGGCGCTTCGAGCGGGATGACCCGCTGGAAAGGTTGACACCGGTGGCGGGGGCGGAGCAGGTGCTGGAGGCACAGGCCGCGGTGCGCCAGGTGCACGTGGAGGATTCAGTGCGGGAATATATGGTGCGGGTGGTGCGAGCCACCCGGGAGCATGAGGCGGTGGCGCTGGGCGTCAGCCCACGCGGCACGTTGGCGCTCTTTCATACGGCGCAGGCGCTGGCGGCCCTGCGCGGCCGGCATTTCGTCATCCCGGACGATGTGAAGACGCTGGTACCCCATGTCCTGACCCACCGCATTATCATCAGCCAGCGGGTGCGCCTGCGCGGGCGCACGCCGGCCGAGGTGCTCCAGGAAATCGTGGAAGCCGTCCCAGTACCGGTGGAAGGATAGCCGGCGGAACAGGCATGGAAAGCCCCTTCGGATTTGGTCGTCGGGTGGTGGTGGACCGCACCAAGACCACCCAGTATACCGAGGCCTGGGTCGTGCTGGCGCTGGTGCTCATCCTCATCGGCCTCGTCAGCCGCCGGCCGGCCCTGCTCACCATCGCCGCGCTCCTGCTCATCATCCTGCCGGCCGCCTGGGCGTGGAACCGGCTGGCCCTGCATGGGGTGGTGTACGAGCGCATTTTCGGCGAGCGGCGGGCGTTCGCCGGCGAAAGCATCCCCCTTATCATCCGCATCACCAACCGCAAGCTGCTGCCCGTGCCCTGGCTGAAGGCCGAGGACGAAATTCCCACCTTGCTCCCTGTGCTGGATGCCGCAGTGCAACCCAGCCATAAGCCGCAGACGGGTGTGCTTTCCGCCATTTACTCCCTGCGCTGGTACGAGCAGGTGGAGCGCGTCTATACCCTGCACTGTGCCCAGCGCGGCTTTTACCCCTATGGGCCGGTCACCTTGCGCGCCGGCGACATCTTCGGCCTGTTCGAGGACCGCCGGCGGCTGGAGCACACCGACTGGCTCATCGTCTACCCGCGCGTGGTGCCGCTGGAGGAGCTGGGCCTGCCGGCCAAGGACCCGCTGGGGGAGCTGGCGGTGCGCCGGCGGCTGTTCGAGGACCCTTCCCGCACTATGGGCGTGCGCGATTACCAGCCCCACGATGATTTCCGCCGCATTCACTGGAAGGCCACTGCCCGCCGGCAGTCCCTCCAGGTGCGGGTCTATGAGCCGACAACCTCCTTCAACCTGGCGGTGTGCCTGAACGTCGCCAACTTCCGCCGGTACTGGCAGGGCTATGACCCGGTCCTGCTGGAAAAGACCATCATGGTGGCCGCATCGGTGGCGCATTATGCGGCGGAGCACCGCTATGCTGTGGGGTTGGTGGCCAACGGCTGTCTGCCGGAATCGGACCAGCCCATCCGGGTGCCGCCCGGCCGCGCGCCGGCCCAACTGGTGCGGGTGCTGGAGATGCTGGCGGCGGTCACACCCATCGCCAGCCTGCCCTTTGAGGACCTACTCATCAGCGCCGGCGCAGAGCTTCCCTGGGGGAGCACCATGGTGGTGGTAACCGGCATCGTCACCGAGGAAATCGCCGAATCGCTCCAGCGCCTGCGGGCGGCCGGCCGGCATATCGTGCTCATCTCCCTGGAGGAAGCCCCTCCCCCGGAGCTGGACGGCGTGCTGGTCTATCATCTGCCGCAGTTGCGTGATGCGGCGGATGACACTGCGGCCATGGCCGGCGGCCTGCGCCAGCCCCTGTCCCAGGCAGAGCCAGCCCCGGAGGCAGTGCCGTGAGACGACTGCCGCGTGTGCCGCTGGGATGGGAGCTTCCAGATGCCCCGGCTGTCCGGCGCGCCCTATTACTGGCCAGTCTGTGGGTCATGGAGAGCGCCCTGCTGGCGGCATGGTTCGTGCCCATCATCGCCGGCACAGCCCCGCACCGCGTGATCTGCGCCTGGGCCGGCACCGCCGGCTTGATGGCCGGCGCCTTCTTGATCACCTGGATGCTGGCGCGCTCGCGCCTGCCGCTGGCCGGCCAGCGCTGGGCCTTGCTCGGCATTCTCCTGCTGAGCGCCCCGCTCCTCACCCGCTTGCATGTATACGGACAGGTGCCCCTCCGCTCCTGGGCCTGGCTGAAAGAGTGGGCGGCGGACTGGGGAACGCTGACGAGCGGCGTAACAGGCGCGCCGGCCGCCTTGGGCACACTGCTGGTATGCTGGTGGCGGGGGATGCGCCTGCATGACCGTCCGCTCTCCCTGCAGGCCGTGGCCTTCTCCTTCCGCCTGAACGTCCTGTGGCTGGTGGCCGCCGGCCTGCTGTGGTCCCCCGCACTCGGTGAGGACATCGCTCCCCTGGTGTATGCTTTCTTCCTGGCCGCCCTGGTCGCTATGGCGGTGGCGCGCGTGGATGAGATCGCCGCTTTGCCGGGAGGAGCGGAACAGCCCTTCGGCACGGCCTGGTTAACGACGGTAGTTGGCTCCTCGCTCGTGGTTGTAGGTTCCGGATGGCTTCTAGCGAGAGTGGTATCGCCGGCCGGCTTCCGCCAGCTCGGCATCTGGCTGGCACCGTTGGGGCATGTCCTGGAGCGCGCCTTGTACCAGGGTCTGCTGGTGCTGGGAGTGGTCATGGAACCCATCCTGGAATGGCTCATCCGCCTGGTTCAGCAGATTGCGGTCTGGGTGGCGGAGGGGCTAGAGGCCTTTCAGCCGCCGGCGCCTGGCCCCCAGCCTACACCGATGCCTGGCGGAGGGGGAGCGGCTGGCATCCCCTGGGGGGAGATCACCAAGTGGCTGGTGATCGTGCTCCTGCTGATGATCAGCCTGGCCGGCCTGGCCTTCTCCCTGCGCAAGCTGGGCCAGCGAGAGCCGGCGGAGGGCCGAGAAGAGCGCCGGCGCACCCTGCCGGGCGGGGTGTGGCGGGAGGACGCCTTATCCAACTTGCAGAACCTGGTGCAGAGTATGCTGGACCGGCTGGCCGGCCTGCGTCCGAGCCGGCTGGGCATGGAATGGTACGCGGAGATTTCCATCCGCAACATTTACCTGAACCTGTGCCAGCTTGCGGCGGCGCGCGGCTATCCCCGGCCGGCGGTCTTCACGCCGTACGAATACCTGTCCCTGCTCTATCGGGCGTTTCCCGGGGCGGAGCGAGAAGATATCCAGCACATCACGGACGCCTATGTGCGCATGCGCTACGGGGAAATGCCCAGCTCATGGGGCGAACTGCAAGCCATCCGTCAGGCCTGGCAAAGGGTGCGGGATTCTGTGGAAGCGCCGGCCTCGGCGTGAGCATGTGTCAATCTCATCGTCCAGGAGCAGTGCACGTCAGCATGCCGAACATCCCGCAGGAAGTTGTTGACCCCGATTACCGCTTCTTCGAGCTGGCCGGCGACCATTACGCCTGCGGGTACGCCGTGGGGAAAGCCACCGAACTGCGGCAACTGCCGGCCGCAGAGGACCCTCAGCGCGCCCTGCGCTTTGCGCGCGCCTGCGCGGACGTCGTGCGGGAGATATATCCGCCCCTGCTGGACGAGTATCGCGGCTATGCGGACGCACAGGGCCGGCCGTGGAAGGAAGTACTCCCTCATTTCTCCCTCAATCATCCTTCGGGCGAGGCCGGCGGATGCTCCAGCCTGGTGTGGCGCTCCGCTGATGGGCATGTCATGGTCACCCGCAACTACGACTTCCTCAGCTCCCAGCGCAGTCGGCACCTGCTGTACGCCGGGCCGGCCAGCGCGCTGGCGACCCTGGGCACCAACGCCAGCCTCATCGGGGGACGCTATGACGGCGTGAACCAGGCCGGCTTCTTTGCGGCACTGCATCTGGTGCAGGCGGAAATGCCGGCCCGTCTTTCACCGGGCCTCCCTTTCCACCTTGTGCCGCGCATCCTGCTGGAGACCTGCACGACTGTCCGGCAAGCGGTTGCCCTCCTGCTGGACCTGCCGGTACTGCATGCGTTCAACTATCTGCTGGCAGACGACGAGGATTTCGCGGTGGTGGAAGCCCATCCGAGCGCCAAACGTGTGCGCAAGGGGGACGGATGGCTGGCGGTCACCAATCACTTTCAGCATCCGGATATGCAGAGGTTTCACGGCCGGCGCACGCAAGCCCATTCGCGCCGCCGCGCCGCGAGGCTGGAGGAGCTGGCGCGCCGGCCGGAGGAGCCGGCGTGGAAGTGGGCACAGGGAGTCTTGAGAGATCACGAGACGCCGTTATGCCATCACGACCGGGTCATGGCGACGCTGTGGGCAGTAGTGGCAGACCTGACCGCTCAGCGCATCGCCTACTGCCAGGGGGCGCCGTGTCAAGGCGCGTTTGTGGAGCTGGCATGGCCGGCAAAAGAACCGCCGGCCACCCGCGTGCAGAATGGATGGCCGGCGGCCGGAGCCACATCTTAGAAGAATGACGCGCATCAGGCCGTGATCAGGTAGCGTTCCAGCTCCCACGGCGTGATCTGCGTGCGGTACTCGTCCCACTCATGCGTCTTGGCCCGTAGGAACCAGCGGTACACGTGCTGGCCCAAGGCTTCCTGGATCACCGTGTCCTTCTTCAGCTCCTCCAATGCCTCGTACAGACTGCCTGGCAGGGTGATGATGTTGGCTTCCTCGCGCTGGACGGCATCGAATTCGAACACGTTCTCCTCTGTGGGCTTGGGCGGCTGGAGCTTGCGCTCGATGCCGTCAAGACCACAGGCCAGCATGACGGCGAAGGCCAGGTAGGGGTTACAGCTTGGGTCCGGACAGCGCAGTTCGGCGCGGGTGGACTGCTCCCGGCCCTTGGAGACCATGGGGATGCGGATGAGGGCAGAGCGGTTGATCTGCCCCCAGCAGACATAGACCGGGGCCTCATAGCCAGGCACCAGGCGCTTGTAGGAGTTGACGGTTGGCGCGACCACGGCCGCCAGGGCGCGGGCATGTGCGAGCTGGCCGGCGATGAAGTGATACGCCACGTCCGAGAGCCGGTACGGGTCATCCGGATTGTAAAAGGCGTTGCGGCCGTTCCGGTCGAACAGGCTCTGATGCGTGTGCATGCCGGAGCCGTTCACGCCGTAAATGGGCTTCGGCATGAAGCTGGCGTACAGGCCGTACTTTTGCGCCACCGAACGCACGGCGTATTTCATGGTGATGGCATTGTCGGCGCAGGTGAGCGCGTCGCTGTAGCGGATATTGATTTCGTGCTGGCCAGGAGCAACCTCATGATGGGCCATTTCCACTTCCAGGCCCATCTCTTCCAGGACGAACATCATCTCGCGGCGGGCCTGCGCGGCCAGGTCACCCTGGGACGAGTCGAAGTAACTGCCCGTGTCGAAGGGGGTGGGACGCGCCACGGGGCCGTTCTCCGCCTTGAAGAGGAAGAACTCGATCTCTGGGCCGGTATTGTAGATGAAGCCCATATCGCCGGCCCGCTGGAGGGCGCGCTTCAGGATATAGCGCGGGTCGCCCTCGAACGGTTCGCCCGCCGGCGTGTACACGTCGCACAGGATGCGCGCTACCTTGCCGGTCTCCTTCGTCCACGGCAGAGTGGTGTAGGTGGTCACGTCAGGAATGAGGAGCATATCACTCTCATAGATGCGGGCGAATCCCTCGATGGATGACCCGTCGAACCAGACCCCGACCCGCACGGCCTCTTCCAATTTGCTGGGGGGGATATTGACGCTTTTCAGGGTGCCCGTGACATCGGTGAATTGTAAGGTAATGACCTTGACCTCGTCCTGTTTGATCCTGGCCAGCACTTCCTTAAGGTCTGCCGGCTTGTTCATGGGAAGCACCTCCTATGATTGATGAGTGTGGAAAATAAAAAAATAAGGGACACGGCAGTAACTTCCTATGGACTGCCGCGTCCCTTCTCCGCCTCTTTGCTGTCCCCGGGCGTGGCCGGCCGGAGACTTGGGAAGTCCCTCGGGGAAGGAACGCCCCTACTCTTGTTGGCTGGCCTGGTGCGCCAGGATGATGGCTTCCGCCACCTCGCGCATCGGCTTGCGGGTGTTCATGCTCATCTTCTGAATCTTGCGGAAGGCCTCCGCCTCGGTCAGCCCCTGCACGTCCATGAGGATGCCCTTGGCGCGGTCCACCAGCTTGCGGGTCTCCAGCGCCTGCTTGAGATCACCGACCTCTTTCTCCAGCATCTTCAGCTCGTTGAAGCGGGCCAAGGCGACCTCGATAGCGGCGGCCAGGTCCGACTCGCGGAAGGGTTTGACGATGTAGCCGGTAACGCCGGCGTCCTTCGCCCGTTCGATCAGGTCGCGCTGGCTGTAAGCCGTCAGCAGGAGGACCGGCGCGATGCGCTCCTCGGTCAGGATTTTGGCGGCGTCAATGCCGTCGAAATCATCTCCCTCGAAGCGGATATCCATGACCACCAGGTCCGGCTTCAGTTCGCGTGCCAGGTTGACCGCGCTGCGGCCGTCGGCCACCTCGCCCACCACCAGGTAACCCAGGTTGGTGAGCATCTCCCGCAGATCCATCCGGATAATGGACTCGTCATCTGCGATTATGATCCGTTTGCGATCTGCCACTTAGTCACCTCCTGATATACCTTTTGGAAAGCTGATCACGGCGATCACACCATCCTGCGTATTTTCCAGTGAGAAGGTGCCTTTCAAGTCATCCTGCACCAGGGTGCGGACGATTTGCAAACCAAGGTTGCCGGCAGTGCGCAGGTCGAAATCAGCCGGCAGGCCCTGGCCGTTGTCCTGGACGGACAGGCGCACATTGCTGTCCTGCACCCCAATCGCAAGGGTGATGCGCCCACCCATGCGCCCCTGAAAACCGTGCTCGATGGAATTGAGCAGTAGCTCGTTGATAATCAAGGCGCAGGACGTGGCCTGCTGGGACGGCAGGAGCACGTCATCTCCTTCGATGGTGATGTGAATCTGCTGGTCCGGTGCGACAATGCCTTGGCGAATCTGCCGCACGATTTTGGTCGCCACATCCCGCAGGCTGACCGCATTGGCTTCCTCATGGGCCAGGAATTCGTGCACCACTGCCACGCTCAAGATGCGGTTGATGCCCTCCTGCAGGGCCTGGCGAGTTTCTTCGGATTGACTGCGCCGGGCCTGCATGCGCAGGAGCGCCGCGATGGTCTGCAGGTTGTTCTTGACCCGGTGATGCACCTCCCGGATGAGGGCAGTCTTGACCTTGATCTCCTGCTCTTTGCGCCGGCTCTCGGTCGTATCCCGGATCAATATCAGGCTGGCCTGTACGCGCCGCTCGAGATGCTGGACCAGGAGCGGCTCCAGCACCGACCAACGCTTCCATCCTTCCATCACCGCCAGCACCGGCACACCGCGCTTGATCCAGGTGCGTCCACCCTCGTCGGTCTCCTGCTGGACACAGTGAGAGCCGTCGAACACAGGAGCGACAATCTCGGCGTCATGGGTACCGAGTTCGCTCAGCCGCTTGCCGACCAGCCCTTCCATGATACCGATGCGGCGGTACAGGTTGGTGGCAATGCCGCTGGCGTAGCGGATGCACTGCCGGCGGTCCACCAGGATGATCCCATCGTGCTCGCCGAAGGGTGTGAGCGATGCGGCGTCAGACAGCTCGCCGCGTGCGGCCATCTGCTGGAGCTGGCGCACGGCCCATTGGAAGACCTTACTGCGCCGGCGCTGGCGCTCGTGCTCGATCAAGTTGGTCTCGATGCAGAGAGCGGCGATAATCCGCCCCTGGCGGTTCCGCACCGGCAGGACCTTCTGCATGATGGGGGCGCCGTTGGCGACGGCGGCGCGATGCGCCAGAAACCCAAAGCGTCCCTGCAGGACCCGGAAGACCAGCGGCTGTTGGGCCGGCCCCATCCAAGTGCCGGTAAGTGGTTCCGCATATACCGGCGATACCGAGTGCGGGCGCGAGTGCGAAACCACCACCGCCTTCTCCGGTGTCAGCAGGCAGAACAACAGCACATCGGAGCGATTGACATCGGCAAGGATGCCCATGCTCGCCTCGACGCGCTGCAACTGCTCAATATCGGAATCGCTGAGACTCTTGCAATGGTAGACAACTTCGTCCACAGGCTATCGCCGCACCGCACCAGGTTTGGGTGTTCGTTTTCCAGACGCGATATAAAGAAAGGTCGACCCCTTCCGTGGCGTCGACCATCATCGCGTGCGACTATTGGGCATTGAGTGATACGGCGCTCACTCTGTTATTATTATAACACGCCGCGCAAATGCATGCAAATCGTGCAAAAAGGTCATCGCCTGGCGGTTGAAACTGCGGGCCGGCGCCGACTTCGCGAAGTCTGCGCGGGCAGGCTTCGCAGTCGTTGCCGCGGCTTCAGCCGCCAGGCCGCGGTTTGGAAGCGGCT
>CALIBQ010000027.1 GCA_938049385.1 uncultured Anaerolineae bacterium
CGGCCGACTTCGCAGGCACAACTGCCGTGTCAACTGCCAAGCTTTTTCCAGCACCCTCAACCTGGTTTCTCCGAGTGATTCAACTGTGACCAGATACACCCGGCATGCCGCCGGCCCAGAGCATTCCAGCTCCACCTCTCCACCCTCAGCCGCGGCGACTTCCAGCGAGATGATTTCACCCTGCCCGGACAGGCCCTTTCGAACTTCCTGCCCATCCGGCCCCCGCAGTACCAGCTCTGCACCCCCGTCCGCGCCGGCCAGGATGGTCAGCCGCACGCGCGTCCGCCCAAAGGTTTGGAGCTCCAGCACGGCGCGGCCGGCGATTTCCCGCCAGGCCTGCGCGCCTTCCTCCTGCCGCCGGCCCCAGCCCTCGCCCAGCACGGCGAACGGCTGTGCTTCCGCCGGCGGTTCCACCCGATAGACGGTCAGCCGCTCATCCTCATATACCGGTGGGATGCCGGCGAATATCTCCTCCGCCAGCGCGGTGGTCACCTCGCGCTCGGCTCCGCTCGGCATCTTGTAACGGTCCAGCACTACGTAGCGGATGCCCATCCAGTGGAACACGCTGGGACCCAGCCGGCGCACGTCGTCGCACAGGATATCCCGGCCCAGGAAGCGAAACTCCTGCAGTACGGGCACCCGATACACCAGTGTGCGCGGGTCATCCCGGGAGATATAGCCGGCGGTCAGCGGTTTGCCGTGCACCGTCTGATACAGCAGGTACCCCGGGCGGTCCCAATTCACAGGCAGGTTCAACACAGCGAAACGGTCCGGCTCCTCGGCCAACTGCGCATAAAACGCCGGCGTATCGGGCGGACTCAGCGGATAGGGCGCGCTCCAGAACTCGAAGCAGACCAGCCCGATGACCAGCGCCGGCAGGACCTTCTGCCACAGCCCTTTGGTGCGGGTCATAAGGTCCGCCAGCCCCAACGCCGCCAGCACCCCCAGCCCAGCCATCACCATCACGTCGAAGCGGGCGATGGAGCGGGCAATGCGCACAAAGGGCACCCCGTCGTACAGCAGGGCATAGGGTAGTGGTATCTGCCGGCCAGCGGCGCCCCATTGAGAGCGGCCGGCCGCATGCAGTACCGGCCCCAGGGCACAGACCCCGAAGAACAGCGTCGTTATCCACCAGAAGCGGCTGTGCCGACCCAACCGCACTGCCGCCCATATCCCCAGCAAGAGGGGCACGAAGCCGGCGAAGACCGTCCGTTCCGACAATGTGCTGGTGAAGCGCTCCGCCAGCTTATTGGCCCATTCGCCCCACAGCGGATGAAACGGGTTCGGCGTGATGAAGGCCAGCAAATCAGCCGAAAGGGCCAATGCCTGTTCGCGAGGCGGCACCATAAAGTCCGCCTGGCCGGCCTCGCGTGCCATAGGCCACCACAGTGGCGCAAGCACCAACAGGAACAGCCCCCAGCTCCCTGCCAGGAACAGCATATGCCGCAGAGCGAACCGTCGGCCAGCCAGCCGGTACAGCGCCAGCACCCCAGAAAACAGCGCCAGGTACAGGGCGAAGTACCAGTCGCACATGCCGGCGAAGATGAGGAACAGGCCGGTCAGCCCGGTCCACTTGGCCCATGCCTTGCCCGGCTCCCTGCCGTCCAGCGCGTGCAGTCCCCGCCAGAGCGCCCACATAGCGAAGGGGATCCACTCCAGCGAGAAGACCTGCATATGGCCCAAGAGATGCGCGAAATGGAAGGGCGAAAAGGCGTAGATCACGCCGGCCAGGAACGCCGGCCACCGCGCCCTTCTCCATCCGGCCTCCGCCAGCACATCGCGAGCCAGCACATAGCCCCCCAGGCCGCCGGCCAGGAAGCTCAGCAGGACAATGCTGTTGTAAGCGGCCAGCAGTCCGAAGGTGAGCTGAACCGGCAGGCTCACGAAGCCGTTGAACGGGTTCAGCGTCTGAAAGGCCAGACTGACACCGGTCGGGTAATAGAGCATGTCGGTGTACAGCGGGCTGACGCCGCGCTCCACCAGCGCCAGCCGCATCCACCATAGGTTCCAGTAGTTCTGCCAGCCGTCGAACCCGTCCCCCGGGATGGCCTGCCCGAACTGGCGCACCAGCGGATAGGTCATCGCCAGCGCCAGCACTAGGTATCCGCCGGCAGCCAGCATCCCCCATGCGCCTTGCCGGCCCCGCCCTTTTCCGACCTCCCCTCTGGCCATGCCACTCCCTTACGGTTGCGGCGTCAGCAGAGCCGCCACGCTGGGGAACAGCTCCATCTGAGTGTGCGGCAGGAACAGGGCCGACATGAACTCCTCGGTGAAGGTGTTGTCCGCCGACAGCTCCAAATAAGTCATCTTGCTGGCAATCTCGGCGACTTCATCGCGCAGGTCCGGACAAAGGAGCGCTTGATACGCACCCTGCACCGAGGTGTTCCCCAGGAAGCGGAAGCGGTCATGTGGCATGTCAGGTAGCAGGCCGATTTGAATCGCTTTCTCAATGTTAAGGTACTTACCGAACGCGCCGCCGATCAGGACGCGCTGGACATCTGATATTTGAATCCCCACACTGCGGGTAAGGGTGGAGAAGCCAGCGAAGATAGCGGCCTTGGCGCGCAGGAGGTTCTGCACATCCACCTCGGTCAGCACGATATCTGCCATGCCGTCCGCCGTCTGCTCCTTCCACACCACCACGTACTCCATGCCATGCTCACCCTGACGGATGCGCGGCGTGCCCACCCGGTTCTCAAAGCGTCCGCCTTTGGTCAGCAAGCCGGTGATGAACAGCTCCGCCAGCAGGCTGATGATGCCGGAGCCGCACAGGCCCTTCGCCGGCACGTCCCCGATGGTGTTGTAGGTCGGCTCGCCGGTATGGGGGTCAATCCAAACCTCTTCGATGGCGCCCTCGGTAGCGCGCATACCGGACTGCACGCCGGCGCCCTCAAAGGCCGGGCCGGCGGAGCAGGCGCAGGTGATCAGCCAGTCGGAGTTGCCCAGCACCATCTCGCCGTTGGTGCCCACGTCAATGAACAGGGTTAGTTCCTCCTGCCGGTGCATGCCAGTAGCCAGCACGCCGGCAGTAATGTCCGCCCCCACGTAGCTGCCCACCCCCGGCAGGCAGTCCACCTTAGCGTCCGGGTTGATATTCAGGCCCAGCTCCGCCGCCAGCACCGGCTGGGGATGATTGATGATGGGGATGTACGGTTCCAGCCGAATAGGCTCCGGTGGGATAGCGAGAAAGAGATGAATCATAGTGGTGTTGCCGGCCACCGTCGCCCGCTGGATATCGGTCGGCTGGATGCCGTTGCGCGCGGCCACCTGCTCGATCAATCCATTGAGGGTTTGGACGACCAGCTTCTGGAGGTGCTCCAGCCCACCCAGCCGGCGGGCATAGATGATGCGCGAGATCACATCCTCGCCGCAGGAGATCTGGGCGTTGTACTCCACGGCCGAATCCAATACCTCGCCGGTGAGCAGGTCCACCAGGTACACCACGTTGGAGGTGGTGCCGATATCAATGGCCACCCCGTACAGCTCATGGGTGCGGCGGCCCGGCACCAGGTCAATCAAACGCGGCCGCCGGCTCTGCCGCCGGGTCGTCCAGTCGTAATACTCCAGCGTGGCGGTCACCTGCCAGTTCGCATCGCGCAGGGTTTTCCCCAGCCGGCGCAGCATCGGCAGGGAGATGCTCACCTGTCCGCTGTCCTCCAGATACGGCTGGAGGTGGCGCACCACCCGCTCGAAATCCGAGGTGTTGTCCGCCAGCGACGGCGGCGCAATATCCAGGTACACCCGCCGCAGGGGAGGATCACTGCGCCAATCGCAGGATATGGGTAGCTCCACCCGCGGCACCTTGCGCGGTTCGCTGGGGATGCGCCGGCTGAGCTTGTCCGCCTGCGGCGGGATGGCGACGACCAGGTCCTCATCCTGCACCAGCGTCTGGCACGCCAGCGCCCAGCCTTCCTCCAGCTCTTTCTCGCTCAACCGGATCACAGAACGCCGGCGGACGCTCCCCTTCTGCACCTGCACCTTACATCTGCCACAGCGTCCCTGACCGCCGCAGGGCAAATGCAGAGTGATGCCGGCTTGCGCGATGGCCTCGCTCAAGAGCGTGCCCGGGGAAGCGGTTGCTTCGGTTGGATTGCCTTCCGCCGGCAGAAGTCGGATCACTGGCATTTCCGAATGACACAGCCCCCTTGTGACAAGGTCTTCCCTTTGTGCCGGCGTACGTATTTCCCGCCGGCTCCGGGGAACAGGGCAGATGGGGGAGCGGGTGTAGCCACTCCCCCACTATCACGCGCTATAGCTCTACCATTACTGCCACAGCTTGAGATACGCCGGGATGTCCACCGCCTCACGCGGCCCCACCAGCACCTCCCAGCCCGGCAGTTCCTCTTCCAGCTCGCCCGAGATGGTCGCCACAAAGCCTGGAATGATGATCTTATGGTGGTTGATCTTGCTCTCGACCTGGAAGTTCTTGACCGCCTTGGCAACGACCTCGGCGTCGAACTTGCCGGCTGCCCAGGCGGTGAGCACGCTCATGCCCTCCGAGTCGGTCACCAACAGCCAGGCTGGTTTGCCGGCACCCTCTACCTCGCCAGCAACGCTGAAGTAGGTCAGCGAGAAGTTGGTCGTGACCAGTAGTGGGTCGCCCGGTTTGGGATTGTTGATCTCATACAGTCCCGGGCTGACCTGGATAGGCTTCTGCGGATCGGTGTAGATGTTCTGGCGCAGGGTCATCAGCGCATAGACGTCCGCTGGGTCGAAGTGATCCAGCACGATGATGCCAGCGTACTTGCAGATGGCCTGCGCCGCGGCGATGGTCTCCTCTTCAGGCGAGTTGGCGCCGGCGCCGGCAAAAGTGATGATGGGATAGCCCAGTGGGCGGAAGTTCTTTTTCAGTGCCAGCCGGCGCAGTTGCGTGAAAGCGGCCAGCGCACCGGAAAGGCTGTTATGCACCGGATGCAGGACCAGGTCCTCCACGCCGGCGGCGGTCGCTTTCTCTGTCAAGGCCGCCAGGCCGTCCAGCGTCTCCGCTTTCACCGCCAGAGAGGCGCCGTGCGCCTTGGCCAGCGCGGCCATGGCCTCGACATTGCCGTCCGATGCCGCGTAAATGAGCGGCTTCATGCCGCCTTCTTTCTCCAGCGCGGCCTTCATGGCGTCCGGGCTGTCGCTCATGAGGATAAAGGGCGCTTTGGTCTTGGCGCGCGCTTTGGCTACCGCGCCGGCGAATGTCCCAACATCCCCAGAAGCATTCTCGATAGCCAGCGCGTTCATAGTCAGGTCCACGCCCACGCGCTCCACGGCGAAGCTTTCCACCAGCGCCGCCTTCTCCTCCAGCGCCGGGTCATTGTCCTTCACGCGCAGGGCCAGCCCCGGCTCATGATAGAAGGTCTTCTCATGGCGGAAGAGGACCGTCTCATTGCCGACGGCGAAGTTGCGCTCGGTGCCCAGGGTTACCAGGCGGATGGGCGGCGCGGCGGCCGCGGCCAATGCCTGCTTGGCCTCCTCCGAGACATACGGGCAAGCGGCAAGCTCGGCCTGTTTGGCCGCCAGTTTCATGGCGAAAGCCAAGCAGGTTGGGAAACCGCACTCCTTGCAGTTGGTTTTGGGCAGAAGCTTATATATTTCCAGACCACTGAGCGGCATGGTGACGTTCTCCTTTCCTCCGGCTAACTGGCCATAAGTTTCTGGATGGTGGACTGAACCAG
Source organism: uncultured Anaerolineae bacterium (assembly GCA_938049385.1). Taxonomy (GTDB): domain Bacteria; phylum Chloroflexota; class Anaerolineae; order JACIWP01; family JACIWP01; genus JACIWP01. The sequence goes on from CALIBQ010000027.1 coordinate 5,661, forward strand.
CTCCAGGGTTTTGGGATGGCGGACGGTGACGATATCGGCGCCGGCCTCCAGCAGTGTGACGGCTGTCACGGTCTCCCAGATGACGCCGCGATGATGCCATTCGCCCCATTCCGCCGGCACTCCCTGGCCCACGCGCGATTCTTTCTGCCGCCAGGACTCCTCACCCACGAAACAGATCATCGGCTGCTGCGTCATGCTGTCACCGCTCAGCGCGGCCAACCGCAGGCGTTCCATGACCGAGTAGGTATACTCAATGCCGTAGCCCAGGGCGCCGGTCGTCGGGTCCATCAGGACGCGTTCCATCGGCATGCGCATATCGCTGATCAGGATGTTCAACTGCTTGGCCAGGTTGACATCAATCGGGGTGCTGGCGATGACGAGGTGGTTATTGGCCATGGCGGCGGCCACAATGGTGCGGTAGTTCTTATCCTCGCAAAGGCCCACGGCGAGGCGCTCGCCGGCGGCCTTCTCGCACACCGGCACCAGCATAGCGTTATCCGCCTCCGCCTGGCCCGGCCCGCGAACGATCAACGGCAGAGTGGTTGCTCCCAGCACAGCTTTCACTACATCAGCGGCCCGCGCACCGTCGGCCGCACCGGATTCATCCACGGTCAGCCTGAGCATGATCAATTCCGCGCCCAGTTCTTCCGCTTTACGCGCCCAGGCAGCGGGGTCTTTCAACACCTCTCCCCATACTTCTTTCAGCGGGTCCGCCCAATCAGCCGGGTAGCGGTCCTGGATTTCGACGGCAACGACCGGTGGGTGGGGTATGGCTCCTTCAAAGTGCAGGAACGGCAGGGTGGCTTCTCCACCGACAACGACCTCCCGACCGCGGGTGCCGCCGTTGCTGGGAGTTGCCCCCAAGGTCACCTCGCGAACCTTGCCGGTCCACTTTTCCTTGGGAATTTCGACTGTGGTGGGCATCTGTTGCTCTCTCCTTTCAGTTCCGCTGGGCTGTCAGCATTAACCTGCAACATATTATCACGATTTGAACGTGGATGCCAAATATTTGAACAGGGTTGGCTGGCTACTCTTCCCCGCCGGCGATATGCCGAATCACATCCTCTACTGAAATCATCCCCACCGGCCGCGCCACAGACGGCCGCGCATGCAGGATGACCAACTGTTGAACGCCGTGATCCAGCATCAACTGCACCGCCGTCTTGATAGGGATGTCCGGCACGATGGTCACCACATCCGTCTTCATGACCTCCTCGGCGCGCGTATCGAGGCGGTCCTCCACAAAGGCGCGCGCGATATCCTCACAGGAAAGGATGCCGGCCACCTCGCCGGCGGCGTCCAGCACCACCACCGCACTGCACCGCGCCCGAGCCATCCGCCGGGCGACCTCGCGCAGTGTCATGTCCATCGGACAGGTTACCACCCCTCGGTGCATCACATCGCGCACCAGCATCGCACCCTCCTTGCCCTATGCGGAGCGGTAAATGCGCCGGCTTTTCCGCGCGCCATAACAGGAGGCCCAGGGTGATTGCTCACTGGCTTGGGCGTGTGCTTCGTTCTCCTGGGCCTCCTATACGGTCAGACAACTTAGAAAATGGGATCCATCATCAGCGCCGGATGCCCCTTCTCTTCCAGCCAAGGAAGCAGGCCGTCCACGTCGGTGCAGATCGTCTCATCGGCAATCTTGTCCAGCAGGTCGGGGACACCCTCACGCTCGGCCGCTTTCTGGAGTTCCTCGCGCATCTGCTGTTTGAGGATGCTGGACATCCAGACCACGCGCTTCAGGCCGCCGTCGGCGGAGATGAACTTCTTGCTGGTGATATAATACTTGCCGATGCCCATCACGCCCGGTGTCTGCAGGCCGCCGCCGGCCATGCCGGCCAGCGTCGAGAAGGTCATGCCCGCCGGCGTCATGGATGGGTCCTCACGGCTCACGATCATGACGCCGTTGGCCTCCGGGATGACCATCATGATGCACTCGAAACAGCCGCAGGCCGTCATCGGGTTCTCCATAATGGAGTACAGCGCCACCTGCTCCACCGTGCCGTGGGAGTACTGTTTGACAAACTCGTTGGGGCCAGTGAAATAGCCCTTGACCGGGTCCAGGCAGGTGCCTTTCGGGATGGGTTGGTTGGGGCCGGTTGGGTTAATCTCATACGAGGCTTTGCAGTCCAGCCAGTTGTAGGCGCCGCACAGGCCCAGGCGCTCCGGTGTCACCACGCAGACATGGTTCGGCGCGAAAGACTGGCACAGCGTGCAGGAGTAGAAAGTGTCCACGGCCTCGTCGGTGAGGTCAGCCAGCCGGCGGTTGCGGTAATCGTAGGCCTGGCGGGCCACTTCCAGCATCTCCGCCACCTTCTTCGGGTCGGTGATAATGGTGACCTGCACCTTGTCCACGATGGCGCCGAAGTCGGCGTGGAAGCGGGCATAGAGAATTTCGCCCAGGTGCTTCAGGTTGAATCCCTTCTGCGCGGCGGCCTTGCTGATGCGGATCCAGGTGATGTCGCGCTGGCCGATGTGCTGTACGCCGGAGGCGCCGTTGATGAAGTAGTGAATCTGGCGCTCCAGCACCGGCTCGAAGTCCTCCTGCATCTTGCGGCCGGCGACCTCTACCAGGATGCCCATATCCATGGAGCCGCCTTCCTCCACATCCTCGAAGCCCGGGCCATCCACCACAATCTTGTGGTCCTCAATCTCATCCATGTTGCGCATGCGCAGGTACTCGAAACAGCGGGAGTTCTTGCCGCCGAACTCGATGCGCATATCGGCGCGGCGCACGCGCTCACCCTCGAAGGCCGAGCCGTACGGGACGGGGATAGGCACCTCGGTGATCTTGATCTTCACGCCGCGCACCTCAATGGCGCGCTGGACCAGCCGCTTGGCGCGCTCCAGGTCATTCTCCCCCTCGATGTCGTCGAACGGCATGGAGATGACGTGCTCGTAACTGGTAATGCCGGTGGGGAGAATCTGGGGAATGACCGTGTCGGCGATGGTCGGGAAACCGTAAGAGATGGCGCCGGCGGCCGCCGCGTACTTCAAATCGTCAATCTCGCCCAGTGCCAGCACAAAGGCGAAGACGCGGTACTTGTTGTACAGCAGGATCTCGCGCGCCTGGCCGCCCTTCATGCCGCCAAAGGTCAGTGCCGAGCGGGTGGCAAATCCCAGTGCATAGATGGCCGACATCGTATCCAGGCCGAAGGGCACGATATAGGTGTCGTACCCCATCTCCACCCCTTCCTCATGGAGCTGGTGGATGATGCTACGGCCGTTCACGTTGCCGGAGAGGAAGACCAGGATGTTGCGCTGTTGAAGCTGGCGGACGATTTCCACCGCCACCTCGTTAGACTTGGCACAGCCGACGATAGCGGCGAAGCCAGGCATACGCCCGTCCACGAGCTGGATGCCCCAGGCGCGGAGCTGGATGTCGTCAATGGGGCCGTTCAGCCGGCCGTCTGCGCCGCCGGCGCCCTCAAACTCCGGCGAGGTGAAGCTTCCGCCCACCAGGCCCTTACTGCCCCAGTTAAAGGGCATAGGCTCCTCGCCGCGAGCGAAACGGATGCCCTCGATGGCCTCCATGGCCAGCAGGGAGGCCACGCCGGCATCCAGGGTCTCCCCCAGATAGGGCAGGTAATGTTTGTCCTTCGGCACCGGGTGCAGAAGCTTCTTGGCCTCCTCGAGCACCGGCCCCAGGTCGGCCAGCTTGGTCACCTGCCGGCCGGTGAAGCCGTAAATCACCGGCAGGAAATAGGCCGTGTTGGTGAATTCCACCTTGGCATCGGGGCCCAGTTCCGCGATAGCTTGTTTCAGCATCTGGTCTGCTTCGCGCACCACCATATTGGCGCCGCGCAGGGCTCGCGTAGCAATATATCGGGACATCGATCCTCACTCCTTCAATGCCTCTGAGATTGGGGAGAAGGGGCGGGGGCGCCGGCCCCCTGCCCCAAACATTTCAGCCTACACCTGCTCCGCGACTCTCTCCTCCACCACCTTGCGGCTGTACAGATAGCGCTGTTCCGGTGGCAGGGAGAGGATTTTCTCCATCAGCTCATCGCCGCCGCTCTGACCGTAACGCTCGGGGTCCCACGGCACCAGCCCCAGCTCGGCGCGCTTGCGGTCAATGTGCGCCAGCGCCGCCTGGATCATCTCATCATAGTCCGTGATGAACTCCATCGTACCGCCGACCATCTCATCCCACTTCTTGGAGAGGATTTCGACGACCTCAGGACTGCCGCTGATGATGTTGTTGACCCCGAAGAAGGTATGCACACCAGAGGCGGCGAAATAGGTGCCGATGGAGATGGCCTTCTCGGACATCCACTCTGGTGCAAAGCCCACTACCGGCATGTCGCCAATGTCTTGGCCAAGGCCGCCTTCAGTAGCCATCTGGCTCAGAACGGTCAGGATGCGGCTGTTGTCCACGCAGGAGCCCAAGTTCAGCACCGGCGGGATGCCGATAGCCTCGCAGACCTCGCGCAGTCCCTTGCCGGCATCGCGCATCATCTCCGGCAGTAAATAGCCGTACTTGCCCGAGGCATGTGCCACACAGCCAGTGGTTACCACCAGCACGTCGTTGGCGATGAGGGTGCGGATGACTTTCATGATGCCCTCATCCTGCGGGACGCGGGCGTTGTTGCACCCCACCACGCCAGCGGCACCGCGGATGCGGCCGGCGATAATGGCATCGTTCAGCGGGCGGAAAGAGCCGCGATGCAGACCGCCCTGCATGTACTGCAGGTATTCGTGTGAGAAGCCGCCCACAGCAGGGCTGACGAATTTCGGGATCACCACCTCTGCTTTGCGGTTGGGGAAGTTGTCCACCGCCCGCTTCACGATCTCCTTGGCGATGTCCAGCGCATGCTCCTCGTCAAACTCGATGTGCAGGGCGCCGGTCATCTTCGCCTTGGGCGAGGTGGTGATGAGCAGGGTGTGGAAGCGCTGGGAAACGGGCACCAGGGCTTCCATAATGCACTGCACGTCCACGACCATGGCATCCACCGCGCCAGTCAGGACGGCGATTTCCTGGCTGAGGAAGTTGCCGGCCGAGGGCACGCCGTGGCGCGCCAGCACTTCGAGGGCGGTACAGCACATGCCGGCGAGGTTAATGCCCTTAGCCCCCTTGGAGCGGGCATATTCCTGCATCTCCGGCATCTGCGCTACCGCCACAACCATCTCGGATAGGGTCGGCTCGTGGCCGTGAATAATGAGGTTCACCTCGTCCTCTTTCAACACGCCCAGGTTATGGTAGGTATTGAGAGGGACGGGTGTACCGAACAAGATGTCGCTGATATCGGTGGCCATCATGGAGCCGCCCCATCCGTCCGCCAGGGAACAGCGCAGGGCATGCTTTAGGATGTTCTCGGCGTCCATGTCCACACCTTCATGGGTGCGGTGTAAGGCTTCCACCACCTCGCGGTCAATGCCGCGCGGGGCAATACCAGTCTTGCGCCAAATCTCCTGCCGCTTTTTCGGCGCTCGGCGCAAATACATCAGCTCGCCTTCCTGCTGGCCGAACTCCGCCAGCGCCTTTTGGCCCACCTCGAGAGCGATTTCTTCTATACTGCGCCCTTTGGTGGGAACTTCCATGAACTCCGCCACTTCATAGAGCTTCTGGACGTCGCGGATGCGGTAGCTCTTGGCCTCGCCCCTGGCTGTTTCGATCAGGGTCCGGGCCAGGTCGCGGCCGTGGTCGGAGTGGGCGGCGGCGCCGGCGGCCACCATGCGTGTATAATTACGCGCTACGACGGTCGCCCGGGTGGCGCCGCAGACGCCGCGATCGGTCTTGCCCACCAGCCGGCAGGGACCCATGGCGCACATGCGACAGCATACCCCGGTGGAACCGATTGGGCACGGCTTCAACTCCGCGGCACGCTCAAACGCGGTAGGATAGCAAATCTCTTCCGCGATGGGATGAAGAGCTTGCACAGCAGGGTCCATCGATTGAAAATTCGGTGACATGGTCTTACTCCTTCTTCTAGCCGGCGTTCTGCCGGCGCTTTCTCAACGCCCTTGCAGGCTGATTCCCAACATGCCAGCACTAATACTTGCGGAAATCGCCCGACATCTCCAGATCGGCCTGGATGGTCTGCGTGACACGGCGGATGTAGGTGTACCAGGGTGAGGCGTCGTCGTGGGCAAGAACCAGGTCGGAGAAATCGGGCTCTACCCCAATCGGATAACCGGCGGCTTCGATGGCTTGCTGAATGGCTTCTGCGGTGATCTTGGTGGGGTCGTAATCTACCGTCACATCACGATACATCGAGCTGGCAATCACATCCTTGACGCCGTCGAGGGCCAGCAGAGCCTGCCGAACCTTCAGGACATGATGATCGGCATACAGTGTGGGTGTGCTGAACGTCACTCTTTCCATCCCCGCGCTTACCTCCTTTGGTGTGGTAATGGACAGCTTGGCCGGCTATATTGTGTATTCTGTCACAATTATACTCACTCCCGCTATCCTGTCAAACTGCTGACCCACTTCGCGCAAAAAAGCACGAAGTGTTCAGCGCAATTTTTTACTGGCAGTCATCCAAGGTGAGGGAAGGAAGCTTCTGCGCGCCAATCTGCCAGTATTGCATACATTATACCATAAAATGGGAAAAAAGACAAGGAGGGGAGAAACTCCCCTCCTTGTGACACTCTGGCGGAACGCGGTGGAATTAGAAGAGGCCTTTGACCCGGCCGGTCTCCAGGTCCAGGTCCACATCCACGAACGCCGGCCGTGCAGGCAGGCCCGGCATCGTGCGCATGTCGCCGCACAGTGGATACAGGAAGCCGGCGCCCACCGAGGCGCGGATGTCGCGGATGGGCAGGCGGTAGCCGCGCGGCGCACCCTTGAGTGTCGGGTCGTGGGAGAAGGACAGGTGCGTCTTGGCCATGCAGATGGGCATCTTGTCGTAGCCCAGCTTGGTGTACAGCTCGAGCTTCTTTTCGGCCGCCGGCAGGAAGTCAACACCATCGGCGCGGTAAATCTCGCGAGCGATGATCTCGATCTTCTCCCGGATGGGGATATCCAGCGGATACAGGAAGCGGAAGTTGCTGGGCTTCTCGCAGGCCTTGACCACCGCTTCAGCTAGCTCCGCACCGCCCTTGCCGCCGTCCGCCCAGACGTTGCTGACATAGGCACCCTCGGCGCCGGCGTCCACCGCCGCCTTGCGCACCAGCTCGATCTCGGCATCGGTATCGGAGGTGAAGCGGTTGATGGCCACCACGACAGGGATGCCAAACTTGAGCACGTTCTCGACGTGCTGGGTCAGGTTGGCCAGGCCCTTGCGCAGAAGGTCCAGGTTCTCCTGGGTATAGGCCGGGTCCAGCGGCTTGCCCGGGACAACGGTGGGACCGCCGCCGTGCATCTTGAGGGCGCGCACCGAAGCCACCAGCACCACACAGTTCGGGATGAGGCCGCTGAAGCGGCACTTGATGTTGAAGAATTTCTCCATGCCCATGTCGGCGCCGAAGCCGGACTCCGTGACCACGAAGCCGTCCGGGCCCACCAGCTTGAGGGCGATCTTGTCAGCGACGATGGAGCTGTTGCCGTGGGCGATGTTGGCGAAGGGGCCAGCGTGCACGAAGACCGGGGTATGCTCCAGCGTCTGCATCAGTGTGGGCATCAGCGCGTCCTTCATCAGGACGGTCATGGCGCCGGCGACCTTCAGGTGCTCCGCCGTCAGCGGGTTGCCCTTCTTATCAGTGCCGAAGACGATGCGGCCCAACCGCTCGCGCAGGTCCTTCAGGTCCGACGCCAGCGCCAAGATGGCCATCACTTCGGAGGCCACAGTGATGTCGAAACCGGTCTGGCGCGGCCGGCCGTCATCCTTGGTGCCCAGGCCGATGATGATGTTGCGCAGGGCACGGTCCGATACGTCCACAACGCGGTTCCACATGATGGAATAGGGGTCAATGTCCAGCCGCGGGATGCCTGTGCGGGAGAGCAGTGCATCGTCGCTCATGGTGCTTTCATGCATGATGCGGGCATCAATGGCCGCGGCCAAGAGGTTGTGGGCCACACCCACGGCGTGGATATCGCCGGTCAGGTGCAGGTTGAAGTCTTCCATGGGCACAACCTGGGAATAGCCGCCGCCGGCCGCGCCGCCTTTGATGCCGAACGTCGGACCCATGGACGGCTGGCGAATGCAGGTGACCACCTTCTTGCCGATGTAGCCCAAGGCTTGGGAGAGGCCAATAGTGGTTACCGTCTTGCCTTCGCCCAACGGCGTCGGGGTGATGGCCGTCACGTCAATATACTTTCCGTTCGGCCGGTCCTGCAGGCGGTCCAGGACGTTCAGATGGACCTTGGCCTTATACTTGCCGTACAGGTCCAGATCGTCCTCGGTGAGGCCAACGCTTTTGGCGATCTCAACGATCGGCTTGAGCGTGGCCGCCTGGGCGATTTCAATGTCGCTGGGTACAACCTTTGCTGCCATGTCCTTTCCTCCTTCAAAATTTGAGATCGAATTGCTTTCGTTCTTCGCTGGATAGCTTCCGCGCCCGCCGGCATTATGTCGAGACCTGGCGTTTGGCGGCAGTCAGCACGTTCTTCATCAGCATGACGTTGGTCATCGGGCCAGTGCCGCCCGGGACCGGGGTGATCATGCCGGCAACTTCCTTAGCGGACTCAAAGTCCACGTCCCCGACCATCTTGCCGTCCTCGAAGTTGACGCCGAAGTCAATCACCACCGCGCCCGGCTTGATCATATCGCCAGTGATCAGCCGCGCCTTGCCGACCGCGGCCACCAAGATATCGCCCTGGCGGGTCACCGCGCCCAGATCAACGGTCCGGGAGTGGCAGATGGTCACCGTGGCATGCTCGTGGAGCAACAGCAGGGCCATGGGCTTACCAACGATGTTCGAGCGCCCGACCACCACCGCATGCTTGCCCTTGATAGGGACATTGTAGCGGCGCAGGATTTCCATGCCGCCTGAAGGGGTCGCCGGCGCGAAGAAATCGCCCTTACCCTCCATCAGCAGGCCGGCGTTCAGCGGGTGCACGCCGTCCACATCCTTGGCCGGCGACAGCGCCGCAATCACCGCCGCGGCATCAATACCCTTGGGCATGGGCTCCTGCACCATGATGCCGTGGACGCCGGCATCTGCCGAGAGGCTCTGCACCAGGGCCACCATCTCCACCTGCGAAGCGGTCTCCGGCAGAGCCTTCAGCTCAAAGGCGACGCCGTACTTCTCGCAGGTTTTGGCGATGGCATTGGCATAGCTCACCGAGGCAGGGTCCTCGCCGGCGCGCACCACCACCAGCTTCGGGGTCACCCCCGTGGCCTCCTTAAAAGCTTGAATCTCCGCGCTGACCTCTTCCTGCATGGTCTTGGCCAGCGCCTTTCCATCCAGCAGTTCTGCTGTCATCCCCTGCACCCTCCTCAAATGTTGCGTGCGGCGGCCGGCCTACAGCTTCGCCACCACGTAGGCGACCACCTGCTCCTTCAACTCCGACATGCCCTTCATCAGCTCATCGAGCCGTGCCCGCTCGCGCGCCGCGAACTCCTGGTCGGTAATCTGCCCCAAGTTGATGAGCACATTCATAGCCGCCGAGCGCATGCACGCCTCGGCCGCGACAGCCGCCACGCCGGCGTCGCTGACCGCGTTGAAGTTGCCCTTTTCCGCCACCGGCATGCACAGTTTCAGCGTCTCTACGCTGGCCTCCACCATGCGCATCGGCGGGACGACGGCGGCCTTCAGCGCCTTCTGGATGGCCTCCTCCCGTGCGGCCTTCTGTTCGTCCGTGTCGCGCGGCATCTTAAAAGCTTCCGAGACAGCCGTGTATGCTACGATATCATCCTCAATCAACTGGACAAAGCGGTGCCGCAGTTCCTCCGATTTCTCGAGGATGGCCTTGATTTCCCTCTCCACATCGGCGTATTTCTTTTTCCCGACGGTGAGGTTGCAGACCATGCTCACCAGCGCGGCACCCAGTGCGCCGCACAGCGCGGCGGCACTGCCCCCGCCGGGCGCCGGCTTGGCGCTGGCCAGTTCATCCAGGAAGGTCGTGACGGGTTTCTCGGTGATCATGCGTTCCTCCCTCGTGTGGTGAAGTCTCAGACGCGTGCCGGCTCTCCCAGCGCGCGCTGTACCAACGCATCGGTGGGCGCCAGGTGCTTATCCAAGCCCAGCTCTTTCGGCGGTATGCCGAACGCCAGCCCCATCAGCTCGGTGATGTAGACCACCGGGATAGGCTTCTCCGCGCTCTCCAGCATGTCCTGGCGCATATCCAGGTTGGCGTGGCAGAGCGGGCAAGCCACTACGATAGCATCCGCCCCGACCTCGCGCGCCTCTCCCACGATGCGGCCAATCATGCTCAGCGCCATATCCAGCTCGCTCAGGGAGAGAGACCCGCCGCAGCAGGCGGTCTTGTAGTTCCAGTCCAGGTTCTCCCCACCCAGTGCCTCGATAATATGTTCCATGTTCATGGGATTTTCGGGGTTGGGCGCCTCCGTCACCTTCGGGGGGCGGGTGATGAGACAGCCGTAATAAGAGACGAATTTCAGCCCCTTCAGCGGCCGGCGCACCCGTTCCCGAATGGCGTCCAGCCCGACGAATTCCTCAAAGGTCTCCAAGATGTGCTGGACATCCACGCCGCCGTGATAAATGAAGCCGCGCCGCTTGCGCACCAGCTCCTCGACTTCCCGCTTCAGGTCGGCGTTGTCGTCCATGTGGGCGACAGCCATCTTGAAGCGGGAAAAACAAGAGGCGCAGGGGACGGTAACCGCATCACAGCCGGCCTTCTCAATCAGCGCCAGGTTTTCGATAGGCAGTGCGGTCGCCAGCACATGGTCGCTCGAGTGCGCCGGCGAGGTGCCGCAACACACCCAACCGTTCGGCTCGATCAGCGCCAGGTCCAGCGCCTCAGCCACCATTTCCATGGACTTGCCGAATTCGATGGCGGTCGCATGCAGGGAACAGCCAGGGTAATAGCCAATGGCCTTCTTGCCGGCCGGTTTGGGGATGGGCCGCGTCTGCGAGCCGCGCGCAATGGTGGGGAAGATTTTCAGCTTGCCGGCGCGCAGCATGCGCAGTGCCATGGGCAGGTCCTTGGAGAAGAGCCGGCGCAGGTTCAGCTCGCCGCGGAAGAACATTTTCCCGTACAGCTCGGCCATCAGCCCCAGCTCATACAGCCGGCCGAACCAGCGGATGTTGCGCATGCCGGCATCGTAAAAGGCCTTGACGGGGAATGCCGCCGGCTTCAGCCCGCGCTCCTGCGCCTCGATCTTCACGATGTCAAACACGCGCGCCACATCAATATCCTGGGGACAGCGCGTGTTGCAGGTCTGGCAGGCCGCGCACAGCCAGGTCGTCTTGGCCGTCAAACAAACATCATCTTGGCCGAACTGCAGGCGCCGGATCAGCTCATGGGGCGGAATATCAAAGAACTCGGCAAACGGACAGCCGTTGGTACAGCGCTGACATTGATAACACCGGTAGATGTTCTCTCCGCTGAGTTCGGCGATAAGCTGGCTCAGCGGTTTGCCGCCGTTTTTCCCGCTCATGGGCGACTCCTTATGCGTCCAGCTTGGGTCTAGGTAACAGGCCGGCCTGCTGTACAATTTCCGGGACCGCGCTCTCCCATTCGATGGACATAATGTGCACGCCGGCCACCCCCGGAATCTCCCGCACCTGCTGGATGATCTCGGCGCAAATCTTGATGCCCTCGCGCTCCCAGGCTTCCCTGCGAGCCTTCTTGTCCTCCTGGGGGATACTCTTGACCGCGTTCGCCATGCGGTCAATGTACTCCTGTGGGACATCCATGCCCGGCACGCTGGTGGCCATATAGCGCGCCGCGGCCAGGGACTTGATGGGGCCCACGCCGGCAAGGATGTACACCTTGTCCAGCAGACCCAGGTCGCCACAGCGCTTCATAAACTCGCGGAACTTGGGCACGTTGAAGATAAGCTGGGTCTGGATAAATTCCACGCCGGCCTTCACCTTTTTCCCCAGGCGGTACGGCCGAAACTCGAAGGGGTCCGCAAAGGGGTTGGCCGCGCCGCCGATGAAAAAGCGCGGTTCCTGCCCCTTGATCTCCTCGCCGCACTGGAACTTCTTCGCATCCCGCATCTGGCGCACCATCTGGATGAGCGTGATAGAATCTAAGTCATGCACGTTCTTCGCCTGTGGATGGTTGCCGAAGCTCTGATGGTCGCCGGTGAGGCAGAGCAGGTTGCGCACGCCCAGGGCATAGGCGCCCAGCAGGTCGCTCTGGATGGCGATGCGGTTGCGGTCGCGGCAGGTCATCTGCATGATCGGCTCGATGCCCAGGTCAATGAGCATCTTGGCCACGGCCATGGAGCACATGCGCACCACTGCGGTCTGGTTATCGGTGATGTTCACCGCATCCACGACATCGCGCAAATAGGACGCCTTCTTCTCGATGACACTGCGGTCCGCGCTTTGAGGGGGACCCAGCTCGCCCGTGACGACAAAATGGCCGGCCTTCAAGAGGCGTTCGAGTTTACTGCCGACAACCAATTCTTTGCCGTTGTCCCCGCTCATAGCTTCAAATCCTCCCGAATGATCTTGCGCAGGCCGCCGTCGCGGCTGGTGGACCAGTTCTTGGCCGGCATAACGTCCAGCAGGCGCTCCAACTGCCCCAGCTTGGACAGCCGGTCATAGATCAACTGCCACGCGCAGGGGGTCTCCGGGTTCACCTCGCACTTGCCGTTCTGCGAACCACCACACGGCCCATTCATCAGGCTCTTGGCACAGCGCGCCACCGGACAGATCCCGCCCGTCAGGTCCAGGATGCAGTCGCCGCAGGCCTGACAGCGCTCCACGAACTCCCCGGGCTGGACGGGCATGCCCAGGAAAGTGGTGTTCACGCCGGGGAAAATGGGCTTGTCCTCAAAACGCTCTGCCATGCCCTGCACCCCGATTCCGCAGGCGGTCGAAACCACCGCATCCACCGAGGCCACCAGCTCTTTGATGGGGTCAATGAACTCCCACTCACACTGGCGCTGAATGGTGTGCTCAATGATCTGTGTGGACTTGCCCTCCATCTGCCGCGCCATGCGCAGTTCGGAGGCGAGCAGTTTGGCCTCTTTCTCTCCGCCGGCGAAACAGACCGCCACACAGGTGCCGCACCCCAGTACCAGCACCTTCTCGTACGAGGCGACCATCTCCTTAATCTCTTCCAGCGGTTTGCGTTGCGCAATAATCATGCGTTATCCTCCACAAACGGTGTGCGAACTGCCGCTTCCCTTGCCGGCTATTTCCCCATGGCCCGCCGCACCGGCGACGGTCCTAATGCACGAATGCGTTCCGTCATCTCCGCGGCGATGCGGGCGAATTCGTCCCCCTGCGCCGCAGTCACATGGAACATCTCCAGGCGGTTGCCGCCCACCCCAACCTCATCCAGCAGGGACTGTGCATACTTGACACGGCGCTTTGCGGACAAGTTGCCATTGATGTGATGGCAGTTGCCCTCCGGGCAAGCCACCACATACACCCCATCGGCACCATGTTCAAAGGCGTTCAGGATGTGATGCACATCCACTTTGCCGGTGCAGGGCAGGCGCACGATCTTGACGTTGGCCGGATAGCTGATGCGGTTCCAGCCGGCCGAATCTGCCGCCATATCCCCGCAGTACTGACAGACAAAAGCTGTGATCTCCGGTTCGAACGCTGTTTCGCTCATGTCGCTTTCCCCATTTTCCGCATTACCTGCATCAGGCTGCCGGCGAGGGCACTTCCCAACGCCCCAGCACCGGCATAGCCGGGTCCATCAGCGCCTCATCATGATAGCCGTACAACTGGATGGCCTTGTTGGGGCATTCCGCGGTGCACAGCCCACATCCCTGACAGCGCGCCGGGTCAATGTACGCCGCGCCCATGATGCCGCCAATGCCTGGCACTGAATAGTCAATGTACGGGGCATGGTAGGGGCAGATGCGCACGCAGGTCAGACAGCCCACACAGCGCTCCTGGTTGACCTCCGCCACCAGGCCGCCCACCTGCACCGGCCCGTGTCCCAGCCACTGCAGGATTTGGGCGGAGACCGCCTTGGCCTGGGCCACCGAATCCTCGATGAACTTGGGGTAATGAGCCAGGCCGGCCACGTACACGCCGGGCTTCACGAACTCGGTCGGGCGCATCTTGGTATGCGCCTCCTGGAAGAAGCCCTCCAGCGAAAGGGGCAGTCCCAGACGCCAGGCCACATCGGCGGTATCCGGCGCCGGCTGGGTCACCGTGCTCAGCGCCAGCAGGTCCGGCCGCAGTTCCAGCATCTCGTTCAGCGTGCGCTCCCGCACCTTCACCACCAGGCCCTGCGGGGTCGCGCTGACCGCCGGCTTCTCTGCCGGGTCATAGCGCACGAACAGCACACCCTTCTCACGCGCCGCCGTGTAATAGGCCTCGCGCGGGCCGTAGGTCATCACATCGCGGTACAGCACATATACCTGACAGGCCGGGTTCAGCTCCTTGATCTTCAGCGCGTTGCCGACCGCGCCCGTACAGCAGATGCGGCTACAAGGGGAGTGCGGGGCCTCGTCTCTGCCGACGCACTGGATCATCACGACCTGGCGCAGACCCTTGATGCGCTCCGGCTCCTCGGCCAGGATGCGCTCCAGCTCGAGCTGACTGACAGCCTGTGGGTGCTGGCCGAGCATGTACTCACCGCCGGCATACGGCACGCCGCCGATGGCCAGCACCGTGGCACCGTGCTCCAGGGCGATTTCCTCTGTCCTGCCGTTTTCCACGTGCTGGAGCACCGTGCGGAAGCGGCCTGGCCGGCCGCTCTGGCTCACCAAGCGGGTATTGAAGAGCACCTTGATGCGCGCATGCTTCAGCACCTGGTTCACCAGCGACTGGACATACTGCTGGGGGTCCTGCCCTTCGACTAAGTGATACTTGCGGCGCACGATGCCGCCGAGCCGGTCGGTCTTTTCCACCAGGGTCACGTCCAGGCCGGCATTGGCCAGCTCCAGCGCGGCGGTCATGCCGGCCACCCCGCCGCCCAGCACCAGCACCTCTGGGATAGGCTCGATGGTGTCAATCTTGACCGGCCGGCCCTTCACCGCCCGCACCACGGCCACGCGCGTCAGCTCCTTGGCCTTGCGCGCCGCATCTGCGGGGTTCGGGTGCACCCAGGCGGCCTGCTCGCGTATGTTGGCCATAGTCACCAGGCCGCGCGGGATGCCAACCTCTTCCGCCAGCCGCTCAAAGAGCGCCAGATGCGTGCGGACGCTGCAGCCGGCCACCACCAGCCGGTTCAGCTTATGTACAGCAATGGCCCTGCGTATCTCCTCCTGCCCTTCTGCCAAACAGGGGAAGTCCACCGCGGCCGTATAAGCCACCTGTGGCAGGGTCGCGGCGTACATGGCGAGATCGGCCGTGTCCATATGCCCCTCGATGGCCCCGCCGCACCGACAGACGAACACCCCGACCCGTGCCGGCCCTTCGGGCATCGCCGGCTGGGGCTTCGCCGGCACTTGGGGCTTCCCCAGCGCTGAAAGGAGCTGGATGACCTCGTTGGCCGCCGCCGTCGAGGTCGTGAAAGCCTCCGCCATCTCGCGCGGGGCGGAGACGGCGCCGGCGGCAAACACACCGGCGCGCGTGGTCGCCACTGGGGTGAATTTTTCCGTATGGCAGAAGCCGTAATCGTTCAGGTCAATGCCCAGCATGCGCGCCACCCGCTCCGACTGCTCGGGCGGATGCACGCCCACGGAGAGCACGACCACATCATACGGCTCTTCATGGAACTTGCCGGCCTCGTCGCGCCAGCGCAGGTAAATCTGCTTGGTCTTCGGGTCCTGCCGCAGGCCAGAGATGCGTGAGCGGATATATTCCACGCCGTACAGCTCGCGCGAGCGTTCATAATAGGCATGATATTCCTTATTGAACGTACGCTGGTCCATGAAGAAAATGCGGCAAGCGACATCCTGGCCGATGCGCTCCTTGGCCAGGATGGCCTCTTTGGTGGCGTGCAGACAGCAGATGGCGGAGCACCAAGGATAGCGGTGATCGCGCGAGCCAACGCACTGGAGCCAGGCAATGCTCTTCGGCTTCTCGCCGGTGGCCGGCGTCACGAAATGCCCCATCAACGGCCCATTGTTGCTCACTAGGCGCTCGAATTCCAGGCTGGTCAGCACGTTGGGGAAGCGCTTATAGCCGTATTCCTCGTACTCGCGGGGGTCAAAGAGGCGGTAGCCGGTGGAGAGAACGATAGCGCCGACCTGCACCTCCCACTCTTTCGGCTGGGCGGACAGGTTCACGGCCTGGGTGGGACAAACCGGCTCGCACTTATGACAGGTTTCGCAGTATTCCGCCTTCTCCCAGAGGTAATAGCTGTCGGGGATGAGCCGGCCGGTATCTTTGTCAATCAGCTTGCGCTTGGCAAGCCCTTCGTGGAAGGGGTTCTCAATCTCAATCGGGCAGACCTCAGCACATTTGCCGCAGTTGATACAGCGCTCGGGGTTCACATACTGGGGGCGCTGGCGCAGGTGGACGGTGAAATCGCCGGCCCGGCCTTCTACCGATACCACCTCGGTACTGGTGTGCACCTGGATGTTGGGATGCCGGCTGTTCTCGTGGAAGGCCGGGGAAATCGCCGGCCGGGTACAGCCGTAGCCATGGTCCCGCCCACCCCGGCACAGCACGCAGTCATGCGTCGGGAACATGAAGCCGAGCTGGGCGACGATTCCGCCGAGGCTGGGGCCGTTCTCCACCAGATAGACGGGGAAACCTGCCTCCGCAATGTCCAACGCCGCGCGTTGGCCGGCAACACCTCCACCAATCACCAATGCCGCGCTGACGGGAGCCTTTTCCGCCACCTTGTTCTCTCCTTGCTCTCGGGGTTTCAGTGGTCGTTCACGCCGGATCCATCGCCATCAACAGTTTGGCTATTCCCTTCAACCGCTCGCTCCACAGCGAGGGGCCGATCCCTTTCTCTTGGTAGTGAGGTGTTTCTGAAGCCAGAGGCAATCGAAGCGCGCCATCTGCACGCTGCCCGCTCCACATGCGGTACCATCAGAAAATCAATATACTGTTTGCATACCAGTATTATATCATAGTCATACTCTCATCACACGGGCAATATCAGTATACCTGATATCCGCAATTTTGTCAAACCGACTTTGTGCTTTTGAGCGCAAGGTCTCGCACCCTGCTTGACAGCTTTCCGAAGAGATGATATATTATTTCTGGATTTCGATATATCAACTGCGGAAATGCCTACTTTAGCCCAGGAGGCCAACATGCACATTACCATCCTCAAAGAAAGCGAAATCCGCCAGTGCGTTGCGCTCAACCCCACATCCATCGCTGCCGTCGAGGAAGCGTTCACCGCCCTTTTCCAAGGCAAAGCCACCACCCCCATTATGAGCATACCCGTGCCGGACCACCATGGAGAAATGCATGTCAAGTCCGCCTACATCCAGGGCTTCGACAGCTTTGCGGTGAAAATCGCCTCCGGCTTCTTCGATAACCCGAAGCGCGGCCTGCCGTCGGGCAGTGGTCTGATGCTCCTTTTCCATTCGGAGACCGGCTTTCCCCAGGCGGTCCTGCTGGACAACGGTTACCTGACCCACGTGCGCACCGGGGCCGCCGGCGCCATCGCCGCCAAATACCTGGCCCGCGAAGATATCCACACCGTCGGCATCCTCGGCGCCGGCCGGCAGGCCCGCTTCCAGCTCCTCGCCCTCCAGCAGGTGCGCCGCTTCCAGCGCGTCCTGGTCTATGCCCGTGATCCTGAACACGTCAGGGCATACATTGCCGATATGCAGGCCCATCTGGGCGGCATCCCCATTGAGCCGGCACCCGACGCGGAGACGCTGGTGCGGCAGAGCGACATCGTCATCACCACCACCCCTTCCACCACCCCCATCGTCCGCGCGGAATGGCTGCACCCCGGCCTGCATATCACCGCCGTCGGCGCCGACAACGGCTACAAGCAGGAGCTGTACCCCGAGGTGCTGGCACGCGCCGACCGCCGCGTCTGCGACCTGAAGACGCAGGTATTCCGGCTGGGGGAACACATGTTCGCGCTGAAAGCCGGCCTGCTGACCGAGAACGACCCGGTGGACGAGCTGGGCGAGCTGACCGCCGGCGTCAAGCTCGGCCGCACCTCCCCCGACGAGATCACCGTCTGCGACCTGACCGGCGTCGGCATCCAGGACACCGCTATCGCCCTGCTGGCCTACCGCAAGGCCAAGGAAGCCGGCCTGGGGCTGGTCATCGGGTCATAAACACATGAAAGAGCCGCGCATTGTATCGCTAGAGGAAGTATATGCCGCGCGCCAGCGGCTGGCCGGCGGCCCCATCCGCACCCCGCTGGTGCGCCTGAACGTACCGGATGCGCCGGCGAAAATCTACCTCAAGCTGGAGAACCTCCAGCCGGTCGGCTCGTTCAAACTGCGGGGTGCCGGCAACGCCATGCTCTCCGCGCCCCCGGAAGCGCTTCAACGGGGTGTCTGGACCGCCAGCACCGGCAATATGGCCCAGAGCGTTGCCTGGTATGCCCGCCGGCTGGGCATCCCCTGCACCGTCGTCGGCCCGAATACCACCTCGGACCTCAAGGTGAACGCAGTGGAGCGTCTGGGTGCCCGCTTCATCAAGCTTCCCTGGGAGGTGTACTTCCAGGCGCAGAAGACCTGGCAGATGGAGGGCATGGAGGGGCTATTTATCCATCCCTTCGCCGACCCGGACGTCATCGCCGGCAACGCCACCATCGCCCTCGAAATCCTCGAGGACCTGCCCGATGTCCAGGCCATCGTGGTCTCATACGGCGGAGGGGGGTTGAGCTGTGGGATCGGCTCCGTCCTGCGCGCCCTGCGCCCAGACGTCCGCCTCATCGCCGCCGAGGTGGAGACCGGTGCGCCGTTGACCCCTTCGCTGGCCGCCGGCCGCATGGTGCAGGTGCCGCACACCCCCAGCTTCGTGGACGCTATCGGCTCGCCGGCGGTCTTCCCGCAGATGTGGCCGGTGGTCCAGCAAGTGGTGGATTCTGCCTGCGTCGTCAGCCTGCGGCAGATCGCCGATGCCATCACCCTGCTGGCGGAGCGCAATCACATCATCGCTGAGGGTGCCGGCGCCATCCCCACTGCCGCGGCGCTGGCCGGCCATGCCGGCACAGGGAAGATCGTGTGCGTCATCTCCGGCGGCAACCTGCCGAACGAGAAATTACGGCGCATCCTCGCCGGCGAAATCCCCTGAGTCGTCAGAAAGCTGTTCCGCCTCCTCGACCGGGGCCTCCGCGTGTGGGGCCAGGATGATCTCCTCCCGCACGATGGCGGCCTCGGTCGGGGGATATCCCAACGCATCCAATACCTCTTCCGGCCGGCCGGTCGCCCCGGGAAGCGCGGTCAGCGTCATGCGCACCACTGGCCCCTCGGCCCCAGGCTCGGCCGTCAGCTCCTGAATCAGCGGCCGCAGGTCGTAATCCGTCGGCCGGCCCTTTTTGGCGCGCCGCGTGCGCGGCAGTGCAGCCTCCTGCAACAGCCTGTCTATCCGCTGTTGTACTTCGTCCAGGGGACAGCCCGCCGGCAGTTCGGCGCGGTAGCGCGCCGCCCGCACCAGCGAGGCCAGCGACGGCCCTTGGCGCGGCACTTCCTCCACAGAAAGGATCGCCAGTCCGGGTGGGAGCTGTGGCGCGAGGCGGGACCGAAATTCCTCCGGCGAAACCGTCTCCGTAAGATAGAAGTCGGCCAGCTCCTGCTCGCCGGCCATGCCCACCGGCAGAGGCGCCGCCATGCTGATGCGCGGCCGGGCATTGAACCCCTGCGTATAGGCCAGCGGCAGGCGCGCCCGCCGCATGGCGCGTTCGAAGACGCGTATCAGGTCCAGGTGAGAAATATACTGGAGCTGAGGGCCGTGGGAATACACAACCCGCAGGCGGCAAGGGGCATTCGGCTCGCTCACGCCGGCCTCTCCTCCGCCGGCTCTTCGGCCAGCAGTGGGCATGCCAGCAGTTTGAACCGGCCGCGAATGCCGCACCCATGACAGACCTCACGGCAGTCGCTCAAGGTCTCGCCGCGCAGTGCCCGTTGATACTCGGCCCACAAGAAGGCCTTCGACACGCCGGCGTCAATGTGCTCCCAGGGCAAAGCATCGGCATAATCCAGCGGCCGGCGGGCGAAATCGTCCGGGTGCAGGCCGGCCTCGGCGAACGCTTGCTCCCAGGCCGCCGGCCGGAACTGTTCCTCCCAGGCATCGAACTTCGCCCCCAACTGCCAGGCGCGATATATCACCTGACCCAGCCGGCGGTCCCCCCGCGAGAGCGCCGCCTCCAGCAGTGAGGTGACAGGCGCATGCCAGCTCAGATGAATCCCTTTCACCCGGGTAACATCCTGCAGGACAGCGATGTGCTCGGCCAATGTATCTTCCGCCACCATCGGCATCCACTGGAACGGCGTATGCGGCTTGGGGACGAATGTCGCCGCGCTGACGGCCACCTGGGCACGCCGACCGACGTGCCGCCGGCCGATCTCCAGCACCTCCCGCACCAGCTCCCCTATGGCGCGCACGTCCTCCACC
This sequence comes from uncultured Anaerolineae bacterium, assembly GCA_938049385.1. Lineage (GTDB taxonomy): Bacteria > Chloroflexota > Anaerolineae > JACIWP01 > JACIWP01 > JACIWP01. The sequence goes on from CALIBQ010000027.1 coordinate 26,085, forward strand.
GTCTCCGTAGGCAGACCGATCATAAAGTACAGCTTGATCCGCAGCCAGCCGCTCTGGAAAGCCGCTTCTGCTGCCTGGAACAAATCTTCCGCCCGCACCTTCTTGTTGATGACATCGCGCAGGCGCTGACTGCCGGCCTCCGGCGCGAAGGTCAAGCCGCTCCGCCGGCGCTCCTGAATCATATTCGCCAGCTCCACCGAGAAGGAATCCACCCGCAAAGAGGGCAGGGACAGTGACAGCGGCCGGTCGGAGAATTGGTCCTTAAGCCGGCGGATGATCTCCACAATCTGGGAATGGTCCGCACTGCTCAGGGACAGCAGTCCCAGCTCCTCGTAGCCGGTATGATCGATCAACTGCTGGGACAGCCGGCAGATCTCTTCGGCCGATCGCTCGCGCACCGGCCGATAGATAATGCCGGCCTGGCAGAACCGGCATCCTTGCGTACAGCCGCGCTGAATCTCCACCATGGCGCGGTCATGCACGATGCTGATGTAGGGCACCACCGGCCGCACCGGCGCAAGCGGCAGGCGCTCCACCACCCGCCGGCAGACCCGCTCGGGCGCGTCCGGATGGATGGGCTGTAACCCCAGGTACCGCCCAGCGCGGTCATACTGGGGGCGGTAAAACGCCGGCACGTACACGCCTTCCAATCGCGCCAGCTCCTCCAGCAGTTGCCGGCGGAAGCGGTGCGGGCGCCGACGCCAGGCGCGGTAGACGTCCAACATCTCGACCAGCACCTCTTCCCCATCACCGATGGCGAAGGCGTCTATGAAATCGGCCATCGGCTCCGGGTGATAGGCGCCGCTTCCGCCGGCGATGACCAATGGATGCTCCTCGCCGCGCTGCGCGGCTAGGATGGGTATGCCGGCCAGGTCCAGCATGTTGAGCACATTGGTCATGTTCAGCTCATAAGGGAGCTGAAAGCCGATGATATCGAATTGGGCCAGCGGCCGGCGGCTCTCCAACCCGTACAGGGGCACCCCCTGCCGGCGCATCGCCCCCTCCATATCCACCCAGGGGGCATACACGCGGTCGCACAGCACGTCCGGGATATCGTTGGCGATCTCGTACAAAATCTGAAACCCCAGGTTGGACATGCCCACATCGTAGATATCCGGGTACGCCATCGCCAGGCGCACCTCAGCGGCGTCCCAATCCTTTTGGCGCGCGTTCCATTCACCGCCGGTGTAGCGCGCCGGCTTGGACTGCGGCAGGAGTAATTCCGCGTTCAGTTGTACGCGCGGTGCTCCCGCACGTTTCCGCAACTCCGCATGTGCCATCAGCAGTACTCACATCCTCTGGACGATATAGTGATGCCCGATTGCACACGCATTATATCCATCCGACCCTGCTGTGCAATCCACACCGGTGTCCGGGCAGGCGTTGTCATCGCCGGCAGAATATGGTATATCACCTCCGAAATACACCCTTCCCCAGGAGGTGCAGGATGTCGCAGGAACTGGCCGGCAAAACCGCCCTTGTCACCGGCGCATCGCGCGGCATCGGCGCGGCCATTGCCCGCGAGCTGGCCGCGGCCGGCGCCCGCGTGGTCGTCAACTATTACACCCACCCCAGCCTGGCGCGCGCCGTCGTCGAGGCAATCCGCGCGGCCGGCGGCGAGGCCGAAGCCTTCGGCGCGAACGTGGCCGATCCCTCTCAGGTGCAGGGATTAGTGGCATTCGCCGTCAGCCGGTTCGGCGGTGTGGATATCCTGGTCAACAACGCCGGCGTGCATCATCATCAGCCGGTGGAGGAACTCACTTTGGACGAATGGCACCGTCTGATGGCGGTAAACCTGACCGCGCCCTTTATCCTCTCGCAGTACGTCCTGCCCCATATGCGCCGACAGCGATGGGGCCGCATCATCAACATCTCTTCCATAGATGCCTTCGCCGGCACCGCTGTAGAAGCCCACTACGGTGCCAGCAAGGCCGGTATCGTTGGATTCACCCGCGCTCTGGCGCTGGAGACGGCCAGCCAGGGCATCACTGTCAATGCTGTCGCCCCCGGAAGCATCGAGACCGATATGCTGGCGGTGAACTCGGAGGAGCGGCGGGCGGCGCTCGTGGCGCACATCCCGGTGGGCCGGCTGGGCCGGCCGGAGGATATCGCCTATGTGGTGCGCTTCCTGGCCTCCCCGCGCGCCGAATGGATCACCGGCCAGGTCATTCACGTCAACGGCGGCGAGGGGTTGTTCTAGGATGCTGGGACAGCCGACAGGGTAAAGGTGAAGGTCGTGCCCTCCCCGGACCGGCTTTGGACACTGATCACCCCTCCGTGCGCCTCGATGAGATGTTTCACGATGGCCAGGCCGAGGCCGCTGCCGCCGTACGCGCGCCGAGCGGCGCGGTCGCCGCGGTAGAACCGCTCGAAGATGTGGGGAAGCTCGTCCGGCGGTATGCCGCCGCCGGTATCGGAGACTTGGACGGAGATATAGCCGGCCTGCGGCGCCGGCCGCGCCCGAATTTCGATCCGCCCGCCGGCCGGCGTATGCCGCAGGGCATTGCTAAGCAGATTGTGGAAGACCTGGCTGAGGCGTTGAGGGTCAGCATATACAGGGGGAAGCCCCTCCGACACATCCGCCAGGAGAGCGATATCACGCTCCTGTGCCCGTGGGGCAAGGTTGGCAAGGATGCCGGCCGTAAATGCTTTCAGGTCCACTGGTTCGCGCTGGAGCGATAACTGGCCGGCCTCGGCCAGCGCAAGCTGACGCAGGTCCTCCGTCAGCCGGCCCAACAGCATCACCTCGTCCAGCACATTGGCGATATTCTCCTTGGTCAAGGGGTACACATCATCCAGAAACGCCTCCAGATGGGCCTGGATGATGGCCAGCGGAGTGCGAAGCTCGTGGGAGACATCGGCGATGAACTGCCGGCGGAGCTCTTCCTGCCGGCCCAACGCCTCTACCATTGTATTGAAGGTCTTTGCCAGGTCGCCAACCTCGTCATTACTGGATACCTGTACCCTCTGGGAAAAGTCCCCTGCGGCCACGTGTACCGCCGCCTGCCGCAAACGTCCCAGGGGCGCCAGAATCTGCCGAGCGAGGAGGAATCCCAGGCCCAAAGCCGCCAGGCCGGCCGTGATTGCCGAGATGACCAAGGAGCGGTCCAACGCCTTTCGAAACTGGCCGGCCAATTGCTGTTCAATCTCCGTCGCTTCAAACAGCACCAACACGGTGCCGATGCGCTGACCGTTCCGTTCGATGGGGACGCCGGCGACATGTTCTTCCGGCTTCAGCCGCCGGCCGATAAAATCCTCCGCACCCGTGTCCGCCACCACCACATCTCCGGCATCCGCCACGATAACCCGGTAGGATGTGCCCATGATGCCCATGGAGAGCCAGGCCGGCCCCATCGCACCGCGACCCCGCCCCATGCCAGCGCCCATCATAGGCATAGTGCTGTTCAGCGCTTCATCTAAGCCGGCCCACCCACCCATCTGGGCGTAGTATTCTGCCAAAGAAGGCGCCAGCCTTTCTGCGCGCAGACGCGCGCCGCTGGTGCTGTAAGCTCCCAACTGCGCCACCGCCGCCCGCCGCGCCATCCACCCCATCGTGCCCAAGGCAAGGATGACCACCAGCGCAAAGGCCAGCACAATCTTCCAGGTCAGGCTACGCATCTTCCTTACACCTCAAACCGATATCCAACTCCAAAAACAGTCTGGATATAGCGCGGCCGGCGCGGCTCCGGCTCGATCTTGCGCCGCAAATTCTTGATATGGGCATCAATGGTGCGCTCAAAACCCTCATATGCCGCGTATCCCTGTACCTTTTCGAGGAGCTGGAGCCGGGTAAACACACGCCCTGGCTCCCGCGCCATGGTGGCCAGCAGATCGAACTCCGTGGGGGTCAGCTCCACCAGCCTGCCGGCCACGGTGACCTGACGGCGCACCGGATCGATCCGCACGTCGCCGGCCTCGATCACCTCCGCCGCCGGCTCTTCCCCTTTCTCGGTGCGGCGGAGCACAGCCCGCACTCGCGCCAGCAGTTCGCGCGGCGAAAACGGCTTGGTCACATAGTCGTCCGCCCCCAGCTCCAGGCCGGACACCCTGTCCGCCTCATCCACCCGTGCCGTCAGCATAATGATGGGAAGGTTCGATTCCCTGCGAATCTGCCGTGCCACGTCCAGCCCATCCATCTCAGGCAGTCCTAGGTCCAGGATCACCAGATGGGGCTGTTCACTGCGGAACGCCTGAAGCGCTTGGCGGCCGTTGCTGGCTGTCACAACGCGAAAGCCGGCCTGCTCCAGATAATCGCGCACCAGCCGCACGATCTTCGCCTCGTCATCCACCACCAGAATGGTCCAGCCCATTTCTCACCGTCCCCCAATTCCTTGTCTATAAGCATATCCTATTCGGCCGCAAGAATCAACCCTAATATTACTGGCCTTCGGATATGAGTTCGGACATCCCTTCGTGTATACTGGATTTAGCAACCCTGGGACAGGAGGGATGGAAATGGTTTCTCAGGTGCTCTCTTTGACCCAAGTGAAGCGGTTTACGGAGTATCTCTTTGACCGGGGGGATCGGTCGGATC
>CALIBQ010000028.1 GCA_938049385.1 uncultured Anaerolineae bacterium
GGCTTCAGCCGCCAGGCCGCCCCTCCACAGATTGTATATTTGGACTTTTCAACACCCTCTAGACTGTGATTTAACATAACTCCTCGCAATATGACGGGGAGCTGTAAAGGAGAGGGACAGCGAACCATATGGGTACGGTAACGATAGCAATTGCCGGCAAGGGTGGCACGGGCAAGACCACCCTGGCCGCACTGTTGATCAAGTTTCTGAAGACGGAGCGCAAGGGGTACATCCTGGCCATTGACGGCGACCCCAGCTCCAACCTGAACCTGGCGCTGGGGCTGGAGCTGAAGGAGACCGTGGGGGGCATTCGCGAGGAGGCCCTACAAGAGGTGCAGGCCGGCGGCGGGAGCACGCGCGGCATCAGCAAGCACGATTGGTTCGAGTACCGCATCAATCAGGCGCTGGTGGAAAGCCCGCGGCTGGACCTGATTGCCATGGGCCGGCCGGAGGGCCCGGGCTGTTACTGCGCCGCCAACAATATTATCCGCGCTGTCATTGACCGGCTGGGGGATGAGTACGACTATGTGGTGATTGACAATGAGGCCGGCATGGAGCACATCAGCCGGCAGACTACCCGCCACATTGATTACCTCTTCGTCGTCTCGGATCCGACCCTGCGCGGGCTGATGGCGGCGCACGGCATCAAGGAGCTGGTGCGCGAATTGGGCCCACACGGGACGCGAGTCTCCCGCATGTTCTTTGTGGTCAACCGCGTCAATGGGACCCTGCCGGAGATGTTCCAGCAGAAGGCGGCGGAGATGGGATTGGAGCCGCTGTTCGCCCTGCCGGCGGACCCCACCATTGGTGAGTTCGACATGCAGGGCCGGCCGATCATCGAGATCGGCGTGGATGCGCCCATTTACCAGGCGGTGCGGGAGCTGGCCATTAAGGCTGGCCTGTAGTCGTTTGGCGCTGTAGCTTCAGGCTGTGGTGAGGCGGTTTTCAGTTACCCACACGAAGGGAGGATAGAGACATGCTGATTATCGGAGAGAACATCCACATCATCTCCAAGCGGGTCAAGGAGATCATCCAAAACCGCGACACAGAAGCTCTGCAGAAGATGGCCCTGGTGCAGTGGGAGCATGGGGCGCGGGTGATTGACCTGAACATCGGCCCACAGAAAAAGGAAGGGCCGGCCATCATGGAGTGGGCGGTCGAGGCCGTTCAGGATGTTATCCCGGATGTGATCCTTTCGCTGGACACGACGAACGCAGCGGCCATCGAGGCCGGCCTGAAGAAATGCAAGCGCCCGCCGTTTATCAACTCCACCTCGGCGGAGGAAGAACGCCTGTCGGTGCTGGGGCCGCTGGCGGCACAGTACAACGCCAAGATCATCGCCCTGACCATGACCAAGGCCGGCATTCCCGTCAGCGCCGAAGAGCGCGTGCGCATCGCCATCGAAATCCTCATCCCGCGGCTGACGGAATACGGCATCCCCATGGAGAATATCTACATTGACCCGCTGGTGCTGACGGTGAACGGCTCTCAGGAGTATGTGCCCCACACTATCGAGGCGGTGCGCTTCCTGAAGGTTGCCGCGGAGCCGCCGCCCATGACGGTAGTGGGGCTGTCCAACGTCTCTAACAGTGTGTCGCCGGAGAACCGCAGTCTGATCAACCGCACGTACCTGGTGATGCTGATGGCCGCCGGCCTGGATGCCGCCATCGCCGACCCGCTGGATGAGGCACAGAACGAGTTTATCCGCATCGTGGAACAGCGCGACACCTCGACGCCGTTGGGCCGGCTCTTGGTCAACCTGTACGATGCGGTGGCCTCCATGAGCGAGCTGGACCCGGCGCTGGTGGATATGAGCGACCCGGACCAGGCGGCGATTTACAAGACGGTGCAGGTTCTGTTGAACAAGGTCATCTTCGCCGATTCGTACCTGCGGATGTGAGGGCCGGCAGGGAAGGTGGAAGCCCCCGCGCGAGTGTTCGCGCGGGGGCTTTTGCGCGCCGGCGGCAGGGATTAAGGCCAAAAGGGCTTTTCGGCTGTCCCGTTGATTGCGCGGCGATGCTGTGGTATCATTTGCAAAGGATGGGGGCGGTTAATGGAACACTGCGTCAGCTTCCTCACCCCACTCGGTTTATACCCGAGGGGGATACCGACTCTGAAAGGGCCTTTTGTCTGCTTCTTGACTGGATGGAGGAAGAGACAGTTTCCTTCTCCGATTTTTGCCGGCTGGAAGAGCGGCTTCGAGAACTTAATAGCCACGGAAGCATGAATCTCCTCTTCTCGGACGGGCACGCCCTCTTTGCGTATCGTGACATAGGTGGTTACAACGCTCTCTACTTTACGTACCGGCAAGCTCCGTTCCCAACCATTAGGCTCGTAGATGAGGATTGGGAAGTAGACCTCGCGGAGGAAAAGAGGCCATCCGAGAAGGGCTTTGTTATTGCCACACAGCCTCTTACCGATGAGCATTGGTATGGCTTAGATCCGGGACGGCTGTTGGTAATCCGAGATGGCAAGGCTGTTCATGGAGATTCTCGCAAGTAACGACGCCGAGGCTGTTCCATCGAGCGAGGGTGCGGAAAGGTCAAGATTGTCAATTCGATTTGCGGGTATTAGCCCATCGCCTGGTAGTTGAAACTGCGAGCCTGCGCCGACTTCGTGAAGCTTGCACAGGCAGGCTTCTTGTAGCCGTGGCTTCAGCCGCCAGGCCGCTCACAGATTGTATGTTTGGATTTTTAACACCTTCTCCATGTGCAGTTGACAGCCCAGGAGGAGAATGATACACTAATCATGTAAATTAAGCCGGTGGCCGCCGGTATTCCTAAGGATAACGAGATGAAATATGCGCGAGCACGCCGGCCCGCCGCGTTATTCCTTCCTCTGCTCTTTGGGGGGATCGCCGGCCTTGCCGCGCTCTTCTTCCTCGCCCGCGGTCTGCCGGCCGCCCAGGCCCAAATCCCGCAGAGCGCCAGCACCCTTATCGCCCTGACCTCCACCGCCGATGCCTGCGTGCTGGAGGGCTATCCTACCCTCAACCTGGGTATTACCGCGGATATGTGGGTTGGCTACGACGATTTCCTGAACCCGCCGGGCAAAACAGCGCGTTCCTACATCGCTTTCCCCTCGCCGGCTATTCCCGCCGGCCAGCAGGTCATCACCGCCGCTCTGCGCATCTTTCATGTCTTTACATGGGATGTGCCGGATGCACAGGATCACATCACTGCCTATGCGGCGGACGGCGCCTGGACCGAGGCTGGCATCACATGGAGCAATGCGCCGGCTTGGGGGCCGGCCTACGGCAGTGTAGATGTCGGGTTTGAAATTGGCTCCTGGTACGAGCTGGACGTCACAGAGCTGGTGCGTGATTGGATCGCCGGCCGGCGGCCCAATTACGGTATCGTCCTGCGCGGGGAAGAGGCTTCCGGCCCGGAGGCCTCGTGGCGAGGATTCAGCACCAGAGAGGGGGATAATCCGCCGCAGTTAGTGGTGGCGTATGGTCCGCCGGCGACGCCTACGCCCACTCCATCACGCACCTACACGCCCAGCCCTACTGCTACAATGACCAGCACCCCAACGTCTACGCCCACGGCGACGCCCACTGCCACCGCCAGCCCGACGGGGACGCCTACGTCCACGTCCACCCCCACCGCGACGCCCAGCCCCACGCTTTCGCCGACGCCGGCGGGGGTGCGCATCTGGTTCCCGCTGGCCTGGAAAAGCCGCTGGAAGAGTAGGACTGCAACGCCTAATGCGCGATGATGCGGCGCACCAATTCGATTTCTTGGAGGAGAGTCTCCAGCGCCGAGGGGGCGCCGGCCAGACTGCCGCGCTTGCCCATCTGCTCCAGCTCCCAGGCGGCATCCCGCACACGGCCGGCGCCGATAGTTGCGGCGGCGCCTTTCAGGCTGTGGGCATGATAATCCACCTTTTTGGCGTCGCCGGCCTGCACCGCCTGAGAGAGCTGGGCCACGTGATTCTCCGCTTCTTCCAGGAAAACGCGCAGATATTCCTGATAACTCTCGTCGTCCAGCCCCAATTGGGCCGTGACCGCATCACGTTCCAGAATGGGGGCAGGGATAGGACCGGGATATATGTGGTTGGCCACCGCCCAGCCGTTGAACAGGATAAAGGGGTGAAAGCGCAGGGCTTCGGCCAGCATCTCCGGCGGGCAGTAGCGGCGGTCATACTGGCAGAGGAACATGCCGTACAGCTCCTGGCCGGCGGAGTCCAGCAGGGACTCGAACGCTTGCCAGCGGTCTGACCCGGGAAGTCCCCATGTCGCCCAGCTCATCTCCACAACGATCCAGGGCGCGGGAAGCTCGCCGGCGCGCTGTGGCTGGGTGAACTTCCGCAATTGGGTCAGCGCGGCTTGCTCGTCAAACCGTGCGTGGTCCAGCAGAATCTGCGGCGGCTCGAGCAGAAACACCCTGTCTTGAGCAGTGATCTCCGGCGCGATGGCGCGAAGCTGACGCCGAAGGGCTGTGATGGGGCGCCTGTCCACAATGTACAGGAGCGCCGCGCCGGCGGATGCCGCCGCTCGCACGATGCCAGAAAGCGAGGCATCAAAGTCTTCATCCCCATCTACCTGCCAGCAAATGTGGGAGCTGGCCGGCAGATGTTCCAGGGGATAGCGGTTCGCGCGTCCCACGGCGGAGAGCTTTTCGGTCATACGATGCCTCCTGTCTGGCAAGCGCTACCAGGAACGGCGCCGGCGCCGGGTGCGGTGCCACCGCAGGCGGCAGAAGCGTTCCAGATGGGCCAGCGATTCCTCGCTGGCCAGCCCACGCGCCCTGCGTTGGGCGATGAGCTTGGCAACCTCCGCCGGCGGAATGGGGGCATCGCATCCCATGAGCTGGAGCAGATAGGTAATGTGGGCGGCATGTTCCAGCTTTTCAAGCTTCAGATAGGCGCGGAGCGGGGTTTTGTCCACGGTTACACTGCCGTGCCGGCGGAGCACTACCGCATCGTGTTCACCAATGTAGCGGTGAATGACCTCCGCGCCTTCCCTGGTGGACGGGGTGGCGTAAGGTGTCAGCGGAATCATCCCCATGCCGACCAGCACCTCTGGGATCAGACATTCAGCCACAGGGATGCCGGCAATGCTCAGCGCGATGGCATACGGGGGATGGGCATGGACGACCGCGCCCACATCCGGGCGCAGTTTATACACTTCCAGGTGGAGCCAGATTTCCGAAGTGATGGAGAGGCCGGCAGGATTGGGACCATAGGGCGTCTCGGCCGGCACGTTCGCATCCCGGTCCAGGATGATCAACTGCTCTTCCGTGACCCATCCTTTGCTGATGCCGCTGGGAGTGGCAAGGACGTACTGGTCGTCCAGCCGCGCCGTCACATTTCCGTCCGTGGCGGCCACCAGGCCGTGGTCATACATCAGTCGGCAGGCTTGGATGATCTCTCTGCGGAGCGCGGTAACTCGCTCCTCTGTCTCGCTCGATGACATGTGCTTCGTCTCCTATTGATGTATCGCGGACCATATTGCTTTGGCGGTAATGGCCAGGAGCATCAGCCACAGCAGTAAGATGATGGCGCCAGCGGTCCAGTTGGTAGGGCGGCCGGCCTCCCGCACCCGACGCGCCTTCGCCCGGCATTCTTCCATGACGGCCGGGGGGATGAGCCAGATGGCCAGCGCAACACCCAGAGGGACCAGCACCAGGTCATCCAGGTATCCCAATACAGGGATGAAATCGGGCACCAGGTCTATTGGGCTGAAGGCATAGGCCACTACGACGAGCGCCCATGCTTTGGCATACCAGGGGACGCCGGCATGCCGATAGGCCAGGTAGAGCGCATATACATCGTCCTGGAGTGCCTGTGCGCGCGCTTTCCAACGGCGGAGAAGACGCCGCGCGAAATCTGCTACCATTATAGTCCTCCTGACGGGAAATATCAACCGCGTTCGACCACCGGGGAGTATACTCGAATAGCGGCCTCGCCGGCAACCGGGCACTGATATTCGCAAATACCACACCCGATACAGCGCTCCCGCTCCACGTGAGGGAGCTTTACCATAACGGGTTGGCCGGCGGCAGTCATGACCTGGGTTTCCTGGAGCTTGATGGCCTTATCGGGCACCGGGCACATTTCCTCGCAGACGATGCAGTCGCGCCCCTCGGACCAGGGGATACAGCGGCTGGTATCAATGTAGGCCTTGCCGATAATGACGGTGCGTTTGATGTCCAGCGGGATATCAGGGATGGCGCCGGTGGGGCAGATTTGCCCGCAGGCATGACAGGAGTAGTCGCAGTATCCCATGCGCGGCACCAGCACCGGGGTCCAGAGGTCCTGTCCATTGGTGCGAGGGAAGGCCGGCTGTAATCCACCCGTCGGGCAGACCTTCAGGCACAAGCCACAGCGGATGCATTTGCTGGCGAGGTCGTTCTCGCGGCCGCCAGGCGGCAGGATGCGGTGGGGGTCGCGCAGGTCCGTGTTGGGGCTGGAGCGGAACAGGCCCATCCCGATCAGGCTGACACCCAGCGTCACCAGGGCCTGCCGGCGCGTCGGGTCGTAGCTTTGCGCCGGCGCCGGCCGGATGCTCCCCCACGTGAAGGAAACAGCGGAGACAGGGCACTCGGCCTGGCAGATCAGACAGGTTGTGCACTCGGCGGGGTCGCTGGCGTAGACGCGGCCGGCGTCAATGGTGCCGGTGGGGCAGAGGCGGGCACAGTGCCCGCAGTCTATGCAGGAGGCATCTACCCGCCGGCGTACCCAGGCCGCTCGCGAAAGCAGGCCCAGCAGAGCGCCGAGGGGACAGAGATGCCGGCACCAAAAGCGCGGCACCAGCGCGTTGAGGGCGAGGATGCCGGCGAAGAGCAAGCCTGTCAGGACGGCGCCGCCGTAAAAATGGCGCTCCAGCGGGAAAATGGTGCCGCGCAGAAGGTTGACAGCCGGAGATACGAGCGGGCGCGTCCATGATATGGCAAAGCCGGCCCGTTCGAGGAGCGAAAAGACCTGCTCCAGCAGGGGCAGAAAGACGCGCCCAACTGTCTGGGTCATCAGCACGATGGGGTCCAGGAGCATGAGGGTCAGACTGCCGGCGATCGCCGAGCCAGCGACCGCGATCAACAGGATGTATTTGGCGCGGCGCCAAGGGCTTTCCGGGCCGAAGGCCGCGCTGGGCTGTTGGCGCGCCGGCGTCCAGTCCAGCAGGGTCCCCAGCGGGCATATCCAGGCACACCAGGCGCGCCCGACCATCCATGTGAGACCGATGGTGAGGAGCGAGAGCAGGAGCGCCGGCAGGAACCGCCGGCCGGCCAGCATGCCCATAGCGCCGGCCAGGGGATCCAGCCGGAAGAACAGGTTGGCCCAGCTACGGCGGTCCCCCAGTGTCCAGGCGAGCGCCACAAGGACGATGAACAGGATCAGGGAACCGGCCTGTACATACGGCCGCAGATGCGAAAGGGGCTGAGCGCGCCGGCGGCCGGCGCTGGGCTGTGGCGTGCCTGATCGGCCCTGGACTGGCCTAGGGGTCACAGTTCGATCTCCGAGATGGCGATGCGTGTCAGATCGGCAGTACCCAGGCCGCGCTCAGCTCCCATGGAGGTGTAGGCCACATCGGCCGGCGTCAGCCCGAACAGCGTGGCGGCGTAGGCGTCCGCGGCCACGATATCCGGGCTGGCGATGACGGTATTCATCACCCGCACATCGTCCAGGTTCCCACCCGTCGGGCCGTTCGCCACCAGGATGCGGGTGGCGTCTACCACCGTCAGATGGGGCCGCAAGACCGTGTTCAGGTCCACAATGCACTGGTGCAGGCCGCGGGCGTGAAAGCCGGCGCGGTCCAGCACCAGTCCCATCAGGTTCTTCATGCCCAGGGTCAGGCGGGTGGAGCCGTGGTCCTTGGCGATGGGGACGTTAATGAGCACATCGGCGTCCAGCGCATCGCCATAGATGCTCCAGCGTTTGATGGCCTGGCCGGCGGGGATGTCCACCTGGCGGTAGTTGGCTTTGCTCATCACTTCCATCTGGCCGCCGGCGGCCTGGACCGCTGGGCCGATTCTGCTGGTCTCGTAGGCTTTTTGCGGGGTGCCGGCGAAGGGAAAGTCCATGACGCGCACCCGGCGGGCGCCGGCTTCCAGGCACATCTTCACCAGCGTTGCCACCACCTCGGGGTTCGTGGTGGATGCATATTCCGGGCCGTGATAGGCGTTGCAGATGTTGGGCTTGATAATGACCTCATCGCCGGCTTTGACAAAGCGGCCCATGCCGCCCAGCGCGTGTACTGCCTGGCGGGTGATCTCTTCGGCGGAGGCGCCGCGCACCACCGCCAGGTACGGCAGTGCAGTGGATGGCGCCGGCGCCCTCGTGGGGGAAATGCCCATTGGTGATGGGCTGGGCGGAGGTGCGGCCGGCGCGCCAGGGGTGTGCGTGCGGGTTGGCGCGGCGCTGGGTATGGCTGTTGGGGATGGTTCCAGCGTGATGCGGTTCAGCACGGGGGTAGCCGGCGCGCCGCATGCTTGGAGCAGGGCCGTCCCGGCCAGCCCCAGGCCGGCGCAGGCAACACTGCGGATGAATTTCCTGCGAGATGTGATATATTTCACTGTCCACTTCCCTGAAAATTATGGTATCCAGGATAAATTATAGCATACCTGGCCAGAGGGGCAACCATGCCCAAGTGTGCCTGGCGGTTTATGGAATTTCTTTTATTTCCGCAACCGTCTTGGAGTCGGGTGGTACATCATGATGATCGGAGGATGCTGTCTCCATCCCGCACCTCGCCTGGCGCTGAAGCACCAGGCTCATGGTGCCAAGCCCCGCCGGGGCTTCGCTCCATACGTTGGCTATGCGGATGACCGTCTGGCCGCGGAGGAAGTGGCGGCCGGCCAGGCGGCCTTCCTTTCCAAACCGTTCACGACCGCCCAACTGGCGCGCAAGGTGCGCGCAGTGCTGGACGGCAGGCTGTCATGAATCAGCCGGCCGGGCCGCCCAGCAGTTCCGCCAGCCGGCGGTGGGCCTCGGCGTGGGCAGGCTCATGCATTGGGGGACATTCCTGCAGGGTACGCCGTCCCTGCAGGAGTGCTACCGCAAAGGCCATGCAGGTCGCCTCGCCGCACTGCTTGCAGTTGCTCTGCGGCAGTAAGCGGTAAATGTCGAGGGGCCCGAGCATGGATTTCGGCTGATAGGACGGCGTGATGGTGTGCCGGCGCTCCCATGTTTCGAGGCACAGCTCCCGGAACCATTCCAGTTGGGCGACGGCATCCTCCACGCCGTCCACCTTAGCGAAAATGGCGGTGCGCGGGTAAAAGGTCAGGAGACGTTCCCCCCGCCGCACTGTCACCGCGTTGGCCCCGGGGTTAAACGAGATGTAGGGGTACACGGCGTTCAAATAGGGGAAGATGACCGAGATGTCGTCGGACAGCTCAACGATGATGCGGTTTTTTCTGGGGTCCGCGATGCAATCCAGCACGTGCGTGATGGAATAGGACGTCCAGCGGAAGACGGGTTCTTCGGGTGCGTCATTCGGGTCTGGAATCATACATTTTCTCCTGGAGCGGCGGTTTGGTTTCCGCCGGCGCGTATCTGCCGTAGTCCAGCGCCAGTTGTCGCAGGCGGCCGGCGATGGCCTCGGTGAGCGCGCCGGCCGGACAGCGCCAGGCCCAGTTGCCATAGGGCCGGCCGGGCAGGTTCATGCGCGCCTCGCTTCCCAATCCCAGCACATCCTGAACGGGCACTACCGCCATTTCCGCGATAGAGAGCATGGCCAGCCGGATCATGTCCCAGTGAATTTCCTCGCCGTCTGAACCCAGGTAGCGGCAGACGTAGGCGCGCTCCGCGGAGGGAATCTTAGCGAACCAGCCGGCGGTGGTGTCGTTGTCGTGCGTGCCGGTGTAGACCACACAGCGCGGTGAAGTGTAATTGTGCGGGAGATACGGATTATTCGGTCCACTGCCGAAGGCGAACTGCAGGATTTTCATGCCGGGGAATCCGCAGGCGTCGCGCATCTGCTCCACTGCCGGCGTGATAAGGCCCAGGTCCTCGGCGATGACCGGCAGTGTTCCGATTTGGGCCTGGAGGGTCTCGAAAAATGTCAGGCCGGGCCCAGGCACCCAGCGGCCGTTGGTGGCGGTTTCCTCCTCCGCCGGCACCTCCCAATACGCCTCAAACCCTCGAAAGTGGTCGATGCGCACCATATCTACCAGCTCAAGCGTTTTGCGCACCCGCTGGACCCACCATGCATAGCCATCCTCGGCCATACGGTCCCAGCGGTAGAGCGGATTGCCCCAGCGCTGGCCGGTCGGGCTGAAGTAGTCGGGCGGCACGCCGGCCACTACGGTGGGCTGGCCGGCCTCGTCGAGGGAGAAAAGCTCCGGATGCGCCCAGACATCGGCGGAGTTGTGGGCGACGAAAATAGGGATGTCGCCGATGATGCGTACACCATGCCCATTGGCATACTCTCGCAGAGCCTTCCACTGGCGGAAAAAGATGAACTGGATGAATTGATGGATGCGGATAGCGCCCTGGAGGTCCTGTCGGGCGCGCTGGAGCGCGGCCGGCCGGCGCTGTGCCAGCTCCGGCGCCCAATCGGTCCATGGGGCGCCGTTGTGAGCTTCCTTCAGCGCCATAAACAGGGCGTAGTCTTCCAGCCAGCCGGCCTCCTCGCGACACCAGGCCTCGAACTCCTGGAATAGGGGCGAGGGCTTTTCGAGGAAAAAGCACGCCGCCTGCCGCAGGACGGTGTTCTTCCAATGCTCCACAGCGCTATAATCTACCCTGCCCTCCGGAAACGCCGGCGCCTGCTCCAATATTTCTCGGTCGAGCAGGCCGTCCTGCACGAGAAGCTCGGGCGAGATAAGCAGGGGATTGCCGGCGAAGGCTGAGAAGCACTGATAGGGAGAATCGCCGAAGCCGGTCGGTCCCAGCGGCAGGATTTGCCAGAGCGTCTGGCCGGCGGCCTGAAGAAAGTCCACGAAGCGGTGGGCTTCGGGACCCAGGTCACCGATGCCGAACCTCCCCGGCAGGGAAGTGGGATGGAGCAGTAGTCCGCTGGCTCTGGCGGTATGCATTCTGTTCCTCCTGGGCAGAATCAAGGTTGTAGAGCGCGCCGGCCGGCGCTCTGGCAAGATTATACCATTCGGCGGGGAGGATGGAAATTTACGGGTGCTGAGGATATTGACAGGGTCCAACGGATGCTGTCGTGGCTTCCGCCGCCTAACCATATGAGGTGGCGCCAATTATGCTATAATACCTCGCGCTCGCACTTTACACTGTCACGGAGGGGAGTTCCTATGGGGTACTGTTATCTGGTTCTGGGGGCCGGCATGCAGGGCACGGCGGCGGCGTTTGACCTGGCTGTGCGCGGGGAGGCGGACGAAATCACACTGGCGGATAGAGATATCGGCATCGCGCAGGCTTCTGCCGCACGGGTCAACCGCCTGGCCGGCCGACAGGTGGCGCGCGCCGCGACACTGGATGTGGCCGATGAGCAGGCACTCATGCAGGCCATGGCCGGCTACACGGTTGCGCTCAGCGCCGTACCCTACCACTTCAACCTGGGCATCACACGGGCCGCCATCGCCGCCGGCACCAGCCTGTGCGACCTGGGCGGCAATACCGATATTGTGCTCCAGCAGTTGGCGATGGATGAGGAAGCCCGGCGGGCCGGCGTAACCATCCTGCCGGACTGCGGCTTTATGCCTGGCATGGGCAATGTGCTCATCGCACACGGCATCCGGCTGTTGGACCGCTGTGAGCGGGTGGATTCCTGGGATGGTGGACTGCCGGTGCATCCGCGCGGGCCGTTTCGTTATAAGCTGGTGTTCAGCATTGAGGGGCTGATCAACGAATATGCCGGCGACTGCGTGGTCCTGCGGGGTGGTCGGCGCACGCGGGTCCCATGCCTGACCGAACTGGAGGAAATCGAGTTCCCACCACCAGTGGGAAAAGCTGAGGCGTTTATTACTGGTGGAGGGATTTCCACCCTGCCGTGGACGTTTGAGGGCCGGGTTCAGCACATGCAGAACAAGACTGTGCGCTACCCTGGCCACTGCCAAATGTTCGCCGCCTATCGCGAGCTGGGACTGTTCAGTGAGGAACCCATCGAGTTCCAGGGACAGCACATTGTGCCGCGGCAATTGTTGTTCGCTATGCTGAGACCGCTGATTGACTTCCCGGATGACCCCGAAGACCTGGTGGTGATGCGGGTGCGGTGCAGTGGGGAAAGGGCCGGCCGGCGCGCCGCGGTAACCTTTGAGCTGATGGAGTTCTATGACCCGGTGACAGGGTTTACCGCCATGGAGCGCGCCACCGGTTTTCCGGCCGCGCTGGCGATGACGCTGATCGCGCGCGGCAAGATCGCCCCTGGTGCCAGGCCGGCGGAAGTCGCTGTCCCGACGGAGGACTTTCTGGCGGGCCTGGCGGAGCGAGGGATACGCGTGCAGGAACGCTGGGAGATGGATTAAGCCGGCGTCCAGGTTGATATCAAAGGCGCGATGGGCCAGGGGCAGGTTGCGCACCCCAAGGATGACGCAGTGAGCGGCGCATTCCATCAGGGTGTGAGGCGACAGCCGCCTTGGCTGTGCTGAGGTGTCCTTAAGTGTTACCGCGCAAGCGAAATGAACGTTTGACAAGGTGCAGGATTGTGGTATACTAAAAACGCTCCATAGGGTGTTGTATTTGCCAGGGTAGCCTCACATTCTGGAAAGGAGGGCCGTCCTTGAGCATCAAGCATTTCGATTATGTGCGAGCCTCATCCTGTGCGGAAGCGGTTGCGCTTCTCAGTGACCCCACCCACATCTCCAGACCGCTGGCCGGCGGTACAGACCTCATGGTCCTGCGCCATAAAGGCGAGGTGCAGTGGGACCGCCTGGTGGACATCAGCCAAGTCCCCGAGATGCGAACCATCGTTCAGCAGGGTGAAGCCATTGTGGTGGGGGCGGCGGTAACCCATGCGGAAATCGTGGAACATCCCCTGATTCAACGCTATCTTCCTCTCCTAGCCGACGCCTGTCATTCCATCGGTTCCCCGCAGATTCGCAATCGCGGTACCATCGGCGGCAATGTGGCCAACGCCGCGGCATGCGCGGACACCCTGCCGGCGCTGGTCTGCTTGGATGCGGTTGCGCGCATCGTTACCAAGGATGGGGAGATGGCTGTGCCGGTGAAGGATGTGGTGGTGGGCCCCAACCGCACGAGCCTGCCGGCGGCTAGCGTCATTCGCGATTTTGTCATCCCCATCCCGCCGGCGCAGGCCCGCATGGCCTTCTTTAAGATTGGCCGGCGGCAGGTGCAGTCCATCTCGCGCCTGAGCCTAGCCTGTCTGGGCTGGCTGGATGCAGATGGCCGCGTGGCGGAGGTGCGCATTGTGCCTGGCGCCTGCACACCGCAGACCCAGCGGTTCGACCAGGCGGAAGCGGTGATGCTGGGGCAAGTGCCGACCGAGGAGCTGGTGCGGAAGGCTGGTCAGGCCGGCGCGGTACAGATGATCGCCATCACCGGCCGGCGCTGGTCCACGCCGTACAAGGAGCTGGCACTGCCGGCGCTCATCGAGCGGGCACTGCGCAAAGTGTTCGGACTGCCGGAGGTGAGATAATGGAGATTCGTTTTACGCTGAACGGCAAACCCACCGCGGTGGATGTCCCTCCGGATATTACCCTTCTACGTTTGTTGAGGGATTATCTGGACATGACGGGGACGAAATGCGGATGTGAGATCGGGGAGTGCGGCGCTTGCTCTGTCATTCTGGATGGGGAAGTGGTCAATTCCTGTCTGGTGTTGGCGCCGCAGGTGGAAGGCCGGCGGGTGGTCACCATCGAGGGTATTCGCGGGCCGGACGGCGGCCCTAACGATTTGCAGGAGGCGTTTATCGAGGCCGGCGCTATCCAATGCGGCTTCTGCACGCCAGGTATGGTGGTGGCGGCCACGGTGTTACTGCGCAAGCACGGCTATCCCACTCGCGAACAGATTATCGAGGGCATCTCGGGTAACCTGTGCCGATGTACCGGCTATCAGCAGATTGTGGAAGCCATTCAGATGACGGTACTGCGGCGGGGCGGCCTTCCCGAGAAGGAGGAGCATGCATGAGCGAGCTGAAATCCCTGGGCAAACCCACCCGTCGTGTCGACGCGCTGGAGAAGGTGCTGGGAACGGGGCGCTACACCCACGACCTGAAGATTCCTGGCATGCTGGTTGCGAAAGTCCTGCGCAGTCCGGTGCCTCACGCCGAGATCGTGAAACTGGACGTCACGCCGGCACTGAAGGTCCCCGGCGTCGTGGCCGCCATTACCAGCGAGGACTTCGTGGACCACGGCAATTGGGGCTTCCCAGTTAAGGACGACTATATGCTGGCCTATAAAAAGGTGCGCTACGTGGGTGACCCCATTGCGGCGGTGGCGGCGGAGACCGAGGAAGCGGCGGAGGCCGGCCTGCAGGCCATCGTGCTGGAACTGAAGGAACTGCCGGCGGTCTTTGATGTTCACGAAGCCCTGAAGCCGGATGCGCCGATCCTGCATGAGGAACTGGCCAAGGCCCAAGCCGAAGAGACCACCAGCGGAGAGCTGGAAGACGCCGAATTCATCGAGGTCCACGGCAAAGGGAACTTGTCGGAAACATTGATCGTCCGCCAGGGCGACCCGCTGAGCAAGCTTTCGGAATGTGATGTGGTGCTGGATGCCGCTTACAGCGTTGCTCACCAGGAGCATGCCTATCTGGAGACCGAGGCGGCGCTGGCGGTACCGACGGCCGACGGCGGGGTGACGGTCTTTGTCGGCGACCAGAATCCCTTTATCACACTCAGCAACCTGGTGATGACGCTGGGCATGCCGGGCAAGGTGCGGGTTGTCCAGTCTCCGCACACTGGCGGTGCCTTTGGCGGGAAATCGGACATGGTTTATGAAACGGCTGCGCAGGCGGCGATGCTGGCCATCAAGTCAGGCCGGCCGGTCAAACTGGTGACCAGCCGCGAAGAATCCATGATTGCCTCGTATAAGCGGGATGCTATGGAGATGCGTTACCGGTTAGGGGCGACGAAGGACGGCCGGTTGCGCGCTGCCAAGATCGAATGCTGGGCCGATTCCGGCGCCTATGCTTCCATGACGCCCTTCACAAGCTGGCGCGCCACTATCCACGCTATGGGGCCGTACCACTATGAGGACTGTCATGTGGATATGATGTGCGTCTACACCAACAACGGTTACTCGGGGGCCTTTCGCGGCTTTGGCAACACCGAGGTGACGGCCGCTTCCGAGCAGGCCATTGATGAGCTGGCGGAAATGTGCGGCATGGACCCCATGGATTTCCGGCTGAAGAACTGCGTTGAGTTGGGGGACACCCTCCCGTTCGGGCAGAAGCTGGAATACTCCGTGGGCCTCAAACAGTGTCTGGAAAGGGTGCGGAAGATTTCTGACTGGGACCGCAAGCGCGCCGAGTACAGCCGCCAGCCGGCGCATCAGGAGATCCGCCGCGGTATCGGGGTCGCCTCTTTCTTCCACGGCCTCTCCCTCGGCGCGGAAGGTCTCGATTTCGCCGAGCACACTATCCGCTTGGGAGAGGGGAACAAGTTTGAGATCCTCACTGGCTTGAGCGATTTCGGCCAGGGATCCCGCACCGTGTTCAGCTTGATTGCTTCAGAGGTGCTTGGCTTCCCGGTGGAGCGCTTCCAGTGGCTGCCGTGCGATACCGACGTGGTGCAGGAATGCGGCCCCACCGTCGCTTCGCGCTCGACCATTCTCGGCGGGAACGCGACACGCCTGGCGGCGATGCGCCTGTTGACCCAATTGTATGACGCGGCGGCGATGATGATGGGTTGTATGGTGCCGGAGGTCCGCCAGGAGGGTGAGGTGTTCTACGGGCCGGCCGGCCAGCGCGTGACGTTAGACGAACTCATCGCGTATGCCCGAGCGAATCACATACCCCTGTCGGCCAAGGCGCGCTGGGAGATGCCCCGCATCCACTGGTCCTTCGCCAAGGGGCGCGGCGTGCCCTATGTGGCCTACCACTTCGGTGCGCAGGTAGCCGAGGTGGAGGTGGACCGTCGCACCGGCGTGACTAAGGTGCTGAACATTTACGCCGTGCACGACGTGGGCAAGGTGGTCTTCCCGCAGGGCATTCGCGGCCAGATCATCGGCGGCATTTCCCAGGGTCTGGGTTATGCGCTGATGGAACGGGTCGAGTTCGAGAAGGGATACATCCAGAATCCCAACTTTGACACTTATCTCATCCCGACCGCGGCGGATATGCCCGTCGTGACGGTGGAATTTGTGGAGAGCGAGCTCCCGTTCGGCCCCTTCGGCGCCAAAAATGTGGCCGAGCCGTCCATGGTGCCGACCGCGCCGGCTATCCTCAACGCCATTTACCATGCGACGGGCCGGCGCATCCGCCATCTGCCGGCGAACCTGGAGCGCGTCCTGCTGGGCTATGATCTCAAGGACACTGTGACAACAACGGTCTGTCAGGTAGGGGTCTGCGAACGGGCCAAGTGTGAGTTGTAGTTCGCGACGTGAGCGAAGAACGGGCGAGGGAATACTCCTTCGCCCGTTTGTTTTTGCCAGAAGGGAAGCATCAATCGAGCCGTTTGGTGTACACGCGATGGATCTTGTACAGGATGGCACCCAGGGCCTTCACTTCCGCCTGCATCTTCTCGTTGCCGGCCTCGACCTGCACCAGCTCGGCGAACTGGAAGCGGTTATCCTTGATGGTGTGGGCCATCTCGGCATAAAGGACGGCATTGGCACCGCCGCCTTGGTGCTTCGGAAGGATGCCCATGCCGTTCAGGTCCACGCGTCGGGTGGTCTGGAGCGCCCGCAGTAGCTTGATGAAGCCGAAGGGCCACAGCCGGCCGCCGATCTGCTGGATGGCTTCATTGATGTTCGGGAATCCGAATAGAAAGCCGATGATCTCGTCGCCCTTCATGGCCAGCTTGATCAGCTCCGGCCGCACGATGGGGAGCATGCGGTCGAGGATGGCCTGCATCTCGGCAGGGGTCACCGGTACATATTCCCAGTTGTTAACAAAGGTCTCGTTGTAGACCTTCATAATGTCATTCGCCATCTGGCGGATTTCGTTCTTACTGCGGAAGGTCTTGATGGTAATGCCGCGGTGCTTTTTCACTTTCTCCGCCAGCTCGTAGACGCGCGGTGAGATGTCCATCTTCTCGGCGTCCATGTACCATGAGGTGATATCCACGAAGCGCTGATAGCCCATATCGGTGACAAGCTTGTCGTAGTAGGGGTAGTTGTAGAGACCGCCCATTGCCGGCAGGGCATCAAAGCCTTGGATGAGCACCCCAAAGGCATCGAAGGGGATGAAGCCCTTGGGCCCCAGCATTTGGTTCAGTCTGCGAGCGCGCGCCCAGTCCTCCGCGGCTTTGAAAAGGGCACGCGACACCTCGAGGTCATCAATGGAATCGAAGAAGTACCAGTATGCGGTGCGTTCATGCTTATGTTCGTTATGCCGGCGGTTTTCCAACACTGCGATGCGGCCGACATCGCGCCCGTCCTTCACAGCGATAAAGAAGTCGGCATCGGAGTGTTCGAAAAAGGGATTGCGTCGGCGGTCCAAGTAGAACTCCTGATCTCCCGGCAGTGGGGGCACCCAGTAAGGACAGCCTTTGTACAGATTCACGTTCACCTGAATAAAGCGCTTTACATGAGCCTTGTTGCCCGTATCAATCCTGACGATCTCCACCATAGGGACTCTCCTCGTTCCGAATTGGACAACCGATATTACGGTTTGGCGAAGAAGCTGGCACCCAGGGTACCTGGGCCGGCATGGGTGGCGATGGCCGGCACCACGTCGAACAATGGGATATCCTCTCGGCCAAGGCGCTGTCGGAAGAAGGAAACCAGCTCCTCCGCCTCCTGACGGGTGTCGCAGTGCTGAATCACCAGACAGGGCGAGAAGCTGAGGTCCATTTCCTCGAGGATAATCTCGCGGAAGCGCTCCAGCCCGCGTTTCTTGGTGCGCTCGCGGGCGTAGACATCCACCTTACCATCGCGGATGGTGAGTATAGGCTTGATCTGCAGGAGCTGGCCGACCAGCGCCGCGGCGCCGCCGATTCTGCCGCCGCGCTGGAGGTACTCCAGCGTATCCACCAGGAAGTAGGTGCGCAAACGGGGGATAAGCTCTTCCAGCCGGCGCTCTATCGTGTCAGCATCGAGGCCCTCCCGCACCCAGTTGTCCACCATCTGGACCAGCACGCCGAGCTGCGCGCCGATGGTACGCGTGTCAATGATGCGGATATCGGCGTCCGGGAAGGCCTCGGCTTTGGCGATCTGGGCGGAACGGACCGTGCCCGACAGTTCAGCCGTAGGATGGATGCAGAGGATAGTGTTATGGGCGGCATCCAGCTCTTCAAACGCTTTGATGAACAGGCCGGGAGGCGGTGCGGCGGTGCGCGGCAGGGCGCTGGAAGATTTGAGCCGGCGGATGAATTCCTCGACGCTCATCTCCTGAATTTCCAGGTATGATTCCTCGCCGAAATAAATGACCTGGGGGATAAGGGGAATGCCGTGCTCGGCGGCCCACTGCGGGCTTAAGCCTGATAACGTGTCAGTGATGATCCGAATCATGCTGACCTCCTTGAGATAGCGTCGTGCGGCGGGAGGAACGGCCAGATGTCACGATCATACATAGAGCATGCCGCAGGGCAGTGAGGGGTCCATGGGGCCTGCTCTACAAGGGTGAAACACCGATAATCATAACCGGTTGCGCGCGCCCTGTCAAATTCTCCCGGCGGCCGGCGCCGGCGAAGGTTTGACAGGGCCTTGCTTTCATGCTATGTTTGCGCTATCTGCTGAGGAGCGGGATGTACATGGCAACGCTGTTGGTGCGGCATGCCGCCGAGATCATCACTATGGACCCGGCGCGCCGGCGGATTCCGGACGGTGCTGTGCTGGCGCGGGACCATGTGATTGAGGCGGTTGGACCTACGGACACCCTGCCAGCGTCGGCGGACCGGGTCATTGACGCGCGGGGGATGGTCATCATCCCCGGCATGGTCAATACGCATCACCATCTGTATCAGACGCTGACCCGCGCACTGCCGGCGGTGGAGCACGCTAAGCTCTTTGACTGGCTGGTGTATCTCTATCCGCTGTGGGCGCGCATGGATAACGAGGCGGCATATGTCAGCGCGGTCATCGGGCTGGCGGAGCTGGTGCTGACTGGCTGTACAACTGTCAGCGATCACCTGTACGTGTATCCCAACGATGTGGATATCGGTGCGACTATCCAGGCCGCCAGGGAGATCGGTGTCCGCTTTCATCCCTGTCGCGGCGGCATGTCGCTGGGCCAATCGCAGGGTGGGCTTCCGCCGGATGAGATCGTCGAGGATGAGGAGCGCATCCTGCAGGACTTGGAGGAGGCGGTACGGCGCTATCACGATCCGGCACCGTATTCCATGTTGAGGATTGTGGCGGCGCCCTGTTCGCCGTTCTCCGTGACGCCGGCGCTGATGCGGCAGACAGCGGAATGGGCGCGCCGGCACGGCATCACCCTGCATACGCACGTGGCGGAGACGCGTGACGAGGAGCGGTTCTGCCTGGAGCGCTTCGGCATGCGCCCGATCGCCTATATGGAATCGCTGGGCTGGCTGGGGCAAGATGTCTGGTTCGCGCATGTCGTGCATGTGAATCCGGCGGAGATCCGCCGGCTGGCTGAGACCGGCACCGGCGCGGCGCACTGCCCGACCTCCAACATGCGTCTGGGGTCCGGCATCGCGCCGGTGCGGCAAATGCTGGATGCCGGCGTGAAGGTCAGCCTGGCGGTGGACGGCTCTGCCAGCAACGACGGCGGCCACATGCTGTTGGAGGCGCGTATGGCCATGCTGTTGCAGCGTGTTCAGCACGGCGCCGATGGCTTGACGGTCGAAGAAGCGCTGGAGATGGCTACGCTGGGCGGCGCCAGGGTGCTGGGCCGGGAGGATATTGGCTCGCTGGAATTGGGCAAGGCGGCCGATTTCGTGGGCTTCCGGCTGGATGCGCTGGAGTACGCCGGCGCGCATGATCCCATGCTTGCCCTGCTTCTCTGTGCTCCGCGCCGCTGTGACCTTTCGGTGATCCACGGACGGGTGGTGGTGGAGGATGGCCGGCTGGTGAACTTGGACCTGGATCGGTTCATCGCCCGCCAGAACGAGCTGGCGAAGCGGTTAGTAAATACCATCTGTTGATTCAAGGAGGAAGACACTCCATGACGAAGTGGGTCTACATCCGGGAAATTGGAGAATACGTAGGGCAGGAAGTTACGCTGAAAGGCTGGGTGTACAACCGCACCGATAAGGGCAAGCTCCAATTCCTGGTGATTCGTGACGGCACCGGGTTCATCCAGGCGGTGGCGTTCCAGAAGGAACTGCCGGCGGAGGTGTTCCAGCGCGCCGCCTCGCTGACGCAGGAATCATCGGTAGTGGTGACCGGCATCGTACGGGCGGACCCGCGTGCCCCGGGCGGCTATGAGCTGGGCATCACGAACCTCGAGATTATCCAGTTGGTGCAGGACTATCCGATTGCCCTCAAGGAGCACGGCGTCGAGTTCCTCATGGCCAACCGGCACCTCTGGATCCGCACCAAACGACAGCATGCCATCCTGATGGTGCGGGTGGAGGTGATCCGGGCCATTCGCGATTGGCTGGATTCGCACGGGTTCGTGAACATGGACACCCCCATTTTGACGCCGGCGGCCTGCGAGGGCACCACCACGCTCTTCGAGACCGATTACTTTGGGGAGCCGGCATACCTCACCCAGAGCGGCCAGCTGTACAACGAGGCCAACATCATGGCCTTCGGCAGGGTGTACTGCTTCGGCCCGACCTTCCGCGCCGAAAAATCGAAAACCCGCCGGCATCTGACCGAGTTCTGGATGGTGGAACCGGAGATCGCTTTCTGCGACCTGTATGATCTGATGGAAGTAGAAGAGCAGTTCGTGAGCTATATCGTACAGAGGGTGCTGGAGCGCCGGGCCAGGGAGCTGGAGGTGCTGGAGCGGGACACCAGCCGGCTGGCGAAGGTGGAGCCCCCGTTCCCGCGCCTGAGCTACGACGGGGCGGTGGAGCTTCTGCGCAAGCAGGGCTTTGACTTCCGATGGGGAGAGGACTTCGGGGCGCCGCACGAGACAGCCATCAGCGACCAGTTTGAGAAACCGGTGTTCGTGCACCATTATCCGACACAGTGCAAGGCGTTTTACATGCAGCCGGAGCCGGGCCGGCCGGAGGTCTGCCGTTCCGTTGACCTGCTTGCGCCGGAGGGCTATGGGGAAATCATCGGCGGAGGCGAGCGCATCGCCGATTACGAACTGCTGGAACAGCGCATCCGCGAGCATAATCTGCCTCGCGAAGCGTATGAATGGTATTTAGACCTGCGCCGTTACGGCACAGTGCCCCACGCCGGCTTTGGCCTGGGGGTGGAGCGCACCGTGAGCTGGCTCACCGGCATCCATCATCTGCGGGAAGCCATCCCCTTCCCGCGCATGCTGGAGCGCATTTATCCCTAGGGGGCGGCCGATGGACTTTGGACTGGCGGAGAAGGTGGTGCTGGTCACCGGCGGTTCTCGAGGATTGGAGCGCGTCACCGCCGGCCTGTTCGCCCGGGAGGGTGCCTGGGTGGTGGTGGACTATTTCTCTCATGCGGAAGCCGCCGAGGAGACAGCACATCTGGTGGAACAGGCCGGCGGGCGTGCGTTGGTGGTGCGGGCGGATGTGAGCGATGCCGGCTCCATGCAGGCCCTGGTCGCCAAGGTGAAAGACGCCTGGGGCAAGCCGGTGCAGGTGCTGGTGAACAATGCCATCGCCTTTGAGGGCGAGGTGGACCTTGAGGAGATGCCCATCTCCAGCCTGGAGCGCATGTACTCCATTGTGGTCAAAGGGGCGGTGCATACCGCACAGGCCTGCGTGCCGGGGATGAAAGCGGCCGGCTAGGGGCGCATCGTGAACATTACCTCGCGCGGGGCCTTAATGGGCGCTCCACGCATGTCCCATTACGCGGCCGCCAAATCCGCCCTGGTTGGGCTGACGCGTGCGTGGGCCAAGGAGTTTGGTCCCTGGGAGATCCTCACCAACGCAGTGGCGCCTACCCTGATGCTGACCGAGACGATGCAGGAGAGCCTGTCCGAAAGCGCCAAGGAGGCCATGGCGAAGCGGGTGCCCGTGCGCCGGCTGGCCCTGCCGGAGGACGTAGCGCGCGTGGTATTGTTCTTGGGTTCGGCCGCCAACACCTATGTCAATGGTGAGGTTATCACCGTGGGCGGCGGAGCCATGAGCTGAGGCTTTACGGCTTTCGCATAATGATGATGTACTCGACCGGATAGGCCTCGACGCACTGCGGTATTTGGTGAGAAACGAAGCGCCCGCTGTTGGGATCGCGCCGCTGGGGCAGGATTTTCGATGGGATCTGCCGCATGATGACGCGTTCCAGGACGAAGCCGGCCTCCTGCATCAGCTCGACAAAGACTTCTGCATTGCGCACCGCGATGCCCTTGAGCTGGGTGTTGCCGATGACATAGCAGGCGCGGCCGCCAGGTTTCAGGATGCGGTAGCTTTCGGCGAAACATTCGCTCATATCGCTGAAGAAGCGGCGAATGCTGGGCACCAGGCCGACGTTCGCCGTTTCCATCTGAGCAAGTATCTCCTCCGCAATCGCCGAGCGGCCGTGATAGGGACGGTGGTTGGTCGGGCGCGATGTCCCGATGAATTTCTGCCGGAAATCTCGCAGGTCATGGACATAATGCAACCAGAGCGCGGTGAGCTGGTGCAGGTCCGCATATTCATATGAGGTAACATACGGCGGTGATGTAATCTGGATGTCCACCGAGTTATCGGGGAAGGGAAGCTCTCGCGCGTCGTGACAGCGCACGTCCAGGTACTCATGGATGTGGGTACGCACCGCCGGCGGCACGGTGTGCCAGAAGGCGCGATTGCGGTCGGTCATCTTCTGCAGGTGCACGAGGAAGGTGGGCCAGGGCCGGCGCGGCTCGCGCGAAAGGTCGCGCGCCGGCTTGGTCGAACCCATATGCCAGAGTGAGCAGTTTTTCAGGATGTGGCTGAAACAGCAGAGGAAAAAGTTCCGCTCATCCTCGTCCTCGATTTCCATCAAGGCGGCGAGGATTTGTCCCAGCTCGTGCTTCTGGCGTTCGGGGAACCAGGTGTCGATGCGCTCGGACCCGGGTAGGATGGCGGGAAGCGCACCGTTGCTGACGTATCCATCATCCAGAGGGCGCAGGCGTTCGTACAGCCAGAGCCGGCGGCGTTCCAGTTTCTCCGGGTCCAGCGGAGTGGACTTGGCGCGTGTGATTAGGCAGGCAACCTCGTTGATGTCCGTGCCTGTGGCGCGGTATCCCCGCTCGATGGCGCAGGCGATGGTCGTGCCGCTCCCCATGAAGAGGTCGTTGACCACGGTGGGCCAGCGCGGGTTGGTATAGCTATCCAGCAGTTTATCCACGATTTGGGGGATAAACTTGGCAGGATAGCGGTGGTAGCCGTGGGTCAACCGGCAGGTATCGCGGGGGGTGCATTCCGCGAACGACCAGGCCGGGTCGGGCTGAAGGCCGGCGAAGAGGTCCAGGATTTGCGATGCGGACAGCAGACGCTCTTTGAGTGCGATTGACGGCATCTTATTTTCCCATTCTCTGGTAGCGGCGACGCAGAGGAAATTTTATCATAACTGCCGGCGCCGGTCAAATCGGCCAAACCGGACATAACAAATCGAACCGGACGGAATGCCTGGACTTTCTCTTAAAACCGGATATAATGATTGATGATTGGAATGGTGTTACACCTTGCGGGTATATGGGAGAGCAAACGGAGCGATGGAACCGATTGTGGTGATTGGGGGTGGGCTTGCCGGCGCGGAGGCGGCTTGGCAGATTGCTCAGCGCGGCGTGCCCGTCATCCTGTACGAGATGCGGCCGGCCAAAATGACGCCGGCGCATCAGACCGATAAATTTGCCGAGTTGATCTGCAGTAACTCTCTGGGTTCCGACCTGCCGGACCGGGCGCCTGGCCTGCTGAAGGAAGAGCTGCGCCGGCTGGGCTCGCTGATACTGGCTTGCGCGGATGCGACGCGGGTGCCGGCCGGCGGTGCGCTGGCGGTCGGCCGGGAGGCCTTTGCCGAGGCAGTGACGCGGCAGATTTTGGAACATCCGCTGATCGAGGTGCGCCGCGAGGAAGTGACTGAGATACCCCGCCAGGGCATCGTAGTGATTGCCACTGGGCCGCTTACCTCTGCACCGCTGGCGGAGGAGATCCGCAAGCTCACGGGGGGCGAGCATCTCTATTTCTATGATGCGATGGCGCCGATTGTCACCCTGGAATCCATTGACATGACCAAAGCCTTTCGCGCCTCGCGCTACGGGCAAGGGGATGATGATTACATCAACTGCCCGATGACGGCCGAGGAATATTATCGCTTTGTGGATGCACTGGTAAATGCCGAGACCATCCCTCTGCATACCTTTGAGACAGAGGACCCGCGCTTTTTTGAGGCTTGTCTGCCTATTGAGGTGCTGGCCAAGCGGGGCCGGGATGCGCTGGCCTTTGGCCCGCTCAAGCCGGTGGGGTTGATTGACCCTCGCACGGGGGAGCGGCCGTTTGCCGTGGTGCAGTTGCGCCAGGACGACCTGGCCGGCACTCTGTACAATATGGTCGGGTTCCAGACCAACCTGCGCTGGAGCGAGCAGGACAGGGTGTTCCGCATGATACCGGGTTTGGAGCATGCGGAGTTTGTGCGCTACGGGCAGATGCACCGCAACACGTTTATTGATGGGCCGCGCCTGCTGAAGCCGACCATGCAGTTGCGTTCCGATGAGCGGATTTTCTTCGCCGGCCAGATCACGGGTACGGAAGGATACGTCGGTTCGACGGCCAGTGGGTTTGTGTCGGGAGTCAACGCCAGCCGGCTGGCGCGTGGCAAACCGTTGGTGGTGTTCCCGCCGACGACGATGATCGGCGCGCTGATGAATTATGTCAGTTCGCCGGCGGTTAAGGATTTTCAGCCGATGAAGGCCAATTTTGGCATTATGCCGGCGCTGGAGCGGATGCCGCGAGGCAAGCGGACGAGGGCGCAGGCGTATGTCGCGCGAGCGCGTCGCGACCTGCCGAGCCTGTCAGACATCGATTGACTTCTGGCCCTCTGTCCGTTATAGTAAAAGGGGTGTCCTGGTTCGCCTTTCGTGTAGTCAAAAGTCGGAATTCAATCTAGTTTCGCTGTGGCATTTCTGGAAAGGCGCTGACACGCTATGCGAAAGCTACGGCCCGCCGTTTTTGGGCCGGCCGGTTGAAAAACACTGATGGGATTGCTCTCATGCGCAAGGCCGTACTGCTCGCGATTATCGCTCTCGTCGTCCTTGCCTCCGTTCTGATATGGGCAGGGTGGGGAAGAGGCTGGGGTTCGCCGCAAACTGATAGCACCTTCGACGGTCAGCGAGCATATGATTGGGTTACCAAACAGTGCGACCTCGGACCGCGACCGACGGGTTCCGAAGCGCATCGCGCGCTGAAACAGCTCATCCGCGCCGCCTTGCAGGAAAACGGGTGGCAGGTGGAATCGCAAACCTTTTCTCACCAGGGTATAGAGGTGGAAAACATCACCGGGAAGGCCGGCGGCATTGGCCGGCCCATCATTATCGGCGCCCATTATGACACTCGGCCGCAGGCCGACCGCGACCCGGACAATCCTACCGCGCCGATCCCCGGCGCCAACGACGGGGCCAGCGGCACGGCGGTGCTGTTAGAACTGGCGCGGGCGCTTCAACCTATCCGACAGCCGGTATGGCTGGTCTTTTTCGATGCAGAGGACCGAGGCGAGATCGCCGGCTGGGGTTGGTCGGTGGGGGCGCGGTACTATGCCCAGCATCTGGATACGGAACCGCAGGCCGTGATTGTGGTGGACATGATCGGCGACGCCGACTTGCAAATCTATCTTGAAGCCAATTCCACGCTGGCTTTATGCCAGGAGATATGGTCCACCGCCGCCGAACTGGGATACTCGGACGCCTTTATCCAGCGCACACGCTGGAGCATCATTGACGACCATCTGCCGTTCATCGAGCGGGGCTGGCCGGCATGCCTGCTGATAGACTTCGACTATCCTTACTGGCATACCCAGGCGGACACTCCCGACAAGGTCAGCCCGGAGAGCCTTCAGCGTGTGGGCACGGTGCTGGAGCGGTGGGTTGAAAAGAGGAGCAAACCGTTGAGATAGACCATGGACAATGGACGAGGGGCTTATGGACAATGGACCATACAATATAGACGCGGGTGAAATTCAGACCGCACTGGCCAGGCTGTCCAAGCTGGAGCAGACGAAATCTGCTTTCATCAGTATTGCGGCCCATGAGTTGAAAACGCCGCTGACCCTGGTGCGAGGGTATGCGGCCATCCTGGGGGAACGCCTGCACGGCCGGCCGGACGCCGACGAGCTGGCCGGCCTGGTGGCCGGCATCCTGCGCGGCGCGCAGCGTCTGGGCGAAATCATTGATGATATGATTGACGTGGCTTCCATCGAGGCCCAATCTTTGGAGCTGAACCTGGAGCCGCTCTCATTGGAAACGCTGGTGGACCTGGCGGTGAAAGAGGCCCTCGCCGGCGCGCCCGAACGCCAGGTCCGTATTTTGGTCGGCGATCTGTCAAGCATGCCGCATATCATTGGCGACGCACAGCGTCTGCATCAAGCCCTGGTCAAGATCATCAGTAATGGCATCAAGTACACACCCGACGGCGGTCGAATTGACATCTCTGGCCGGCTGTTATATGTTGACGGTGCACAATCGGACGTTTTGGTGGAACTGGCGGTTGCCGATACGGGTATCGGCATTCCCCAAGAAGAGCTGGAGTGGATTTTCGAGAAGTTCTACCGTGTGGGGGATATCACACTGCACAGCACCAGTAAGTCGCGCTTCAAAGGTGCCGGCCCTGGCCTCGGGCTGACTATTGCGCGCGGTATCATTGAGGCGCACGGAGGCATTATCTGGGCCGAAAGCCCGGGGTATGACGAAACGTGCTGTCCAGGGAGTACGTTTCACATCATTCTGCCCCTTCAGCAGGGGAGCAGTCCGGCACGCACGCGCTATCTGGTGCAGTCCGGGCTACTGCGGACGTCGGGAGAATAAATGGCATGATGAGCAACCATTCCACACATCGCTGGCTGACCTGCATCGCGGTCATGCTCATGCTCGCCGACCTGCTGGCCGGCTGTCAGCTCTCTCCATCCGAGCTGATCCCGTCCTTGGCACGTTCGCTGGAATCGGGGGCGCCGCTTGCCGGCGCCGGCACCATTGCCGAACAACTGCAGGCTACGCCGGAACAGCCTGGCGCCGCAGGAGAGCGCATACTGTCGCCGCAAGCGGTGCCCACGCCGGCGCCCATGTCCGCCCAGGAACTGAACGCGTTCCTCAGCGGGCCGCGAGCGTTCGGCGTTGAGCCGTTCTGCCTTCAACTTGTGGACACAGATGGGGACGGCGAGCGGGAGTGGTTGGGGTTATTCGAATTGGTGCCGCTGGGCGGGACAGGGGCTGCCGGCTTTGTGCTGGACGGCGACCAGATGTACTTGCTCGGCAAGTCCGCGGATGCACACGCCGCAGAAGGGCAGGATTTCGGGACACTGTTGAGCGAAGCGCCGGTTTGCCAGGTCCAGGTGCAGGATGTGACGGGCGATGGGCTGGTGGAGATTCTTGTGCGCGGCCTGAGCCAGGCCGGCCAGCATCAGCTCAGCATCTTCTCCTGGAACCGGAATGACGCGTATGCTTTGCTGGCCAGCTTTGGCGGGGATGCCGGCGTGGAGGTGATGGACCTGGAGCAGGATGGCCTGCCCGAAATCGTAACTATCCAGGCGTTATGGGATGGCGTCGTCCTGCGGGAAATCTCGCGCTGGGATGGTATGGCGTACCGCTTCGATAGGAGCGTGTACGGGCTGGCGGCAGAATTCGCTGGCTCCCTGCCGGCTAACGGCCCAGAACAGGCACTGGTTTCTTATTATCTGAACTTATCACGCCGGGACTTCCAAGCGGCGTATGACACGCTCTCGACGGAGATGCGGTCCCGGCAGGATTACAAAGCGTTTTTGCTCTCTGCGGCCGGCGTGCGGGACTTCTGGCTTGGGGAATTAAGCCCGCCGGCCCAAGAGGGTGACGTACTGCTCTTCCAGGCACTGCTCTGGATGGAAGCGGTGGAGAACGGCCGGCTCATTCGTCGCGCGTATCGCGGCGAATGGCGCGTGGGCCAGGAACAGGGTGCATGGAAAATCTTCAGCATTTCTCTGCATGCCTTTGGCTCATAAGCCAGCGAATATGCGTATAGATAAGTATTCTGGTCTTGGTTAGCATACTTTTTGCATGAGGAGGGGAAACACGGAGCCAACGATCAGCCTATGAGAAGACTGCGCACGCTGTATCGGCAACGGTTTCGGCAGGAGTTCTCCGGTGATGAGATCGCCCGGCCAACCCCTGAACGCGCGCTGTTGGTCGGAGTGGAGATTAAAGGGGAGGAGACCGATTGGCCGCTGGAGAACTCCATGGAGGAGCTGGCGGAGCTGGCCCGCACCGCCGGCCTGGAGGTCGTCGGGCGCGTTACCCAGGCGCTGGAAAGCATCCACCCGGCCACATACATCGGCCAGGGTAAGGTCGAGCAGATTCAGGAGATCATTGCCACCCAAGACGTGGACATCGTCGTTTTCGATGTTGACCTGTCCCCCACGCAGCAGCGCAACCTCGAAGAAGCCCTCAACGTGCGCATCATTGACCGCACGGCCCTTATCCTGGATATTTTCGCCAAACATGCGCGCACTCGTGAGGGTGCCCTGCAGGTGGAGCTGGCACAGTACGAATACCGCCTGCCGCGCCTGACCCGGCAGTGGACGCACCTTTCCCGGCAGGGAGTGGGCGGCGTGGGCCTGCGCGGCCCCGGTGAGACGCAGTTGGAATCGGACCGCCGGCTCATCCGCAAACGCATCACGCAGTTGCGCAAGGAGCTGGAAGAGGTGCGCGAACACCGCCAGCGCTACCGCCAGCGCCGGCGTGAGGCCGCCATCCCCACGGTTGCACTGGTGGGATATACCAATGCCGGCAAATCCACCCTGCTGAATACCCTCAGCGGGGCCAGCGTCCTGGTGGAGGACAAGCTCTTTGCCACCCTCGACCCCACCACACGGCGTGTAAAACTGCCTGGGGGCAGGGAGGTGCTGTTCACCGATACCGTCGGCTTCATCCATAAACTTCCGACGATGCTGGTGGCGGCGTTCCGTGCGACCCTGGAAGAGATCAGCGAGGCGGATTTGCTCATCCATGTTGTTGACATAACTTCGCCAGCGGTGCTGGGGCAGTGCCGCGCGGTGGCCAAAGTATTGAAAGAAGTGGGGGCGGATCATGTCCCCATTATCACTGCGCTGAATAAGATTGACAAGCTGGAATCGCCGGCGGCGGTGCAGGAGATGCTCAAGCAGTTCCCTAACAGCGTGGGCATCTCCGCGCTGACGGGGGAGGGGGTGGACCGCCTGCTGGAGCTGGTGGACCGCACGCTGACCCAGCAGATGATTGACGTGGTGGTGCGCATCCCCTTCAGCGCCGGCGAGCTGGTCTCTTTGTTCCACCGCTTTGGGTCCATTGAGAAGGAAGAACATACGGCAGAAGGTGTGGAGATCGTGGGGCAGTTGCCGGTGGACTTGGCCGGCCGCTTCGCTCCATATATGCGGTCGTAGGGACTTACCAAAAAATGTCCGGGGATACGGTGCGGATGCCGGCGTCATACCCGACCCGCTTGTACATCCGCACCCCGTTCCAGGGTTCCCCCAGAATCCCATCGTGGATAGCCCAACTGCGTCCCCGCACGCTGTGGGCCAGCTCTGGCTGGCGGAACGGTGAGGAGCGGTCCAGCCGCTCCCATAGCTCGCCGCCGGGGCGGAACTCGCGATCGATCCATTCCATTTTGACCCGCCTTTGGACGTAGCCGCATCCGTAGCGCTCGAACAGCACAGCGGTATGATAGGCCAGCGGGGTAAGGAAGAAGGTATCGTGTCCCATCGCGGCGGTGAAATCTTCGATGAGGAAGAGCACCTCGCGCAGAAGGCCCAGCCCGCGGCGCACCTGGCCAGGGGCCAGGCCGGCCTTCATGGCTCGAATCTCCTCAGGGATATTGCGCGCCAGGGTGCCAAACTGTGTGGGATTGCCTTGCTCATCCCGGTCCACATGAAACCGCTCCGAACGCAAATTGTTCAGGATGACCAGCAGTAGTTCCAACTGCGAGAACTGGGTGTCCGCCAGTTGGAGGTACAGGGCGCAGTCAGGCTCTTCCGGCACTGGGCGCACACGGATGATAAAGTACGCTGTCCCTGGAATGAACTCGAATTCCACCGCCGGCCGGCCCTGCGCATCCAGCAGACGGATGGGGTCTATCCCGAAATCGCGTAGGAGCATGGAAGGGATCAGCCGGCGCAGAATGGCGCGCTTCTCCGCATCAGACATCTGGTTGAGCATGCGGATAGATCGTATCGGGACACACTCGCGCCCCGGTATGCGCGCCGGCATAGCTTCCTCCGCTTACCAATCCTGCCGGCGGGTTGTTTCCCGCCATTCCCGCTCCATCTCGCGCTCGCTGTCGCGTTTGGCAATCGCCTCCCGTTTATCGTAGAGCCGTTTGCCGCGCGCCAGCGCAATCTCCACCTTCGCGAGATTGCCTTTCAGGTACATGCGCAGGGGCACGATGGTGTAGCCCTTTTCCTGCACGCGGCCGGCCAGCCGAGCGATCTCCTGTTTGTGTAGAAGGAGCTTGCGGTCGCGTTTGGGTTCGTGATTCTCGCGCGAGGCCTGCTCATACTGCGCAATATGGGCGTCCACCAGCCAGGCTTCTCCATCGCGAATCTGGACAAAACTGTCCCGGAGGTTGACGCGGCCGGCCCGCACCGATTTGATTTCTGAGCCAGTCAGGGCGATGCCGGCCTCAAAGGTCTGTTCCAGGTGATAGTCATGATAGGCTTTGCGGTTGGTGGCGATAACGCGGATCGCCGATTTGTCCTTCGTCATCACTGCCCTCGCTTACGAAGGGAAATAGACATGCACGGTGGGCAGGAACAAGGCACTGCCGGCGCCGCTGATGCGCTCTTTGAGCACCTCCAGGGCTTTTTCGAGCTGGGTATCACGGCCGGCCTGATATTCTTCCCAGGACAGCTCGACCTGCACGTCCGGCTCCAGGCCGTTCTTATGGATGTCGCGGCCATTGGGGGTGAACCAGTGGGCGATGGTGACACGCAGTTGAGAGCCGTCGGAAAGCTCATGCACCTGCTGGACGGAGCCTTTGCCGAATGTCTTGGTGCCGACCAGGAGGCCGCGTCCGGTGTCCTGGATGGCGCCGGCGACAATCTCCGATGCGCTGGCACTCGCCTGGTTCACAAGGACCACCAAGGGCAGGGAGGGATCGGTGGCCAGCCCGCCGGCAAGGGCCGGATATTGTTTGGTCGTGCCGTCCTTGGTCCGTTCCTCCACAATGATGCCCCGTCCGACGAACTCACTGCCCACCGAGACTGCCACATCCAGCAATCCGCCCGGATTGCCGCGCAGGTCTAGAATGAGACCCTTTGCGCCGTGTTTATGCATTTCTTTCAGCGCTTCCCGAACCTTGTCGTCGGCCAGGGAGTTGAACTCCCGCAGGCGCAGGTAAAAGATGGTCCCATCCTCCAGCCAGCGGGTCTCGACAGTAGGGATGTCAATACGTTCGCGGGTGATTTCCACCGTGAACTGTTCTCCAGTGCTGGGACGGTAGATCAGGAGCTGTACCTTCGTGCCGCGGGGGCCGCGGATTTTGGCCACGGCCTCGACGGTGCTCCAGCCTTGGATGCTTTCTCCGTCTACCTCCAGCACAATGTCACCCGGCCGTAAGCCGGCGCGGCTGGCCGGGCTGTTCTCGATGGGTTCGACGACGATGA
The DNA here is from genome assembly GCA_938049385.1 of uncultured Anaerolineae bacterium. Taxonomy (GTDB): domain Bacteria; phylum Chloroflexota; class Anaerolineae; order JACIWP01; family JACIWP01; genus JACIWP01. Next base: position 31,803 of record CALIBQ010000028.1, read on the forward strand.
GGAAGCCGTTCTCGTCCGTCCGAACCGTTGCCCCGATGCCCTCAAACTGCCCGGAAATGTCCTCGCTCACGATACGCGCAAGCCCCGGGTCCAGCAGAACCGTGTTCGGGTCATTCAACCGCTGGAGCACCCCTTTGACAGCATCCCTGGCCGCCTGCTGTGGGTCAGGCAGGTCGCCGTAAAAGCTCCGCTCCAGGATATCCCAGGCCTCCCAGAAAAGCCGGAACGCTTTCTCACGCTCTTCCAGCACATCGGCGGAGGGCGTCGGGGTAGGGGAGACAGTCAACCGGCTCGAAAAGTGGCCGGCGACGAGGCCGGCCATGAAGACCGACGAAAGCAGTACCAGTTCCAGGATTACAATTACAGTTACTTTTATCCCACGCTGCATGGATACCTAACCCCATTGGTCATGAAAAATGTCAGGGTGTCTGGGCCATCAAAGCGGCAATGCCGGCGTTCAGCAGTGCGTCCACGCCTTGCTGGCGCTGTTCTTCCGTCAAGGAAACGCGATGATCTGGCTCAATGCCGGTCCCATCAATAGGCAGTCGCGAAGGCCTCAGCCAGCGAGCCACGGTGATATGGATAGATGAACCATCCGATAGGTCGAACACCAACTGCACCGAGCCTTTCCCAAAGGTCTTCTCTCCCACAAGCAGGGCGCGCTGGTGGTCATGCAGGGCGCCGGCGACAATCTCCGCGGCGCTGGCGGTCCCACCGTTGACCAACACCACCATAGGGATGTCGCCGGCGGTCCCCCCTTGGCGCACAGGATAGCTCTTTTCCTCGCCGCCGCGGCGCACCTCGTACATGAGCACGCCGTCCCGCAAGAACTGGCTGGCGACATCCAGGGCGGATTCCAGCAGACCGCCGGGGTTATCCCGCAGATCAAGCACCAAGTATTCCATGCCGCGGGCGCGCATCTCCTGCAGTGCGGATTGTACCTCTGCGCCAGTGCGTTCGGTAAACATGGTGATGCGCAGATAGCCGGCGTGCGGTGCTTGGTCGTCCAGCATGCGCCATTCTACGGACGGCGTCTGGTACTCTTGGCGGGTGATGGTGAAGCTGAGCCGCCGGCCATCGCGCTCCACGACGATACGCACCGGGGTTCCGATAGGTCCCCGCACGAGCGCCGCCACTTGATCAATGGTCATAGTTTCGGTCAGCACTACATCGTCCACCTGCACGAGCACGTCATCTTCCTGGACGCCGGCGCTCGCCGCCGGCCCGTCGGGATGCGGTTTGAGCACGAAGCGTCGGTCCGTCTCCCGCTGATAGAGCCAGACGCCGATGCCGCCGAAGCGGCCGCGGTGTTCATCGCGTTCCAGCTCGCGGCTGGCCGGCTCCACGAAAGTGGTGTACGGGTCGCGCAGTTCCTGCAGGGCGCCCTTGAGCGCGCCGTAGGCCACCTGCTGTGGGGCCGGGAGATCGCCCAGGAAATGCTGTTTGACGAGGTGCCATGCCTCCCAAAAGATGGCAAAGGCGCCGGCCTCTTCCTCGTCAGGCTGAGTAGGGTCCAGCAGGACGATTTGCTGGCCGGGGGTACTGGAGGCGGTGCGGCTTTCGGCCAGGACCATATGCGCGGCGAAGCCGGCGGAGAAGGCCGCCGCCACCGCCAGCAGACACAATAAAATGACGGCCAGGGCTTTCAGGGTTTGCCGCATAAGCGGTACTCTCCCGTGTGAGAGCGTATCATTGTGCACCGCATTGTAGCACAGGAGGGCCGGCGGGGCAAAGACTCCCCAACTCTCTTCGCGCCTGGCGGCCGAAGCCACGGCAACAACTGCGAAGCTTGCGCAGGCTTCGCGAAGTCGACGCAGGCAGGCAGTTTGCCGGCGGCTGGAAGCCGCCGGCTTAGGAGGCGAAGCCCCGCAGGGGCTTGGCACCGTAAGCCTGGTGCTTCAGCGCCAGGCGAAGTGCAAGATGGAATGGGGCCACAGCGTCTTCGAATCATAGTGCTGTGCCGCCCCAACCCCAAGACTGTTGCGGGAATAAAATTCCCATAAGCCGCGACAGCATCTGCGAAGTCGGCACAGGCCGGCTTCGCAAACACAGCCGCCGTTTCAACTACCGAGCTTTTTTAACACCTCACATCTTGCTTTTTCGCTGGAAAGGCAGTATAATATAGGTGTCATCATGGGGATGCACGGATTCGACGGGGAAGGCTGGTCACGGATGGCAAGCCGAGGTGCTCATCCTCGTTAATCCTGAGCAAAACAAACAAGTGCCAAAAACACTGTAAAGCCGGTGTTTGCGTTCCCCAAGATGGCCGCGAGCGTCGCTCTCGCTGCCTAATCCGAGGGTGAACCGACGCCTCAGTCACCAACAAGAGTGACTGCGTCCACCCCGTCCTCTCCTCGTCGGGATGGGAGTGGGCGTGAGAGCAGGCGAGGTGCGGATGGAGGGACGCCGATATCCCCATCCTAAGACCTATCGGCTGGCCTGATGACCCTGTGTCAGTCCGGTGCCGTCAGGCGAGATCCAAAGACTGACGAAGCTTGTACAACCGTCCGTGGCCGAATTCTTCGGACGCGGGTTCGATTCCCGCCATCTCCACCTGGGCCGCTTGAGCGTTATCAAGCGGCCTTGTCTTTTTCACCGCGCGGATATTTTGCATGCTTGGAGGGGAGTGTGCACATGGAAGCGCCGAAGATCGCCGTCATCGGCGGCACAGGGGTGTATGATTTCAGCGGGCTGGAGGATATCGAGGAATATTATCCTGTTACGCCCTTCGGCCGGCCCTCCGACGTCATCCGCATCGGCACGCTGGAAGGCGAGCGCGTCGCCTTCCTGGCACGCCATGCCAGGGGGCACCGCTTGCTCCCTGGTGAAATCCCCTTCCGCGCCAATATCTGGGCGCTGAAATCGCTGGGTGTGGAGCGGATCATCGCCATCAGCGCCTGCGGCTCCATGAAAGAGGCCTACAAGCCCGGCGATATCGTCATCCCGGACCAGGTTTTCGACCGCACCCGCCGGCGCGAACCCTCCTTCTTCGGAGAAGGGCTGGTGGCCCATATCTCCTTCGCTGATCCATTCTGCCCCCAGATGAGCCAATGGGTCGGGGACGCGGTGGAGGCGGCTGGCGGCACCGTCCATCGCGGCGGCATCTACCTGATTATCGAAGGCCCGCGCTTTTCCTCGCGCGGAGAATCCATTATCTTCCGGCAGTGGGGGGTAGATATCATCGGCATGACCATCATCCCCGAGGCACAGTTGGCGCGCGAGGCGGAGATGTGCTATGCCGTCATGGCACACGTCACCGATTACGACTGCTGGCATGAGACGGAAGAGGCGGTCTGTGTGGAGCTGGTGTTTGAGACGCTGGCGCGCAACGCCGAGCTGGCACAGAGGGCGGTGCGGGAACTGGTGCACCGGCTCCATGCTGAGCGGCCGGCGCGCACCTGCGCCTGCGGCGATGCACTGCGCACCGCGCTGGTAACGCCGCTGGATCAAGTGCCCGAAGCGACCCGGGAAAAGCTTGCTCCCATCCTGGCGAAATATCTGCACGCGGCCGGCAAGGTATAGGCTGGGTCCGGCCCCTTTGCCAGCACGCGACGCGCGACAAGCCGGCATGTTCGGGCCGGCTTGTCG
>CALIBQ010000029.1 GCA_938049385.1 uncultured Anaerolineae bacterium
GTGTGCAGCAGGAGGTAGAGGCCTGGGCGAAGACCCGCAATGCGGCGCAGGCCACCGTCGAATGGCGCTTTACCACGACCGATGCTCGGCTTAAGTTCCATCGCCTATATCATCAATAATTATTGTGGTGAAGTACTAGTCCCATGCCTCCTTCCGCGCTTGCCATTCCTCATTTTCCTCCAGCGCTTTCAGCGCAGCGCGCACTAGCTCCTCATCGTCGGCGGTTTCTGCGGCGATAGCTTTCCAGTTCTCCTCTGCCGGCAGAGGCTCGTGGGGCATTATTTCCACGCGTGTTTCTGCTGATACAGGCCCCGGCGCTTCGGGGGCTTGTGCGGCCGGCGTCACGCGCTCGGCCGTGGGCAGAGGAGGCGCCGGCCGGGGAAATGGGGATACAGCCGCGCGGTACAATTCCGGCCGCACAGCCTGGCGCAGTGACTCTGGCGATTCCCACCAGGCATGGAGCTGGTTCAGACTCAATTCGCTGACGAGCAGACCCTCCACCGCACTGCCCATGACCGCGATCACGCCGTCTGCGCGGCCGGTGATGGAAGCGGGGCCGGCAATGCATGATGTGCCCATCCCCTGCGTTTCCTGCCCTTCCCGCAACCAGGGAATATGTCCTACCAGGAAACATTCGATGCCGTACAGCTCGTTCTCAATGAGGCGGGCCTGGAAAGCGATGTGCACAGCATGCGCCAGATACGCATCATGCACGGCGGCCAGGTGCACCAGTATATCCGCGCCGGCGTCGGCCAAAACGCGGGCGGTTTCGGGGAACAGGATGTCTTCCCCGATCAGTACCCCGATACTGCCGGCGGGCGTATGGAAGACATCCAGCCTGTTTCCCGGTGCATGCCCGCGCCAGCGCGGCCGCAGGATATGTGTCTGATCCTGCCGGCCGAGCAGTGCGCCGTCCGGGCCGAAGATATACGCGCCGTGGAGTGCTAAGGGCGGGGTAAAAGGATACGGGCAGGTGCCGGCGACCAGGGTAAGCTGATAGCGCCGGGCAAGGTCTGCGTGGATATGAATGTACGCTTCCTCCAGCCGGCGCAGATTGTCGGTGTGTCCCAGCCATTCTATAAGCTCGGAGGCAAAATCGGCGCCCAGTGCGCCGGCAAGCGGGCGAGCCAGGAAGCCGCGGACGCGCTCTTTCAGCGGCCGGCGCGGGTTTATGGCGGTCGCGGCGACGCGCGCCAGGCGCGAGCGGGTACCGGTGAGCATGGATGCGGCCATCAACAGACCCATACCTTCCGGCAGGACCAGCAGATCGGCGCGGCGCTCGCGCGCCATGCCGGCGAAGCGCTCGAGCGTCGCGCGATAGCCATCGAGGGTTTCGAAGATGCGTGTTTGCAGCTGGACAGCCGCCGTACAGACCCTGGACAATGTTTCCATGGACTCTCCTTATACCACAACCCGTAGTATCTCGCGAGGAATATCTGCTACAGCCCGCGGAGTGCTTGATCCAGGTCTTCTTTCAGGTCCTCGACGTGCTCGATGCCGGCGGAGAGCCGCACCAGCGCACTGCTGATGCCGGCCCGTACCCGCTCCTCTTCGGTCAGCGCGGCGTGTGAAGAATGGGCAGGGTAGAGGATGGTAGACTGCACGTCGCCGAGGGTGGTCGCCGGCAGAATGACGCGCAGACGCTCCATAAACGCAAACACCTTGGTCGCATCGCCGTCTTTGATTTCGAAGCTCAGCACCGCGCCGAAAAGGTTGTTGCGGAACAGCCGGCGGGCCAGCGCATGATGCGGATGGCTTGCCAAGCCGGGATAGTGCACCCGGGCCACAGCAGGATGTCCTTCCAGGAAGAGCGCCAGCTCCATAGCGTTGGCGCACTGGCGCTCGAAGCGCAGGGGGAAGGTTTTCAAGCCGCGCAGTGCCAGGTAGGCGGCATGGGGGTCCAGACTGCATCCCAATTGGTAGGAGGTGATGTACATCTGCTCGAAGTCCGGGGCACGGCAGAGCACCGCGCCGGCCAGCACATCGCCGTGGCCGGCGAGGAACTTGGTCAAGCTGTGCACCACGAAATCAGCACCGAAGCCCATCGGCTGGATGGTCATAGGCGTGGTAAAGGTGCTGTCGATGATGGTTCTCGCGCCGTAGCGGTGCGCCATTTCCACTACCGCCGGCGCGTCAATGACCTTCAGCAGGGGATTGGTCAGCACTTCGAAAATGAGGAGGCGCGGATGTTTGGACCGTATGAGCTTTTCCAGCTCATCCAGACGGGTGAAATCGGCGGTGATGGTCTGGAGACCCAGGCGCGGCAGAAGATTGTTCACCAGGGCATAGGTCGTGCCGTAGATGTCGGCCGCGCACAGCACTACATCGCCGGCGCGCACCTGGGAACCCACGACCGCCAGGTGCACTGCGGCCATGCCAGAACTGCAGGCCAGGGCGGCGTCGGCGTCTTCCAGCGTGGCCAGCGCCTGTTCCAGCGCGTTAGTGGTGGGTGAGGCGTAGCGTGCGTACACGTAGCCGGGTGCACGCGAGGCCAGCACATCATCCAATTCCTGGGTATGCGGATAAGTGAAGGTGGTGGCCAGGTAAATGGGGGTCGTGGAAGGACGGGCATGGATGGGATCGTGCCGCTCGCCGGCATGCACGCATTGGGTCTCGAGCCGGCGCTGTCGGATGCGCTCATCCCGCCGGCGCAGTTCGAACGACGCCGGGAGCTTCTGCTGTTCGCTGGTCATGAGAGATGTCCTCCTGGATTCCAAGTGCTTGTGCTGTCGGCGTGCACAGCTTACCACCATGAACGGGGGGATGTCAATTTGACAGGCCGGCCAGGTCAGGGTATATACAATACCCAGGTAAGGTATAATTTGGAGAGGGGTGATGGGAACGGGAAACGAGACGCTCAGCGTGCCGAGCGTGACCGAGATCTTGCGCAGATTGCGCCGGCTGGAAGGGCAGGTGCGCGGCATTCAGAAAATGTTGATCGAGGGCCGGGAATGCAAAGATATTATCACCCAGCTCCTTGCCATTCGCGGGGCGGTAGATGAGGTCGGGCTGCTGCTCCTGAGGGATGAGCTGAACCGTTGTCTTATGACCCCCGCAGATGCGGATAGCTCCCCATCCCCCGAGGTTCAGCAGTTGCGCGAAATCCTACACCTGTGGATGCGCAAGGGTAGTGCGGGATAAAAACGTCAGGCCCCAGCAAATCGCTGGGGCCTGACTCGCGCCGGGCAACATCTATAGAGAAAGGAGGGAAGGAAGAAGGAGGTCCGGGAATTTCGCCTTATCCATGATTGTTCACCAGGGCGGCTGTGTCACGCGCGATGGCCAGTTCTTCATTAGTAGGGATGATAAGCACCTTGACGCGCGAGTCGGGTGCGGATGCTTCGACGATCTGGCCGCCGGCACGCCGGCTCTGCACCCCTTTGACGCCCAGGAATTCCAGCCCCTGGCAGGACCACTCGCTGATTTCTTTGAAGTTCTCCCCGATGCCGCCGGTGAACACGATGCAGTCCAATCCACCCATGACTGCCGCATATGCGCCGATAAACTTCTTGATCTGGCGGGTGTACAGCTTCAGCACGAGCAGTGAGCGCTCATAGTTCGGATGAGAGGGGCCGGCGTGCAGGGCTTCCTCGAACACGCGCATGTCGGAGGAAAGCTCCGAAAGGCCGAGCATACCAGAGCGTTTGTTGAGCACGTCATTGATGCCGGCGGTATCCAAGCCTTCTTTTTCCATCAGGTAGATGACGATCGCGGGATCAATATCGCCGCAGCGCGTGCCCATGGGCAGGCCGGCCAGCGGGGTAAAGCCCATGCTGGTATCCACCGATTTGCCGCAGTCCACGGCGGTGATGCTGGCGCCGTTGCCCAGGTGGCAGGTGACGATCTTCAGCTCGGTGATGGGCCGGCCGAGATAGCGCGCGGCCTGCTGAGCGACATAGCGGTGCGATGTGCCGTGGAAGCCGTAGCGGCGGATGCGGTACTTGCGGTAATACTGATATGGAATGGCGTACAGATAGGCCTCGGGCGGCATGGTCTGGTGGAACGCAGTGTCAAAGACCGCTATCTGCGGCGTGGCCGGCAGAAGTGCTAGCATTGCCTCGATGCCCTGGATGGCGGCGGGGTTGTGAAGCGGCGCCAGCTCCACGTTGTCGCGAATGGCGTTCAGCACCTCGTCATCAATAATGACCGATTGGGCGAATTTTTCGCCGCCGTGGACGACGCGATGGCCAACCGCGTGGATCTCATGCAGGTCGTTGATGACGCCGTAGTCCGGGTGGAGAAGTGTGTCGAGCACCCGGGAGATGGCCTCGCGATGATTGGTGACCGGTATATCCTTCCAGGTGAGTTTATCATGGCCTGGCCGGCGGTGGGTCATGGAGGGGATATTCAGGCCGATCTCTTCCACGATACCGTTGGCCAGGATGGACTCCGTCGTCATGTCGAACAAGCTGTATTTGACCGACGAGCTTCCGCAGTTCAGCACCAGGATTTTCATGATGACAGCGTCCTTGTAAGCATATTGCCCAGGAAGAGGATATAGCACAAAAGGGAATCGGTGTCAAATTTCCCACTCGTGTTCGTGCGAAAAGGCACAATTTCTCGGCTGTAGATTGTACTAGCTCCAGACCGGGATGAACATCAGCCATTGTTCGGGCCGGCGGGCGATGGCGGTCTCCAGCACCTGCAGTACCCGCACCGCGTTGTGCCGTACCTGTTCGTCGAAGGGCAGGGGAGGGTATTCCATATCCATCAGTGGGCCGGCGTGCAGGAGATATCCCCGTCTGGGGGTCCATTCGCACCACATCGCCATGACCCGGGCATGGGTCTTCATGGCCAGCCGGATGTGACCGACGGGGAGGGGGGCCGGCCGCCTGAAGAAGGGGAGCATCTCAAGCTGGCCGGGCACCGGGCGGTCCACGCCGGTCGCTACGATACCGCCGGCACGCAAGCGCTGTATGGCTTTGCGCAGGGCGGCCTGGCTCACTGGCGTTACTTCACATAATGGATTGGCGCGCAGGACATTCATGAACTGAAACCCACCGGTCGGCTCAGTCAGGGACAGGAGCTGGATGGGAATTTGTCGCAAGGTCACGTACTGGATGCCCAGGTCGAAATTGCTGAGATGCGCGCCGACCAGGATCAGGCCGCGGCCGCTTTCCATGGCCGCCTGCAGGTTTTCAGCGGCGCGGGAGGTGAGGGTCATAGGATGGCGATCGAAGGCCTGGCGGAAGAGGTCGTAATAGACCTGGCCGGCGTGCCGCAGGACCGCGATCACCGCCTGGTCCAAGGACGGGTCATCCAGGGGGAGGCCGCGCACTTGGGCTTGATTCGCCCGGATGGCGGAGTACATCCTGCCGCCGGCGATGGTCAGCCAGCGGCCGACAGCACTCCCCAGGCCGGCGGCCGCAGAAGGCGGCACGTGCTGGGCCAACCAGCGGGCGGTGCGGATAGCGGGTCGTGAACTGGTAAGGGCTTTGAACCAGGAATCGTTATGTCGGACGTCCATCACGCGATGCTATTCCTGCCTTGGGGACGTGGAGTACTGGCGGAAGAAGGCCGGCGCCTCCACCAGCACCGGCACGCCGCGCGCCACGCAGAGGACCAGGGCGATCCAGCTACTGGCCAGGGCGATAAAGCGCACGGCGGCGACCGCCGGCGTTTCGCGACCCAGATTCTGCAGGCCCAGCCAGAGGGCGAGGGTGCAGAAGGCGACGGCTTTGGCCACGCCGTAACTGGTGCGCATGGCCGGCGAGGCAACCAGGAAGCGTGCCCATGCCGAGCGAGACATATCGAAGGCCCGTACTCCGTGCGAGGAAGCGACAGCGCGGATGGAGTCGGTGAGTGTGCCGCGAATAATTACGACCAGCGGGATGAGCAGTGGGATGAGGCCGAGGGAGGCGAAGCTGACCCACAACACGAGTTCGACGGCGCGATCGGCGGCGATATCCAGGGCGCTTCCCAGCAGGGAGGTTTCCTTACGCCGGCGCGCGACCATGCCGTCCACGGTGTCCAGGAGAATCAGGATGAGGATGAGGGGAGTGCAGGTGAGCTGGCCGGCCGGGCCGCCGTAGAACAGGAGGACTAGGATCAGGATGAGTAATGGAAATCGGCTCAGGGTGATCAGGTTAGCCATTCGTGACCCCCTTGGTGAAGACTTTTGACACGTGAAAATATAATATAAGGGGGTGAGAAAGGCGAATTTGTCAGACGGGTTAGGTAGGGCAATATGTTTTTCGTGTAGTCATACATCCTGTACTACAAGCCTGGATTGAACAGATTTGCCATAATGCGCATAGTAATGGTAGCTTTATGCTATGCGAAAGCGTGCGAACAGTCATCTCGTTATATCGGTTGCCAGGGCTTTTCAATGCTATACCATTCTAGGCGACTGGAAGTCGCGGCTACAGTTGTGAAGCCCACCCGCGTGGGCTATACCAGTCGGCGCCGGCCGACTTCATAGTCGTTGGTGTAGTTTCAACCGCCGTTTGTTTGAACATTGAGAAGACCAGATCGGTTGCAGTGCCTCTTGACAGCCGGCGCCATACATGATATAATAGGATATACCAGTATGGGGTATATGGGGGATGATATATGGCGAACCGCTTCCAATACCGGATGACCATCCATACCCTGGAAGATATCCTGGCCAGGGTAGGGGAATTAGGGCTTTCTGCCGATGAGCCGCCCCCTATCATTTACTGCGATACTCAGGGCCGCTGTATGTTCGATGCGGATGCCGGCCGCGCGTACCTGCGGGCAATGGAGTCCATTTTGGACGAAGAGGCTGGCCGCGGCCGACGGTTGGTCCAGTTGGTGTTTCGCGAACGGCAGATGATCGCCATTTGGGAAGAGAATACCGCACAGGAGGCATAGGAACCATTATGGGAAAAGCAGTTGTAGAGGTGATGGCCGGCATTTGCGGGATGCACACGACCATTCGCGCCAGTTCGAACGGCATGATGGAACCCGTAAAACTGGACATCGAGTCTGACTGCCCGCACATCACAGGTTTAGCGGAAGAGCTGACCGAAGTGAAGCCGTTCGAGGAAATTGGTTTTCGGGGGCAGGATCCGAAGACTCTCCGCCTGGCGGCCAAACACTGCCAGCATGCGGCCTGCCCGGTGCCTGCCGGCATCATCAAAGCGGTAGAAGTAGCCGCCGGCCTGGCGCTCCCGCAGGACGCTACGATTTCCGTGCGCAAAGAAGAATAACCGCCCGTTTGTGTCCCTCCTTTCCCTTCGTGCGTGGATAGATGAGAGGGGGTCGGTGTACTGCCGGCCCCCTCTCATCGTTAATGTAATATGCTGCACCGGCAAAGATATTCCAGATTCCGCGCCTCTCCGCCTCATGGTATAATGGAGATGTCCGGCTGGAGGTGATAGAAGGGGGGTGAGAACAATGCGCGGCGTTCCACGCTCAGCACATGGGAATGAGCATGCGCTGTTGTGGCCGATTGGCGTGCTGGTACTGGTTTTGCTCCTGCCGGCGCAGGCCTTCGCGGCACAGGAGATATCGTATACGGACAGGGTGCCGGCATTCGTGCGGTTCGGCTTTTACGCCATTTTGTTCCTTTCCATCTTGGGCACTGGAGTGACCCTGCGTCAGATTTTCGTCGCGCGCAGAATCTCGCGGAGGGATGAGCCGCCGGCGAAGCTGGGGGTCGAGGGGGTGGATGTAGCTTGGGATGTGGGGTTGGTGCCGGCCACCCTCTCTGAAGAGCACGAACCCCTGCCGGCGGAAGTGGAAGAGGCCCTCGCGGAGCTGGACCGCTATGTTTCCCCCATGCCGCCGGAACCCCGCCAACCCTTGGAGCAAGTTCCGCAGAGCGCGAGCAATGAGCGGAGTACACCTGTATCCTGGGAGGATGCGGAGATACGCCGCAAAGCGCTGGAAAGCTGGATGCGGCGGGCTACCCCCGAGGATGCCAAGGACCTGATGCGGGAAGGTATCCGGCTGGCGAAGGCCGGCGAAACCGCCCAAGCCTACGACATCTTCGCCACCGTCACGCGATTGGTGCCGGACTATGTCGAGGCCTGGTTATGGAAAGGCGGGACTGCCCTGCATCCGCAGGAATCGGTGCGCTGTCTCCAGCGGGCACTGGAACTAGACCCCGACAACCCACGCGCTCGTCAAGGGCTGGCATGGGCCTTGGCGCGTCTGCAGGCGTCCGAGAACAGCGAGGGGCAGGAACTGGAATAGTGGGGCAGTAAGGAGGCGGTATGACCTGGTATGCTGATGGGACTCTAGCGGAGGCGATGGGAGCCGTGCGCTGTGTGCGCGAAGCGCGTGTCGGCGTCCGCTCAGGCCTAGAGATCGAGGCGGAGAACGGCCGGCTGTGGGTGGAGCCGCTGGCGCCATCAGCCGTGTATTTATCGGCAGGGTTCGCCGGCGACGAAGCGCCTGAAACAGCATCGGGGTTCAGCCTCACAGTGGAGCGACCATCGCCGGCGGTTCCTTTTTCATGGGAGGAAACGAGCGATTCTATCATCATTCACAGTGGACAGCTCCGGATCCATGCGGAGCGCAATCCCCTGCGCCTACGCTTTCTCTCCTCTGATGGACGGATGCTGATGGAGGAGATCGCCGGCGGGGGTTTGCGCAGAGGCCCAGGCCTGCAAAGTTGGCATCTGCAGGCGGAGGAAGGTGAGGCCTTTTATGGGATGGGGTATGCCGGCTCCCATCCCGATGTCCCGCATACCCTGAATGGACGCGGCAAGGCCTGGCCGGTCCTTGCCGGCGCCTGGCCAACGGCCGGCCTGCCCGTGCTGCTTTCCTCGCGGCGGTACGGTATGCTGGTGACTGGAACCGCCCGCGGTTATTGGGATTTGTGCGCCAGCCAGCTTGAGGAAATTGCCTATATAACCCATTCCGAAAGATTCCAGGCAGTCGTGTTCACGGCAGACAGCCTCATGGAACTGGTGAAAACTACCGTGGAGCTGTGCGGAGGGTGGCCGATGCCGCCGCTGTGGGCGTTGGGGGCGCAGTACCTGCTGAATTCCGCCGGCGATCCCCTGACGGTGCTGGAGACTGCCCAACAGCTCCGCGCCCACGATTTTCCGTGCGACGCACTGGTACTGGAGGGCGGGTGGCAGGAACATGAAGGGGATCTGCGCTTTCGTCCCGGCAAGTGGTCGTTGGCCGGCGATATCCTCCAGCGCCTGAGAGCGCAGGGCTTTCATATCGTCCTGGGAGAAGCACCGTATCTGGAGCAGGGGAGCCGGCTGTTTCTGGAAGCGGCCGAACGCGGCCTGCTGACCCGCCGGCACAGCGGAAAGCCATGCACTATCCGCACCCACCATGGACGGACGTTAGCCCTGTTAGACTTTTCCTACCCACGCACGCTTCAGTGGTGGGCCGAGGAGCATCGGCCATTGCTGGAAATGGGGGTGGATGGGCTGGAGATGCGGGGCAATGTCCCGCCGGCGCAAATCTTCGACGCGCTGTATTTCCAGGGCCTTCCCCTACGGGTGCACAACTCCTTCCCGGGCTGGATGATGGAGACACTGTCGCAGGGATGGCACTCTGCGGCACCGAGCCGCAGGCCTTGGTTGGCCTGCGATGTGCCTGCACCTGGGCTGTCGCGCTATGGTGCTGTGGTGCTTGACGCCGGCCAGCCGCTGGCCTGGGAAACCCTGCGGACTGTGGTGCGGGAAGCGCAACAAATGACGCTGGCCGGCCAGTTCTGGTGGAGCGCGGAGCCGGCTGTCGCTCCCCCTGAAGCGCCGCCCGATCCCGAGCTGTTGATACGCTGGGCGCAGTTGGGGACGTTCCTGCCGTTCTGCCGTCTGCCCCGCTGGATGCATGGGCCGGCGCTATGGGAGCTGGATGAAGAGGTGCAGAATATCTTGCGGCAGTATCTACGCCTGCGCTACCGCTTCCTGCCGTATATCTACGGCTGTTTCTGGGAATCCCACCGCATGGGCGCGCCGATCCTGCGGCCGCTACTGCTGGCCTATGAGGATGACGCGGAAGCGCGCGCTATCAGCGATGAGTTTCTCTTTGGGCCGGCGGTGCTGGTTGCGCCTGTCATCGAGCCGGCCGCGCGCGCCCGGCGGGTGTATCTGCCGGCCGGAACCTGGTACGACGGTTGGACGGAACAGCGGTATGAAGGTCCACTATGGGTGGAGGTAGAAGCACCGCTGGACCGCCTGCCGATGTTTATCCGCGCCGGCGCGCTGATTCCCTTTGCTCCGTACCATTCGTTCACCGGTGAGCGAACCGCTCCTTGGAGTCCTATCACGCTCCATTATTATGCCGGCGATGACGCTTCCCTCGACCTATATGAAGACGATGGAAAGACCCATTCCTATCTGCTGGGAGAGTATCGTCTGACACCCATCCGGGTGACAGAGAGCGAAGGCACCTGGCGGATGGATATCGAGCGGGCGAGGGGAGAGCTGGCCGGCAAAGGGTTCCAGCGTCAGTGGGTCTTTTGGTTTCACGGGCTGGGGGAAGTGGCCGGCGCCCAACATGACAGCCGGCCACTGCCGGCGCTGGCGAGCCGCGAGGCCTGGCGCAAGGTGAAGGCCGGCTGGTGGCGCAACGAGGAACGCGACCTCCTGGGCATCAAGATTCCGCCCACCGCCGAAGCGGTGACCCTCTTTGTTCGCCGGCGCCAGCGGCGCAGCGCGGAAGGTTCACCAGAACATATGACCAATGAACCTTGATGTTGGGAATAGAGAAGTATGACAGGTACTCCACATGCGCGCATCGGATTTGTTTCCACACGTCTCGCAGGGACGGACGGCGTCTCATTGGAAGTCGGTAAATGGACCGAGGTACTGCGGGAGCTGGGGCACGAATGTTTTTATTTCGCCGGCGAATGCGATTGGCCGGCGGAGCGCTCCTACGTGGTGCCGGAAGCGCATTTTGCGCATCCGGACATCCGCCGGCTCACACACGAGCTGTTCGATGACTATCGGCGCGCTCCGGATACGTCTCGGCTGGTCAGTGAGCTCAAGGAACACCTGAAGTCACACATCTATGACTTCGTGCGCACCTTTGACCTGGACCTGCTGATTGTGGAAAATGCCCTGTCCTTACCGATGAACATCCCGCTTGGTCTGGCACTGACGGAGTTCATCGCGGAGACGGAATTCACTACCATTGCACATCATCACGATTTCAGTTGGGAGCGTTCCCGTTTCACGGTATCCGCGGCCCAGGACTACCTGCGCGCGGCGTTCCCACCCACACTGCATTCCATCCGGCATGTGGTGATCAGCTCGTTTGCCGGCGAGCAGTTGGCCATCCGCGTCGGGGTCCGCTCGACCGTGATCCCCAATGTCATGGATTTCGAGCAGGAGCCTCCGCCGCCTGACGAGTACGCCAGCACCCTGCGAGCCGATTTGGGATTGGGAGACGGTTTCTTTCTGCTCCAGCCCACGCGCGTGGTGCCGCGCAAGCGCATCGAACTGTCCATCGAGCTGGCGCGCCGGCTGGGGAACTGCACGCTGGTCATCACCCATTCCGCCGGCGATGAGGGGCTTACGTATCAGCGCTACCTGGAAGAATATGCCAGCTTGCTGAACGTCCGGGTGCTGTTCCTGCACGAGCGCTTCAACCATTACCGCCGTATCCTGCCGGACAGCCGCAAGGTCTATGCGCTGGCGGATGCCTATCAGCAGGCCGACCTGGTGACCTACCCTTCTCGCGAAGAGGGATTTGGCAATGCCTTCCTGGAGGCGGTGTACTACCGCCGGCCGATTGTCGTCAGCGCGTACCAGATCTTCAAGACCGATATCCAACCCAAGGGGTTCGATGTGATCGTCTTTGAAACGGTCATCACGGATGAGGTTGTGGAACGCGTGCGGCAGTTACTCCATAACCCCGATCGCGTGGCGCAAATGGTGGAGCGCAACTATCAGATAGCCCGCCGGCATTATTCGTACTCGATACTGCGCCGTCGACTCAGCCTTTTGCTGGAAAGCTGTCTCAGCGGGGAAGGGGAGTGGTGACATTGGATGGCCAAGCAATGCGGGTGATGATCCTGCACTACGCCGCACCACCCATCATCGGGGGTGTGGAAAGCACCATCTATCATCACGCCAGGTTCTTGGCAGCAGCCGGTCTGCAGGTGGAGATTGCCGCCGGCCGCGGGGAACCGGTCCTGCCCAATGTGACCCTGCACATCCTGCCGGAGGTGGATTCGCGCCACACGGACGTGCTGGCGGTGAAAGCGGAGCTGGATCGCGGCGAGGTCACGGCGCGCTTTTACGCTCTGCGGGATGCACTGGTAGCAAAGCTGGATAAGTTGCTCAATGATGTGGATGTGCTGATCGGCCACAACGTGTTTACCTTGCACAAAAACCTGCCGCTGACGGCGGCGCTGTACGAGTGGGTTGTGGAGCGGGGACCACGGCGCCTCGGGGTGCTGGCATGGCATCATGACCTGGCCTGGCGCGACCCGCAGTACGCCGGCGAGGTGCACGCCGGCTACCCCTGGGATTTACTGCGCATCCCTTGGCCCGGGGTCCGCCATGTGACGGTTTCCGAAGCTCGGCGAGGCCATCTGGCGGCCATGTTCGGCCTGCCGGCGGACCAAATCACCGTGGTGCCGCCGGGAGTTGACCCGGCCGAGCGCATGCTCTGGACAGAAACCACGCGTCGTATTGTGAATGCTTTCCGGCTGGACCGCGCGGATGTGATTTTGCTACTGCCGACGCGCATCACCCGGCGTAAAAACCTCGAGCTGGCTATCCGGGCCGTCGCCGCCCTGCGCCGGCAGACCGGGCTGGATGTTCGGCTTCTGGTCAGCGGGCCGCCAGGAGCGCATAACCCAGCCAACGCCGCCTATCTGGAACACCTTCAGCAACTGCGTGAAGAGGAGGATGTCCTGGACGCGGTGCATCTCGTCTACACCCTGGGGCAGGGGGAGAGGCCGCTGGTGCCGGATGATGCGACCATGGCCAACCTGTTCCTGCTGGCGGATGCCTTGTTGTTCCCAAGCTTGGAAGAAGGGTTTGGCATCCCGGTGCTGGAGGCCGGCCTGGTGCGCCTGCCGGTCTTCTGCAGTGCCATTGAACCATTTCAGGCCACCGGCCAGGATGATGTCTTCTATTTCTCGCCGCAGGCGCCGCCGGCAGAGGTCGCCGGCCTCATCGCTCAGCATCTGCTGACGGATCGCTCGTTTCGCCTGCGCCGGCGGGTGCGGCGAGAGTATTCCTGGGACCGTATTGTCCATAACGTCATCATACCACTGCTCCAGTCCGCGGTTCCCAAGGAGAAGGAGGGAGTATAAGGATGGGTGAATACCGGATCGTCATCCCGGTATACAAAGGTCAGCATGCGGAGAACTGGGTGCGCTTGGCACAGCATTTACTGCCGGCAGAGGACGGCCATATTGACTTAATCGGCATTGTGGAGGTGCCGCTGGGACATTCGCTCAGTGAGGGTGCGATCCAGGCGCAGGAATGCAGGGAGGAACTGGTGCGCATCGCCGAGGAATGTTCCGAGCTACCGGTGCGCATATCCCCGCATGTGTGGGTATCGCACGCTCCGTGGTTGGAACTGCTGAGTGAGTTACAGGATGAGCCGGCGGATTTGCTGTTGGTCCCTTGGGTGGGCATCGCCGAGAATGTTTTGGGCGTGCGCGTGCTGGAACTGCTCGCCCATGCGCCGTGTGATGTGATCTTGGTGCAGGGCACCATCCATCGCTACGACCGGGTGCTGATGCCGGTGCGGGGAACCGCGCACCTTCCTCTGCGGATGCGGCTGGCCTATGCGCTTCATCGGCTGACGGGTGAACCCATCACGATACTGCATGTGCTGGACCCCGGCGGAGAGCGTCAGCCGGCGGACTTGCTGACTATGATTGAGGAAATGCGCCAGCAGTTGCCTTTTCCGGTGGAGCTGATCTCTGAGCAAGGGGAGCCGGCGAACATTATCCTCGAACATGCCTCGGCGCATCACGCTGTTGTGCTCGGCGCGACCTTGTCAGAACGCTTGGGAGAACCTGGCCTGAGCGCAGTGCATGAAAATGTGCTTTCGCAAGCGCTTATCCCGGTCTTTCTGGTGCGCTCCTTCGGCGAACAGGCAGAGCTGTTCGAAAAAATCGCCCTGCCGCACGTTGTCACTACCTCCTCTGCGCTCTCCGCCAAAGTGGATCGCTGGTTCGCCACCAACACTTTCCACTGGAGCGAGTTCGAGGATGTGCGGATGCTCCTGCAGTGGAAGGAGCGTAGTGGGCAGACCATCAGCCTGGCTCTGCCGGCCTTGAATGAGGAGAGGACCGTTGGCCGAGTGATTGAGACACTGCGCTCTGCCCTGATGGAAGAATATCCCCTGCTGGATGAGATTGTTCTGATCGACAGCAATTCGACGGACCGCACCCGCGAGATTGCTCAGGAGCTGGGCGTCCCGGTTTACATTCATCAGGAGATTCTGCGCGATGAGGTGGGGAGCGCGGCCGGCAAAGGAGAGGCCCTCTGGAAAAGCCTCTACGTCACTAAAGGGGATATCATCGTCTGGATCGACACGGACATCGTCAATATCCACCCGCGCTTCGTGCTGGGAGTAGTAGGGCCGCTTCTGCGCTGGGACCGCATCCAGTACGTGAAAGGATTTTACCGCCGGCCTCTGCGGGAAGGGGAGCATATCCGCGCCGGCGGCGGGGGTCGGGTTACCGAACTGGTGGCCCGTCCTCTGCTGAATCTGTTCTTCCCTGAGTTGTCGGGCCTGATTCAGCCGCTGAGCGGGGAGTACGCCGGCCGGCGCAAGGTGCTGGAGCGCGTTCCTTTCTTCACTGGCTACGGCGTGGAATCCGGCTTGCTTATCGATATCCTGGAGCTGTGCGGATTGAATGCCATCGCCCAGACCGACCTGGAAATGCGCGTGCATCACAACCAGCCGCTGTCCAACCTCAGCAAAATGGCCTTTGCCATTGTCCAGGTGTTCATGTCGCGCTTGGAAAAGCGGTTGGGCGCTCCGCTGGGGGAAGCCATGCACCGCACCATGAAGATCATCTGCCAGGAACCGGGCCGCATGTACCTGACGGAAGAGGAAATCACAGAAAGGGAGCGTCCGCCGATGATGATGGTGCCGGCATACCGCCAGCGCTTCGGCAGAGCGACGGAAGCCGGCCCAGGCGCGTTACAACACCCCGAACCAAATCAGCACGCCCAGGATGATGAACGCGCCGGCAGATAGGAGCCGCAGTAGGCGCTCCGGCACCAGCCGGCTGATGCCCTGGCCAAATAAGACCCCCACAGCGGTGACCGTACTCAGCGCCAGCGCGGCTCCCAGAAACACCATCCAAGGCGACGAGGACTTGCTGGCCAGGCTGATGCTGGCGAGCTGAGTTTTGTCGCCCAGCTCCGCCAAGAAAATGAGCACGAGGGTGGAGCTGAAAGCGGCCCAATCGCGCCGGCGCAGGACGACGGGCTGGTCGGCGTCGGTGTCGCAGATGAGCGGTTCGCCCGCTTCCTCTTGCCGGCCGGCACGGCGCAGATGCTGGTACGCCAGATACAGGCCCATCACGATGAAGAGGACGGCGGCTATCCGACGGATGAGTTCGGCCGGCAGTAACACACCCATGGCCTGGCCGAACGCCACCCCAATACCCGTCAGGATTGTCAGCGCTAGGGAACCGCCCAGGAAGACTGGCAGGACCGTGCGGTACTTGCACACCTGCGTCAGCACAGCTAACTGCGTCTTATCCCCCAATTCAGCCAGCAACAGCAAGCTGAAGGCGGAGACGAAATCAGTCCAATTCATCAACGCATCCATTCTCCTCACGACATCAAAAAAGCGAGACCCTCTGCCCGCCCATACCTAATGGCGTATGAACGGGTCAAAGGTCTCGCTGATTGAGCGCAGTGCTCAACCGGCCGGCCAGGGCGGGCGCAAGCCGCCCAGCATGTTGACCGCACCGTATTCAGCTACTCCCCTCTGACCAACAAATATATTGTAACCGGAATCACGAATTCGTCAAATTTGAACTTCCCCCACCCTATGGCTGAGAGTGTTGAAAAAGTCCATACATACAACCTTCTGTGGAAGAGCGGCCTGGCGGCTGAAGCCACGGCAACAACCGCGAAGCCTGCCTGCGCAGGCAGGCTTCGCGAAGTCGGCCTGCGCCGACTTCGCAGGCACAGCCGCAGTTTCAACTGCCAGGCGATGAGCCAATGCCCGCAAATCGAATGACAATCTTGACTCTTTCAACACCTTCATAGCTTTGACTTTCTCCGCCGGCAGTTTATAATGAGGGCCGGCGCCTCGGACATCGCGCGTAGCAAGGAGAACACATCATGGCCATACCGCTGGTTGACCTGAAAGCGCAGTACCGCTCCATCCAGTCCGATATTGACAGCGCTATCCGGCGCGTGGTCGAGAACACTAGCTTTATCCTGGGCAAGGAGGTACAGAGCTTCGAGCAGGCCTTCGCCCAGTACTGCGGCGCGCAGTACTGCATCGGGGTCAGCTCGGGGACCGCCGCCTTGCACTTGGCCCTGCGGGCCGCCGGCATCGGCCCCGGCGATGAGGTCATCACCTCTCCCTTTACCTTTGTGGCCACTGCTGAGGCTATCTGGATGGCCGGCGCCCGTCCGGTGTTCGTGGATATTCACCCGCGCTACTACGCGATTAACCCCGAACTCATCGAACGCGCCATCACACCGCGCACCAGGGCCATTATGCCGGTGCACTTGTACGGCCAGCCGGCCGATATGGACCCGATCATGGACATCGCCCGCCGGCACAACCTCATCGTCATCGAGGATGCCGCCCAGGCGCACGGCGCCGAGTACCGCGGCCGGCGCGCCGGCACGCTCGGAGACATCGCTGGCTTCAGCTTCTATCCCGGCAAGAACCTGGGCGCCTACGGCGACGCCGGCGCGGTGGTCACCAATAACCCTGAGCTGGCGGAACGCGTGCGCATGTTGAGGGATCACGGCCGGCGCTCCAAATACGAACATGAAATCCTGGGCTACGGAGAGCGGCTGGACGCCCTGCAGGCCGCCATCCTGGCCGCCAAACTGCCGCATCTGGAAGCATGGACGGAACGCCGGCGCGCCCTGGCCCAAAGGTACCATCAGCTCTTGGCCGATTTGCCGCTGGAGCTTCCGCAGGAGATGCCCGGTACACGCATGGTGTACCACATTTACGCCATCCGGTCGCCGCACCGAGACGCTTTGCTGGCGCATCTGAACGCACAGGGTATCGGTGCCGGCGTGCACTACCCCATTCCACTGCACCTTCAGCCTTCCCTCCGTTACCTGGGATACCGGCCCGGCGATTTCCCGGAGGCGGAAAGGGCCAGCCAAGAGGTGCTTTCCCTGCCGCTCTACCCGGAGATGTCTGACGAACAGCAGGATATGGTCGTCCAGGCCATCCGGCGGTTCGTCCCATGAGGGCAGGATGGTGAGCACAGCATTACCTCCCGTACAGGTAGATGAAAGAGCCATCGCCGGCTTGGGCAAGATATCGGTGCTGGTGCCGGCGCGCGACGAAGAAGGCAACGTTGGGCAAGTCATCGAGCGCACACTGCGCGTCTTCTCCCGCTACCACCTGGACGGGGAAATCGTGGTGGTGGACGATGGCTCCACCGACGGCACGCGGCAGGAGGTGCGGGCCTGGACCGAACGCAGTCCCAACGTCCGCCTCATCGCTCACCGCCGCAACCTGGGCTTGACCGCCGCCCTGCGCACCGGCTTCCGGCATGTCCAGGGAGATGTGGTGATCTTTCTGCCCGGTGACATGGAATCTGACCCAGAGGAGGATATCCCGCGCCTGCTGGCCAAGCTCAGCGAGGGATATGACGTGGTCGCCGGATGGCGGCAGGGCCGGCGCGACCGCAAGGTTTTCGCCTCGCACATCTACAACCTGGTCTCCCGCTGGCTGTTCGGCGTCCAGGCCCATGACATGAACTGGATCAAGGCCTTCCGGCGCGAGGTGATTGACGAGCTTCCTCCCCTGCGCTCCGACTGGCATCGCTTCGTCCTGATGATGGCCGCATCATACGGCTTTCGCGTGGGCGAGGTGCCGACCAGCTACCGACCGCGTCAGCGCGGCCGTTCCAAGTTTGGGTTCGGCCGCATCCCCGTCTCTTTCCTGGACGTGTTGGTGGTCAAGTTCCTGCTAGTCTTCAGCCAGAAGCCCATGCGCTTCTTCGGGGCGCTGGGTGGGGGGCTGATCGCCGCCGGCCTTCTGACCTACCTGTATCTGCTTATCCTGTACATCCTGCAGGCCAAACAACAGCGGCCCATCTTCTGGTTCGCCGGCGTGCTGGTGCTGGCCGGCCTTATCCTCTTCCTCATCGGCTTCATCGCTGAGCTGATTGTCAATCAGCAGGAGCAGTTGGTGGAGCTGGAACGCACTCTGCGCCAGCATCTTCAGCAACCGCGGTATCCCGCCAAGCATGCCGATCGGTTCCCCCATTCGGGTGAGGAACCATGAAGGTCCTATTCGTCATGTCCAGTTTTCCCAGGTGGGAAGGTGACGTGCACTCCCCCTGGGCGGTGGAACTGATCCATCATCTGCAGGCACGCGGCGCAGATATCACGGTCCTGGCGCCGGCCTTCCAGGGGCTGAAGGACCATATCGTCGCCGGCATTCCGGCCAAGCGCTTTCGCTACGCGCCGGCCGCCTGGGAAACTCTCACCCATGAGAGCGGCGCTCCCAATAAAATCCGCCGCAATCCGCTCTACCTGGCCCTCGTCCCTGCCTACCTGCTCGGCGGCGCGGCCCGACTGCGCCGGCTCTGCCGCGACCTGCGGCCGGATGTGATTCACGTCCATTGGCCCATCCCGAACGCTCTGCTGGCGCTCTGGGGCTGTCGGGGCTGGCGGCCGCGCCTCATCTCCACTTTTTACGGCGCCGATGTCGCCCTGGTGCGCAAATACCCTGCCCTTCGCCCCTTGCTTCAGCGCGTGATGCGGGAAAGCGACGCCTGCACGGCCATCTCCCGCTATACCGCGAGGTTGGTGCATCAGCTCGCTGGCGTCCTGCCGGCTGTTATCCCCTACGGCATGGACCTGGATGCCCGGCCAGCAGTTGCTCCCGCAGACAAGCCGGCGCGCTATGAAATCCTCACCGTTGGCCGGCTCATCGAGCGCAAGGGACACGCCGTCCTCCTGCGCGCCTTTGCGCGACTGCGCGAACAGCGGGGCGACGTTGCCCTGACCATCATCGGCGAAGGCCAGGAGCGCCCGCGTCTCGAAGCGCTGATAGATGAATTGGGACTGCGGGGGACAGCCGTCCTGCGCGGCCACGTATCCGATGAAGAGCTTGAGCAGGCCTATGCCCGATGCGATATCTTCGTCCTGCCGGCCATTATAGATGCCGGCGGCGACACCGAAGGGCTGGGCATGGTCCTGCTGGAGGTTATGCGCTATGAAAAGCCGGTGGTCGCCAGCGCGGTCGGGGGCATCACCGACATCGTCGAGGACGGCGTGAGCGGACTGTTGGTCCCGCCGGCGGACGTCGAGGCGCTGGCCGGCGCCCTCGCCCATTTGCTGGAGAACCCGGACCGTGCCCGGGAACTGGGGCAGCGCGCCCGTCGTCTCAATGCCGCAAGGTTCGATTGGGACCAGATTGTGAACGCCTACTGGCGGTTATACACGGGACAGGCCGAATAAGGGAACGAATGATGCCGCACAAAACCCGCTCGTGGCTGCCCACCCTGGCGTTGTTGCTCCTGGTCGCGCTGTACATCGGGTATTTCGGCATGTACTCCATCACACTGCACGATGCACAGCGCACCCATGCCCGCGACCTGGGGAATATGGATCAGCCCATCTGGAATACCCTGCAGGGGCGCATCCTGGAGGAGACCAGGGCGGACGGCCGGCAGGCCACCCGTCTGACCGACCATGTGGAGCCGTTCTTCATACTGGTCGCCTTCTCCTTCCTCCTCTGGGATGATGTGCGCATGCTCCTGTTGGTGCAGACCATCCTGATCGCGCTGGGCGCCGTGCCGGTATACTGGCTGGCGCGCGATCGGTTCATGTCTCCCGACGACCCAAACGCCGGCCAGTGGATGGGCGTGCTCTTTGCCGCAGTGTACCTCCTCTTCCCAGCGCTGGAGGCCGCGAATCTAACCGAATTTCACGCCGCGCCGCTTGCGGTGCCCTTCCTGTTGGGAGCATACTATTTCGGCCGGCGCGGCAGTGTGCTGGGCTTCTGGGTGGCCTCACTCCTGGCCTTGAGCACGAAAGAGGAAATCTCCCTGCTGTTATTCCTGCTGGGCGTATACCTGACTGTTGCTGGCAAGCGCCGCATGATGGGGCTTGCCCTGGCTGTCGTCAGTGCCGTTTGGTTCGTCCTGGCGACCTTCGTCATCATCCCCCATTTTGCGCAGGAGTACTATGCCGGCCTGGACCAATCCATCTACTTCTTCCGCTACAGCTCCTTTGGGAGCAGTCCGCGGGAGATATTCCTGAACCTGCTCCGCCGGCCCGGCGACGCCCTGCGCATCCTCCTGGAGCCAGCGCGTCTGCGTTACCTGGCCGGCCTGCTGGCCTCCGCCGCCTGGCTACCCCTGCTGGACCCGTTGACCACGCTGATCGCCCTGCCGCTGTACCTGGCGAACGCCCTCAGCGACTATCCTCTGATGTACTCCGGGGAACTGCATTATTCTGCCCCGCTGGTGCCGTTCTTCGTCGCAGGCGCGGTCGGCGGGGCCGGCCGGCTGTTCTCCTGGATCCACAATCGGACGGGCCTGGGCCGACGCACTGCCCTGGCAGTTATCCTCCTCTGGGTTCTGGGCTGGAGCCTGGGATATCATATCGTCCGCGGCTATACTCCCCTGGGCATGCGCTTTCACTGGCCGCAGGTCACCGCACACCACCGCCTGCTGGAGCGCTTCGCCGCACAGATTCCGCCGGACGCCGGCCTCAGCACCACGCCGGCGCTCTTCCCGCACTTCAGCCATCGCCAGCGCATCTTCGAGTTCCCGGTCTTCATCGGCGATACGGATTACGTCCTGCTGGATGCCGCCGGCACTACCGACATGCATCCGCGCGATTTTTACCGCGCCTACTGGGACCTGTTTGGATTTGATTTCAGCATTGTTGATGCCGCAGACGGCTACATCCTCCTGCGGCAGGAAGCAGAGTTCCAGAACATGGAACTGCCGGATGAGTTTTATTCCTTCGTGCGCGCTACGAACGAACAACCAGATTACCCATACGACATCGAGTTCGGCGGAGTCCTGCGCTTCCTCGGCTACCGCATCGTGGATGACCCCTGGTGGAAGATGAGCCGCCTGCGGACGTATTGGGAAGTGCTGGCGGAGCCGCCGCCGGCCTTCCGACCGTATCCTTTCGTCATGGACAGCCAGGGGAACGTGGTGGACAATACTGATGAACGCCCCATGCCGGCCCTTATCTGGTACCCGCCGCAGAAATGGCAGAAGGGCGAAACTCTCGTCTTTGAGAGCCTGCCCTGGACATGGGGTGAGGAGTTTTCCATCGGCGTAGGGGTCGTCAACGGCGCCAATTGGCACGACATGGGGAGCCGAGTGCCGGCGTCCATCACCTCCACCGGCGAGCCGGCCTTCCCCATGGAGGGGGGAACGTGGGTCCGGCTGGGCACATTCATCCGCCGGCCGGGGTGGCAGGGCGGCCGGCTTCAACAGGTTTCCATGGGAGAGGACGCCGCCGCTTGGCGCTTTCAACCTGCGGCCTTCACTTTCGCCAACGCAGATGACACCATTGAGCTAAAGGGCTACCGACTGGAGCCATCCCGCCCGTCTGCCGGCGGTTCCCTAGCTGTAACACTGTTGTGGCAGGCCGCGCAGCCCGTCCAGCGGGATTACACCGTGTTCGTGCACCTGGTTGGCGAGGATGGGACAACGGTCGCGCAGGTGGACAGCTTCCCGGACTGGCGCGGGCCGCTTCCGACCTCTTCCTGGCCGGCCGGCCAGCTTATCCCTGATACCCATATCCTGACCTTGCCCGACGAACTGACGTCGGGACTGTACCGCTTGCGTATCGGGCTGTATTATTGGCAGGACCTGGCACACCTGGAAGCGCGCGATGTGGCCGGCAGTCCTCTAGGTACCGCTCTGACTCTGACGGAGGTGCAGGTGCGAGCGCCATGAACGCGGCACCGGTCAGCGCACGTTTCGCTCGCAGTATCACCCAGTGGCACCTGGCCTTGATGGCTCTGGTGATCATCGCCTTTGCCCTGCGCGCGGTCTCTCTGGAACGCCAGAGCCTGTGGTACGATGAGGGCGTCAGCGCCTACCTGACGACGCTTCCCTGGGACGCACTGACCCGCTGGACCGCGGATGACATCCAGCCGCCGCTCTATTACTACTTGCTGAAGCTGTGGTGCACGGCCGCCGGCCGCTCTGAAGGAGCGCTCCGCTGGCCCTCGGTTCTGTTCAGCACGCTGACCGTGTCGCTGGCCGCCGTGCTGGGCCGGCGGCTGTTCTCGCGCCGCGCCGGGCTGATCGCCGGCCTTTTGTTCGCCTTTTCCCCCCTCTACATCTGGTACGCGCAGGAAGCCCGCAACTATGCCATGCTGATGTTCCTCACACTGCTCTCTTCCACCCTGCTCTACGTAGCTTGGGTGGAGAAAGGCGGCCGGAAGGCGAGGGGAATATGGCTGGCATATGTGCTGGCCACGAGCGCCGCGCTGTACACCCATTACTTCGCCTGGTTCATGCTGATGTTCCACGGGCTGTTCGTCGTGCTGGTCTGGTGGGTAGAACGCCGGCCGGCGAAAGCCTTTCTTCAACTCGCCGCGTCATGGACGTTCGTCGGGCTTTCTTTCCTCCCCTGGCTACCGTTCCTGATCACCCGCTACCGCGTGGACGAGAGCTACTGGGCCGGCACCCTTAAGGTCGGAGAGGCTCTGCGCAAAATCGCCCTATCCTTCACACTGGGCGAGACGGTGCTGGAAGACGTCGGCTGGCGGCTAGCGCTGGGATTTCTGGCGCTGGCGGCGGTATGTATTGTCACCTTGATCATCGCCGGCGGGAACCGCAAGCATTTCATGCCCTTCCTCGTGCTGTATCTGGTTGTGCCGGTCGCCGGCGTGCTGGTCCTTGCACTCCGTTCGCCGAAGTTCACGCCGCGTTATGTGATGCCCTCTTCGGCCGCGCTGTGGCTGATATTCGCCGGCGGTATCGAGGCCTTCTGGCGGCGCCGCCTGCGGGTGAACCGTGTCCTTTCCATTGTCCTGACCCTCACGGCATGCGTCTGCTTGCTGTACCCGCTGGCCGGCTTCGCCTATTCCGACCACAACTTGTACACAAACCCCGCCTTTACCAAAGCGGATTTCCGCGGAGTCGCCCGCTATCTGGCCGCGCATCGGGGGGATAACGAGACGGTCATCCTGGTCTCTGGCCACATGTACCCGGTATTTGACTATTACCTGCCGGGGGCAGAGCGACTCCTCCTGCCGCCGGACCGCATCCTCTCCACCGCGCATGTGCTGAACCAGGAAATAGGTCAGACGCTGGGGACAGCCCTGCAGGGGAAGGCCGGCGTCTGGGTGGTGCGCTGGCAGGATGAAATCGTGGACCCCAACGGCTGGCTGGACCTGTTCCTGGAGCAGGCCGGCCAGCGCCTGCCGGTGGAGGCGCAGTTCTGGCACGTGCGGTTGGAACACTTCCGCCTGGACCCATCCAGGCTGTTTCCGACCCAGCCATCCATCGCCCATCCCCTGAACGTCAACTTCGCCGGCCTGGTCCAGCTTGTAGGGTGGGAACAGCCGGCGCCGGATATGTACCGCTTGTACTGGCGCGCGCTCCAACCCATCCCCGATGACCTAATGGTCTCCTTACGGTTGGTGGATGATCAGGGGCTGGTGTGGGGGCAGGAGGACCGCCGGCCGGCGGCCTATCTCTATCCCACCATGCGCTGGAAGCCCGGGGAGCTGGTCTTCGGGCAGGGCACCCTGCCGGCCCAACCGGGGACTCCACCAGGCGGCTATACGCTGGAGGTGCGCCTCTATCGCGCCGGCCAGGCTGGCGCGCTGGATATCCTAGACGCGGCCGGTAATCCCCAGGGCCAGGCCGCTTATCTGGAGCCGTTCCTGCTTCAGGACGCTGGTCGGGCCTGGAAGCCGGACGTTCTGGAGCCTTTTGATGCCCTTGGTGCTCCTGCGTGGGACTGCCTGGCCCTGCGTGGACAGCGTCCGTTTCCAGCGATGCTGGGGGTGGGAGAATCATTCCCGATAGAGCTGGTATGGGAATGTCTGCGGCCCTGTGATCAAGCCCTTACGGCGGTGATCCGGGCCGGCTCTGTTGCGGACCCGACCAGGGCGTTCACGCGGCAGGCGGCGCTGTTCCAGCGCTACCCGACGAGGGAATGGCAAGCCGGCGAATGGCTGTGGAGCAGGGATGTTGTGCGCCTGCCGGCGGACTGGCCGGCAGGTACTGTGGCGGTGTCCTTGCAGATGTACTCGGATAGCCAGCCAATGGGGCCGGCCGTGTCTCTCGGCGAGGTTGAAATTACCGCGCCGCAAAGGGTGTATGACCTGCCAGGCGGCATTCCACTGCGCCCAATCAATGCCGCAGTCGGTGATTTCGCGCGACTGCTGGGCGTGGTGCTGGAGCCGGACCCACCGCGCGCCGGCGAGCGAGCCGCGGTGACCCTGTACTGGCAGGTACGGGCGCAGACGGATGAATCCTATCATGCCTTTGTCCATCTAGTAGATGCAGAGGGCCGGCTTATCGCCCAGCGCGATCAAATCCCGGCGGCCGGCGCCCGCCCCACCACGAGCTGGGTCAAAGGCGAAATTGTCGCCGATACGTATGTGTTCGAGCAGTGGCCGGCGGAGGCGGAGCGCATATTGATCGGCATGTATGCCGCTGGCCGGCAGGGCGCCGTGCGCCTGCACTGGTACGATCCAGCCGGCGGTCCCCTGGGGGATGTGCTGATCCTCCACAAATAGCCCCAATGTCTCCTGCGGATTGTCTACTGAATTCGCCCATTTTTCCCATTTGAGGTATAATGAAGGTAAGGAAATGGCTTTTTTGGAGGCATCGGGTGGGTCCATCGGGATTATCACGCAATGCGTTCGTATATCTGATCATCCTGCTGGCGGCGGCGGCACTGTTCTTCAACCTGTTCTCGACCACACCGCAACAGCAGGAAGTAGATCTGACAAGGGTAGCTGACTGGGCGCGCGCCGGCGAAATCACCACCATCACCGTTTCCGGCGATACCCTCAAGGTCTACCGCACGGGGACGCGCGAGCCGATTATGGCGCGCAAGGAACCCGGCATCAGCGTCACGGAAACCCTGCTGGGACTGGGCGTTCCTCAGGAGACCCTGCAGAAGATCGAGATAAAAGTGGAGCCTCCTTCCCAGTGGGGGAACTGGCTGGCACTGCTGGGCAGTGTCCTGCCGGTGGTATTCGTGGCGGCGCTGTTCCTGATGCTGATGCGTCAGGCCCAGAGCGGGAATAATCAGGCCATGCAGTTCGGGCGCAGTCGGGCGCGCCTTATCACGGGGGATCGGCCGGCCGTCACCTTTGACGACGTCGCCGGCGCCGATGAGGCCAAACAGGAGCTCCAGGAGGTGGTGGAATTCCTCAAGGACCCCCGCAAGTTCGCCGCCCTGGGCGCC
>CALIBQ010000030.1 GCA_938049385.1 uncultured Anaerolineae bacterium
AGCGTCGCCTTAGCCTCGCGATAGACCCGGTCCTCCCCCCTGCTGGCGGCGCGCGCCGCTTCGATAAGCAGATTGGTCACCCCGCTCATAGCGGAGACGACGATGACCGGCTCACGTGCCAGATGCGCCTCGATGATATCCATCACAGCGGACATGCGCTCCGCATCGCCCACCGAAGTTCCGCCGAATTTCATCACGATCATGGTACACCTCCTCGCGCCGGCCCCTCACAGAATGGAATCCAGTGCCTGCTTCAAATCCGCGATCAGGTCGTCGGCATCCTCGATGCCCAGGGCATAACGCACCAGCTCGTCCTTGATGCCCATGCGCTCGCGCTCCTGTTTATCCAGCGCGAAATGGGACATCAGCGCCGGCTGTTCGATGATGGACTCAACGCCGCCCAGGCTCGGGCCGACGTAGGGTATCTTCAGTGCGTCGATAAAGCGCATGGTGCGCTCCATGTCCCCCTCGATCTCGAAGCTGACCACCCCGCCGAAGCCGGCCATCAGCTTTTTCGCGATGGCATGGTCGGGATGGGAGGGCAGGCCAGGGTAAAAGACGCGCCGCACCGCCGGATGGGATTCCAGGAATTCCGCCACCCGCTGACCGTTCTCGTTGTGGCGCTGGACGCGCAGGGAAAGGGTCTTGATGCCCCGCAGAAGCAGATAGGCGGCGTGCGGGTCAATGGTCGGCCCCAGCATGTTCTGGGCGTCCTTGAGCTTATGGATGATGTCCGCCGGCCCCGCCACTGAGCCGGCCAGCAGGTCGTTATGTCCGCCCAGGTACTTGGTGCCGCTATGAATCACCAGGTCCGCCCCATAGTCCGCCGGCCGGATGTTGAACGGCGTCGCAAAGGTGCTGTCCACCACCAGCAGACAGCCGTGCCGATGGGCAATCTCCACCAGCCTCGGCAGGTCCACCACCCGCAGGTACGGGTTCGTCGGCAGTTCGGTGAAGATAAGGCGCGTGCGCGGCGTCACGGCAGATTCCAGCGCCTCCAGGTCCTCCACGGGCACGAAAGAGATCCCGATGCCCAGCCGGCGCAGGAAGGTCAGGGCGAACTCCCGCGTTTTGCGGTAGCAGTCTTCGGTGATGATGAGATGGTCGCCGGCGGAGAGCAGGGTCAGGAAGACTGTGGTGATAGCCGCCATGCCCGATGCCACCAGCATGGCCTCTTCACATCCGTCCAGCTCGGCCAGCTTGCGCTCCACGGTCTCGCGGGTGGGGTTGGTGTAGCGGCCATATTCCCCCCGCAGGAGCGGCAGTTCCGCCATCTTCCTCTGCATGTGGGCGATGACGGCCTGGCTATTCTCGAAGGTATAGGTGGATGTCTGGATGATGGGTGTGGTCAGCGAGCCGTAGGGCTTCTGACGGGATTCGCCGGCGTGCACAGCACGCGTGGAAAAGCCTTTGAGGCTGGCCGGCCGGGTGTTCTCTTCAGTCATCGAAACCTCCTTAAAATGATATAAAAATATCCTCGCCGCCCTATCCGAGAAGCACCGCCGGCCCGAGGAGCCTGTTTCAGGACACAAAAAGCTGCTGCCCCAGGGACTTCGTCGGTATGAGAAGGCAGCAGCATCTTCGCCATACCCTCTCATCTTCCAAGGGCATGCATCATGCATGCCCCTGCCGGAATTGGCACCTGGACCGCTGAACCGCCGTGGTTCATGCGGTCTGGTTGCCGAGGCTTCACAGGGCCGGTCCCTCCACCTCTCTGGATAAGAGAGCAACCAAAACCTATGCAATTTTGTCAGGTTTATACCACAGCCGCTGAAATCGCGCAAATCGGCAGATTGCACTCCTTTCCGGCCCCATGCTATAATTGGTCAAGCACTGCAGGCTTGATGGAGGCGACGACAATGGAATGCAAGCAGGAACGCAACCTGAAGCGCTGTAACTGCACCTGGGAGCCTTGTCCGCGCAAAGGGCTGTGCTGTGAATGCCTGGCCTATCACCTGGCGCACCAGGAACTGCCGGCCTGCGCCTTCCCTCCCGAAGTGGAGCGCACCTACGATCGCTCTTTCCAGCGCTTCATTCAGGTCTACTCGAAGCGGTGAGCCAGCGCGGCCGGCAGGGAAGGTGAAGCTGTGCGGCTGAGGAGCGGTATCGGAACGCTGGTCTTTATCTGTATCCTCCTGCTGGCCGGCTGTACGGCCATGCCGGCTCCTGCCTCTGCACAACCGGAAGCGGAAGAGGTCATCGTCCTGCCGGCGCCGCGCCAGCAGGGCTCGCTCTCACTGGAAGAGGCACTGGCCGGCCGGCGGTCCATACGCGAGTACGGGCCGCGCCCCCTGACCTGGGAGGAAATCGGCCAGCTTCTCTGGGCGGCCCAGGGCATCACCTCTCCGCAGGGCTTCCGCACCGCGCCATCCGCCGGCGCCCTTTACCCGCTGGAGGTCTATGTCGTACTGCCCGAGGGCGTGTACCATTATCTCCCGCAGGCGCACCAACTGCGGCGGACTGCCGCCGGCGACCACCGCGGCGCGCTGGGGAACGCCGCCGTGCGCCAGCGCCCCGTGTACGAGGCGCCGGCGGTCTTCGTCATCGCCGGCGTGTACCAGCGCACCGCCGCCAAGTACGGCCAGCGCGCCGAACGCTATGTGCACCTGGAGGCCGGCCACGCCGCCCAGAACCTGCTCCTGCAGGCGGTCGCGCTGGGTTTGGGCGCGGTCCCCATCGGTGCCTTTCACGACGACCAGGTGCGCGCCGTGCTGGGGCTGAGCGCGAATGAAACACCGCTGTACCTGATCCCGGTGGGAGCGCCCCGCTGATAATGGAGACACTGCAATGAACATTGGCATCCACTTCTCGAACCGCTACTGGGAACCGCCGGCGGAGGAGCACTTCGCCATCCTGAAGCTGGCGCGCCCGGAGACTATCAAAACGCTGGTCTTCCCTGCGCCGCGTTTCGACCAGGTAGCGGTGCACCGCCGTCTGCGCCAGGAATATCCCGATGCCCTCCTCGTAGCGCGCCTCTTCGCCGACATGAACGGCGGCGCTTGGAGCCCTGGAGAATTCGTCGAGCACTTCGCACCCCGCATCGAGGAACTGCGGCCGTATGTGACCTGGTTCGAGGTGCACAACGAACCGAACCTGGACCCGCAGGCCGCCGGCTACAGCGAAGGCTTCGGCGCTTCCGACGCCGATATTGACTGCTTCATCGCCTGGGCCGAGGAGGTGCTGGAAACCTTACGTCGGCGCTTCCCCTGGGCGCGCTGGGTTTTCCCCGGCCAGGCCCCCCACCGCTACACCGAATTCTGGAACCGCGCCCTGCCCACCATCCTCAAGTTCGATGCCTGGGGTGTGCACTGCTATTGGCAGGGAGACCAGCACCTGCACCCCTATTACGGCAAATGCTATACCTACGCCCATTACCTGGCGCCGCAGATGCCCATTATCATCACCGAATGCGGGGACTCCACCCCCGGACGCTCGCCGGCGGAGAAAATCCCCATCTACCTGGAATGGTTCCGCGAGCTGGAGAAGCACGACTACGTGATGGGCAGTGCGCTCTACATCCTCGGCGGGACGGAGGACTGGAGCGGCGCCGGCGGCCGGCCCAATTTTGAGGTAACGCGCGAGATGGCGGAAGCCATCGGCCGGCTGGGCCGGCGTCCCCGCCAGCCTCAAGTCGCCGACGGCTTCGATTTCCCCGTGGGCAAGCCTGACGGCGTGGGCTATTACGTCGCCGCCGGCCTCGCCGAGGAAAGCTATTATCAGCGCTTCGGCGCCTGGCACACCGGTGAGGATTGGAACGGCGTGGGCGGCGGCGATACCGATGAGGGCGATCCGGTCTACGCCGCGGCGCACGGGCGCGTGATCGAGCTGGGCCGTTATCCCAGTTGGGGCAATATCGTGCTCCTTGAGCACCGCCTGCGGGACGGCCGGCGCATCTGGACCCAGTACGCCCATTTGAAGGACATCCTGGTCAAGAAAGGCGACTTGGTGCGCAGAGGGGATCAGATCGGCACCATCGGCCATATGATTGACAAGGACGGCAACCCCAAAGGGCCGGCACACCTGCACTTCGAGGTGCGTGCCCACCTGATGCCGCCGGACCAGTGGAACCTGCCGCGCGAGGATGTCCTGCGTTTCTACCTGCACCCCACCGACTTCATCCGCAGTCACCGCCCCAACTACGAGAGCCTGGTCGTGGCGGTAGATGATGTGGGCGCCGGCTTCTCCCGCTCCGACTCCCGCTTCTGGTTCGAGGGGGATGCCGGCTACGACGGTCACTGCTACTGGACCTGGACCGTCTCCGAGGAACAGGGCGAGGACTGCTGGGCTATCTGGAAGCCGGTCATCCCGAAAACCGGCCTGTACGAGGTCTTTGCTTTTATCCCCAGCCGCAACGCCACCACGCGCCATGCCCGTTACAAAATCGTTCACCGGCGCGGGGAAGCCGTGGTGGAGATCAACCAATCGGAATACAACGATGAATGGGTCTCGCTGGGGGTCTATGCCTTTTCCACGGTCCAGCCGGCCTATGTCCGGTTGGGCGACGTGACCGGCGAGCCGTACACCCGCGAGCGCTCCCGCCGGCGGCAGATCGCCTTCGACGCCGTGATGTGGGTGCTGGTGCGCGCCGGCGAATCATAAACCATCCCATCGGCACAGGAGCCTCAACGATGCCGCTGACACCCTTCGGAACCGATACCCTTCCCCCACCCTTGATGACCTCTGACGAGGGTTCTTTTGCGGAGGATACCTTTCGCAACCGCCTGCCGGCCCTGCTGGATGAGATGTGCCGGCTGAACCCATTCCCCATCGAGATTCGCGCCGCGCTGATGGACCTGAAGCGCGAGATCACGCACGGACTGCCAGTGCGCCGGCTGGTCGAAACGGCCCCGGACCGCGCCGAATGGGACGTGGTCTGGGCGCGCTTCATCGGCCGGAGCTGGCTTCAGCTCCCCTGGTACCCGGCCGAGGCCTACTTTTACCGCCGCGTCCTGGAGGCCACGCGCTATTTTCAGCCTGGCCCCTGGCAGGGCCGGGACCCCTTCGCCCCGTACAAACAGCAAGAGCTGGCCCCACGCAGTCAGAGCTGGAAAAGCTTCGAGCGTGCCCTCGGCCGGCTCCCCACGGAGCACCTGCCGCGCCTGAACACCCTGCTCCTGCTGGACCTGTGGGGCAACCGTGCTGACCTGAGCATCAAAGAGGTAGCGGAATCTGCCCACGCCGGCCTGACCCACGAGGAGAACGAGCGCCTGCTGATTGACCACCGGCCGCAGGTCTTGGAGCGCTTCACCCGCAACCACCGCGCCCGACGGGTGGACTTCATCCTGGACAACGCCGGCCTGGAACTGCTGTTCGACCTGGCGCTGGCCGACCATCTGCTGACCATCTGGCACCTGGAGCGCGTGCGCCTGCATCTGAAGCCCCAGCCCTTTTTCGTCTCGGACACTATGCCGGCGGATGTCATGGAGGCCCTGCGCGGCATGGAACGCCGGCCGCGGCTGGCACCCATGGCCAGCCGGCTGGAGAACGCCATCGCCGCCGGCCGCCTGCAGTTGCTGACCCATCCCTTCTGGGTCAGCGCGTACGGCTTCGCCGATATGCCGGACGACCTGCGCCGGCTGTTGGCGGAAGCCGACCTGGTCATCCTGAAAGGGGATGCCAATTACCGCCGGCTCCTGGACGACCGCCGCTGGCCGCCCACCGACTCGCTGGAGGAGCGCACACGCTATTTCCCCGCGCCGTTCGTCACCCTGCGCACTGCCAAAGCCGAGGTCATCGTAGACCTGACGGAGGAGCGCGTCGCCGAGCTGGACGCGCGGGACCCGCGCTGGCGCATCAACGGCCAGTATGGCCTAATCCGTTTCTGTGCCGGCGCAAGGGGTTAGCTGTAGAAGGAAAGACAAAGGTGACAGTTACCTGCAAGAGGACTGTCACCTGTTATGTCTAGGTCTAGACATCCGCCCTGCCAGCTTCCCCTTCCCGCATGCGTGGAAGGGTATCGAGGTGAGGTCAAAATGTGAAGGATATCTCCATCACGGAAAGGGTCTGCTCTTCCTCGCCCTCGGCGCCGTAGAACAGCCGGCCGCGCGCCAGATAGGCGCGCTGTTCGCCCTCCGGCGCCGGCGGACGGATGTGCACGGTCAGCCGCGTCTCTGGCTCCATCACTCCCATCACCAGCATGCTCCCGACCTCCTGACCCTCGGGGTCCTGCACGCTCAGTTCCATGTAGGGGAACGGCGGCTCCAGCCCGTCCGCTTCGACCAGGAAATGCACCCGCCGGCGGTCCGGCGCCGGCTGAACCGCCAAACGCACAATGGACGGCCTTTCCTCCGCCATACCATCCCTCGCTACATGAATTCCTGCTTGATGCGCTCCAGCTCGGCCATATCCCGATGAACGCCCAGCTCGACCAGTGAGTGCTCTTGAATGGCCGGCAGGTGGTCCTCATAGGTCGGGCGTTCCACCTGATAGAGGATGCCGATAGGGATGCGCTCCCCCCACTCCTGCGCCTTTTCCAGCGCCGCGGCGAAGTCCGTCGGGTCATAGCCGCCCGGCTGTTCCTCAACCTTATACACCCGCTCCGAGTACCAGTCGTAGGTGTTGACCCGGTTGAAGGTGACGCAGGGCTGGAGCACGTCAATGAGGGCATAGCCGCGATGCAGGAGCGCTTTGCCGATCAGGTCGGAAAGGTAGCGCGGGTCCTTGGCGAAGCCGCGGGCGACGAAGGTCGCGCCGGCGATGAGGGCCAACGCCAGCGGCCGCACCGGTTGTTCGATGGCACCGGCCGGCGGGGGCGAGGTCTTAGTAACTGTGCCGGCCTCGCTGGTCGGCGAATACTGGCCCTTGGTCAGGCCGTACACTTGGTTGTTCTGCACCACCGAGGTAATGTTGATGTTGCGGCGCGCCGCATGCAGGAGATGGCTCAGGCCCATGCCGTAGGTATTCCCATCACCGGACACCGTCATCACATAGAGCTTATGATTGGCGAGCTTGGCGCCGGTGGCGATGGGGATATCGCGGCCGTGCAGGGTGTGC
This sequence comes from uncultured Anaerolineae bacterium, assembly GCA_938049385.1. Classification (GTDB taxonomy): domain Bacteria; phylum Chloroflexota; class Anaerolineae; order JACIWP01; family JACIWP01; genus JACIWP01. The sequence continues at coordinate 6,994 of CALIBQ010000030.1, forward strand.
AGGCCGTTGACCCACATATACTGCGGCAGTTTGCTCCCACAGCCGATACCGGTGACGATGAGGAGCTGATGCGGCTCGATGTTGTAATTCACCATGGCCAGCTTGACCGCGTTCAGCACCCCATGGTCACCGCATCCCGGGCACCAGGTAGGACGATCACGTCCCTGCAAATCCTTCATGCTAGGCATGGAGCACCTCCTTGACGCCGCGCACGATGTACTCCGGAGAGAACGGCCGGCCGTCATATTTGCTGATAAAGTGTTCCAAGCGGATGCCGGTTTCCTGCCGGACCAGGCGTGCCATCTGCCCCAGCGCATTGTTCTCCACAGCAATAGTTACGCGAGCCTCCCCCAGGGCCTGCGCCACAGCTTCTGCCGGGAAGGGCCATACGTCGGTGATGTGCAGGTACTGGACGGTCGGGCGCTCGGCGTTGAGGATGCGCAGGGCCTCCAGCGCCGGCATCACGGTGGAACCCCACCCCACCAGCAGTACCGGCGCCTCCGCCGGCCCATAGCGCTTCGGCGGTCGCATGCTGGCTCGGGCAGTCTCCAGCTTCCGCAGTCGCTTGGCGTTCAACGCAACCCGATCCTCGATCTCCTCGGCGATGCGGCCCTGATAGTCATGCTCGTTGCCCTCGCCCACATACACCGCCTTGGGATGACCGGGCACCGCGCGCGGGGAGATACCATCCTCGGTGATCGCATAGCGGTAATACTCCCCTTCCAGGGCGTCCAGCTCCGCCGGCGAGAGCAGTTTGCCGCGCTCCACCTTCACTGCGAACAGGTCCAGCGCATCCTGTTCCAGCGTGCGGGATGAGGTAGCCAGGAAATGGTCGCCCAGGACGATGACAGGAGTCTGATAGGTCTCGGCCAGGTTGAAGGCACGCCAGCCGGCCTCGAACGCCTCTTCATGCGTGCCGGGCGCCAGCACCACCCGCAGGAATTCTCCCTGTGAGGCCCACAGGCTGAACAACAGGTCCCCTTGCTCCTGGCGGGTAGGCAGGCCAGTGGACGGGCCGGGGCGCTGTGCGTTGTAAATGACCACCGGCGTCTCGGACATGCCGGCAAAGCCCAGCGCCTCCACCATCAAGGAGAAACCCCCGCCCGAGGTCGGGACCAAGGCACGCGCGCCCGCATGGCCAGCGCCGACCGCCATGCAGATAGCCGCAATCTCATCCTCGGTATGCTTGACCACCAGGCCGTACTGATTGGCATGGCCGGCCAGCCATTCCAGCACCGGCGAACCCGGCGTCATGGGATAGCCGGCGGCAAAGCGGCACCCGCCGGCCACCGCGCCAAAGGCGAACGCCTCGTTGCCGTTCAACAGCATCCTGGGCGGAGCACCGGGGATAGGCTCGATGGTGTGATCGAAGCCGCCGGCGTAATGCTCCAGCGCATACGTATAGGCGGCGTCCGCCACCTTAAGGTTCGCGCTGACCATCGCTTCGCCGCGCTTGCCGAAATTCCGGCGAATGATGTCCTCGATGTACGAGAAGGGGAAGCGGGTAACGCCGGCGGCCGCCGCGGTGGCGGCAGTGTTCATCATCACCGCCGCGCCGCCGATCTCCTCAGCGATCTTGCGAAGCGGCACGGGGAAGCGCTGAACGCCCCTCTCTCGCACGGCCTGCCATACAGCCTCATCTACCGGCAGGTCCTCGTCATACAGCACGGCGCCGCCGGCCGGGATCTGGACATAGTGCCGGCGCACCGCCTCTTCGGTCATGGCCAGCAGGACGTGCACCGTCTCCAGATGGGAAGTGATAGGCTGTTCGCTCACCCGGATCTGGGCGAAATTATGTCCGCCGCGGATGCGGGATCGGTAATCGCGCAGGTCAAAGATATGGAGGCCGGCGTGCGCGATCGCCTTGGCAAAGCCTGTGGCGCTGGACTCGATGCCCTGGCCGGCCTCGCCGCCCAACAGAAAGGTCAGGTCATTCTTCGGCATGAGAAACCTCCATTTTATTGCGTCGTCCAGGCCATATCAACAATATGTGTCTTTCTCGCCGGCCCTTCCGTAACACATCTTACCTTTTCTCGTCGGATTATTTCGCCGGCACATGCAGGGCACGGCCCTGGGCGGCCAGCGCCGCCTCCACAATGGCCTCGCCCAGCGTCGGATGGGCGTGAATCGTGGTGTCAATCTCCTCCAGCGTGGCCTCCAAATTGATGGCCAGCGAGCCTTCCAGTATCAGGTCGCTGGCATGCGGCCCGACGATGTGCAGGCCCAGTATCTCGCCGAAGCGCCGATCGGCCACAACCTTGATAAAGCCGTTGAACTCGCCGGCGGCCACCGCTTTGCCGTTGTTCACCAGCGCGAACTTGCCGACCATGACGTCGTGGCCGGCCTGGCGGGCCTGCTCCTCGCTCATGCCCACCGTCGCCGCCTCCGGGATGGTGAAGATGCACGCCGGCACCGCCTTGTAGCTCATGAAGCTCTCTTTGCCGCAGGCGTTCTCCGCCGCCACCACGCCCTGCCGCATGGCCACGTGCGCCAGCATGGAGCCGCCCACGACATCCCCAATGGCGTAAATCCCCGGCACGTTGGTCTCCATGCGGTTGTTGACCGCGATGCCCTTCGCCGAATAGTGAACGCCGGCCGCCTCTAGAGCCAGTCCCTCGATGTTCGGCTTGCGGCCCACCGCCAGCAGGACGTTGTCCACAGCAACGTCGAAAGCGCCCTGCGGTCCTTCCACACTGCAGGTAACCGCACCATCCGCCGCCGGCGCGATGCGGGTTACCCGCGAGCCGGTGTGCACAGAGACGCCCTGCTGGCTCAACGTCCAGGCCAGTGCCTCACCGATGTCATGGTCCACGGTCGGCACCAGCCGCGGCAGAAGCTCCACCAGGGTCACCTCTACGCCGCAGATGCCGAACAGCGCGGCGAACTCCACGCCGATGGCACCGCCCCCGATGATCAGGAGCCGGCGCGGCAGTTCCTGCAGGGACAGGGCCTCGGTACTGCCGATGACCTGCGGCAGGTCAATGCCAGGAATAGGGAGGGTGATGGGGCTGGAGCCGGTGGCGATGATGATGCGGGTCGGCCGCAGTACCTCCATACCCTGCGGCGTGCTGACGTGCAGTTTCCACGGCTCGCTGAAGCGCGCCTCGCCCTTGATGATCTCGACGCCGGCCTTCCGCAGGAGCACTTCAACCCCACCCACCAGTTGGGCCACCACCTGGTCCTTGCGCTCCTGTGCCTTCTTCCAGTCCAGCTCCACCGCGCCGGTTTTCACCCCGAACTTCTCCGCCTCGCGCGCGGTATGCAGGACCTCCGCGGTGCGGAGAAGCGCCTTTGTGGGGATACATCCCCAGTTCAAACATACCCCGCCGACGCGTTCCCGCTCAATCAATGTCACGCGGGCGCCAAGCTGACGGGCGCGCAAAGCGGCCACATAGCCGCCCGGCCCGGCTCCGATAATAGCGATGTGCAGATCGTCCATGGCATATTTCTCCTTGACAAAGGGGATGATGGCGTACCTTCAGGCGCGGCCGGCCATGACCTGGGAGCGCTGGCCGCGCAGATACCGCGAGAGCGAAACCGCCCGCCCACCGCGGTAGACTTTGACGATCTCTGCCAGGATGGAAAGGGCGATCTCCGCCGGCGTCCTGGCACCGATATCCAGCCCGATGGGCGCATGCACCCGCTCCAGCAGTTCGCGCGGGATGCCCTCTTCCTGCTCCAGCAGTTCGAAGACGCCGCGCACCCGCCGGCGGCTTCCGATCATGCCGATGTAGCCGGCCGGCGAGCGGATGACCGCCCGCAGACAGGTCACATCATGCTGATGGCCGCGCGTAATAATGACAACGTACGTGTCGGGGTCAATGGCCAGTGAGCGCAGTGCGTTGTCGAAGTGATCGCAGATGAGCTGGTCCGCCGTCGGGAAGCGGGCGCGATTGACGAAAGTCGGGCGGTCGTCAATGACGATGACGCGGAAATCCAGCATCTGGGCCATCTGCGCCAAGGGCACGGCGATGTGGCCGGCGCCGGCGATAACCACTGTCGGCCGGGCGCGGTGCACATCCACAAACCAGCTCTCCCCGCTTTCAGAGATGGTCAACAGGCCCGAACGACGCTCCGCCAGCAAACGCTCGACCGCTCTGCCAAAGGCGTATGAATGTTCCAGCACGGCATCCAGTTCGTCCGGGGTAATCAGCAGGTGCTGGACAGGGGCCGGCGGCAGTCGCGTCGCCAGCGCCCACGGGCCGGCCGTTTCCCCGCCGGCCAGCCGTTCCAGCAGTGGCCTCCACTGCGCCGGCTCCTCGTCCGCCGGCGGCCAGGGCTCCACCAGCACCTCCATCACCCCGCCGCAGATGCCGTCGCTCTCCAATGATATTTCCCCGGTCAGGTCCACGCGCACAACTGCCGCCTGCCGGCCGGCGATGACGTCCAGGGCTTGGCGCATCACCTCCGCCTCTCCGCACCCGCCGCCAACGGTGCCGGCGTGCCGACCCTCCGGATGAATCATCATCTTCGCGCCGACCTCGCGCGGGGTGGAGCCGGCGGTGCGGATAATGGTTGCCAGGGCGACCGTCTGTCCCGCGTCAACGGCCTCTTTCAGGGCCGCGAAGACTTCTTCCATCTACCCGTCCTCCAGCCTCAGCATTCGCGATCCAGCCGGCGAGCCAGTATCAGCAAGGCATGCAGGGTGGAGGTCGCGACGGCGCGCGCCTTATCAGAAATGGTATAGCACGCCTGGACGTCCAGCCGCGGGTCCACATCGCCGATCTTGATACCCGCCGGCACCGTCGTGCCTTCACGGATGGCGCCCCGCAGTACCCCGTCAAAGGGTGCCGCCACGGGCTGGCCAGCCACCTCCCCCAGCACCTGGCCGGCGCGCACAATACTGCCGATACCGCACTGCCAGCGCACTTGGCCGGCCGCCGGCGCCCGCAGGACGCGGTCCTCGGCATGGCCTTCCACCGGCGCCGGCACACCCGTATCGGGCTGGGCGGAACCTTCCCAGATAATGCGCCCCAGGTAATGGCCGCGGTTGGTCTCGATAACAGCGTGAACATCGCGGCCGGCGACAAAACCGGGTCCCAGCCCAATGACGATAGGGGCCATATCCAGACGCGTCCCCACGTTGGCTTTGGCCATGACAGCGTCAATCACCGCCATCGGGGCCAGCCGCAGGGCGGACGTCAGGTCCGGGTCCACCATCAGGGCGATCTCATCCGCCTGATGCACCGCGTCCACTTCTGTCACATCGCGCACGCGCCGGGCGGTCACTCCCTCGACCTGGGTGGTGCCATCATAGACCGCGTCGCAGAAGGCGACCGTGCGGCGCACCGCCATTGGCGCGGATATCTCGGTGATCAGCACGCGAAATCCGACGGTATGGAGGCACCAGGCGACTGCACTGCCCAGGTCGCCGGCGCCGCGCACAATCACAAGTTCTGGTGGGATCATGATAGCTACCTCAACGGCTCCAGAATTGTTAGAATCGTTCACGCGCCGGCGGCTTCCCAGGTCGCGCGGATGAAAGCCGCGGCGCGGCGCACCCCTTCCACGCCCAGCCGGCTGTTCTCCTCCATGCATATCCAGCCGGCGAAGCCGCTCCGCTTCAGGAAGGCAAAGATTGCGGCGAAAGGCACCAAGCCGGTGCCCAACAGCACATGATTCAGCGCGCCGCGCGTGCTCGTATCGGCGGCGTGGATGCTGACCACCTGGTCCATCACCTGCTCGAGGATGGGCAGAGGGTCATCCCCATAGGCGATGGGGTTGGCAGTGTCGAAATTGATGCCGATAGAGGTGCCGCGGATGCCCCTCGCCAGCTCCAGGAAAATATGGGTGGGCTGGTCAAAATCCGTGTACTGCCAGCAACCGGGCTTGCCGTGATTTTCCAGCACCAGGCGCACGCCGGCCTCCCTGCCGGCATCCTCGCAGGCCAGCAGTCCCTCCAGCGCCCAGCGGATGCCGTCCCGCTCGTCCAGGCCGGGATGCGCCTGACCGGCGGTGACGCGTATCAGCTCCGCCCCCAGCCGGCCGGCGGCACGAATATAGGCGCGCTCCAGCTCGATCTGCCGGCGGCGCTCCGCCGGGTCCGGATGGGTGAAATCGGGGTAGGAGGTAACCATCACCAGGCGGGTGCCGGCTTCCTCGATGGAACGGCGCACCTCGGCCAGATAGGCCGGCTCCAGACTCTTCAGGAACAGCACGGAGATGTCAATGCCGTCCAGCCCGACCTCGGCACCTATGCGCGCCCATTCGCCGATGGTCATGCGCCCCTCGATGATGTCCTGGAAGAACGAGACCGGCAGACAGCTCAAGCGCATGGCAGGTCCTCCTTGGGATAAACCGGTGGCGGCGCGGATGCTTTCCGCCGCCTGCCGAATGAGACGGGAAGGATGCCGGCGGAGCATTTCCTGGGCCGCGGCCTTTTCCGAAGTATCGGGGAGCCGGCGCAGGCTCTCCACGATGGCCAGCCCCTGCACCACATCGTGAGGGTGCACCAGGGCGCATTCGGCCAGCGGAAGCGCGGCGCCGGCTTCCCCGCGGTTCCCCAGCGTAATGATAGCGGACATGCGCGCTTCGGGATTCGGGTGCCGCAGGGAATGGATGAGACGCTCGGTGAACGTATGGCTTTGTTCCCATTCGGCGATGTCAATCCCACAAGCGGGACAGCGAACAGCATCGCGCTCTACCGGAGCGAAACATACCGGGCAGTAATACTGCATGGCCTTTTGCTGACGCCTCTGGCAAGTGTTCAATCACAGTATACCATAAGTCCGCCCATCGCGCACGCGGACGCCTTCATCACCGCTGTTTCCCACCCCCGCGCCGGCTGTGGTACAATATGTGCCAGGAACGCCCTGCATAGGAGGACGCATGCCCATCCGCATTCTGCCCCCAGAAGTGGCCAGCCGCATTGCCGCCGGCGAGGTGGTGGAGCGGCCGGCCTCTGTGGTCAAAGAACTGCTGGAGAACGCCATTGACGCCGGCGCGCGGGACATCCAGGTCGAGGTGGAAGAGGGCGGCCTGCGTCTGATCCGCGTGTCCGACGACGGATGCGGCATCCCTGCCGGCGAGGTCGAACTGGCCTTCGCCCGCCATGCCACCAGCAAGCTGACCGACGTGGATGACCTGAACCACATCGTCACCCTGGGCTTCCGCGGCGAGGCGCTGGCCAGCATCGCCGCCGTTTCCCGCGTGGAGATGTCCACCCGCTCCGTGGAAGAGGAAATCGGCGCCCAGCTCTCGCTGGAGGCCGGCGAGGTGGTGCGTCGGCGACCTGTGGGCCGGCCCCCCGGCACCACGATCAGCGTGGAGAACCTGTTCTACAACGTGCCGGCGCGGCGCAAGTTCCTGCGCTCTCCTCTGACCGAGGCCGGCCATATCCAGGAAGTCGTGACGTATTACGCCATGGCCTACCCGGAGCGCCGTATTTCCTTGTCCCATAACGGCCGGCCTATCTTCCGTTCCCCTGGCACGGGCAGACTGCTGGATGTGCTCCTGGAGATACACGGCCCGGAGACGGCCGGCGCCCTGCTTCCCATCCACACCTTCTCGGATGAACCCTCTCCGGTCATCGTGTCTGGGTACGTCAGCCCGCCGGCGATCCACCGCGCCGATCGCCGGCACATGGTCTTCTTTGTCAACGGCCGCTGGGTGCGGGATAAGGCGCTGGCGTATGCCGTCCTACAGGCCTATCATGCCCTCCTGCCGGCCAACCGCTTCCCCATCACCGTCGTGCAAATCCACCTCGACCCGGCGGAGGTGGACGTCAACGTGCACCCCACCAAGACCGAGGTGCGCTTCCGCGCCGCCGGCGAGGTCTTCCGCGCTGTCCAGCGCCAGGTGCGCGCCGCGCTGGTCCAGCAGGCCTCATCAGCCCCGCAGTTCCCAGCCTTCGGTTGGGGGGAACGGCCCAGCCTTTCCACAGAAATTGCGGCTCGCCAGCAGGTGTTGATGAGCGCCGGTCGAAGCGCGGTGGAGCATGCCCTGCGGCTCATCCCGCCGGCAGAGGGAACCGCCCCCAAACCCGCCGGCGCGCCCCCATCCCGGCTTCCCATCCTGCGCGTCGTCGGTCAAGTGCGGCAGATGTACATCATCGCCGAGGGACCCGATGGGCTGTACCTCATTGACCAGCACGCCGCGCATGAGCGGGTCCTGTACGAACAGATGCTGTCCCAGACAGCCGCCGGCGCTCCCCTCTCGCAGGCCCTGCTGGAGCCGCTAGTGGTCTCGGTGGACCTGCGCCAGCAGGATGTCATACAAACGTATGACGCGGAACTGCGGACCGCCGGCTTCGAGCTGGAGCCGTTCGGAGAAGGCGCGTACCTCCTGCGGGCTGTGCCGGCGGTGCTGGCCGGCCGGCAGGACCCCCGCACCGCGCTGTACGAGGTGCTGGAAGAGCTGGAGCGCGGGGAGACCCCCCTAGCACGCCGTAAAGACGCCGCGGTCATGGCCGCCGTGTGCAAGCGCGGCGCCGTAAAAGCCGGCCAGACCCTCTCCCACGAGGAAATGACGGAGCTGGTGCGCCGGCTGGAAGCCACCTCCTCCCCACAGACCTGCCCCCACGGCCGGCCGACCATGATTCATCTCAGCGCAGAGGCCCTGGCACGCCAGTTCCTGCGCTCCTGAAGGTCAAGAACGGAGTGCGTCGGAATACAGCGGCGCTGTGTTCCTACTACTCCCTGCCGCAATTGTACCGGGCGGGCGTTCTGTGGTATAATGGTATTAGCCGGCGGGAGCACGCCGGCAGGCAGCGCATGAGGAGGCATGAAATGATCCGAGTGGTGGTGGACAGCATACGGGTAAGCCTGATGTCCCAACACCGCGTCGTCGTGTTGCGCGAAGTAGACGGAGACCGCTACCTGCCCATTTGGATCGGGCCGTTCGAGGCAGATTCCATAACCATTGAGCTTCAGGGCGTGCCGATGGCGCGGCCTTTGACCCACGACCTGCTCAAATCCATCCTAGTCGAGCTGGGCGCCGAGGTGCAGTACGTCATCGTCAATGACCTGCGGGATGACACCTTCTATGCCCGCATCATCCTGGATGTCAACGGCGAACGCCATGAGATTGATTCGCGTCCCAGCGACGCTATCGCCCTGGCCGTGCGGGTCAAGGCACCTATTTATGTGGCTCCCCATGTTATGGACGAGGCCGGCATCCTCTCCGAATCGGCCGAACAGGCCCCCGAGCTTTCCGAGGAAGAGGAGGAGAACCTCTCCATCTTCGAGGAGTTCCTGGAGAACCTGGACCTGGGCGACGAAGAGGAGGACAAGAAATAGCGCCGGCCGGCGAGATGAACAGGGACCGCTTGCACATACCAGGCCGTATGAGGAAATAATCGTATGATGGATACGCGAGTGGAAGGGGATCACCTCCCGCCGCAGAACACCGAAGCCGAGGAAGCAGTCCTCGGCTCATTGTTAATTGACCCGGACGCAGTCATCAAGGTGGCGCCCATCCTGCGCGCCGACGATTTCTACCGCGTCAAAAACGGCTGGATTTACCAGGCCATTATTGACCTGCACCAGCGCAACGAGCCGGTGGACTTCCTCAGCGTCAGTGCCGAGCTGGAGCGCCGCGGACAGTTGGACGAGGTGGGCGGCCGTGCCTACCTGGCCTCGCTCTACAACACGACGCCGACCAGCCTGCACGTGGAACATTACGCGCACATCGTGGAGCGCACGGCAGTCCTGCGCCGGCTTATCTCTGCCGCCAGCCAGATCGTCCAGATGGTGTACGAGGCCGGCGGGGATGTGGACGACATCATTGACCGCGCCGAACAGCTTATCTTCGGCGTCTCAGAGCGCCGGCTCCGCCGCGACCTGACCCCCCTGCGCCAGCTTATGGAAGAATATTTCGAGCGGCTGGATTATTTGTACCGACACCAGGGGGAAATCATCGGCATCCCCACCGGCTTCCAGCAACTGGACAAGCTCCTGGGTGGGCTTCAGCGCTCCGACCTGATCATCGTCGCCGGCCGGCCCGGCACCGGCAAAACCAGTTTCGCGCTCAGCATTGCGCGCAACGCGGCCCGCAAATTCGGCCAGCGGGTGGCCATCTTCAGCCTGGAGATGTCGGCGGAACAGCTCATCCAGCGCCTGGTCTCCATGGAGACCGGCATTGACTCCTTACGCCTGCGCCTAGGACAGCTTACCGAGGAAGAATGGCCGCTCTTTGTGGAATCCGCCGGCATCCTGGCGGAGGCGCCGATCTTCATTGACGACACGCCGGCCATCTCCCCGCTAGAGATGCGTGCCAAGGCCCGCCGGCTCTACGCCGAACACGGTCTGGACCTCATCGTCGTGGACTATCTACAGCTCATGCGAGCGGATTTTGCCGTGCAAAACCGCGTCCAGGAAATCTCGTATATTTCCGGCGCGCTGAAAGCGCTGGCGCGCGAGCTTCAGGTACCGGTCGTGGCCCTCTCCCAGCTCTCTCGCGCCGTCGAACAGCGCCAGGACAAGCGCCCCCAGTTGGCAGACCTGCGCGAATCGGGCTCTATCGAGCAGGACGCGGACGTGGTCATGTTCCTCTACGCCGAGGACGCCGGCGATGAGGAATCGGAGCGCAAGAACATCACCGACATCATCGTGGCCAAGCACCGCCACGGCCCAACCCGCACCATCCCGCTCTACTTCAAGAAGGAGAACGTCAGCTTCCACGAGATTCAGATTATCGAACAGCCTTTGGATGAGTACTATTGATGACCAAACATATGCGGGGATTTATTGGTTTCGAAGAGGATGAGGAAACCATCAGTCTGCCGGCGTCCTTCTTCCAGCACCTCCTGCCGACACTGGACGACCTGGCAGAGCTGAAGCTCACCCTGTGCCTCCTGCACCGCCGCGCACAGGCCGGCCGCCCTGTCCTCTTTCTGCGCTCCGAGCTGGAACAAGACCCGGAACTTCACCATATCCTTGGCCTGGACGACGAGCGCGCCGGGAACGCCATCGGATTGGCGTTGGAGCGGGCGGCGGCGCGAGGGACACTGCTGGCCCTGCGCCGTGCAAAGGGCAACGAGTGGGAAGAGGCCTATGTGCTGAACGAGCCGGCCGGCCGGCGGCTGGCTGAGGAACTGGCAGTCGGCGCGGCGGCTCCCGAGGCAGAGGAAGAACAGGCGCCGGCACCTTGGCGCCTCCAGCGCCCCAACATTTTCGTGCTCTACGAGCAGAACATCGGCCTGCTCCAGCCGCTGATCGCCGAGGAACTGCGCGAGGCCGAGCGGACCTACCCCATGAGCTGGATCGAAGAGGCCTTCCGCATCGCCGCCGAGCGCAACGTGCGCAACTGGCGCTACGTGCGCGCCATCCTGGAGCGCTGGGCCCAAGAGGGGAAACGGGATGAGATCACCGGACGAGATTCTGAAGGGTATGGGCGTCGATACATCGAGGGCAAATACGGGCGCTATGTCAAGCACTGAGCGGCGCCGGCAGGAGCCGGTATGCCCCATCTGCAAAGGCGTCGGCTACGTCACCCTCGACGTGCCCGTTGATCACCCTGATTTCGGCAAACTGATACCCTGCCAGTGCAAGCGCAAAGAACTGGAGGAAAAGCGACGCGCCGAGCTTCGCCGCATGAGCAACCTGGGCGAGCTGGAGCGCATGACCTTTGATACCTTCCTGCCGGAGGGGCTGGGCCTGACGGAGGAAAAGCGCCGCAACCTGCGCGCCGCCTACGAGGCCGCCCGCGAGTTCGCCCGCAGTCCCCAGGGCTGGCTGATCCTCATGGGTGGATATGGCTGTGGCAAGACGCATCTGGCCGCGGCCATCGCCAACGAGGTCATCGCCCGGGGAGAGCCGGCGCTCTTCGTCATCGTCCCCGACCTGCTCGACCACTTACGCGCCACCTTTGCGCCCAACAGCCCGGTCACCTTTGACGAGCGCTTTGAGCTGGTGCGCTCCGCCCCCCTGCTCATCCTGGACGACCTCGGCACCCAGGCCAGCACACCCTGGGCACAGGAAAAGCTCTTCCAGATTTTGAACTACCGCTATAACCATCGACTCCCCACAGTCATCACCTCCAACTGCCAGCTCGAGGACCTGGAGCCGCGCATCCGCTCGCGCATGACGGATGCCGATTTCGCCCGCATCGTGCCCATCCTGGCCGGCGATTTCCGCCAATCCGGCCAGACCCTCAGCGAGGCGCTACACACCAACCTCAACAGCTTGGTCCAGGTGGCGGAGATGACCTTCGAGAGCTTCAGCACCCGCGACCATGAGCTGACCCGCGAAGAGCGCGAGAACCTGATCAACGCCCTCGCCCTGGCGCGCTCCTACGCCGAACAGCCGGACGGCTGGCTGGTCTTTTTCGGCGACCACGGCACGGGCAAGACCCATCTGGCGGCCGCCATCGCCAACGAGCAGGTGCGGCGCGGCCGGCCGGCGGTCTTCGTCACCGTGCCCGATTTGCTGGACTATCTGCGCGCTGCCTTCGGCCCCAGCAGTCAGGTCTCCTTCGATAAGCGCTTCGAAGAGGTGCGGCGCGCCCCCTTCCTGGTGCTGGATGACCTAGGGCTGGAAAGCGCCACCCCCTGGGCGCGCGAGAAGCTCTATCAGCTTATCAACTACCGCTTCAACATGCGCCTGCCCACGGTCTTCACCATGGCACAGCGCCTGGATGACTTGGACCCACGCCTGCGGGCGCGCATGCTGGTGCAGACGCGCTGTACCGTCTTCGCCCTGCTGGTGCCCATGTACACCGGCGGTGGGACGGTCCACCGCGCCCGCCGGCCGCGCGCTACCAGCTCCCGCTGAAAGACGCGCCATGTCTGTCCGTGACCTCGTCGTCACCCTGGCTTCGCGAATCCTGTCCGCCTTCTGGCCGGCCGGCAGTCCCCCGCCGCTGTCGGATGCTCCCCGCATCCTTGTGCTGAAGCCCTGCTGTCTGGGCGATGTGCTGATGGCCACCGCTGTCGTGGAGGCACTGCGCCGGCACTGGCCTGAGGCGCCGATCGATTTCGCGGTGGGAAAGTGGTCGCGGCCGGCTGTGGAACATCATCCCCACATCCGGCGTCTGATAGACTGCGGACGCGTGGGCGAAGGCGCCTATTCCTGGCGGGAGTGGCTGGGATTGGCGCGCCGCATGCGCGCCGGCCGATATGACCTGTGCCTGGTGCTGGATCGCTCGCCGTTGATGGCGCTCCTGCCGGCCCTGGCCGGCGTGCCCTGGCGCGTGGGGCTGGACAGCGCCGGCCGCGGCATCGGCCTCACCCGGCGCGTGCCCGTCGAGGGTATCATGCACGAGGTAGACCTGTACCTGGCCTGCGTGCGGGCATTGGGCATTCCGACCGAGGGAATTCGCCCTACTTTTTACCCGACGCCGGCCTCCCGCCAGCGGGTCCAAGAACTGCTCCCCGCAGATCGCCCTTTGGCGGTCATCCATCCCGCCGGCGGACAGAACCCGGGCATGGCCCTCTCGGCCAAGCGCTGGCCGGCACCGCGCTTTGCGGAGATCGCCCGCCGGCTGGTGCAGGAGCGCGGCGCATCCGTCTTCATCGTTGGTAGCCCTGGCGACCGCGAGCTGGCGGAGGAGGTGCGGCGCCTGGCCGGCGAGACAGAGCATGTGCATAACCTGGCCGGCGAGCTTTCCTTCGATGAGCTGGGCGCCCTGCTGGAACATGCGGCCCTATTCCTCGGCAACGACACCGGTGCCATGCACCTGGCGGCGGCAGTGGGCACGCCCACGGTCGCGGTATTTGGGCCGTCGGACCCGCGCCGCTATGGTCCCTACGGCGCCGGCCATCGGGCCGTCTGGAACCCGCCCGACTGCGCCCCCTGCTTCGATCGCGGCCGCTGGAACACGGCCTGTCAGCGTTTCCGCTGTATCGAGGCCGTGAGCGTGGAGGATGTCTGGCAAGCGGTGGCGCGAGTTTGGCCGGCATCCAAGCTTATGCTATAATAAGCGTTGTTTTGAGCCTGGCACAGCAGTTTCGCGAACCCTGTGCCCTGCTGTATTCGTCATCCCAATTCCGTTGAGGTGAGGTAACCATGCGAAACCGCTCGAGCATTATCCTGCTGGTCGCGATGCTGGCTCTGCTGGTGACCATGGGCTGTTCGGTCAGCCAGCTCGTGGGGAAGCGTCCCCCTACTCCCACCCCGACCTTTACCAAAACCCCGAAACCCACGTTCACGCCGACGCCGGTATATACTCCTACCCCGGTCCCGACCAACACGCCGGTGCCGACCGATACGCCGGCCGTGACCCCGACGCCTACGGACACACCCCAACCTACGCCGACGCCTATGCCGCAGGCCATCGTCAAGCTGGCCGATCTGAACTACCGCGCCGGCCCCAGCACCTCCTATGCATCTCTCGGCAGGCTGTCCATAGGCTACGTGCTGGAGGTGCGCAAGCGCACCGCCGATTCCGCCTGGCTGAGGGTCTGCTGTCTCAATAACCAGGAGGGCTGGGTGGCGTCCCAGTATGTGGACCTGAGCGTGCCGATGGATGCTGTTCCCATTGACGAGACGGTGCCGCCCACGCCGACGCCGCGGCCGCGCCCACCGACCAACACGCCGGCGCCAACGCTTCCGCCTGCGCCCACCAACACACCCGCCCCACAGTTCGCATTCAGCTATGTGCAGGGCAGTATGGCGGCCGCGCCGAACTGCGGCACCGTATACTTCAAGGGCAAGGTGGTGGATGCCGCCGGCAACCCCATGAACGGCGTTACTGTGGAGCTCGAATTCTTCGGCAACCGGGTCTACCGCGTTTCCGGTGAAGGGGAAGGGCCGGGCGAGTGGGGATTCGCGCCCCTCTCTATGGAAATGTACAAGACGCGCATCCCGTTCCACATCCGCTTGGTTCAGAGCGCATCCAACCCACAACAGCTTTCCAACATCGTAACCATCGATTTCGAGGACTGCGCCAAAGCCGGCCAATTCACCAACATCACGTTCCGGAAGAATTAGCATCACCCGAGCGCATGCCGGCATGACATTTCAGACAGCATAACCGCAGAAACGTGTGATCCGCAATCGGGGTCAGGAGGTCCCATGGATCACACGTTTCTGCTCTGGCGCTTGATGGAGCACACCCTGTATGCAAGTGCGAAGATGCGGAAGCCGCCGCTCTCTTACTGTCGCCTGGATGATCGCCGCCGGCATTCTGCTGGGGTCTCTCATTCTCCCATCCCATGCCCTGGGACCCGGGCAAACTTTGTCCCTACTGCCGGATGACGGCTCCTTACTCAGCAGGTGGCTCTTCTCCATCACCGGGGAGACAGAGCCGCTTCCCCAGGCCAAGGCCCTGCTCCAGCTCGCCTTCGACCTGTTTCGCCCCCATCCGCAGACGGCCGACTACGTGCCGGCGGCGCACGCCGGCCTCAACCCCTTCGGTGTCAACACCTTCCTGGAGCAGGAGGCCGACCCCGCCAAGCGTGAGCTGGCGGTGCGCATGATTGCCGAGGCCGGCTTCCATTGGATACGCCAGGAGTTTCCCTGGGAAGATATCGAAATCCACGGCAAAGGCGATTTCGAGGACCGCCGGCACCAACCCCACCGCTCCGCCTGGGAGAAGTATGATCACATCGTCTCGCTGGCAGAGAAGTACGGGCTGGAGCTGATCGTGCGGCTGGGGAATCCGCCGGCATGGAGCCGGGCCGAGGGCGACGCGGCCGGCTCCTTCGCCCCGCCGGACAACTTCGAAGATTTCGGCGATTTCGTCGAGGCGGTGGTGCGCCGCTACAAGGGCCGCGTGCGCTACTACCAGATATGGAACGAGCCGAATATCTACCCCGAATGGGGCGAACGGCCGGTGGACCCCAAAGGCTACGTCGAACTGCTAAAGATTGCCTACACCCGCGCCAAAGCAGTGGACCCCGACGCAGTCATCATCTGCGGCGCGCTGGCCTCGACCATCGAGCTGGACTACCGCAACCTGAACGATTTCGCCTTTTTACAGCAGATGTATGATGCCGGCGCCGCCCCATACTTCGACGTGCTGGCCATACAGGGCTACGGCCTCTGGTCCGGCCCCACAGACCGCCGCCTCCAGCCGCGCGTTATCAACTTCTCCCGTCCGCTCTACATCCGTGACATCATGGTGAAGAACGGCGACGCCCACAAGCCCATCTGGATATCCGAGATGAACTGGAACGCCGCGCCCGATGCGCTCCCCGAGAAGCCTTTCGGGCAGGTGACGCCCGAGACGCAGGCCCGCTATGTCCTGTTGGCCTACGAGCGCATCCAGCGGGAGTGGCCCTGGCTGGGGGTCGCCAACGTCTGGTTCTTCAAGCGCGCCACTGACCAGGAAGTCAACCAGCCCATGTACTATTTCCGCATGGTGGAGCCGGACTTCACCCCCTTGCCGCTGTACGAAGCGGTAAAATCCTATACCCGACAGGAGCCGGCCCTATACCGAGGATACCATCAGGAGGACCACTGGGCACTGCGCTACCGAGGCGCCTGGCAGGCCGCCCGCGATGGCCGCGCCGTGCTGGGGGCCTACTGCTGGAGCGATGAGGCCGGCGCCGCCGTGACCTTCCGCTTCGAGGGGCGGGAGCTGACGCTGATTGCCCCGCGTGGGCCGGCCTTCGGGACTTTGCGTCTGCGCGTGGACGGCGCGCCGGCGCAGGGAATCGCCCTGACGGCGCCGGCGGAGCAGTTCGGACAGGCCGTTTGGCGGAAGAGCTGGCTGACCCGCGGCCCCCATACCGTGGAAATCGAGGTCGCCGGCGGACGCGGCGCGCTGGACGGCATCATCATCCGGCCCTGGCCGGCCTGGACGCCTTGGCTTATCCTAGCCATCATCCTGGTCCTCATTGGACTGGCCGTGGCCGTGTACGTCCTCATGGGCCGGCGCGGTGTGCGCCTGCGGGAGGGCCGGCGTGTGCGCCGCTGAACGGCGTCAGGACTGGCGCAGTCTGCTGGCATTGGCGCTGATACTGCTCCTGGCCATAGCCCTGCGCCTGTACCGGCTGGATGGGCAGTCCCTCTGGGCGGATGAGGGCAACAGCGCCGCGCTGGCTGGCCGGCCTTTCCCCGTCATCGCCCAGCAGGCCGCGCTGGATATCCATCCGCCCCTTTACTACTGGCTGTTGAAAATTTGGTGCTCCCTCTTCGGTCAGAGAGAGATCGCCCTGCGCGGCTTGTCCGGGCTGTTCTCGCTGGGCGTGGTGATACTGGTGTACGCGCTGGGCGCGGAGCTTGCCGGCCGCCCCGCCGGCCTGGCCGCCGCCCTGCTGACCGCCGTCTCCCCCCTGCAGGTGTACTATGCCCAGGAAGCGCGCATGTATATGCCCATGGCCTTCTGGGCGGTACTGGCCGCCTGGGCGGCCTGGCGCTGGACGGCACATCCTCGCTGGCCGTTCGCACTGGTGTATATGCTGGCCGGCGCGGCCGGCCTCTACACCCACTATTTCTTTCCGTCCATCCTGCTGGTGTGCAACCTGGTCTTCCTAGCCGCCTGGCTGGAGCGCCGGCGTGCTCGCCTGCTGTGGACATGGGCCGGCATGCAGGCCGGCATCATCCTGCTTTACCTCCCCTGGCTGAGCACCGGGCTGTCGCGCCTGCTGGCCTGGCCACGCGGCGCTTCAACCATGGGTTTAGCCTCATGGCTAGGGGCGGCTTGGCGCACGCTGTGCTTGGGGCCGGCCGGCCTGGACGCGCCTTGGGCCGCTGCCTTGCCCTTTGCGCTGCTGGTGAGCTTCGGTGCAGTGGCGCTTGCGCTGTCCGGCAGACAGGATAGGACCTTCCCTGCCGCGCGCTGGCTCCTGCCCACGCTCGGCTGGATCATCCCTGCCGCCGTCATGGCCGGCGCCGGCATCTATCAGCCGACGCGCCTGAAGTTCCTTATGGCCGCCAGCCCTTTCTTCCTGCTGTGCCTGGGCGCTGGCGCGGCGCTCCCCCTGCAGTTCGCCCGGGCGGGGCGCCGGCCCGGCGTGCTGACCGACATCCTTGCCGGCATCCTGGTCGCCCTGGTGTTCATACCGGCCGGCCGTTGTTTGCATCGCTATTACACGGACCCCATGGCAGCGCGGGACGATTACCGCGGCATGGTCACATACATCCGCGCCACCGCCGGCCCCGACGACGCCGTCATCCTCAACGCGCCCGGCCAGTGGGATGTCTTCTCGTACTACTACCGCTCGGACCCCTGGCCGGTGTACCAGCTCCCCGCCGAACGCCCCCCCCACCGCCTCGCGCTGGAGACAGCTTTGGCGGAGCTGAGCTGGCGCCACCGCCGGCTTTACGCGCTGTACTGGGCCACCGACGAGTCCGACCCCGAGCGCATCATGGAGAGCTGGCTGGACGCCCATGCCTTCAAGGGGATGGAGCGCTGGTTTGGCAACGTGCGTTTCGTCATCTATACGACCCTGCGGGGATGGGATGCGCCCATGCAGGCGCTGGCCGCCGGCGTCCATTTCGATAACGGCATCACTCTGGCGCGGGCGGAAATGCCGGCGGCGCCGGCGGCGGCCGGTGATATCCTGCCGCTATCCCTCTTCTGGCAGGCGGACGACGCCCCTTCCATCCGCTGGAAGGTCTTCCTGCAGGTGCTGGACGCCGGCAGTCACATCGTCGGCCAGCGCGATGCCGAGCCGCTGAGCGGTGCCGTGCCTATCACCTCCTGGTCGCCGGGCAAGACCTACGAGGACCATCACGGCGTGCTCATCGAGCCGGGCACGCCCCCAGGCACATATCAGCTTATCGCCGGCTTGTACGATCCAGCTACCGGCGCGCGGGCTGTGGTACAGGAGACAGGGGAAACCTTTGTGCGGTTGGGAAGTGTCGAGGTGCGCCGGCCGGCCCATCCCCTGCCGGCGGGCGCCGTCCAGCCTATGTTCCCTGCCCAGAAAGTCATCGGCCCGCTGGCTTTCCTGGGATATGACCGTCATGCGCTGGGTGCACCCCGCCAGGACGCGCCGCTATCCGCCGACGCGCCCCTGCATGTGGCGCTGTACTGGCAGGCGCAGGAACAGCCTGCGGACATCTGGCGCTTCCAGTTGTGGGTGGATGATGCGCTTTGGGCGGACTGGACGCCGCTGGGCGGCAGTTTCACCACCGACCAGTGGCTGGCCGGCGAGCTGGTGCGCGACCAGGTGGACGGCTTTCTGCCGGCCGGCCTGCCCGCGGGCCGGCACCGCCTGCGCGCCGTCGTGCGCGCCGACGGCGGCGGAGAAGGCATGCGCCTGGACCTGGGCAGTTTTCAGGTGCGGTGAGGCGGCGCCGGCTCAGGGGATAATGAGCTGTTGGCCGACGTAAATGGTGTCCGGGTCGGTGATATTGTTGGCACGCATGAGGGCTATCACGCTGACGCCGTAGCGCTGGGCGATCCAGGTCAGGTTCTCGCCGGCCTGCACCACATGCACGCGCCCGGTGACGCGCGTGGGGGCTGCGGTTGCGGCCGGCGCGGCGGCCGGGATGATGAGATGCTGTCCGACGTAAATCCAGTCGGCAGAGCGCAGGCCGTTAATTCTCACCAAATCATCCACGGTTACGCCGTAGCGGTAGGCGATGGCGGCCAGGTTTTCGCCAGCCTGCACCACATGGACGAAGCTGGTGGCCGCCGGCATCGGCGTCGCGGCCGGCGTGGGTTCTTCGGTTGGCCGTGCGGCCGGCTGTGGTATAATCAATTCCTGCCCGACGTAGATCCAGTCCGGGCTGGCAAGGTTATTGACGCGCATCAGCTCTTCCACATCCACACCGTACTGCTTGGCGATGAGCAGGAGGGCTTCGCCGGCCTGCACAACGTGGACCCGTATCGCGGCAGGGGTGCCGGCCGCCGACGTCGGTGATGGGGTCGGTTCGATGGTCTCCGTTGCCGGTGTGCGCGTCATGACCGTCGGCTCTGCCGGCGCGGCAGTAGCCTCCGGCGCTGGCGGCAGGGTCGAGGCGGCGGTCGGCTCAGACGTATCTACGGCCGGCGGGCGCGGTGTCGGCGTCGGGGTGACGAAAACCACTGCCACCGCCGGCGGCGTGAAGGTCGGTTTAGGTGTGCGGGTAGGCGTCGGTGCCGGCGCAGTGCCGTGCCCAACTGCCCGCCAGACGGTGGCAATCAGGAGATAGTTGACCAGCACGAGAGCGATAATTAGGCCTAACCAGGAGCCGCGCTTGTTCATGGTACCGTTCCCTTCCACGGCGGTATATCCATCCAGTTTGATTATAGCATCCCGCCGGCGGGGAAACAAGCCGGCGGGCAATCTATAAGGTTAAAGATGCACAGCAAGAAGCCTTTCACCGTCAGCGTCATCGCTACCGTGCTTAATGAGGAGCGCTCCATCGCCGAACTGCTGGATTCGCTGGCCGCGCAGACCCGCCGGCCGGATGAAATCGTCATCGTGGACGGCGGCTCCACCGACCGCACCCGCGATATTATCGAGGGCTACGCCGGCCGGCTTCCCCTGCGAGTGCTGGTGGTGCCCGGCGCCAATATTTCACAAGGGCGCAACGCCGCCATCCGCGCCGCCGGCGGGAAAATCATCGCTTCCACGGATGCCGGCGTGCGCTTGGACCCGGACTGGCTGGCGGAGCTGGTGCACCCGTTCGAGGAAGCGGCGCCGGCAGAGATGCCGGGGGTGGCGGCCGGCTTCTTCCTCCCTGACCCGCGCTCCACCTTCGAACGCGCCATGGGTGCCGCAGTCCTGCCCCGCCTGCCGGAAATTGACCCCGACCGCTTCCTCCCCTCCAGCCGCTCGGTCGCTTTCCTGCGCTCTGCCTGGGAGCGCTGGCCGTACCCCGAATGGTTGGACTTCTGCGAGGACCTCATCTTTGACCTGGGATTGAAGGCGTTGGGCTACCGCTTTGTGTTCGCGCCGAAGGCCCTGGTCTACTTCCGGCCGCGCTCCAGCCTGCGCGCTTTCTTTAAGCAGTACTACCGCTATGCGCGCGGCGACGGCAAGGCGGATCTGTGGCGCAAGCGGCACGCCGTGCGCTACCTAACTTATCTTGTCGCCCTGCCGGCCCTGCTGGCCCTGAGCATCCTGCACAGGCCATGGTGGCTGGTAGCCCTGCTCGCCGGCGCGGCCTACTACCTGTACCCGCCGTACCGCCGCCTTCTGCCTGAGATCACCGACCTGCCGCCGGCGGAAAGGCTGAAAGCCATTGCCTGGATACCGATCATCCGGGTGGTGGGGGATGCGGCCAAAATGATCGGCTATCCGGTCGGGTGGGCATGGCGCCTGCGCCGGCGGCATGATCCCGTCATCCACTGGCGAAAGGCCCTGGAGAAAGCGCGGCAGACGCGGCCTGGCGGCTGAAGCCGCGGGCCTGCACAGGCTTCGCGAAGATTCTGGGCGACTGGAAGTCGCGGTTACAGTTGCGAAGCCCACCTGCGTGGGCTATACCAGTCGGCGCTGGCCGACTTCGCAGTCGTTGGTACAGTTTCAACTACCGTTTGTTAGAACATTGAAAGCCTTGTTTCCACACCCTCCCACTTGACATCTCTCCCATGCCGGCATATAATATTATTGCAACTAGTTGCAACTGCTGTTTGTCCTATCAGAGCTTTCGCGCTCCAGACCGAAGGAGGGTACAGGACATGCATATCCCCGATGGGTTTCTGAACACCGGGACGACGGTAGCGGCCTGGGCAATTTCCGCCGGCGGCCTCGGCTATGCCGTCCGCAAGGTCAACCGTGAGCTGGGAGAGCGCCAAGTGCCGATGATGGGCGTGACCGCCGCCTTCATCTTCGCCGCCCAGATGCTCAATTTCACCGTCGCCGGCGGCACCTCCGGCCATCTCCTCGGCGGCGCACTGGCCGCCATCCTGCTGGGGCCTTGGCCGGCGATGCTGGTGCTGACCAGCGTGCTGGTCGTACAGGCCCTGCTCTTCCAGGACGGCGGACTGCTGGCGCTGGGCGCCAACATCCTCAACATGGCGGTTATTGGTGTGCTTGTTGGGTGGATAACCTATATGGGACTGCGCCGGCTTTTGGGCGAGAAACCCTGGGCGACCTTGATCAGCGGCTTCGCGGCGGCCTGGCTCTCGGTGGTCATCGCCGCGCTGGCTTGCGCGGTCGAGCTGGCGCTTTCCGGCACCTCGCCCTGGCAGGTGGCCGTGCCGGCCATGGGTCTGGTGCACATGCTCATCGGCATCGGCGAGGGACTGATCACCGCGGCGGTGCTGGCCTTCTTGAAAGTGACCCGACCCGATTTGCTCTCCCTGCATCAAAAAGCCTCTCAGGCGTAAGGGGGTGACCGAATGGACATCTTCAAGCGCTACTGGTGGATCGCCGGCCTGCTGGTGGCCATCCTCCTGGCCCTGCTCTCTCCGCTGGCTTCCCCCCACCCCGACGGGCTGGAGCGCGTGGCGGAGGACACCGGCTTCATCGAACGGGCACAGGATGCGCCGTTCCAGATCATCCCGGATTACGTCTTCCCCGGCATTGAGAACGAGGCGGTAGCTACTATTATCGCCGGCATCCTGGGCACGTTGATCGTCTTTGGCCTGGGCTACGGGCTGGCGCTGGCACTGCACCGGCGCGAGCATCAACCGCCGCACGGCGCATAAACAGCCAAAGGGCTCGCATGAAGCACTCGTTTCTGGACCGTTATCGGGAGGGGACCAGCCTGGTCCACCGGCTGGACCCCCGGCTGAAACTATTGGGGACGCTGGCTTTCATCCTGGTGGTGACCAACATCCCCGCGCGGGGCTGGCCGGCCTTCCTGCTGATGGCCGGCCTGGCCCTTTTGCTCGTACGCTTGGCAGAGGTTCCTTTGCTGGAAGCGCTGAAGCGTTCTTCCATCGCCCTGCCCTTTGCCGGCGTGGTCGCCGTCTCCATCCCCTTCACGCGCGCCGGCGAGGCGCTGTGGCAGGCGCGGCTGGGAAGCTGGACGCTGTCGGTCACTGACGCCGGCCTGGCCCTCTTCCTCTCGGTGATGGTCAAAGCGTGGCTGGCGGTGCTGGTCAGCGGCCTTCTGGTCGCTACCACTCCCTTCCCAAAGCTGTTGAAGGCACTGCGGGCCTTACATGTGCCGGCGGCGCTGGTCTCCACCATTTCCTTCATGTACCGCTATCTGTTCGTGCTTGTAGATGAAGCGATGTGCATTCAGACGGCGCGCGAGGCGCGCTCGGTCGGTCCTGGCCGCACCGTCTGGTGGCGCGCCAGGGTGTTGGGCGGCATGATCGGGAGCCTGTTCATCCGCAGTTATGAGCGCAGTGAACGCATCTATGCCGCCATGCTGTCGCGCGGTTTCGCCGGCGAGATCCGCTCGCTGGACCAGATGAGCTGGCAGAAAAGGGACTGGCTGGCCGGCCTGGGCTGGGCAGTGCTGATGGCGGCGGCCTTTGTGCTGGGGCGGCTGATCGCCGGAGGATTATAACCATGGAAATGGCGGTGCGTGTGGAAAGCCTCCGCTTCGCATATCCCGACGGCAGGGTGGCCCTCGATGGGATCCGCTTCGCCATCGCACCTGGCGAGAAAGTGGCGGTGGTAGGCCCCAACGGCGCCGGCAAATCCACCCTCTTCCTGCACCTGAACGGCGTCCTGCACGGGGAGCATACAGGGCGCATCTGGATCGCCGGCATGGAGCTGACCGACAAAACCCTGCGCCAGGTGCGGGCACGTGTCGGGCTGGTGTTTCAGGACCCCGACGACCAGCTCTTCTCCCCCACCGTCTTTGAGGACGTGGCCTTTGGCCCCCTCCACATGGGGCTTCCTGAGGAAGAGGTACGCCGGCGCGTGACCCAGGCGCTGGCCGCCGTCGGCATGCTGGGCTTCGAGGACAAAATGCCGCATCACCTGAGCCTAGGGGAGCGCAAGCGCATCGCCATCGCCACGGTCCTGGCCATGGAGCCCGATATCCTCTTACTGGATGAGCCTTCCGCCGGCCTGGACCCGCGTGCCCGCCGCAATCTCATCCAGCTCTTACAGCGCCTGCCGCAGACGATGCTGGTGGCCAGCCATGACATGCGGCTGGTGTGGGAGCTGTGCCCGCGCACTCTGATACTGGACGCCGGCCGGCTGGTGGCGGACGGCCCTACCGCGGTACTGCTCCAGGACGAAGCCCTCATGGAAGCCCATGGCTTGGAGGTGCCAATGCTGGCGCCGGCACCGCGTCCGGAGGCCCCCATCCCGCATACCATTTCGGCGGTGTGGAAATAAGCGTGCCCAGCGCGAAAACATAGTTCTGTGCCTGGCGGGCCAGGTATGACGGCTGGAGAAGCTGGCGCAGGCAGGCCTCGTAGTCATTGTAATAGCTTCAGCCGCCAAGCCATCTCCTCATATCGTGCATCAGACTCTTTTCAACACCGCTTTCCCTTGCATACCCCCTCGCTTGATGTTATACTTATGCTGATACTGTGCTCCATTCCATACAATTAGGCCATAGGGGGTAGCGCACTATGGCGCGTTCGCGCAGACATCTTCTGCTGGTCGAAGACACGCCCCAACATCAGGAATTGATGCTCAAGACCCTCACCTCCACCCACCCCGAGTGGAGCATCGACGTCTTCGAGACCGGGGAAGACGCAGTGGCGGCGGCCCGGCACACATTTTACGACGCCGGCATCCTCGACTTCACCCTCCCAGGCATCACCGGGCTGGAAGTCGGCGCCCAACTACGCGCCCTCGTCCCTGATATGCCGTTGGTGCTGGTTACTGCGCGCGGCAGTGAAAAGGTCGCCGCCCAGGCCCTGCGCACCGGCTTCGCCGAATACCTCATCAAAGAGGGGGACTATCTCGAACTGCTCCCGTTGGCCGTCGCCCGCGCCATCGAAGCGGTCGAGGCCGCCCGCGAGCGCGAGCAGATGCGCAAAGACCTCTTGCGGCGCACCGAGGAACTGAGCGCCCTCAACGCCGTTTCCACAGCCGTGGCCAGCTCATTGAGCCTGCCGGAGATACTGGCGGAAGCGCTCGGCCGCACCATCGCCGTCCTGGGAGCGGAAGCCGGCGCCATCTACGTCGTGGACGCCGCCCGCCGGCGTGCTTCCATCGGCGCCCAGCAGGGCATTGACTCCACCACCCTGGCACTGCTCGAGCGCTGGGTGCCCAGCCGCACTGGCATCCGCCGGCTGATGGAGGACCGCCGCACCATCACCACGCTGGCAGATATCGTCCGCCTGGAAAGCGTCGAGGAATTCACCCCCGAGGAAATGGCCGAGCTAGAGACATTCGTCGCCACTCCGCTGAAAGCCAGCGGGGTGCTCATGGGTGTGCTGTGCGCGCGGCCGCGCGCAGAGCGCCCATTCACGGCGGCGGAGCGCGCCCTGCTGGCCGCCCTCGGCCGGCCCATCGGCATGGCTATGGCCAACGCGCAGTTGTACCAGCAGACCCGCCAACAGCTCCATGAACTAGAGGCCAGCCAGGAGCGCCTAATGGCGGCGGCGCGCGCCACGGCCGCCCAGAGCCTGGCCAGCGGCATCGCCGGCGAGATCAACAACGCCCTCACCAGCATTCGCGGCAGTGCCCAGATGATCCTGCGGGAAAAGGGCATCAGCCAAGCCATCGAGAGCGACGCCCTGCGCATCCTAGAAGGGTGCGAGCGCGTTGCCCGTCTGGCGGAATCGCTCACCAGCATGATGATCCAGCCGGAAGGCCGGCGCGCCCCGCATAACGTCAACCGCGTCATCCAGAACTGCCTGGAGCGCCTGAAACAGTCCACCGAGGCCCTGGGCATCGCGGTCATCACCAACCTGGCGCCGCGCCTACCCACCGTCTCCATCGAAGGGGACGCGCTGGAACAAGCCGTCATGAACGTGCTCATCAATGCCGTCGAAGCCATGCCCAACGGCGGCGAACTGCGCATCACCACCGGTATGGAAGGGGACAACGTCTTTATCTCCATTAAAGATACCGGCGAGGGCATTCCGCAGGAAAACCTCTCCCGCATCTTTGACCCGAACTTCACCACCCGCCGGGACCGCGGCCGCGTGCGCGGGCTGGGGCTGGGGCTGTTCGTCACGCAGAACATCGTCCAATCGCGCGGCGGCACCATCGGTGTGCGCAGTGAAGTGGGCAAGGGGAGCACCTTCACCATCCGTCTGCCGGCCACCCGCCCCAGCGAGGGCACGCCCGGCACCGAGTTCCTGCTCTGGTCCGAGGCCAGCGAGGAAGACCTCATCCGCTGTGCCGGCCTGGTCCTCAACCCACGCACCCGCCAGGTCGCGGTCGGTCGGGGGCGCATCGAGGGCCTGACCAAAATGGAAGCGCGCCTGCTGGAAGTCTTCATGCGTCACCCGAACAAGATTCTCAAGCGTGCCTTCCTGATGAAAGAGGTGTGGGAAACGGATTATATCGGTGACACGCGCACCCTGGATGTGCATGTGCACTGGCTACGCCAGAAAATTGAGGATGATCCTTCGCGCCCTCGCCTTCTGCGCACCATCCGGGGCATCGGCTACCGCTTCGGGTTGGGGCCGGCAGATGACGAGTCGCTGTTCGAAGACTGAACACATGGACAGCGTTTGTCCCAGGGCTACCGCATAAGGGGAAAGACCCATGCAAATCGCACAGATTACTCTGGCACACCTGGACCAGGAGGTGGAGATCGCCGGCGTCATCACCGGCATCTGGGACCTCTCCAGAGGCCGGAAATACCACGTGTATGACCAGAGCGGCATCCTGCCCGTGATCGTTTGGGATAACCTGCTCGATCAGCTTCCTGATACCGCCCGTCTCCTGACCGGCGCAGTGGCGCGGTTCCGCGGGCGCATCAAGGAATACAAGGGCGAACTGCGGTTGATGCCGGCCGCGCCGGCGGACATCCAGCTCGTCCAGCCGGCGGACCCCTATGCCCGCTCGCCGGTACCGCTCTCCCGACTGCCCGAAGTAGGCGCCGGCAGCATGGCCTGGGTCATCGGCCGCGTCACCAGCATGAAGGCGTTTTCCAAGGGCGTCAAGCTCCATATTGCCGACGACAGCGGTGCCGGCGTGGTGCTCATCTGGAACAATCTTCTCGAAGCCTCAGCCCTCCAGGATCAGCTTGAAATTGACCTGCGGCTGGGTGTGTACGGCGAGGTCCGCCAGTTCCACGACGAATGGGAAATCGTGCCCCTCTCCTCGGTGGAAATTATTCCACTCGAAGCCCCGCCGGCTTCCTGATTGTGCCGGCTAATCCTAGTCCTTCCCTCGCGGCCTGGCGGCTGAAGCCACGGCAACGACTGTGAAGCCTGCGCAGGCAGGCTTCGCGAAGTCGACGCAGGCCGACTTCGCAGGCGCACAGCCGCAGTTTCAACTGCCAGGTGATAAGCTCCTTCGACACCCGCAACATTTGACACTTTCCATTGTAAGCATATACTATGCTCAGCTCTGAATAGAAGCAGTTGGGGAACATCTCTGGGCGAATACCGCCCTTCAGGAGGAAATCTATGCTGAATACCGATCAAATCCGTCAGGCCCTGACCCAGGTCGTGGACCCGGAACTGCAGAAAAACATCGTCGAACTGGGCATGGTGCGCGATATCGCTATCCGCGACGGCACGGTGCACATCACCCTGGCGCTGACCACCCTGGCCTGCCCCCTGCGCGGACAGATCAGCGAGGAAGTAGTTGCTGTCGTCCAGCGGCTGGACCCCGGCCGGCCAGTGCAGGTGCACCTCGAGGAGATGACCCCCCAGGAGAAACAACGGCTTATCGAGTCCCAGGCCCCGAAAGGGGAAGCCGCTCCCAAACCATCCGCATTGGTGAACCATATTGACCATGTCATCGCCATCATGAGCGGCAAAGGCGGCGTGGGCAAATCGTCGGTCGCCGCTATGCTGGCTGTCGCCCTGGCGCGCGCCGGCAAACGCGTCGGCCTGCTCGACGCCGATATCACCGGCCCCAGCATCCCAAAGATGTTCGGCCTGCATACCCCGCCCGGCCTCAGCCCGTTGGGCGCGGTCCCGCCGCAGACCGGCGCCGGCATCGCCGTTATGTCCATCAACCTCCTGCTGGAGGATGAATCCCAGGCGGTCATCTGGCGAGGGCCCCTCATTTCCAGCGCCATTCAGCAGTTCTGGGACGATGTCGTCTGGGGGAACCTGGATGTCCTGGTGGTGGACCTGCCGCCGGGCACATCGGATGCTTCCCTGACCGTCCTGCAGTCCCTGCCGGTGGACGGCGTCATCATGGTCACCTCACCCCAGGACCTGGCCGGCATGGTGGTGCGCAAGGCCGCTCAGATGGCCCAGCGCCTGAACGTGCCCATCCTAGGCGTGATTGAGAATATGAGTTATGTCGAATGCCCGAAATGCGGGGAACATATTGAGGTCTTCGGCCCTTCGCATGCCGAGGAAGTAGCTAAAAAGCTTGGCGCGCCCCTGCTCGGCCGGCTCCCCTTGGACCCTCAGCTTGCCCGCATGGGGGACACCGGGCAGATCGAACGTTACCACAGCCCGGTCTTTGAGGAGATCGCCGGCAAACTGCTGGAAATGCTCGGATAATACCCCACTGCAAGCAAACGCCCCCGCTGAAACGACTCGGCGGGGGCGTTTGGCGTTCATCACCACAGCAGAGCGCCGGCGATGGAAACGATCGAAGTGTTTCCTTCGTCGGCAGGGCAAAGCTGATAGCCTGTCGTGACCCCTTGCGCCAACCCCAGGACCGCCAGCATCAGATATATCGGCGTCACGCCGCATACATTGCGGCGGTTGCCCTCGCGCACAATGTGTTCGAGGAACCCCGCCGCGTCGCCGGCACAGACAGCCCGCAACAGCACCTCATCCGCAGCGCGGCAAACCGCCCGCTCCACAAACCCCACCGGATACCCACCGAACGCCGGCCCCATGTGCGCCAGGTCCGCGGCCGCCACCAACAGCACCCGCCGCTCCGCCGCCATGGCCCGCAGTTCTTCCCCAAGCACATGTACCTGGGGATACTGCTCCAGTGAACCGCGCCCTTCAATGACCGCATCCAGGGAGCCGCAGAGAATGGGCAGGATGGAAAGCCGCACGCCCGAACCGCCGGCCTCCCGCAGGGCCATGTAATGCAGCCAGACCACCGCCAGCTCCACCGAATGCTCCACGGCATGGTGCAGTTCGTGCGCCAGGACTGCATCCTCGCCCAGCCGCGCCGCCAGGCGTTCCACCGCCGGCCGGTCAGACGGCAGAATCCCCCACGGTGTGCGGTACGACTGCCGCGTCAATGTCAGGGTTCCGTCACTGCCGCGATGGTCGGTACCGAGGATCACCACCAGCTCCGCCTGACGCAGGGCCGGCGCCGCTAGCCGCCAGGTGCCGGCATACACCGTGCCCCCGCGAGCATAATCAATATGCGGGGAAAGGATGCCGCGCAGGGCTTCCGCCGGCGCCGGCAGTAGCGGGGGCTCCGACTGCCGCGCGCTTTCCTCTAACAGGCGTTCCAGCATGGAGGCGGCGGATGCCGCATCAGCGGGATAGGCACTGCCGGCACTAGCCGGCGGCCGGCCCTCTGCCGCAAGATAGCGCCGAAGGGCCTCGGCCCGGGCCTCGGCCAGCCGCTCGCCCTCAAACAGCAGTGCCTCGTCCATCTGTTGAAGGATATGGGAGAGCAGTTCCTCGGAGATGCGCACGCCGGCGCGCAGCAGGAGGGACGCCCGCAGGGCACCCACGTCCCTGGAACCATCGCACAAGGCCGGCAGAAGAGCCAGCTCAGGAGGCAGGGAAATAGCGCTGTCGGAGAGTCCTAACGCGTTCTGCAGGACGAGCACCGGCCGGCCGTCGCGGTTCTGCCACTGGCTGGAAACCTCGGCCAATTTCGGCCTGAAGGTGCTCATCGTGCCATCATCACCCCTTGCCGGCGCAGTTCCCGCGCGTAGGCGAAAAGCGCCGCGGTATCGCCCGTATGCCAGAAGAGAACCGTTTCTTCAGGAGCGATCTCGCCGCGCCGGATCATATCAATCATGCCGGCCAGGGCGCGGCCGGTGTACACCGGCCCGACCAGGATGCCCTCATAGCCGGCCATCAGGGTTATAGCTTCGCGTTCCGCCTCGCCCAGCACCGCGTATCCCTCGCCCAGATAGCGGTCCACGATCTCGATCTTGGCGCCGGGCACCTTGACCGGCCGGCCCAACAGCGAGAGGGTCTGGGACACCAGCTTGGAAACCCTCGCCCGCAGGCCCTTTTCCGATTCCGCCACACTGATGGCGGTGATGCGGCCCTTGAAGCCGAACATTTCCGCGCCGATGAGCATGCCGGCCTGGGTACCGCCCGAACTGGAGGCAATGATAATGCGATCGAAAGTGACGCCGGCTTCTTCCATCTGCTGGACCAGCTCCTGCATGGCGAGAACATAGCCCAGCACGCCGATGGGAGTAGACCCGCCCAGGGGGATGACGTAAGGCTCATAGCCTGCTTCCCGCTCGCCGGCGGCGATAGCCTCCAGCCGGGCCGGCAGGTCGGCCCAGCTCACATCGCCGAGCCAGCGGACTTCCGCGTCAAAGAGGTAATTCAGGAGGAGGTTGCCGTTCCATTCCTCGGGCATATCGCCGGTCAGCGCCAGCACGGCCCGCATACCCATGCGGGCGGCCGCGGCGGCCGTCTGCCGGCTGTGGTTCGACTGCGGTGCGCCGGCGGTGATGAGCGTGTCCGCACCGCGTTCGACCGCGTCCCCCACCAGGAATTCCAGCTTGCGCGCCTTATTGCCGCCGGTGGCAAGGCCGGTCTGGTCGTCGCGCTTCACCCAAAGCTGAGGCCCGTTCAATGCTCGGGTCAGTCGAGGCATAGGCTCCAGCGGTGTAGGTAGATGTGCCAACCGCACCCGAGGAAACTTGTCGAACATCGCCATGCCTCCGCTCCCATGATTTCGGCATCGCATTGCCTATCGGCGCGCATTATACACTATGATATGACAAACAGGCTAATTTTCGCCTCAATTTTTCCTATCAGCGCATCAGCCGGACAATCAGCTCGTCCGGAGCTGCGTCGTAGGGGAGGTGCAGTCGGCTCAATGTGAATAATCCCGAACGGCATTGGTAGCGGCTGGGATTGATGGTCACGCCGGCCCGGTAGCCGGCCTCCATCGCGGCTTGCACCACCCGCTCATCGAACGCGCCGTAGGGATAACTCACCATCTGTACCGGCACGCCCAGACGCTCTTCCAGAACCTGACGGGAATCTTGCAACTGCCGGCGCAGTTCGTTATCCTCCAACCCCTTCAGCCGCGTATGGTCCAGGGTATGACTGCCAAAGGCGACCCCTTCCTGCACCAGGGACTGCAGTTGGTCCCAGGTCAGAAAGGCTCCATACCCCACATGGCCAGGGATGAGAAAGACCGCCGCCGGCATGCCGGCCTCCCGCAGTACTGGCCATGCTGCCTCCGCGAAATCGCGGTACCCATCGTCAAAGGTGATGGCGATGGGACGCGGCGGCAGGGGTGTGTGGTACTGCAGGTAATCCAGCATGCTCTCCAGCGGCACGACGTGAAACCCGTGCGCCAGCAAAAGCTGGATATGCGCCCGAAAAGCGGCCGGCGCGGTGGTCCACTCGCGCGTGCTGGCGCCGGCATCCGCCGGCAGTTCCGACAGCCGGTGGTACATCAGGATGGGAAGCGGCACCCGGCCGTCAGGAAAGGCGGCGAACCGCACCTCGGCTTCTTCCGCGTCTGCGCTCCAGCGCACGGTGTACCGCGTCTCGGCCTGCCAGCCAGCCGGTCGGAACACCACCGTGGTCGGGTCCGTCAGCTCGAGCATACCCTCCACCGTCGGGCTGATGGTCAGATGCGCCCGCACCCATTCCGCCGTCACCGGCGCATCAAAGCGCAGGGTCAGCGGCGCATCCAAGGGCACTCCTTCATCTTCATCGATGGGGAAGGTCGCCAGGAGCCGCGGCGCCGGCCGGGGTGTGGCCGTGGGCAGAGGCGCCGGCGCTGGCGCGGCGGTCGCCGGCAGAAGACTGGGCATGGGTGAAGGCGTCGATGTGGGTGATGGAACAATTGATGCATGGGACGGGGAAGGGGTAAATACAGCGGCGGGGGGCGAGAGGACCGTTTCCGCCGGCGGGTCCACCGCCGCCGGCGCACAGGCTAGGAGCCAGCCGGCCAGGGCCATGGTCAGCAGTAAGCCTCCCCGGCGGAGCCATCCCCCCATTCCTCTGAAATGCATACCGCCCCATTTCATCACTTTGAGCACCATTTGAGCACCAGATGAAAGTAAGGCCCATTATACGACCCGCAGTTTTATCCCACAAAAAAAGAGCCAGGCGTAATGCCTGGCTCTCCCAACAGGAGAAGAGAGGAGGATCAGCTTGTGGCGTGCGCCCGCTTGGCCACAAATACCACCCCGCACCCCTTGTTCCGATAAATAGTATAGCTGATATTTTATACGCTTCCTTGACGCAAACCCGTCGATTTCCCTACTTTCCTCGCGACGGCTGGAGCCACAGCAACAACTGCGCAGCCGCAGTTCCAACTGGCAGGCGATGAGTTTTTTCAACATCCTCAGCAACCCCTCTTTGGGTGATAGTACCGCGTCCGGGCACAGCCAGGCCCTCAACACGCATGCCGCAGGGAAGCTAGTACTTGACCACGTTGGTTTCATACGGTATCCTTCTCTCCATGACATTCATGTGGAGGGAAGGAATCATGCCCAGGCCCAAGGTGTACGCAGTCGAGCTGACCGGGGAACAACGATCACGTCTGCTTGAGCTGGTC
>CALIBQ010000031.1 GCA_938049385.1 uncultured Anaerolineae bacterium
CACACCCTCGGGGTAAAGAGGGCGTGAGAAAACCTCGCCGCACAAAACGGGGCCAGGTGACAGCCGCCGGCGGCTGTCACCTGGCGGACGAACGGCACGGCGAATGAAGGGGGAAGCCCTAACCCCGCCGGCGAAGCCTCCGCACACGCTAAATAAACAGCGTGATATCCGAGTCGCGCGCCTCGGCGATATACGTCCCCACCGCGCAGTAATCATCAATCCATTCGGTATGCAGGTCCTCGCGGCGAATGCCCATGATCTCCATCGTCATGTCGCAGGCGAGTACCCGTCCGCCCATCTCTTTGAAGTCGCGCATCAAACGCTCCAGCGAGGCGACATTGGCCTTTTTCATGCGCTGTTTGACCATCCACTTGCCCAAGCCCAGGAAGTGCATCTTGGAAAGGGGGCCTTTCTCCAGAGCACCCTTCTTGAGCCGCTGAAGCCCCCAGAATGTGAAGTAGATCGCCACATCCATACCCATGGCCAAGGCGCCGTTACCGATGATCAGCGCGCTGTAGACCTTGTCCATATCGCCTGAATGCAGGATGATGGTCGCCTTTTTGGGCCGGCCCTCTTGTTTGTCCGCCATCGTCGTCCCTCCTTATGCACAGCACATGCCAGCATGCGCTTACCGCTGAATGCGAATGGTCCAGACGTCCCCCTCTTCGCGAATCTCCAGGATGGCCAGGTTCAGCGCCTGAACGGCCAGAGGAATCTCTTTTTTCGATGAGGGGTGGGTGCCGATCACCTCGATGATATCGCCCGGCGCAGCCTTGCGAATCGCTTTGCGCGTCTCCACCAGCGGCACCGGGCAGGTCTCGCCGCGGCAGTCCACAGTAATCACCGCCATGTGTGTCCTCCTTTTTGCTTCACTGGGCTTATCCGACAAATTCGACTTCCACCCGCTGGATGTCCCAGAGGGTGCCGAGCTTCTCCATGATTTCGTCGCGGATGTTGTTGGCGAACAGGTGGTCCGCCGGCATATCAATCGTCACCCGCACCACGCCGTCCTCCAGGGTCACTTCCTTGACGATTTTGGTGCGCACAATATCCAACCCCACCACCGGGTTCACCACGCGTTTGAGCCGGCGGTTGATCTCCTCCAAGGTCGTGGGCACCTTCTCCTTGATGAGACCCTTCTTCTCCTCATAGTTCTGGATCGCCCCCCGCAGGCCGTCAATGGCCAGCACCGAACAGTGCACTTTCACTGGCGGCAGTCCGCCCAGCGCCTCAGCGGCATCCTTCCAGGTCAACTGCTTGGCCTCCTCTATCGTTTTCCCTTTCGCCAGCTCGGTGATAATCGAGCCGGTGGCGATGTTCGAGGCACATCCGTAGGACTCAAACTTGATGTCGGTGATGCGGTGTGTCGCTTCGTCCACTTTCAGGTACACCGTCACCATGTCGCCGCAGGCCGGGCTTCCCTCGGTGGCCTTGGCGTCGGCATCTTCCAGCCGGCCCACATTGCGCGGGCGCTTGAAATGCTCCATCACAATCTCGCTGTACGGCAGTGGCATATTCCACCTCCTCGTTTTAGTCTTTGCCCAATGGGCTGATGGCGCGCAGGACTTCGACAATCTCGTGCATGGCTTCCACGACCTTATCCACTTCTTCCTCTCGGTTGAAGCGCCCCAGGGTGAAGCGCACCGAACCGTGCGCCCGCTCATGGTCGCCTCCGATGCCCAGGATGACATGGCTGGCTTCCAGAGAGCGGCTGAAGCAGGCGGAACCGGTGCTGACAGCGATACCCCGCATATCCAACTGCAGAAGGATGGATTCTCCCTCGATGAAGCGGAAGGAAATGTTGGCGTTAGTGGGCAGTCGCCGGCTCGGATGGCCGTTCAACCGCGTGTGCGGTATCTCCAATAAGCGCTCGATGAGCGCATCCCGCATGCGGCGCAGGCGCTCGGTCTCTTCCGGTGTAATCAGCTCGACAGCCTTGGCAAAGCCCACCGCGCCGGGGATATTCTCCACGCCGGCGCGCAGGTTGAACTCATGGAAGCCGCCGTCCATCCACTTCACGATAGGCGTCCCCTTGCGGATGTACAGCCCCCCGACGCCCCGGGGGCCGTGAATGGTGTGCGCCGAGACCGTGATGAGGTCCACCGGCACCTGGCGCACATCCAGCGGCACCCGGCCAAAGGCGTGCGTAGCGTCCGTATGGAAAATCACGCCGTGCTCTTTGAGGATGCCGGCGATGGCCGCGATGTCCTGCACGGTGCCGATCTCCTGATTGGCAACCTGGATGGATGCCAGGATGGTATCCGGCCGGATGAGACTGCGCAGATGGTCCAGGTCCACCAGACCGTATTCATCCACCTTCACATAGCTGACTTCGAACCCCTGTTTTTCCAGCGCTTTCACACTTCCCAGCACCGGGAAGTCCTCGATGGGGCTGGTGATGATGTGCCGGCCCTTCTTCGGCGCCAGCGCCGCCGCGACGCCCTTAATGGCCATATTGGTGGATTCCGTGTCGCCGGAGGTGAAGATGAATTCTTCATCGCCGGCGCCCAGCGCTCCGGCCAGCACTGCCCGCGCACGCTCCAACGCCTCGCGCGCCTCAATACCCAGCGAATATCCGAACTGCGAGGTCGCTACCGCAAAGGTGTCGAAATAGTACGGCCGCATGGCCTCCCAGACGCGCTCATCCAGACGGGTTACCGCCGCATTGTCCATATAGATAGTTGTCTCGAACATGGCCCCTCCTCCAGATGCCAGGAATAAGTCTTGCTTGCAGAATAATTATATACCAAAATCATAAATTATGCAAGTACTACAGATTACCAATTCCTAACGCTTTCCAAGGAATAAGAGGAATACAGCACCAATATCCAGGGGTTATCCATTCGCCGGCTTTGACGCCGGCCCGAAAACTCGCTACAATAAGCCCGCTTCCCTCTCGGGGTAGTGGTTGGCCGGCGCGGGACCGCCGTGAGGATATTCACCTGGGGGTCTGGCCCTATGGAATCTCGACTGCGTCAGCTCATCAATCAGATAGACCCCACGCGTCTTGCGCATCTGACCATGGAACTGGCCCGCATTCCCAGCCCAACGCGTCAGACCGATGCGATTGCGGCATGGTACGCGGAGTACGCCCGCGACCGCGGACTGCCGGCAGAGGTGCGCCGCGATGCGCCCGATGGAGCGACAGTGGTTATCTCCCTCCCCGGCGCCGGCGTCGGCCCAACCCTTACCCTATTGGGGCACCTGGACCATCGGCCGCTGGACCACCCGCCGGCGTACCAGGAAGGAGGCCTCCTCTACGGGCGAGGATGCGCGGAGGGCAAGAGCGGCACTGCGGCCATCACCGAGGCACTGCGCGTCCTTGCTTCCTCGCCTTACCGCCTGCGCGGCCGGCTCCAGGCGGTCATTCATACCTTGCATGAGCCGCCCGGCCGGCGCGAGGGGCTGGATGCCCTGGCGCGGCGCGGCAGTCTGGGTAATGCGATCATCTGCGCCGCCGGCCCCCACCGCTACGTCCCGGTGGCCGGCCGGGGATGCGCCCAGTTCCGCTGGAAGGTGCGGCGGGAGGGGGAGCCAATGCATGAGTTATATACGCCGGCAGACGCACCCCACCCCATCTGGGAGAGCCAGCTCGTCCTGGAACGCTTGGAGCGCTGGAGCGAGGAGATCGGGCAGATCGCGTGGCCGTACATCGGCCCGGAGACGGTGCAGGTGGGCAGTATCCATGCCGGCGATGAGCCGGAGCGCATGCCGGCGGAGTGCATTATTGCCGGCACGCGCCGCTTCGGCCCCGGCAAAGGTGAACACGAGGTTCTGGGGGAGTTCCTCCTGCTCCAGCAGGAGCTCCAGGCCCGCACCCGCGCCAAAATTGAATGCCAGGTCAGCGTCCTTGGCCTGGGCTTCCGCTTGCACGAGCGCGAGCCTATCATCCAGGCACTGCGGCGGGGATATTCCCTGGTGACGGACCAGGACCTGCCGCTGGGAGGCTTCCTGGATGTAGGCGATGCCTCCAAGACCGCCGGCGAGTACGGCATCCCCACCGTGTACCACGGCACCAACCGCGAGCGGTACCTAGCCGAGCTGGAATATGTCAGCCTGCGCGATGTGGTGCGGGCGGCACGAGTGTACCTGGCCGCCGCCGTCTACTACCTGGGCTTCGAGGACGTCAGCCGCGAATGACCTGGGTAGGTCTACGCCGGCCAGGCGGAGATGCCGTCGAAGATAAACCGTGCGCCGAAGAAGATCAGGAATGCACCGCAGGCCCCCAGCAGGACCTGCTGAAAGCGCTTCCCCAGAAATTTCCCGCCTCGGTACGCGGTCGCGGACAAGAAGTAGTCCCAGCAGAAGTCGCACAGCCAGTGCGCCAAGGCAAAGGCCAGGAATCCCAGCATGCCGAAGGCCACCGCGCGCAGTATCAGCGCCGCCCCCACCGTGCCCCACCAGACCAGGAAGTACGGGTTGCCCAGGCTGAGGAATATGCCGGCGGCCAGCGGGGAGCGGTCCGCGGCCAAGGGCTGGGCATTTGTGAAGCGCGCCAAGGCCCGCACCATATCCACGCCCATATACACCATAAAGGCGCCGCCGGCGATGGCGATGCCGGCCTTCACGGCCGGGATACCAAAGAAGCGGCCGGCGCCGTACAGCACCGCCAGCATGAGGGGGAATTCGACAATACCGTGCCCTACGGCCACCAGCGCGCCGGCATGCGGAGATTCACTCCCCTTGCCCACCACCACGGTGGTAATGGGGCCGGGGGCCATCACGCCGGAGAGGGAGATGAGGACAGCTTCCAGCAGAAAGGGCCAGATCGTCATGGGTCGGCTAGTGCAGGATCTTGCTCAGGAACTGGCGCGTGCGCTCGTGCTTGGGCGCGGTGAACAGCTCCTCGGGCGTCGTTTCCTCGATGATGCGGCCGGCGTCCATGAAAATGATGCGGTCCGCCGCAGCGCGGGCGAAACCCATCTCGTGCGAGACCACCACCATCGTCATGCCCTCGCGCGCCAGGTCCAGCATCACGTCCAGCACCTCTTTGATCATCTCCGGGTCCAGCGCGCTGGTCGGCTCGTCGAAGAGCATGATCTTGGGCTGCATGGCCAGGGCACGGGCGATGGCCACCCTCTGCTGTTGCCCACCCGAAAGCTGCATGGGATAGGCATGCGCCTTCTCAGGGATGCCCACTTTCTTCAACAGCTCATAGGCGATGTGCTCCGCCTCTTCTTTGCTCCGCTTGCGCACCACGCGCTGGGCCAGGGTGATATTCTCCAGTGCCGTCAGATGGGGGAAGAGGTTGAACTGCTGAAACACCATGCCCACTTCGGCGCGCACCGCATTGATATTGGTCTTTTCGTCGGTCAGCGGGATACCGTCCACAATGATGGTGCCTGAGTCCAGCACCTCCAGGTGATTGATACAGCGCAGAAGCGTGCTCTTGCCTGATCCGCTGGGACCAATGATGACGACCACCTCGCCGCGATTGACATGCATGGTCACGTCAATCAGCGCCCGCACCCTGCCGAAGCTTTTACAGGCGCCGATAATCTCGATCATCTTCTGGGATGAACCCTTCCCTTCTTTTTCCATCCTTCTATATTCTCCCCCTATCGCATTATCTCTCTTCCAGTAACGGTCATTCGAACAGTCTTCCGCTTCTCACCGGCGCTGGCCGAGGGACATGCGGCGTTCCAGGGCGCTGGTCAGGCGGGTGAAGGTCAGGGTCAGCACCAGATATATCAGCGCCACCATCGTCCAGGTCTCAAAGCTGAGGAAGGTGCGCGACATATATTCCCGCCCGCGCCGGGTCAGGTCCGCGACGGCCAGCACCGAGACCAACGATGAGTCCTTGAGCAGGGTGACAAACTCGTTGCCCACCGGCGGGAGGATGACGCGCACCGCCTGGGGCAGGATGACGTAGCGCATGGCCTGCACATAGGTCATGCCCAGGGAGCGCGCGGCCTCCATCTGGCCGTGGTGGATGGACTGGATGCCGGCGCGGAATATTTCGGACATGTACGCGCCGTAGCAGATGGTAATGCCCAGCACCGCCGCGGAAAAGGGCTGGAGCTTGAGGTCAATGAACCACTGGCCGGCGTTCGGCCAGTACGGCATGAGCAGGTAGCCGATCTTCTCGAAGATCTGCGGCATGGCGAACCAGATAAAGAGGAGCTGTACCAGCAAAGGGATGCCGCGAATGACCTCCACGTACAGCGAGGCGATGCCCTTGATGAGCCAGCTCCGCGACAGCCGGCCCAATCCCCCGAACATCCCTACGATAAGGATGAAGATAAAGGATGTCAGGGTGATCTGCAGGGTCATGACAATGCCGTCAGTGAGGAAGTTGAAGATCTCTTCGTAGGGATGGGGGCTGGCTTTCACGAGCAGAAAGATCAGCCCGACAGCGGCCAGCACCAACAGCCACCAGCGGTCCACACTGGCCAGCCGGCCCAACAGCCGGCTTTGCGGCGGTGCTTCTTCCAAGGGTTGCACTTGCTCCGTCATGGAAACCCTCTCGTCCATTTTGCCTCTTTCCCCGATAGGGTATACTCGGACATCAGATGCCAGTCATTCTTGCGCATAGGTTAATCCTTCAGGCGTGGATCCAGCGCGTCGCGCAGTCCATCCCCCAACAGGTTAAACCCCAAGACGCTCAGCAGGATAGCAAGACCAGGGAAAATACCGATATGCGGAGCGGAGAAAAAGACCTGCTGGGCGCGTCCCAGCATTGTGCCCCATTCGGGAGTCGGGGGCTGGGCGCCCAGGCCCAGAAAGCCCAGCGCCGCGGCGTCCAGCACCGCCGTGCCAATGCCCAGCGTGCCCTGCACGATAATGGGGGTCAGGCAGTTGGGCAGGATATCGGCGAACAGGATGCGGGCCGGCGAACAGCCCACTGCCCGCGCCGCCAGGACATAATCCTCCTCCTTGACCGAGAGCACCGACGCCCGCACCAAGCGAGCATAGGTGGGCACGGAGATAATAGCTATGGCGTACAGCATATTGAGCAGGCCGGGCCCCAACACCGTCACGATGGTCAGCGCCAGCAGGAGGCTGGGGAAGGCCAGCATAATGTCCATCAGACGCATGACGAGCTGATCGAACCAGCCGCCGAAGTAGCCGGCCAGCGCGCCGATGAGCGTGCCGGCGACAATGGCCCCCAGCACCGACAGCACGCCTACCTGCAGGGACACCCGGCTCCCGAAGATCACCCGGCTCAACACATCTCGGCCAACCTCGTCCATTCCTAGGAGGTGCTCGCGAGATGGCGGCGCCTTACGCAGGGCGAGCCACTGCTGATACGGGTCATAAGGCGCCAACTGTTCGGCGAAGACAGCCATCAGGACGAGCAGGCCGATGAGGACCATGCCGACGATGGCCAGCTTGTTGCGGCGCAGTCTGCGCCAGGCATCCAGCCAGAGATTGGTTGGTCTGCGAACGGCGGGAAGCGCCGCTGTCGAAATCGCCCCACTCATGCGGAGTCATTCCCTCCCCATCGGACATCGGAATTTACTGGTAGCGAATGCGCGGGTCGAGATAGGCATATGAGATGTCCACCAGCAGGTTGATGAAGACGAAGGTGCTGGCGAAAAAGAGTACCGCCCCCTGCACCACCGGGTAATCGCGCGAGAGGATGCGGTCAATGATGAGCCGGCCGATGCCAGGGAGTGAATAAATCGTCTCGGTCAGGATGGCACCCACCATCAGGCTCCCCAACTGCAGTCCGATGACCGTGATGATGGGCAGGAAGGCGTTTTTCAGCGCATGGCGCGTCAGCACCAACTGCTCTGAAAGACCCTTAGCGCGCGCCGTGCGCACATAATCCTGGCGCAGGACCTCCAGCAGGCTGGAGCGGGTCATGCGGGCGATGACCGCCATGGGGATGGTGCCCACAGTGAAAGCCGGCAGGATCATGTGCTTCACGGCATCCACGAACACAGTCATATTCCCTCGCAGAAGAGCGTCCAGCATGTACATGCCAGTGATGGGCTGGAACTCCATGCCGATGGACAGCCGGCCGGAGGGCGGGAGCCACCCCAGCCGCAGGGAAAAGAAATAAATGAGCAGGAGCCCCAGCCAGAAGACCGGCATGGAAATGCCCACCAGGCTGGCGGTCATCACCGTCAGGTCCCACCATGAATTGCGTCGGTAGGCGGCAAGGATGCCGGCGGGTATGCCGAACAGACAGGCCACGAACATGGCCGAGAAGGCCAGCTCCAGCGTGGTGGGCAGTGCCCAGCGAATCTCAGTGACGACATCCTCGTTGCGCTTGAGCGACTTTCCCAGGTCACCGCGCACCACTTTCCCCAGGTAAATCAGATACTGCTCCGTCAAGGGCTTGTTCAGCCCCCAGGCCTCGCGCACACGCTGGACCTGTTCCTCGGTGGCGCGCTCGCCGGCCATGATGCGCGCCGGGTCGCCCGGGATCAGGCGCATCAGCGCGAAAGTAATGATGGAAATGCCCAGCAGGACGGGTATGAGCAGTAATAACCGTCGGATGATGTAGCGGATCACTGCCAGTGCTTCCCCTCATCGTTATAACATAGGTTGATAGGACAAGGTGGGGCATCAGGCAGCCGATGCCCCACCCCCATTCACGTCACACAAGCGAACGTCCGCGCGGCAAAGGGCGTGCTACTCGCCCTTGAAACCGCCGAACATGTAGGCCCAGTAGTCCCAGGTCCAATCCGCGAAGTGATACGGATGGGCCGGGTCCCACCAGCGCATGAAGTTGAAGACGACCGCCTCGGCGTTGAACGGCGTGCCGTCGTGGAACTTCACGCCTTGGCGCAGTTTGAAGGTCCACTCCAGGCCGTCCGCCGAAGCGGTCCATTCGACCGCCAGGCTGGGCACCGGGTTGGTGGTGCCGGCTTCCAGCGCCACCAGCCCCTCCAGCATTTGCTCGGTGACCATCAGGGACTCGCCGTCGGTGACATTAGCCGGATCGAGGCCGACCGAATCGCCACTGCGGCCGTAGATGACGGTGTCGCCGGCCTCGTTCTCCGCCAGCCACCAGTACGGCAGGCCGATGGGGCTGGGGATAAAGTTCTTGATAGTTTTCTTCAGGAAGACGGGCACCTTGGTATGGGCGATGGGCACGCCGGGCACCAGCTCATGGATCATGCGGTTGGCCTGCTTGTACATCTCTTCGCGCTTGGCGAAGTCGGTCTCGGCCACCGCTTTCATGAGCAGGTCTTTCAGGGCGGGGTCAGCCGGCCCCATGTTGAAGGAGTTGTCGCCGCCGCAGAAGAAGACGCACAGGAAGTTATCGGGGTCGCCGTTGTCGCCCGTCCAGCCGAGCATGAAGAGCTTATGCTCGCCGCCGGCGGAAATCTTGTCCAAGTAAGTGCCCCAGTCATACTGCACGATCTTGGCCTTGATGCCGACATCGGCCAGGTACTGCTGGATGGCCTCGCCCACCTGGGCCGGCTGTGGGAAGTACGGGCGCGATACCGGCATCACCCACAGCTCGGTCTCAAAGCCGTTCGGGAAGCCGGCCTCCGCCAAAAGCTCCTTGGCTTTGGCGGGATCATACGGATAGTCCTCGATATCGGGATCATAGCCCCACAGGGAGGGCGGCATGAACTCCTTGGCCGGCTCGCCGAAGCCGGCATAGAAGGCATCCAC
Source organism: uncultured Anaerolineae bacterium (assembly GCA_938049385.1). Classification (GTDB taxonomy): domain Bacteria; phylum Chloroflexota; class Anaerolineae; order JACIWP01; family JACIWP01; genus JACIWP01. The sequence continues at coordinate 9,577 of CALIBQ010000031.1, forward strand.
GATGGCCTTCTTGTCGATGGCGTAGGCGATGGCCTTGCGCACGCGCACATCGTCGAAAGGCTTCATGGCCATGTTGATGCCCAGGTAGCCCACGTTGAACGCCGGCCGCCACACCACCTGCAGGTTGGGGTCCTTTTCCGCCACAGCAATATCATCGGGGTTGGCGCCTTCCATGCCGTCAATAGTGCCGGCCTTCAGCTCCAGGAAGCGGGCGGAGTTATCCGGGATGGCGCGGAACACGACCGTCTTGATCTTGGGCGCCTCGCCCCAGTAATTCGGGTTGGCCACCACCGTAATCTTGTCGTTGGGGATCCATTCCTTGAAGATGTACGGGCCGGTGCCCACCGGATTCTTGAAGATGTCCGGGCCGTACTTCTCGACGGCGGCTGGGCTCATGATGGCGAAGTTGTTCATGGCCAGGGTGTTGATGAATGAGGCATTGGGCCGGTTCAAGTAGAACTTGACGGTGTACTCGTCCACCGCCTCAACCCAGCGCAGGAGGCTCTTGGCATCGGGGTTCGGCGGCGGCACCGCGGCGCCCACTTCCGCCGGCTTAACACCTTCGCCGGCGATCCATTTCTTGTAAATCTTGTCGTACTCGCCGGAGGCCTTGACCTTCTTCAGGCCCTCGTTGAAAAGCTTCAGCAGTTCAGTCTCGCCCTTCCGCACGCACAGGCCGTAGTATTCCTCAGTAAAGGGCTCACCTACGATTTTGAGTTTGCCCCGGAAGGTCTCGGAGGCCAGGGCGTAGTCGGCGGCCACAGGCGTATCCACCACCACCGCATCGATATTCTTGTTGACCAGGTCCATCAGCGCCAGGTCAATGGTGTCGTACTCTTTCAGCTTGGCGCCCTCGATCTTCTCCACCGCGAACGCGCCAGTCGTTCCGATCTGGGCACCAACGACCTTCCCCGACAGGTCCTTATAGCTCTGGATAGCGGTTTCGTCGGCGCGCACCACGACCGCCTGGCCGGCGTTGATGTAGGGGTCGGAGAAGTCGTACTTTTGCTTGCGCTCATCGGTGATGGTCACCGAGGACATAATGGCATCGTAGTCGCCGCTCTCCAAGCCGGCGAAGATGCCGTCCCAAGCGGTGTTTTTCCATTCCACCGTGAAGCCCATGGCTTTGGCGATGGCTTCCATCAGGTCAATGTCAAAGCCCACCAAGTTTTTGTTCTCGTCCACAAATTCCATGGGCGGGAAAGACGCATCGGTGGCAATGACAAAGTGGGTTTTGGCCGGTTTCGGAGTGTCGGTCGGCTTGGGGGCCGGGGTAGCAGTAGGTGCAGCCGGCGCGGGTGTTGGAGAAGGCGCACAGCCGGCCAGCAGGCCAATAATGACCAGCACGACCACAAGCCAGCTCCAAGTGCTTTTGCGTTTCATCATTCTCCTCCTCAAGGGTGACGGAAAGCGGTTAGGACAGGATAGAACGGGATGAACGCTCCCCTCAGACGGACAAAAGGCGGGGATGAAACTGCCATAACGCGCTGTCGGATGCTATCACCTCCTTTCTCGATTGGGCTGGGGTCGGCGAAACACAGCGCCGGCGAGGAATACGCGCTGACATTTCACCAAGGGCATGCATTGTAGTGCCCCGGCGGAATATGGCACACGACTGCCGCTGACGAACTGTGCGCTCATCGAAATCCGGTGACTTTCAAGGCGCCTTTGCGACTGGCCTCTGGAACGCCGGCGGTGGCGCAGGGGGAAGAGGCCAGGTGTATAACCAAATTATACGTCATGCGCGGCGAGATGTCAACAACCGCCAGTACTTGCGCCGACCTGGCAAACTCCGCCGCAGTTTCAACTGCCGGACGACGTTCTCTCCTCAGCCAGTTGACGACCAGCGCCGGCGGTGGTACAATAGGAACCAGCGGATATGTGACAATCATCACAAGGAGGGCAACGATGTCCACCTCGGTGTCACAGGAAGTGCTCACCCCTACGGCGTTGTGGTCCCCTGCGGCTACCCTCAGCCCCCGTGTCCGCCGCCTGCGCGACCAGTACTGGAGCTTTTACACCCGTGAGTACACCAACGAGGTGCGTGCCTATACCACCGGCACCCCCTGGGACCATGTGTATTCCCCTTGGAACTGGACCAATGTCCCGGAGATGATGATGTTTTTCGAGGGGAGCAAGGCCTACCTCTTGGCGGATGCAACGCCGGTGGACCTGCCGGCCGGCTTCTGGGACGAGCCGCTCATCGTGCGCCGCGCCATCTTCTTCAAGCGCGTCATCGAACAGTATCTGCCGGCGCAAATCCTGGACGGCGAACTCATTGTCGGCTCCCACTTCAACACCGCGCTCTCCCGCACCCTGACCCGCTCCGAGGCCCAAGAGTTCTCTAAAATGGAAAAACGCTTCATGGATGAGGTCAAGCGGCTCAACCGGCTGGGCGTGGGCAACTGCGGCGCGGTGCCCGGGCATCTCATCCCGAATTACCCGCGCGTGCTGAGAGAGGGCTTCCGGACAATCAAGGCCGAGGCTGATGCGGTCGTCGGCGATCCCTCTACCTCCAAAGAACGGCGCGACCTGGCGCGCGCCATCTCCATCTGTGCCGAGGCCGCGCGGGCCTTCGCAGGGCGCTACGCCGGCGAGGCCGAACGGCTGGCCGCCGGCGAGGCGGACCCTCAGCGACGGGCGGAACTGCTGGAGATCGCCCGCATCTGCCGCAAGGTGCCCTGGGAGCCGGCGGAGACCTTCACCGAGGCCCTTCAGTCGCTCTGGTTCACCCATATGCTGGTCATGGCCGCCGAGAGCTACCCTGGCCCTGGCCTTTCTCCAGGCCGCATTGACCAGTACCTGTACCCCTATTACAAGGCCGACATTGAGGCCGGCCGGCTGACCCGTGAGCAGGCTAAGGAATGGCTCCAGTGCCTATGGATCAAGCACAACTATGCCTATGACTTCCAGGGCTGGGTCGGCACCAACCAGGGCATCAACTCTTCTTTCGGCCAGCTCATCACCCTGGGCGGCATGAACGAGAAGGGAGAGGATGCCAGCAACGAGCTGACCTGGCTCATCCTCGAGGTTATCGAGGAGATGAACCTGCTGGAACCGAAGCCCAACATCCGCTTGCACGCCAAAACCCCGGCGCCCCTGCTCCAGCGAGTGGTGGAGATGGCAGTAAAGGCGCAGGGCAGTCCTTTCCTGCTGAACTTCGACGAAAACTCCATCGCCGGCCTGCGCTGGGAAGGCCTGCCGGAGGATATGCTCTGGGATTATGCCCCGGTCGGCTGTCTGGAGAACACCCTGCAGGGCTGCGATCGCTCCGGCACGGTGGATGTCAACCTGAACCTGGCCAAGGCTGTGGAGCTGGTGCTCCATGACGGCCGCGATGCGGCCACCGGCGAACAGATCGGTCCTCGCACCGGCGATCCCCGCACCTTCACCACCTTCGAGCAGTTCTTCGAGGCCTTTAAGGCCCAGCTCAAGGCCATCCTAGAACTGCTCATCGCGGCCAACAACATCGCCGACGCCGGGCGGGCGCGCTTCGAGCCGACCCCCTACCTGAGCGCCATAGTGGACGGCTGTCTGGAGAGCGGGAAAGACATCACCGCCGGCGGCGCCCGCTTCAACTTCATCACCGTCGAAGGCATTGCCCTGGCCACCACCGCCGACAGCCTGGCCGCGGTCAAGAAACTCGTCTACGACGACCGCGCCATCACCATGGATGAACTGATCCGCGCCCTGGATGCCAATTTCGAGGGTTACGAGAGCCTGCGCCAGACGCTCATCCACAAGGCGCCGAAGTACGGCAACGATGACCCGTATGTGGATGACACCGCCCGCGAGGTCAGCCGGTACTGGACCACCCTGGCGTTCCAGTACACGACGCCGGAGACCGGCAAGCGCTATCGCGGTGGGTATCTCTCATGGAACTACTGGATCGCCTATGCGCCCTCCACCGCGGCCACGCCGGACGGCCGCCGGCGCGGCCAGTACCTGAGCAACGGCGTCTGCCCGGTCAACGGCGCCGACCGCCTCGGCCCGACGGCGGTCATTAAAAGCGTGGGACACCTGGGACTGGAAACCGCGCCCAACGGCGCGTCCCATACCATGAGCTTCTCGCCCAGCCTTCTGCGCTCCGAAGAGAACCGCCGCAAGCTGGCCGCGCTCCTGCGGGCCTACGGCAAGATCGGCGGCACCTGTCTCCAACTCAACATCGTCAGCCCGGAGACCCTGCGGGCGGCGCAAAAGGACCCCGACTCGTACCGCAACCTGCTGGTGCGCGTCACGGGCTACAACGCCTATTTCGTGATGTTGGGCAAAGAGATCCAGGACGAGATCATCGCGCGCGAGAGCCATGCGCTGTGAGGGCAGGCCGGCGGAGGAATGATGGCACAGAGCCTGACCGGAATCACCTTCAACATCCAGCGCTTCAGCACGGAGGACGGGCCGGGCATCCGCACCACCGTCTTCTTCAAAGGCTGTCCCCTGCGCTGTGCCTGGTGCCATAACCCGGAGGGCTTATCCCCCCATCCGGAGCTGATGTGGTACGACGTGCGCTGTATTGGAGCGCGCGACTGTCTGCGCGCCTGTCTAGTCAGCGCGCTGGAACTGACGCCCTTCGGCATGCGCATTGACCGCCGGCGCTGTACCCTCTGCGGGAAGTGTGTCACGGCCTGCCCGGCCGGCGCGCTGGAACTCATCGGCCGGCGCTGGAACGTGGAAGAGCTGTTCGCAGAAATCGCCAAGGATGCCGTCTTTTACGAGACCTCCGGCGGGGGCGTGACCTTCTCCGGCGGGGAACCGATGCTCCAGGCGGAATTCGCGGCGGCGCTGGCGGCGCATTGTCAGCAGGCCGGCATTCCCGTGGCGCTGGACACCAGCGGCGCCATCCCCTGGGAGCGCTACGAGTTGGTGCTCCCGCATGTTGACCTGGTGCTGTACGACTTGAAGATATTTGACCCCGAGCGCCATCGCGCCGGCACGGGGCTGGACAATGCCCGCATCCTGGAGAACGCCCGCCGCATGGCCGGCCGAGGCATCCCCATGTGGATCCGTACACCGGTCATCCCGGGCTACACTGCGGACGCCGAGAACATCGCCGCCCTGGCCGATTTCATCGCCCGAGAACTGCCGACCGTTCAGCGCTGGGATTTGCTGGCGTACACCAACCTGGGCCAGCCCAAATACCACCGCCTGGACAAACCGTACGCCTTGGAGGGCGTGCCCCTGCTTTCCCGGGAGGAGATGGAAGCCCTACATGCCATCGCGGCGGCGCGGGTGCCGTCCGCCGTCTGGTCAGGGGCGACGCGCGTGGAAGCGGCAGAGGCCGGCGCCGGCGAGCTTCCGGGCCGGCTCCAATGTGGCTGACGTACAGATGAAAGGAGAGGAAGATATGCCCGTGTTGAACGATGCACATCTGCTGAAGGCACTGGTGGGGGAGATGACGCCAAAGTTCCTGGCCACCCGCTCCAGCGATGGGGTTCCCAATATCGTGCCCTGCACCTCCATCATGCCGGCGGAGGATGCGCCGGACCGCCTCATTTTCGGCAATTTCTTGCTCCGCAAGTCGGTGAACAACCTGGACGCGGATGCCCGCGTGGGCATTATCGTGATGACTACCGACCTCGAGGGCTGGGTTCTGCAGGGGGATTTTGCCGGCTGGCAGAGGATGGGCCCGTATGTGGAACGCATCATGAGCACAGACCTCCTGCGCTACAACGCCTACACTGGCATCCGCAACGCCGGCATCATCGAGGTGCGGAAGGTACTGCGGCATTTCCGCATCCCGAAAACCCGCGTCCTGGCCGACTACATGCTGGCCAAAGCCCTGGCGCGTCCGCCGGCGCTGAACGGCCGGCATACCCGCATGCCGCTCGTCGTACAGCGCTCCTTCCAGCCGATGACCGCTCTGCGGGTGTTGGCCTGTCTGGATGCTGACGGCTATCCCCTGGCTCTGCCGGCGCTGTCGCTCCAGCCAGCCGGCGAAAGCGCTATGGTCTGCCGCATTGACCCGAACGCCATGGAGCTGGCAGGACTGCCGGCCGGCGCTCCCGTGGCGGCCAACCTGCTGACCCTGGAGGTGGTATCCTTCCAGGTGAAGGGGGAATGGCTGGGATGCCGGCGGGTGCTGGGGACGCCGATAGGGGCCATGGCAGTGCAGGAGGTGTACGCCGGCGGGCCGCCCATTCCCGGCCGGCGGGTGGCTTGATACACCGCCCCGGGCACTGATGGCGTGCCCGGGGCTTTTTGCTCCCAGCTTTTGTGATCCCCTGATGTCTCGAAAAATTGCAACACAACTGCAATGTCAGACCACTGATTCAGCGCTATAATATTCACAAAACTCACTGCCTCTGATGGGGTCCTGCAGAGGTGAGAAACGCGCGGGGGCCTTTCGTTTTTTGCCCATCGTCCAGTTCATGGCGAATCTTGCTCCGACTGTGGAAAGCCCCCGGCACGGCCTCAGGTCCGTTAGTGATATGTGCAAAGGATGGATGGCGTATCATGACAGATGAACAGCCACCAAAGGGTGCCGGCGGTTTTGCGCACCTGCTCAAGGTTCTCACGCCGGAGCAGGTGCTGGAAGTGGATCGCGCGCTGGCAGCCATCGGGCCTTTCGGCGAAGTGCGCCTTATCAAAGTGAAGGGACGCCTGCGCTTCATCCAGCAGTTGGAAAGCCGCGACATGTTCCAATCCTCCAAACCCCGCTGAAGGTCATGCGGCCCTGGCCGGCCGGCCGAAGCTGTCCGCCCCAATACAGCTGTAACTTTTCCTGCACGGCCTTGGCAGAGGTGAAAAATCCCGAGGGCTGTTTGATCTGGGAAACATCCGCCCCAAAGTCGAGGAACAGAGACGCATGGAAGAAGTCGAACTGCGGCGGTACTGGTGGATACTGCGGAAATGGTTGATTCTGGTGCTCTTACTACCGATAGCATGCGGTGTGGTCGCCTATGTCATCAGCATTCGGAGCACACCGGTATACAGTGCCTCGGCCACCCTGTTGGTGTACCGCACGCCGTCGGGAGACATCACGGACTATAACGCCATCGTGACCAGCGAGCGGTTGGCCCGCACCTATTCCACGATGATCCCCCGCCGGCCGGTCCTGGAGGCAGTTATCCAGCAAATGGGGCTGAACGATTCAGCCGCATCGCTGGCCAAGCGTGTGCGCGTGACCCTGATACAGGACACCCAGCTCATCCAGCTCGATGTGGAGGATGCGGACCCACAGAGGGCCGCCGACCTGGCCAATGCCATCGCCGAGGAGTTTATCCGTCAGAACAGCGCCCTGCAGGAGGCGCGCTTTGCCGAGTCGCTGGAAAACATCAAGGCGCAGATCGGCGAGCTGTCGGTGCTCATGCAGGAAACCCAGCGCCAGCTTAAGAGGTTGAAAGAAGCCGGCTCTCAGGCGGATCAGACGGAGATGGCGCGTTTGGAGAGCATCCTGGCCGGCTACCGCACCACCTATTCGGAGCTGGTGCAGACCTACGAAAAGATGCGTCTGAGCGCCGCCCAGACTATGGACAGCGTGACCCTGTTCGAGCGCGCTCAGCCGCCCACCTCCCCGGTGCGCCCCAAGCCGCTGAACACCGCGGCGGTGGCGGCGACGGCCGGCCTGGTAGCCGCCATCGCGCTCGCCTTCCTCGTGGAATACCTGGATGATACCATCAAGACGCCCGACGAGGTGCGGGACAGCTTGGGCCTGGGCACGCTGGGTACCATCCCCTCCATGAATGGGAGTGGGGGCGAACTGATTGTCGTCGATGATCCCTCATCCCTCATCACTGAAGCATTCCGCAAGGTGCGCACCAACCTGTGGTTCGCCAGTGTGGATCACCCTCTGCATACCATCATGGTCACCAGCCCAAGCCCGGTGGAAGGGAAATCCTTCATTGCGGCGAACCTTGCCGCCGCCATTGCTCAATCGGGCAAAAAGGTCATCCTGGTGGATGCGGACCTGCGCCGGCCGCGCCAGCACCGCCTCTTCCAGGTACGTCCGCAGAGCGGGCTGACCCAGTCTCTGCTGGATGGGAACCTGCAGGCCCATTTGCTGGAAAGCCCGGTGGAGAACCTGATGCTCCTGCCGGCCGGCCCCCTGCCGCCCAACCCGACTGAACTGCTGGCCTCTCAGCGCATGGCCGATGCGCTTGAAGAGCTGGGCCGGCTGGCCGATGTGGTGGTGATGGACACGGTACCCGTCCTGCCGCTGGCGGACTCCCTGGTGTTGGCACCGAAGGTCGACGGCGTGGTGTTAGTAATGGAAGCCGGCAAGACGCGCCAGGCGGCGGCGCGCCAGGCGGCGGAGAGCCTGGCCCATGCCGGCGCCAACCTGGTCGGCGCCGTGCTTAATAAAACGCCTGGGCGCGGCAGCGGATATTACTACTACTATTATTATTACTATGACGATACCTACTATAACGGCAATGGACAGCGGCGCAAAGAACGCCGGCGCCGCCGCAAAGAACACCGCAGTTCCTCCATTTCCCTGCCTATGAGGCCAGGGGACGACCAAACGCAATAACCCCGGATAATGATCCCCGCCGGCCGCGGGTCTGAATGGAACATCCCATCATTCCCATCTGACGAGGTTTCTTGTCAGATGGGCGGAGCCTGCTCAGAATCCGATAACTACTCCGAGAGCGAACCAAGCATACCTGGAGCAAATGACAGCGAACGTGGAAATTGAGACCATCGAGCAGACAGCAGTCGAGGAAGCGCTGGCCCAGCCGGAGGTAGAAGCGGAGAGGCCGGCGGCACCGATCATCGTCATCGAGCCGTCGCGCGGCTGGGTGGCGGTCAAGCTAAAGGAGCTGTGGGAATACCGGGAACTGCTGTACTTCCTGACCTGGCGCGATATCCGGGTGCGCTACAAGCAGACAGCGCTGGGCGCCGCCTGGGCCATCATCCAGCCCTTCTTCAGCATGGTGGTCTTCTCCATCTTTTTCGGCCGGCTGGCCAAAATCCCTTCCGAGGGGGTACCGTACCCTATTTTCAACTATGCCGGCCTGCTCCCCTGGCAGTTCTTCGCCAACGCCCTGAGCCAGTCCTCCAACAGCCTGGTGGGGAGCGCCAACCTCATCCGCAAGGTCTATTTCCCGCGGTTGGTCATCCCCATTTCAGCGGTGCTGTCGGGGGTGGTGGACTTCGGCATTGCCTTCCTGGTACTGCTGGGCATGATGGTCTACTACCGGGTCTGGCCGACATGGGGCCTGCTGTTACTGCCGGCGTTCCTCCTGCTGGCGCTTATCACTGCCCTAGGTGTCGGGCTGTGGCTTTCCGCCCTGAACGTGCATTACCGCGACATCAAGTACATCGTGCCCTTCCTGGTGCAGTTCTGGATGTACGCTACGCCGGTGGTGTATCCCAGCAGTCTGCTGGGGGAGCCCTGGCGCACCATTTACGGCCTGAACCCGATGGTAGGTGTGGTAGAGGGATTCCGCTGGGCACTGCTGGGCACCAATCCGCCGCAGGGGATGATCGTCGTCTCGGCCGGCGTTTCCCTGGTCGTTCTCATCAGCGGGCTGTTCTACTTCCGGCGGATGGAGAAGACCTTCGCGGATGAGGTGTAAGGAAGGGTGTGGAATTCGGATTTCGCATTTCGCAATCCGCAATCAAGAGGGGTTGTATGTCTGATATCGCCATTCGCGTGGAACATCTATCGAAGCGCTACCGCATCGGTAGCGCCGGCCGGCCGCGCTACGAGACGTTGTACGACAAGATCACCGGCGCCGGCAGCCACCTGTTAAACAAACTGCGCCGGCCGCTCCCTCCGCAATCCGAAAAAATCCGCAGTTCGCATTCCGAATTCATCTGGGCCCTTAAAGATGTCTCCTTCGAGGTCAGGCGCGGCGAGGTGGTGGGTATCATCGGGAGGAACGGGGCCGGCAAATCCACCCTGCTCAAGATCCTCTCCCGCATCACCGAACCCACCGAAGGCCGCGCCGAGGTCTACGGCCGCATTGGGTCGCTCCTCGAGGTGGGCACCGGCTTTCACCCGGAGCTGACGGGGCGCGAGAATATTTATCTCAACGGTGCCATCCTGGGCATGAAGAAGGCGGAGATTGACCGCAAGTTCGACGAGATCGTGGCCTTTGCCGAGATCGAGAAATTCATTGATACGCCGGTGAAGTTCTACTCCAGCGGGATGTACGTGCGGCTGGCCTTTGCCGTGGCGGCGCACCTGGACCCCGAGATACTATTGGTGGACGAGGTGTTGGCGGTGGGGGATGCGGCGTTTCAGAAGAAGTGCTTGGGCAAGATGGGCGAGGTGGCCGGCGAGGGGCGGACAGTGCTGTTTGTTAGTCATAACATGGCGGCGATAAGTAACCTATGTAACAGTGTAATGGTACTCGAGAGCGGTTGTCTCGCTTTTTTGGGCAATACTGTACAAGGAGTCCAATTTTATGCTACATCAATACTGGCGAACCTTGATAATCCGGCTCATGTCAAGCAAGATGTAAGTATCAATCACCTTCGTGTTAATGGCATGACTCAATTAATCACAATCCATCAAGCAACAGGGATTGAGGCTTCCTGTCAAGTGTCGATCCATGCTGAGATGCCGCACTTCCAACTATACTGCTTGATTCAAGATGAAATGGGCAATAACCTGGTGGTCTTAGGCAAAGCTAGTCGGGAATTAGGATATACTGGCGCACCAGTAACAATGGTTATTAAAGTCGAAATGCCTCCGCTATGGTTAAAGCCAGGATTATATTCACTTTTCTGGAAATTAATAGGAGGTGGTCTTTATCCTGGACACCGCAGGTTTTTATCGGAAGCGGTTTCCATTCATGTTTTCGGAGATACAGATCCTGCTACAACGCATGGTATTTTAGCTCCTAAGTCCAAATGGTCGGTCTCATCTATGAGTATCCACGAGGTATCAAGCATCAATGCACACCACAGAGCTCCAAAGGAAACGTAAAGAATGCCGTCTATTCGTTAGAGCTATAAATAAACTACTACTTCACCACAATAATTATTGATGATATAGGCGATGGAACTTAAGCCGAGCATCGGTCGTGGTAAAGCGCCATTCGACGGTGGCCTGCGCCGCATTGCGGGTCTTCGCCCAGGCCTCTACCTCCTGCTGCACA
>CALIBQ010000032.1 GCA_938049385.1 uncultured Anaerolineae bacterium
AGGGGCGGGGGAGAGACCCTCTGCGGCATGGCCACAGCCGCTTGGGCCTGTTGCACGGCCCGCCCCACGGCGGCGGTGATCTCACTCAGGATCATTGCTGCTCACGCTCCAATTTTGGATCCACCCACCGATGCCGCTCAAAATCCCAATATGGATCGTCTTGCGCATCAGGCCGCCACTCCAGCCATTCCCGATCTCGTGGCGGCGGGTTTTCCACGTACGGCGTAGGATCCCAAATGTTAAAATTCTCGTCCAACTGCAGCGGGACGTAAATACGGGGATCCCGCCCCCGCTGTAGCTGCCGGAGAATCTCGCGCGCCTTCTCCCGCCGCGCCTCGCGAGCCGCGGTTTCATCCCACACGATACAACGGCATTCCGCGTAATAGGCGGAACGATTAATCTGAATGTGCACGCCCTCAATGCGTACGGTGCCCGTGAAATACCGGTCTGCTACGGTGACAATCGCGCCGGGTGTGAGCAGGGGATGGATGAGCGCGGTGAACACTAACTCCTCGGTGCCGGCCCAGCGTTGGTAGTGAATAGGCCGTCCAATCCAGATCAGTCCGGTGCGCCGATTGAGGGTGAGTCCGGTGGGAATGCCATAATCTGCCGGAACGAAATACACGTGCGAATTCACCACGTAAAACTCGCTCTCCGTTTCCTGGGCCAGATCGCGGAGCGCCTCGCGGATGGGGGTATCGGGGCCGAAACTCCGCCCCTCTTTAACCGGATAGTTCACGCCCGGCTCCACGGGCGCGCCGAGGGGTAGCCCCAGCTCCGCGATCAGCGTCTCAATGATGTCCCGAATGGGCGTGCCGGGCGGGAACGACATGCGCGACCCGGGACACCGCCACCGCGGCAACCGACCCTCTTCGTCATCTACCAAAGAAAACACTGTGATTTTGTCGCCTCCGGCGAAATAGCTCTCCGGCAATTTCTCGATTTTGCCTGTAAAAATGAGCGGGGGATCCTCGCCCCAGCCCGCGTAAATACGCATATACGGAATGACCTCCTGCATTTCACGTTCCTCCGACTCCGAGCCGAGCCCGGCCTGGCGGAGGACCTCGTAATACCTAGCCAGAACGTCGTCCGATAGATTCCATACACTTAACGACGCCGTATTTTGTGTGCCGTCTTTCTCAAACGTGGCCTCGAATTCCAAATAACGCCGGCGGCGACTGGGCCAGTGCCACTCGAACTCCGCGGAGAACCCGCCCGCGCCCCAGTCCACGCGAATGTGTCGTTCCCACAGCCCAGGCATGGTCTACTCCAGCTCGTCGGGCATATGTAGAGTTTCCTCGGCCCCAAGGGCCTCCACGAGCCACCGCTGGATCTCCGCCCGCACGCGGTGCACGAGTTTGGCGGCGATCTCCTCCCCCAGCCGCCGACCCATCTCCGCCGCGGGCGCGCCGCTGACGTGAACGTGAATCCCGCCCACGTTTACCGTGATCGCCGGGCCGCCCGCAAACGCCGGCCGAAGGGGGATCGGCCGAAATTCGCGCGTCAGAACCTCGTGTCGTTCGCGGATTTCGCGCGTCAGCGGGGATGAGAAGTTTGCCCTGATAAAACGGCCTAAAACGGGCTCCGCTGGTTGAGGGGTGGGTTGGACTGCGGCCTGTTGGGCGGAGGGGATTTTAGGGGCTGTGAATTGGGGGGCAAAAATGTAGTCCTCAACGGCACGAATTGCACGAGCTACTCCGGGAAGCACCTCCTGGGTCAGTGTACGGGCCACATGTTGTGCGCCCCGGGCCAGCGCGCCGGCGTATTCGCGCATCAACCCCTCGCCCCATTCGCCGATCTCCCGCAACGGCCCAGCCCGCGGCGGGCTGCGGGCTTCCAGCTGTAAGCGGATGGGAACAATAAACTCCTCGATGGCCTCTTCTAGCTCGGGCCGCGCGCGGCGAATCTGGGCAATAAACTCCTCCAGAAGCTCGCGCCCGTGCAATTCGGGACGCGCCGCGCGCACCACATTGGCGATTCGCTCCACCTCCGTGGCCAGCTCGGGCGCCCGTGCCCGGATGGCCCAAATCAGGGGAACCAGCGGGTCAAATTGGGATAGCGCCGCGTAAATCTTGTCGCCCAGCCCGGGGATCCAGCCTAAAACGCGACTTAACACGGTCATGAATACGCGCACAGCAGTATTCACGCCGCGCAGGATCCCCGTCCAGGCAGCACGAAACACTCCGGAAATGCGTTCTCCAACTCGCCGCGCGAAATCTGCCAGCACCCGTACCGTGTGGGCTAGAGCACGACTGATGCGCCCCGTGACGTCCCGAACAGCCTCAAATGTTTTGCGCATGGCCTCGCGGAATCCGCCCATGGCCTGAACGACCCGGTAAATGCCATACACCAACCCGCCCAACGCAGCCACCAACGCCCCTACAGCTGCCACCCACGGGTGGGCCACCAGCGCGATCCAGCCTGCTTTCCCTAGCGCAAGAAGAGATTTAGTCCCTGCTAACGCCAATGCGGGCAACCGGGCCAACGCGGCCCACGCCGCACGGCCGAAAATCACACATTTCTGAGCCGCCCATAGGGCCGCTGCACCAATCCCGCGCAGACCCGTGGCCAGCCAGACCACAGGAATGCGCAACAGAGCTGAGCCGGCCGTGATGAGAGCCCAAATGTGTCGGGCTGCCGTCGCGATCCATAGCCCCAGCCGCGGCAAGGCCGCTGCTGCCGCGCGGCCTAAACCCAGGATGGCCCGTCCCGTCCACACGGCCGCCGCGCCGATCCCACGTATGCCTGCTGCAATCCCCGTCCACGCCACCCGCGCCATTGTTGCGACCAACCCCGCGATATGCCGCGCCGCCCACAGGGCTACGCTTCCTACTCCGCGTACGACACCGCCCACCATGGCGAATGGCGCACGCAACAGCGCCACCAGCCGCGCGCCGATCAGCGTTTGAGTCAGCTGCCGCCAGCCCCAGATTGCCCACCCCACCTGGGCCAGCAGCGTCGCAAGCGCGGTGCCTACGCCGGTGATCAGCGCGATGGCCGTCACGAACGGCCGCCGCTGGGTGAGCCACTCAATGAATTGCGCCAACGGCCCAGCTAGGGCTACCACAATGTTCTGCCATGTTCGACCCATCTCCTCGCGCAGCTCCCGCACGGCCTCGCGCAGCCGTCGCATACGTACGGCTCCGAGCTCCATATGTTCGCTGAGATACCCCTGGATATGCGCGGCGTTGCGCATCAGTGCGGAAAGCACAACATGCGCGCGTTGCGCCTCCGTCAACTGGGCCAGCTCCCGTCGATACCCCAGCCGCCGCGCTTCCCTGCGCAATTCCTCTTGGCGGAGAACAATTCCCAGACTGACGAGTGCGCGGGTCTGTCCGGCGAGAGCGCGGGTCACGGCGTCCATGGCCTGCTCAATGGGCACACCCGCAAACGCGGCCAGGTCCGCGGCCAACTGCACGAGGCGCTTACTGTAATCCGCAGCTTTTCGCGCGTTGAGATCCATGCTGAGCAACAGAGCCTGGCTTTGAGCGAGGAGGGGAAAAACGGAGCTCGCCGCATAACCGTGGGCGTGAGCCCACGCCTGCGCCCACGCCATGATGTCGCTGGTCAGATCGCCGTATACGGCCCGCAGGGCAGCGAGGGTGTTTTCCGCCGCCATGGCGGCCTGCGTTCCCGCCCGCATGGCGGCGATTCCCGCCGCAGCGGCGATGCTCAGTCGGAGCCGGTACCGTTCGATGGCATCCGCGAGAGCGCTGATGTACGTGCGCGCTGCGGCAAACGCTGATGTTGTCTGTTGAACCGCCTGGGCCGCGGCTTCTCCGTACCGCGTCGTGGCGTGCTGTAGTCGGGCCACGCGCCCGGCCGCAGCGTCGAAATCGGCATTCAACCGTTGCAGCTGGGCAATGGCCTGATCGGCAGTCAGCTCAATACGTGCTTTAAGCGAACGGATCATGAGCTATCGCCTCCTGGGCGGGGCAGGATGGGAAGGGAGGCCTCCCACCATGGGCGGGAGGCCGTAGCGGCCGATTCTTCCTGTTTGCGTTGCCAGTCTGCCCAGATCTCTAGTGCCGCTAGCATCTCCAGCGCGAGCCGGAGAGGCATGCGGCACCAGTCCTCACACGACAGCACCGCCCTGCCGGAGAACAGGACGGCCCAGAGCAGCATCCGCCGCTCCGCGCGGCGGCGGATGTCATCCCGCGTTAGCCTGTCCCCGGAGGACGTCGCGCAGCAACGTGATTCCCGCCCACCGCTCCCAGTCATCCACCAACGCCCTCAGCTCCGGGTAATACCGCGCGGGCACGCTGCGGACATCGATGGGCGGGCGGAAAAATCGTTGGCAAACGGCGGCGAGATACTCGCTCTCGCGGAGGCGCACCCGCATTACATTGCGGCCCTCGGAGGTCTCCATGGTGATGTCCATGTATGCATCCAGCAGTTCCAAAGCTTCAGCCAGCGTAGGCTCGATCTGCGTGTACGTCATGTTGCGGAACGTGACCATGCGCGTCTGCGGCGTGAACTCATCCCGCTCCCGGAGGGCGCGTTCCAACGCCTCGCCCATGGATCACCTCCCTCCGTCACCGCACGATGTACCAGAACCCGTCGAGTACAACCTCTACCTCGTCGAGTTCGGGAGAGCCCCGTTTCACCACGGGTTCGCGCACGATCCCGCCGAAATCGGTCACGATCGTGATTTTGCTGTCCCTGTTCTCATCTTTGACGGTGATGGGGAAATACCCTTGGTTTTGTGTTTTCTCCACCAGTTTAGGCACCACATCGCGCACGAACCGCGACGTGGCCAGGACGCGGAGCGTGAGTGTGCCCTTCGTGACCACGGAGACCACGCGCTCGCCGCCGCCGTAGACGGACTCCCGTAGGGTGGAAATGTCGCCGTCAAATGTGAATTCCACCCAGTCGGATCTTTTTGCAGGCAGATCAACCGGGTTCCCGTCTACGTGGACCTGCACGCGATCGCTAAAGTGCACTTTAGTCTCGATGTTCGGCATCTATCTCACCCCCTCACCCGTAGGTGAACTCAATCCCGGTCCCCAGCCTTTGTTCGGCCGGCGGGATGAACTCTACGGTGAGATAACCGTTTACCACGACTTCGTGGACGGCTCCTTTAAACGTGGCTTCCCAACGGAGTCTGTAAATGCGGTTCTTCCGGTCCTCGATGTCAGTTTGCTCAAACGTTGGGGCCATGATCCTGCATGCCGGGCGACCCTGACGAGACACAATGAAGTTCCACTCCGGCCGGGCGCCGCGTGCCAGTGTAGCGTAGACCCTGTCTACAATCATCATGAATCCGTCGTTATCGTAGGGGACTTTGTGGTATCCAGCTGGAGGCTGCGCCAGCAGATCCCAAATGGCGATGCGCTGCCAGTGTGCGAGAACATCGATAGCCATT
>CALIBQ010000033.1 GCA_938049385.1 uncultured Anaerolineae bacterium
CAGGTACAATTCTGTGAACGGTGCGCGCATATGAACAATCCTCGTTACGCCTGGCAGTTGAAACTGCGGCTGTGCCTGCAAAGTCGGCCTGCGCAGGCTTCGCAGTTGTTGCCGTGGCTTCATCCGCCAGGCTGCGCCCTCAGAAAGTGGGGAAAACAAGGCGCACAGGCTGGCTGTCCTGCCGGCCTGTGCGCCGACCAGGGAGGTGACCGATTGGTAGTTGTGTCTCAGGAACCCTGGCGGTGCAGTTCCAGCGTGCGGGAGAGAAGCTCCTCGTATTCGGTGTCGCCGGCCTCTGCCTGTTCTTTCCGTTTGCGGGCTTTGCGCTCCTTCTGCTGCTGGCGCTCCAGCGCCTCCCGCAGGGCCAGCTCCATCAGGGTGGGGACATGTTCCTCTTCCTGCTGTGCCGGGGTGCGTTCCGCGGCCGCGGGCTCCGGGGCCGGCTCGGGTTCGGCCGGCTCCTCGGGCTTCATGGTCAGGTCAATGCGCCGGCGGCGCTTGTCTACCGCCAAGATGCGAGCTTCAATAGTATCCCCTGGTTTGACGACCTGGCTTGGGTTCTTGACGTACTCGGTGCCCATTTCCTTCACGTGAAGCATGGCCTCGCGTTCTGCCCCGATATCCACAAAGGCGCCGTAGGGCGCCAGGCGAGTGACCGTGCCTTTGACGACCATGCCGGCGCTCAGGTCGCGGATTTTCTTGCGGTTGGGGTCCACCAAGGTGAGGCTGATGCGGTTCTTCTTGAGGTTGATCTCTTTGATCCAGGCCACGACCTGCTGACCTTCCTGCACCACGTCGGAGACCTTCTCCACCGAGCCGAGGCTCAGTTCGGTGATATGAATCATGCCGTCGCGGCCGATACCGATATCCACAAAGGCGCCAAATTCGGTGATCTTGGTGACAATACCTTCCACGCGCTGGCCGCGAGAGAGTTGTTCAGCCAGGGCGCCAGGTTTTTGCAAAGGTGGCGTGCCAGCCCGACGTCCTTCCACGGTTCCGCTCCTTCACACCCCTTGTTCTCCCCGGAACAAGGTGTTCATTACACGCGTTGCTATTATAGCGAAGTCGGCAGGTTTGTCAATGAATAGGGCACCAGAAATCCCCGCCGGCAGTTCTCAGCGGTTGCGCCGGCGTATGCCGTGCTCCCACAGCACACAGAGGGCAAAGCGGGGCAGGGCCAGCATGCGCCGCCAGCGCCGCGGCTCCTGGATCAGGCGGTAGAGCCATTCCAGGCCGGCGCGTTGCATCCAGGCCGGCGCACGGCGCGCCCGGCCGGCCAGGAAGTCGAAGGTTCCACCCACTCCCATCGCGACCGGCACCCCCAGCCGGGCCAGATTGCGGGCGATCCAGAGGTCCTGCTGGGGTGCGCCGTAGGCGACAAATAGGAAGTGCGGGGAGGCGGCCCGGATCATCCCGACGATATGGTCCTCTTCCGCCGGCGCCGGCGAGCCGGCATAGGTGCCGGCGATGCACAGTCCGGGGTTGGCCTGCCGAAGCACCTCCGCGGCCTGCTCGGCGACACCGGGGGCGGCCCCCAGGAGGAACAAGCTCCATCCCCGGCGGGCGGCCAGCCTGGCAACCGCCTGCACGGTATCTACCCCAGTGACCCGCTGGCGCAGGGGATACCCCATCAGCCGGCAGGCCCACACCACACCGATGCCGTCCGGCAGGGCCAGGTGCGCGGCATTCAGCACCCGGTGAAATTCCGCGTTGCAGCGGGCGGCCATGATGAATTCAGGGTTGACGGTGACCACGTGATGCGGCCGGCCGTCCTCCACGAATGCTTCCATCCGCTGGAGCGTCTCTTCCGGGGTCACCAGATGGACCGGTATTCCCAGCAGGCGGACGGCGGGTAGGGATGCAGGCGTCATGCTTCCTCCGGGCGGGGCGCAAGGATTGCTTCCACAGCTCGCAGGACATCCTCCACCTGGATGGCGTGCATGCACTCCATGGTAGAACAGCCCTCACGCCGGCCGATGGCATATCCCACATAGGCGCACGGCTGGCAGGGGAGGCCGGCCTGCAGGACGATGGCGCGGCTTCTGCCGGCGGTCCAGGGACCCCAGGCGTCGGCATTGGTGGGGCCGAAGAGCGCGATGACCGGGGCGCCGGCGGCTACGGCCAGGTGCATCACCCCGGAATCGGCCCCCACGAAAAGCGCGGCGCGGCGGAGCACGGCGGAAAGTTGGGGCAGGGAGGTCTGGCCGGCCAGGTTGAGCGCGGTGTCAGGGCACTGGCGGGCCAGCTCTTCGACGTTGTCGCCGGCGGTTCCGACCAGCACAAGGCCCAGATCGTGCCGGCGCATCAGCTCGCGCGCTAGCTGGGCGAAGCGCTCCACCGGCCAGCGCCGGGCCAGGCTGTATCCGCCGGAGCCGGGATGGATGACGGCGAAAGGCCGGCGGCCGACCGCCGTCATCCAGCGCACCAGGACCTGTTCCGCCCATTCCTCTGCTTCGGGGGCGATAGGGGCGGACAGGGAGAGGTCATCGGTGCGGGCGCCCAGGGCCCCGACGACCTGGAGCCAGTACTGCACCTCGTGCAGGGCGCCAAAGCCGGCATCATGCGCGCGATGGGTGAGGAACCAGCCGTGCCCGTTGTCCAGGCCGGCGCGCATCCGAGCACCAGCGGCGAAGGCCAGCGCGGCATATTTCAGCCGGCCGAACGGCAGGGTGAGATGGTGTAGGATGACCACTGCGTCGTAGCGGCGCCGACGGAGCGTCGCGGCGAGTCGGACTGCGGTGCGCAGGGATGCCGGCCGGAGCGCATCTGCCGGCCGGTCGAACTGAAACTTGTCGAAGCGGATGATATCATCCACCAATCTTGTGCCGGTCAGCGCCGGCGCAGAGTGCGGGGTTACCAGGATGTCCAGCCGTGCCTGGGGGTAGGTCTGCCGCAGGGCGCGTAGGGCCGGCGTACTGGTGATCACATCGCCGATATCGGCCAGCTTGACGACCAGGATGGACCGGAGATGGAGAACGGGCGGTTGGGAAAGTGCATCATGGCGCGTCGGGGAGGTCATGCCGGCTCTGCTCCCAGCTCTTCAAACAGTTCCAGTAACTCACGCGCAGTATTCTGCCAGGAAAAGCGCTGGACCTGGCGGTAGCCGGCTTCCACCATGCGCCGACGCAGTTCCTCGTCCTGGAAGACCCGCAGGAGGCTGCTGGCAATATCCTCCACATCCAGCGGGTCCACCAGCAGGGCGGCATCGCCGGCCACTTCCGGCAGGGAGGATGTATTCGAGCAAACTACCGGCGTGCCGCAGGCCATGGCTTCCAGCACCGGGAAGCCGAACCCTTCATAGAGCGAGGGGAAGGCGAAAACCAGTGCGCCGCTGAGCAGGGCCGGCAGTTCCTCGTCGGGCACGTAGCCCACAAGGTGCACGAGGTTTTCCAGGCCGCTGTGCTGGACCGCTCTGACGATATCCTGCGTCATCCAGCCCATTTTGCCGCCCAGCACCAGGTGCGGCGGTTCGGAGCCGGCCGGCCAGCGCCGGCGCAGGCTGACATATGCCTCGATGAGGCGCACCAGGTTTTTGCGCGGCTGAATGGTGCCGACGTAAAGGATGTACTGCTCGGGGATCCCCAGCCGTTCCTGTGCGGAGCGGATGCGCGCCGGGTCCTCGACCCGCTGGATCCAGCTTGTATGCCCGGGGTAGATGACGTGGATTTTGTAGGCCGGCGTTCCGTAGAACCGCTCCAAATCGGCGCGCGTGGCCTGGGAATCCACGACGACGCGCCGCGCCTGTCGGGCGTTCCAGCGGGTGCCCAGTTCCAGGTACAGTCGGGCGGCCGGCGGATGGGCCTCGGGGAAGCAGCGGTAGCCCAGGTCATGGATCGTGGCCACACTGCGGCGCGGATGAATGATGGGTAGGACGTGCGCCGGCATGAACAGGATGTCCGGCGGGTGGGTGGCCATCTCCCATGAAAGCCGGATATGGGTCCAGAGGCGGGGGAACGGGATGACGCGCACCTCAGCGGAGCCGGTCCAGGAGTGGAGGGAAGGGGAGGGCAGTTCCCGGAAATAGAGCCGCCAGCGGTGCGGGCTGTCCACTGCCAGCAAGGCGCGCACGACTTCTAAGGAGTAGCGCTCGGTGCCAGTGCGTTGAACGACTGCAGCGCGGCTGGCGTCAATCCCGATTAACATAATCTGCACTCCGACGGATGAGGCTCAGCGCCGGCTGGCTTCCATCTGGCGGATTTTCTCCACGCGTCGGGCGTGTCGACCGCCCTCGAACTCGGTGCGCAACCAGACGTCCACGATGTCCAGCGCCAGCCCGGGACCAAGGACACGCCCGCCGAGACAGAGAATGTTGGCGTTGTTGTGGAGCCGGCTCATGCGCGCGGAATACGTATCGCCGCAGACGGCAGCGCGCACGCCCACGATCTTGTTGGCGGCGATGCTCATGCCGATGCCGGTGCCGCAGATGAGAATGCCCAGGTCATATTCGCCGGCGGCAACTGCTCGCGCTACCTGATAGGCATAATCGGGGTAGTCTACTGACTCTAGCCCGTGCGTGCCGAAGTCCTGCACCACATAGCCGGACTGCCGTAAATGCTCCACGATCACACCCTTCAGCTCGTAACCGCCGTGGTCGGCGCCCACTGCGATCTTGCGTGTGTCAGCCATGTGTGTTCCTCACAATATGATGTACGTCAAGGGACCACGAGGTCAGGAATCAGCCGGCGGATTTCGGCCGCGGCCAATGTGCCGGCGCGCAGTAACTGCGGCGGCGATGCAGTGAAATCCACGATGGTGGATGGTATCGGGCCAGGAGTTGGGCCGCCGTCCAGGATGAGGTCCACCCGCCGGCCCAGCTGTTCGAACACTTCCTGCGCCGTGCTGGGGCTTTTCATCCCGCTGATATTGGCGGAGGTGGTGGCCAGCGGCGCGCCCAGCCGGCGGATCAGCTCCAGCGGCACCGGGTGATTCGGCATGCGCACAGCGATGCCTGGCCCGGGGGTGATAATGGGCGGTACGTTGGGAGCGGCGGGCAAAATGAGCGTCAGTCCGCCGGGCCAGAAGGCTTCCATCAGCCGGCGCGCCGCGTCGGGTACTTGGCTGACGAAGCGGTGCAAATCGGCTTCATCCGCGATCAGGATGGGGATGAACTTGTCTGGTGCGCGCCGCTTGACGATGTACAGCTCCGCCACGGCGTCAGGGAGGCGTGCGTCGGCGGCCAGCCCGTAGACGGTGTCGGTGGGAAAAGCTACCACGCCCCCGTCGCGCAGAATCTCCACCGCGCGGGCGATGCAGTCGGGATCGCCAGCCGGGCAGAGCGGGCTTTCCATAGGCGGAACACTGCAACGACGTTGACCAGCGAGGTTGGGAAGGGGAGGCTCCTGTAGCACCAGTTGGCGGATGGCCCAGGCGGCACCGGCCCGCTCCACCGAGGGAGCAATGACGTCGGCGGCTTGCTTGGCAGAGGGGCTGGCATTATCCACGGCGATGCCCAGGCCGGCCCAGGCGATCATATCGGCATCGTTATCATTGTCGCCCATCGCCACCGTCTCGTGGCGCAGTACGCCTAGGTGGCGCGCCAAACGGGCCAAGGCGCGCGCTTTATTGGCGCCCAGGGGCACCGCTTCCAGGAAGTGGCGGTGAGAGCGGGTCAGGCGCAGTCTGCCGGCGAAGCGCTGTTGGAGCGCGGGAGCCATGTCTGCCAACTGCGCCGGCTCTCCCACCAGCATGATTTTGGTGGGCGAGTGCTGGAGGAACGCCAGCAAATCGCCGACGATCTGGACTCGCACAGCGTCAATTTGCTCATACAGCTCTGCCTCGCGGGTATACGCTTCCGCGAAGGGTTGGTCCTCCAGGAAGACGTTGGCGTGAACGCCGGCCTCTTTGACCACTGCCAGCAGTTCGCGCGCCCATTCCAGCGGGATGCAGGCCTGGTAGATGGCCTCGCCCGAGACCGGGTCCCGGATTTCGGCACCCTGGTAGAGGATGACCGGGGCATTGACCCCCAGCCGACGGATGAAGGGCTGGGCGCCGGCGAAGGTGCGGCCGGTGGCGATGGTGAAGTACAGGCCGGCGGCCACGACCTCCTGTACCGCCGCCACGACTTCATCGGGGATGACCAGATCGTCCCCCATCAACGTCCCATCCAGGTCTGCGACAATCAGGCGGTAAGGCATAGTTCTCTTTCCTATTCTGGTCGTTCCACGATGAGGATGCGGTCGCGGCCGGCCAGGTCCTGTTCCACACGCGCCCGGCAGTCCGGCAAAAGCTGGCTGGCGGCCGCAAGGGCCGGCGCTCCCTGTTCCGCGCCGATCTCCGCCATCAGCGCGCCGCCTGGAGTGAGACGGGTGCACGCCTGGGCAAGGAGCCGGCGGAGCGGTTCCAGCCCGTCGCTCCCCCCGTCCAGGGCGCGGCGGGGCTCGTACTGGCTGACCTCGGGCATCAACGTGGGAAGTTCGGCGCTGGAGATGTAAGGCAGGTTGGCCAGGATGAGGTCGAAAGGGCCGGCGAAGGGCAGGAGCAGGTCGCCGGCCACGAAGTAGACGCGCTGGTGGAGGCCCAGCCGGCGGGCGTTCGCGCGCGCGACCTCCAGGGCCGGTTCCGAATCATCCACCCCGATTACCCGCAGGTCAGGGACGGCGTATGCCAAGGCGAGGGCGATGGCGCCGTTGCCAGTGCCCACATCCACCACGCGCAGGGAGGCAAGTACGTCCCGCCGGCCGGCGGAGCGCTGGTTCAGCCACTGGATGGCGCGTTCTACCAGCTCCTCGGTTTCCGGGCGGGGGATGAGCACGGCCGGCGTGACCAGCAGGTCCAGCCCGAAAAAGGGCTGAGAGCCTAGGATATAGGCCAGGGGTTCGCGGCGCTGGCGCCGGCCCACCAGTTGTTCCGCCAGTGCTCGTTCCGATGGGGTCATGATGTGTTCCGGATGTGCCAAGACCCAGCTCCGGTCACGCTGGAGCGCATGAGCGAGAAGAAGCTCGGCGTCCAGCGCCGGCGAGTCCGCGCCGGCGCCGGCGAGCCTCTCCCGCGCCCATTTCAGCCATTCCGCGATGCTCGGAGAATCTCCCGAACCGCTCAACTCACTTTGGCCATTTCCATCTGCGCCAGGCGCGTGGCCTGGTCGTCGGCAATCAACGCCTCGATGAACTCGTCCAGTTCGCCGTCCAGCACGTCTTCCAGCCGGTAAGTCGTCAGACCGATGCGGTGGTCGGTCACCCGGTTCTGCGGGAAGTTGTAGGTGCGGATTTTCTCGCTCCGCTCGCCCGTCCCCACCTGCTCGCGGCGTGCTTCCGCGATGGCCTGACGCTGTTTTTCCATTTCTATATTATACAGGCGGGCGCGCAGGACGGAGAGGGCGCGCATTTTGTTCTGGAGCTGGGAGCGTTCGTCCTGACAGCTTACTACGATGCCGGTGGGAATATGGGTGATGCGGACGGCGGAATCGGTGGTGTTGACCGATTGGCCGCCGTGCCCCTGGGAGCGGAAGACCTCGATGCGCAGGTCATCCGGGTTAATGTCCACCTCCACTTCGTCCACTTCCGGCAGGACCGCAACGGTAGCGGTGGATGTATGGATGCGGCCGCTGGCCTCCGTGATCGGGACGCGCTGGACGCGGTGCACACCGCTCTCGTACTTCAGGCGGGAATATGCGCCGCTGCCCTTGATCAGGAAGATGATTTCTTTGTAGCCGCCGATACCCGTCTCGTTGCGGGAGATGACCTCCACCTTCCAGCCCTGTTTTTCGGCGTAGCGGGAGTACATGCGGAACAGGTCGGCGGCGAAGAGGCCGGCCTCGTCCCCGCCGGCGCCGGCGCGAATCTCCACGATGACGTTTTTCTCGTCGCGCGGGTCTTTAGGCAGTAACAGCCGCTTCAACTGCTTGTCCAGCTCGCGCTCGCGCTCTTCCAGCGCCTCCAGCTCATCGCGGGCCAGCGACTCCAGCTCCGGGTCGTCCGCCTCGCGCAGGAGCTGGCGGGTCTTCTCTATTTCTTCCAGCAGGGCCTTATAGGCGCGGAATGTCTCGACGATTTCCTCCAGCTCGGCGCGTTCCTGCGCGTAGGCGATAAGCTTATCTGGGTCAGAGGCGACCGCCGGGTCGGCCATCAGCCGGCCCAGCTCCTCATATCGTTCTTCAATTTTGCTCAGTTTCTCCAGCATTGGTTTTCTCTCCGATAGTCCTTCAGATAGTGTGATCGCTCATGTTGCAATCGGTGATCACTGGGCTAGAGAAAACCGATGCCGGCGTATATCGAGCTTCTCATGATATATCAAGCCTCTGTACTACAGCAGATGCGCCGCAGTCATCTCTGCGGCGCTTTCATGACGAATATAATATACTATGAGCAGCGCGCCGGCGTCAAATTGACGCTCGCAATCCTGCCGATATAATACGGGCTATCTTGCAGACTCGTGGAGGGATGAGCGTGCTGATCGAAGTGGTGGACGTGACCGCAGTCCCTGGCCTGCATACCAACTGCTACCTGGTGGCGGATGAGGAGACGCGGCAAGCGGTGGTGATTGACCCAGGTGGCAGTCCGGAGGCCGTTGTGGCGCGCATTCAGGCCCTGCGGCTGGTGGTGAGGTGGATATTGAACACGCACGGGCATTTCGATCATATCGCCGGCAACGGCGGCGTGCAGTCCGCCGTCGGCGCGGACATCGCGGCCCATCGCGCCTCCGAACCGCTGTACCGCGCCCGGGGTGGAGCGGGATTTTTCGGCATCTTCCTGCCGGCGCCGGCCATGCCCACCCATTGGCTGGAAGACGGCGATGAGATACACTTTGGAAATGAGGTGCTGACCGTTCTGCACACGCCCGGCCATACCCCTGGCTGTGTCACGTTCTGGAGCCAGAGGCACAGCGTCGCCTTTGACGGTGACCTGCTGTTCCGCGCCGGCGTGGGGCGCACCGACCTGCCGGGCGGGGATTTCGAGCAGTTGCTGGAGAGTATCCGCAGCCGCATCCTCACCCTGCCGGATGAGACGGTGATTTATCCGGGTCACGGCCCGGAGACGACGGTGGGCGAGGAGCGCCGGCACAACCCGTTCTTGCAGGACAGCACGCGCAATTGGTGGGTGTGATGGGGGCGTACCCCATCCTCAGCCTTCTCCTCGCAGGCAGGCGAGGAAGTAGGTTGGCCGACAGTGTAGGGCATGGTATAATCTCTATGGATATCCTGAACCCGGGCGAGAATCTCCATGACACAGCAGTCCTATACGGCAGACATAGAGCGGCTGTTGGCCTGGTTCGCGGAGAACGGCCGCCGGCTTCCCTGGCGCACAGCCGGCCGGCGCGATCCCTACCAGGTCTGGATCGCTGAAGTAATGCTCCAGCAGACCCGTGTGCCCACAGTCATCCCCTATTTCCAGCGCTTTATCCGCTTGTTCCCGGATGTTTCGGCGCTGGCGCAGGCCGAACTGGATGCCGTGCTGAAGGCGTGGGAGGGCCTGGGCTATTATGCGCGGGCGCGCCACGCGCATGCCGCGGCGCGGCGGATGATGGAGCGGCACGCCGGCCAGGTGCCGGCGGAACGCGGTGCTCTCCTGGCACTGCCGGGCATCGGCGAGTATATCGCCCATGCTGTCCTCAGCCTGGCCTTTGGGCAGGACTACTTGGCGGTGGACGCCAACGTACGGCGGGTGCTTGCCCGCTGGATGGGATTAGATCAGCCGCTGAGGGAACGCGGCGCGGAGTCTGCCCTGCGGGCGTTCGGGGAGCGCATCCTGCCCGCCGGCCGTGCCGGCGCTTTCAACGAGGCGCTGATGGACCTTTCCGCGCTGATATGCGTGTCGAAATCGCCGACGTGCGGCATCTGCCCCATTCGGGAGAGCTGTCAAGCACATTTGCAGGGTCGGCAGGAAGTGATTCCCATGCGTTCACCCCGCCGGCGGGTTCCCCATTACGACGTGAGCGCGGCGGTCATCTGGCAGGATGGCAAGGTACTGCTGGCGCAGAGGCTTGAGGAGGGCATGTTGGGGGGCTTGTGGGAGTTTCCGGGCGGCACGCGCGAGGCCGGCGAGAGCCTGGAAGAGTGCCTGCGGCGCGAGATCCAGGAAGAGCTGGGTATGGAGATAGCGGTAGGAGAGCACCTTATCAGCGTGCCGCACGCTTACACCCATAAGCGCATCACCCTGCACGCCTTTCACTGCCGGCCGGTGCGCGGCATCCCCCAGAAACTGGAAGTGAAGGATTGGCGGTGGGTGGCGCCGGCGGAGGTCATGCAGTACCCCTTGTCTGTGGTGGACCAACGTGTTGCCCAGGCCCTGCTGAGCTGGCTGAAGGAGAACGGACCGGATGTCGGGTCTTCCTCTGCGCGGCCTGCTGATTGATATTGACGGTGTCCTGCGGATCGGCGATCGGCCTATCCCAGGGGCCGGCGAGGCTATGGATGCACTGCGCCGGCGCGGCGTGCCTTTTCGACTGCTGACCAACGTCACTCGCAAGAGCCGGGCCGTGGAGGCGGAGAGACTGCGCCGGCTGGGCATCCATGTTGCTCCGGATGAGATATACACGGCGTCGTCCGTAACTGCCGCTTATCTGCGCCGGCTGGGCGCGCCGGCATGCTGGCTCCTGCTGGAAGGGAGCGGCGTGGAGGAGTTCGCCGGCATCCCCCTGACCGACGAATCCCCGCAGTACGTGGTGCTGGGGGACCTGGGGGATGATTTTCCCGTCATGCTACTGCACCGCGCCTTCCGGGCGCTGTTGAACGGCGCCCGTCTGATCGCTGTTCAACGCAACCCATCCTGGACAGCGGAAGATGGACTGCCGCGCCTGGATGTGGGGGCCTGGTGCGCGGCGCTGGAGTATGCCAGCGGCCAGCAGGCGCTGGTGATGGGCAAGCCGGCGCTGACGGCGTACCAACTGCCGGCGGAGGAGATGGGCATCCCCTGCCCGCAGTTGGCAATGGTTTCTGATGACCCGGACGTGGACCTAGCCGGGGCCAGGCAGGCCGGCCTGCGCACCATCTTCGTGCGTACCACCTCGCTCCCGCGCCGGCGGATGCCATCTGCTGGCGAGTTCGACTATGTGGTGGACTCTATCGCGGGACTGCCGGCGCTGTGGGACAGCATCGGCTGGCCGGCAGGGCCGCGCTGAACCCTCGTTCGAGGCAGGGTATGGAAGGCGATTCGGCGTTCAGCACGACGCAGTGGCCGGTGCGCAAGCGGTGGCAGGTCGCTCCGCCGGCGCCCATGGATTTCCTCCGGCGGCTGGATTTCCTGCCGCCGCTCATCGTCCAGTTGCTGTACAACCGCGGCCTGACCACAGTTGAGGATGTGGAGGACTTTCTGTCCTGCCGTGTGCGCCAGGACAATCCCTTTCAGCTCGCCGGCATGAATGAGGCGGTAGCGCGCATCCGTCAAGCCATCAAGCGGCGCGAACCTATCGCGATATATGGGGATTTCGACGCGGACGGCGTCACGGCTACGGTCGTGCTGGTGGAGACGCTCAGTGCCCTGGGCGCGAGGGTCCAGCCTTATATCCCACACCGCGTGGACGAAGGCTACGGCTTGAACTGTGAGGCCCTGCGTTCCTTGGCAGAGGCCGGCATTCGCCTGGTCATTACCGTGGACTGCGGCATTCGCTCCGTGGATGAGGTGGCCTACGGCCGGCGCCTGGGACTGGATATCATCGTCACGGATCATCACCATGTAGGCCCAGTTCTGCCGCCGGCGCTGGCCTGCATCAATCCCCGCCGCGAGGATTCGCCGTACAGGTTTCGCGAGCTGGCCGGCGTTGGGGTGGCTTATAAGCTGGCGCAGGCATTACTGCGGGTGGAGCGGCAGTGTCCGGTGGGTGGTGCGCCGCCACAGTTGGCCGAGGGGGACCTGCTGGACCTGGTGGCATTGGGGACGGTGGCGGACCTGGTGCCGCTGGTGGGGGAGAACCGCTTGCTGATCGCGGAGGGTCTGCGCCGGCTCAATCAGCCGGCGCGCGTGGGTTTGCAAGCACTGGTGGGGGAGGCCGGCCTGTCTCCTGGTCGGGTGGATTCCACTGCTGTATCATGGATTTTGGCGCCGAGGCTGAACGCGGCCGGCCGACTGGACTCCGCCATGCTGAGCTACAACCTGCTTTCCGCACAGGAGCCGGTGGAAGCTGCGCGATTGGCGCGGCAGTTGGGCCAGCTCAACCGCCAACGCCAACAGCTCACCGATTGGGCTTTGCAGTTGGCGCTGACGGAACTGATGCAGAGGGAAGCGCTGGGCGAACTGCTTTTCTTCGCCCATCCCGAACTGCCCCAGGGCATTGTGGGGCTGGTCGCCGGCCGGCTGGCGGAGACCTACTATCGGCCGGCGATTGTGGTGGAGCTGGGGCAGGATGTGAGTCATGGTTCAGCCCGCAGTATCCCGGAATTTCACATCACCCAGGCGTTGGACCGATGCAGTGAGAAAGGACTGCTGGTGCGGCACGGCGGGCATGCCGCGGCCGCCGGCTTTACCGTGGAGACCGCGCGCGTCGCGGATCTGGCGCGCGAGCTGGAGGAGATCGCCGGCCGGCACCTGCAGGGGCAGGAGCTAATACCCACCCTGTTGATTGATGCGGTGGTGGACCTGCAGGCGCTGGATTGGGCGGCATTGGAGATGATGCGTCAGCTTGAGCCATTCGGCTACGGCAATCAGCCGCCACTGCTGGCCAGCCGGCGGGTGCAGGTGCTCTCGGCGCGGCCCGTTGGTGCGGACAACCGTCACCTGAAGCTTCAACTGTCCGACGGCATGCGGCAGTGGGATGCCATCGCCTTCGGCATGGGATCGGCGGCCGAGGTCCTGCCGGCATGGGTGGATATTGCCTTCCATCTGGAAGAGAACGAGTGGAACGGGCAGGTGCGCCTGCAGTTGAACGTGCAGGACCTGCGGCCGGCGGATGAGTGAGCTTATCCGCCGGCCCTGTTATTGAGGGCCTTGCGAATGCGGTTTGGCGTTGCCGGCAAATCGGTGATGCGGATGCCCAAGGCGTCGCGAACAGCGTTGATCACCGCCGGCGTCGTTGCCAATGGAGGAAGCTCTCCCAGACCCTTTGCGCCGTGCGGTCCAATGGGATGGGGATGTTCGAGCACCACCGGAATCACTTCTGGCGCTTTGTCGGCGGAAGGGATTCCACATTGGTGGAGAGTGCGGGTAACCGGGACGCCCTTTTCAACCGCGAACTCCTCACTCAGCGCATAACCAATTCCCATCATCACACCACCCTCAATCTGTGCCTCTACGGACGCCCGATTGAGGGTTTTGCCCACTTCGTGCACCGCGATAATGGTTCGGACGTGTATTTCGCCGGATTCTGCATCTGCCTCCACGACCGCGACATGGGTTCCATAACTGTAGCCGTAGTATGTTGGCCGAGAGACGAAATCTGGTTGTCCCAGCCGGCTCTCGGCCGGCAGAGGCAGGGTGCTTGGTGGGGTATATTCCCGTTCCACTACGAAGCGCTCGCCCAGCGCGCTGATGGGGATTTGTTTGCCCGTACGTTCGTCTCGTAAGTAGCCCCCAGAAAAACGGATGTTCTCAGGAGTGGTTTCCAACACTTCTGCGGCATGTCCAAACAATGCGTCTTTCAGCTCTTGACAGGCCATTACTAAGGCATTGCCGGAGAGGAAAGTTTGTCGAGAGCCAGTACTTGGGCCGGTGGGTGGGGTCAGCGCTGTATCCGCGGAAACGACCTCTATCTGCTGAATATCGATGCCGAGTTCACTTGCCGCAAGTCTGGCCAGCGTAGCCTTGGCTGCTTGGCCGAATTCATGTTGGCTCATGTAAATGCGTAGACGCCCACAAGCTTCTAGTTCCAATCGCACCCCGGCGCTTTCCGGAGCGGCCAGTCCGTATCCAAAGTTCTTTACGCATGAGGCTACACCAATCCCGATCCGCCGATTTCCCCGGGGCTTTGGGATAGAAAATTGAGACAGGCATGCCTCTGCGGCGTCAAGTGTTTCAACAACTCCCACCATCCAGGGTTCCAGCACCTGGTCTGTGATGGTAACCATGCCGGCCCGTAAAGCATTGCGCCGTCGAATGGTAAACGGATCGATGTGGAGCTGGCGGGTAAGCTCGTCTATACAGCTTTCCATGGCGAATGTCACCTGGTTGACGCCGAAGCCACGCATGGCTCCGCAGGGGACATTGTTCGTGTACCATGCCCAGCCTTCCAAATCGAAGTTCGGTATGAAGTAGGACCCACAAGCCAGGCTCATCATCGTGTCCAGCACCTCTCCGCCGGCGGAAGCATACGCTCCAGTATCGATGGTAATTTTCGCCTGGACGGCCAGAATACGTCCCTCTGTATCCATGCCAACCCGATAGTGCATGATAGCTGGATGGCGTTTGACATGGGCGCGCAGGGATTCCTCTCTGCGCAAGGTGATTTTCACTGGCCGGCCTGTGAGCAGTGCTCCGAGCGCAAGATATTGATGGAGAAGAAGGTCCTGCTTGCCCCCGAATGCTCCGCCAGTGGGGAGATTGATGACGCGCACTTTATCCTCGGGCAAGGCAAGAATGCGTGCCAGTCGTCGGCGTTGGTTGAAAACGGCCTGCGAACCGATTTGTATGATGATGCCGCCATCCTGGGCGGGAATTGCCAGGCCGGCCTCGGGCTCCAGAAACCCGTGCTCGATGCGAGGCGTTGTAAAGGTGTATTCCACCACTGCGGCGCACTTGGTAAAAGCGCTTTCTACATCACCCCGCCGCATGCGGACATGGCGCAGAAGGTTGCCGTCAGGGTGAATCTTTGGTGCGTGAAGGCTGGCCGCTTCGTCTGGAGTGAACACCGCCGGCAGAGGTTCATACTCCACGTGGATCAGTTCCGCACATCGGCGTGCTGTCTCAGGGGTCTCTGCCAGCACCGCGGCGATAGGTTCCCCGAAATAGCGCACCCGGTCTTTGGGGATAGCCGGCTGATCGTCAACCAGCAGGCCGGCCTGGTTATCCCCGGGAATGTCGTCGGCCGTGATGATACGGCAATATCCTGGGATATGCCTGGCCGCAGAGTCATCAATACGGATGATCTTCGCATGGGGATGCTTGCTCCAGACGACAGCTCCGTACAGCATGCCTTCCAGTCGGATGTCATCAGCGAAGCGTGCGGCACCGGTGACAAGGGCAACGGCATCCCGGCGCAGTAGAGGTTCCTGACTGGGATTGCTGGCCAAAAATTCATGGATCGGAACGGGGGACATGCCAGAGGCCATCGACTCGCCGGCGCGCTGGATCGCACGGATGATGCGCACATAACCGGTACAGCGGCAGAGGTTACGGTTGCGGGTCAGCGCATCTTTGATTTCCTCGTTGGTGGGATTGGGCTTCTGGTCCAGCAGGGCTTTTGCTGTCATCAGCATTCCAGGGGTGCAGAACCCGCACTGCACTGCCCCGTTTTCAATGAAAGCAATTTGCAGAGGGTGCAAATACCCTGCCGGCGCCAGGCCTTCTACAGTCTCGACAGAGGCATTCTGCAGGCGTGGAGAGCCCATCTTAACCAGGCAGGAACGAGTGGGCTGACCGTTCAGGAGCACCGTGCAGGCACCGCAGTGACCGGTTTCACATCCCTTTTTCACGCTGGTCAGCCCCGCTTCAGAGCGCAGGAAATCAAGCAAGGTCATCTGTGGCGGGGCGAAGGTCTGAATAGGCCGGCCGTTAATGGAAAGCAAGATTGGGATGCTCGCGGCATTCATGGCTTATTGACGAAATCGTGGCAGGATAGAAGCCTGTACCGGGCTGTTCACCTGAATGCCGGCGCGGGCGAACATGGCCTCGGCGGCGCGCTGGCAGTCTTCCACTAGCCGGCGCTCGTCAATCTCAGTCAACCGGCCCTCCTTCATGAGGATTTTCCCGCCGATGATGACGGTGTCCACGTCGTTGCCGTTGGCGTTGTAGACCAGCGCGGACTGCGGCACATGCACCGGCGCAATGTGGGGACGCATAGCATTCACTAGGATGATGTCTGCCAAGGCACCGGGGGCGAGCCGGCCGATCTTCCCATCCAGGAACATGGACCTGGCGCCGCCGGCATATGCCATCTCCAGCACATCCTCGGGGAAGAGAGCCATAGCGTCCAGCGTGCGCAGTTTCTGCAGGCAGGCGGTGAACTTGAGCACTTCCAGCATGTCTTGGGAGTTGTTGGAGCCAGGGCCATCGGTGGCCAGGGCGGTGGGAATGCCGCGCCGGCGCCATTCGGTGACGGCTGGATTGCCGGAGGCCAGGTACATGTTGCTGACCGGGCAGTGAACGATGAGGGCGCCGGCATTGGCGATGAGGTCCATCTCCTCCTCGTCCAGCCAGACGCCGTGCACCAACTGCCATCGGTCGTTGAGCACGCCGATGTGGTGTAGCCAGCGCGCCGGCGTCATGCCGGTCTCATCAATGGACATCTGCACCTCTTCGCGCGTCTCGCTGAGGTGAATATGGACCCCGATGTTCCATTCATGGGCCAGGCGGTCAATGGTCTGCAAAGTATCCTGCCGGCAGCCCCATGGGATGAGCGGACCGAACTCGAAGCGCACCAACGACTCCGGGCCGCTGTTCCATTTTTTGACCAGCCGCTCTGTCTCCCGCAGGACCTGTTCGGGCGTCTCCTGGAAGGAAGGATGATACGGGTCGCGGTCGGCAAAGCCGCGCGCCAGGAAGGCCCGCACCCCGGTACGCGCTGCCGCTTCAGCGATCGCGTCCGCGTTGTGCGGAGAGGTCTGGACATAGTCCTGGTCCAGAACAGACGTGGCGCCGCATTTCAGGTTCTCGACGAAGCCCAGCAGTGCGGCCAGGTAAAAGTTCTCTTCCGTCATCACTAGAGCGCCAGGCCAGATGGCGGCCTCCAGCCATTCGAGGAGGGGTTTATCGTCCGCCAGACCGCGCAGGAAGGTCTGGAAAAGGTGCGTGTGAGCGTTGACCAGGCCGGGTGCCACGATTTTGCCGGCGGCGTTGATGATTTCATCCGCGCCGGCGCGCAGTCCCTCGGGGGCGGGGCCGGCGCCAACTGCTTCGATGCGCTCCCCTCGGATAAACACGTAGCCCGGGCGGTGTACCGTGCGGTATTCTCCATCACAGGGGAGAACCATGCCACCTTCGATGAGTAGGGTTGTCATAATCGGTTGCGTACCTCCATGGGGTGTGATATTGGTGTCGTTTACAGCGCCGGCGGGGTGATACAGCAAATGACCAACAGCTCTTTGTCCCCGATGCAGGCGAATTCCCGCAGAAGATTGCCGTTGTAATAGATGGCATCCCCCTCATTCAGCGTGTAGATGTTGCCATCCACGTTGATCTCCATACAGCCCTGCAGGACATACATCCATTGTTCGTTGGGCTTGGCGAGCGGTGGTGTGATGCGCCGGCCGCCTGGCTCTACGTGGATGAGCACTGCCATCATTTGAGAGGTAAGCTCCGGTGTGAGGAGCTCGTAGCCGATGCGCGAATCGGGGAAGGAGAGACGCCGGCGCTCTCCTGCCCGCACCACCGGCTGGGGGAGCGCGGAGTTCAGGAAGTAGAACATCGGCACTTCCAGCGCCGTTGCGATGGCTTGAAGGGTATCCAGTGAGGGCGATATCTGGCCATTCTCCAGCCGGCTGAGGAAGCCGGCGGAGACGCCGGCGCGTTTCCCCAGCTCACGCAGGGTCATGCCCAATTCTTTTCTCCGTCTCCGAATGCGTTCTCCGACAATGACCATCGTTGGTCCTTTCCCAGTTATTCACTTTCGGCGCTCAATCCCAGCGCCAGCCGTCTGCCGAGTTCGTACGCTTTCTGCAGGGTCTCCGGGCTTTTGAGAATGTCGCCGGGAAGGTCAAAGCCGGGTGCACACAGCTCCGCCCAGCGTTCGCCCTGGAGGGAAGACATTACGTGCTTGAAGATGATACGGGCGCCGACGAACATTTCGTCCTTGTTCTGTCCCGAGACTGCCAGGAGCACTCCTTTGCGGGTGGGTGAGCCGGCCGGCCCGGGCGGCATAGGCTTCTTCAGGATGAAGTGCAGTGCCCAGAAGCACTGCAGGCGGTCGATAAAGGTCTTAAGCTGTGCGCTGACAGAGCCGAAATAAATGGGTGTTGCTAGGACAATGGCGTCGCTGGCCAGCACCATATCGTAAGCGGTCTGGAACTCGTCCTTGACCACACATCTCCCATCGTTTTCTCGACAGCGCTCACAGCCGGTGCAGGGCGCGATCTTCATGCGGTGGGGTTTGATGATTTCCACCTCCGCGCCGGCACTGCGCGCTCCATCCAGAAAGGAGTTCAACAAGGCTGTGCTGTTCCCTTTGGGGCGTGGGCTTCCGATGACGGCGAGAATTTTCATAGCGAGTATAATCCTCCATGTTAGCAATTGCAAAATCATATTGTGAACTTGTCAAGCAGATATTAATCTCCATCCGCGTTAAGCTGTTCCAGCGAGATATCGCACGGGGGTGGTGGCTCGCAAACGATTTCTTGGCGCGGCGTTGGTTTCCAGGTCCCGATGTCGCTTTTGGGAGACTTGCCGGCCATCATCAATCCTATATCTTCAATCAAATCTTTATTGGGAGGAACCTCGCCCATGATCTGGCCTTCATAGATTACTAGAATGCGGTCGCTGAGCGCAAGAAGCTCCTCAAGTTCCGTCGAGATAAGCAGGACAGCAACACCAGCATCCCTTTGGGCGAGGATTTGCTGCAGGATATATTCGGTTGCGCCTACGTCGATACCGCGTGTGGGCTGGTTGACCAGCAAAAAGCGCGGCCGACGAGCCAGTTCGCGCGCTACCACGACTTTCTGTTGATTCCCACCCGATAAGTGGGATAAATGATCTTCCACGTGGCGAAGACGGACATCAAACTGGCGGGACAAGTCCCATGCATAGTTGAGAATGGTGCGCTTCTGCAGAAACTTTCGCACTGCAAAGGGAGGCCTATTATAATCATGTACAATGTAGTTCTCTGCTATGGAAAATGGGAGAATCACTCCCATACGGTGGCGATCTTCGGGAATATGGGCCATACCAAGCCGGCTTCGCGCTTCCGGAGACAAATGGGTAACGTCCCTTCCGCATAATTGGATAGATCCGTTGGTGATTTTTGCCAGGCCGGCAATGGCCAGAGCGAGTTCCGTCTGACCGTTCCCAGAAACGCCGGCAATACCTACAATTTCGTTGGCACAGACATCGAAGCTGACTCCTCTGACTGCCGGCAGTCCTCGTTCATCAGCCACGTGGAGGTTTCGTACCTGGAGCACTGCCTCACCTGGGGTACAACGGGTGCGTGGAAGCTCCATTAGTACAGGCCGGCCAACCATCATCTTGGCAAGCTCGCGCGGGTTGGTGTCAGCGGTATTGACAGTAGCAACCACCTTCCCCTGACGCAAAACCGTCACCCTATCGCTGACTGCCATAACCTCTTCCAGTTTGTGGGTAATAAAGATGATGGTCAGGCCTTTATTGACAAGCTGACGAAGGAATGTGAGTAATTGGTATGTTTCCTGTGGAGTGAGTACCGCTGTAGGCTCGTCCAGGATCAAGAGATCTGCTCCATGAAACAAAGCCTTCAGGATTTCAACGCGCTGTTGTTCACCAACGGATAATTCTCCACAAATGGCATAGGGGTCCACATCGAGCCCGAATTCCTCGCTCATAGTGCGAATTTTCTGCGCCACGGCATCCAAGTCGTGTAAAATTCGATAAAAGGGGTATTGTCCCAGAATCAGGTTTTCCACTACGGTAAGTGTAGGGACAAGCATGAAGTGTTGGTGTACCATACCAATACGATGGCGGATTGCATCACGCGGTGAGCGAATGGTGATAGGGCGGCCTTTATAGTAAATCCGGCCGGCATCCGGCTGGTACAATCCATAGAGGATGTTCATCAACACTGTTTTGCCGGCGCCGTTCTCGCCAAGCAGGCAGTGCACCTCCCCTTCGTAGACCTCCAGAGTAATATGATCGTTGGCGATAACACCAGGAAAGGTTTTAACGATGTTCTCCATACGCAGAATAACTTGGGGTGACATGTCATTTCCCTCATGCAGACTTTTGATACGGTGTTCCAAGTGCTTTGGGCGAGATGGCGCGACCGCGCATGAGAATCAGAGTCAGTAAGGTCATCGCATAAGGCAGAGCCTGCAGTAATTGGTAAGGTATGGTGATATTTGCTATGGCCTGCAATCGG
Source organism: uncultured Anaerolineae bacterium (assembly GCA_938049385.1). Classification (GTDB taxonomy): domain Bacteria; phylum Chloroflexota; class Anaerolineae; order JACIWP01; family JACIWP01; genus JACIWP01. The sequence goes on from CALIBQ010000033.1 coordinate 20,062, forward strand.
AGTTGTAATGCGTAAAACAGGCCGAAGAGCAGGGATGCCCAGAAAGCACCTGCCGGCGACCAGCGACCAAAGACCACCACGGCCAGCGCAATGAAACCGCGGCCTGTGGTAATGCCCTCAACGAATTGGTTGGTATGGGCCAGGGTGAGATATGCTCCTCCCAGTGCTGTGAGGGTGGTGCCAATAAGCACGCCGGCGTATCGGATTATTGTCACACTGAGGCCAGCGGTATCTGCGGCGCTGGGATGTTCGCCTACCGATCGAACGGCCAAGCCAAAAGCGGTCTTATAGAGTACGAAGCCGGCAAGGAGTACCAGTGCAACGGTAGAATACACCAGGATATTATGCTGAAAAAGGATCGGGCCAAGAAAAGGGATTTGACCCAGGACCGGGATGTTGATCGGACCGAAGGCTTTGATTCCCTGGGCTTTGTTTATGAACCAAGCACGATACAGAAATCCTGTCAAGCCCAAACCAATAAGATTAAAGGCTGCTCCGACGACGATCTGGTTCGCCTTGATGGTTACAGTGAAGAACGCGAAAAGCAGTCCAAAAAGGAGCCCGCAAGCTATGGCACTTAGGATTCCGAGAGCCAAATCGTTGGTGAAAAACGTTGCGGCAAAGCCGGCAAACGCTCCCAACAACATGAACCCTTCCAAGCCGATGTTTAACACGCCCGATCGTTCGGTGAAAACCTCGCCGACCGATGCATAGATCATGGGTGTAGCGAGCCGCCAGGTGGCGGAAAGGATCGTTTGGATAAAGAGCGCTAGCCCGGCAATATCCATGGTTTTACCCCCGCTCCTTTTCTGCGCGCAGTGCTCGGTACGAATGCGTTCGATACAAACCGAAAGCCACCACACAGAGGATGACCAATCCTTGGATAACAAATACCAGCACAGAGGGGACTTTGGCGGAAATCTGCATCACCTCGGCGCCAGAGCGCAAGGCCCCGAACAGGATGCCGGATGCGATAACACCCAAGGGGTGGTTGTTTGCAAGGAGTGCTACAGCAATGCCCTCGAATCCGTAACCGGGAGAGATCTGCTGGTATAGGCGGAAAGAGATTCCCGCTATCTCGATAGCGCCAGCCAGGCCTGCCGTTCCGCCGCTGATGGCCATAGCAAGGAGGATGTTGCGTTCCACATGAATGCCGGCGTAGCGCGCCGCCTCAGGGTTAATGCCTACAGCGCGGATGGCATAGCCGATGCTGGTCTTGAAAATCACTAAATACAGGAGGAACGCCATAAGTAGTGCGATGATGAAACCGATATGTAGCCGGGTGGGTGGCAGAAAGCGAGGCAGTACAGCCGCCTCCACGATGCGGGCGGTCTGTGGATATTTGCCGCCGGCCGGATCAATCATGGGGCCAGTGACCAAGTAGCTAGTGCCAACGATCGCTATGTAATTTAGCATGATGGTGGTAACGATTTCGCTGGCGTTGAAACGCACGCGCAGGTATCCAGCTAGCATGCCCCACAGTGTCCCGAACGCCATGCCCACGAGCAGGACCAGGGGAACCATAAGGGCAGGCGGTAGGGAGGTAACCAGTATCCCCATGAGCGTAGCGCCTACAGCGCCGGCGTAAAACTGACCTTCTGCGCCAATGTTCCAAATACTGCAGCGAAAGGCGACTGCAAGACCACTACCGATCAAAATAAGCGGAGTCGCTTTGATCAGTACCTCGCTAAACGTGCGCAGGTCTCCAAAGGCACCGTTCCACATCACGGAATAAGCGCGCGCAGGGCTGTAGCCGGATGCCAGAAGGAGTATTGCACTAATAGCAAGGGCCAGAGCGATAGCGGCAATCGGGGACAGGATCGCTATCAATCGCGGTATCCAACGTTGGAAAAGGGCAGTTGTAGATCGCGCTGCTGGCTGAACGGCAGATCTTTCCTGGACGTTCAGGGCTGTTGGAGAAAGGGGCGAATCGTTCATTTCCACTTTGGCCCACCTCTTAACTTTGTCAAACTATCCCTGCAGATTACTGCCATGCAGTGGAGGTGTGGGGCTGTCGGGTCCTTTCGAACCCGACAGCCCCAACTCCCATTACTGGACCGGGGCGAGGGTGTTGATTTCGCCCGCGGCGATCTTGGCGGTCACCTCTTCCACGAGCTTGCGCACGTCTTCGGGGACAGGTCGAGCGGCCTTGTCGTTAAACGTGAGCCACATGACATCCTTGTCTTTCAGACCAAATTCCACATTGCTGGTGGGCTTGAATGTCCCTTCTTTAATGGCCTTCGCCATGTTGATGATGCCCTGGCCATAGTCAGCAATGTAATTGCCAACGACATTTTGTGGGGCTTTGTCTGTGAAGTCGCCAAAGGCACCAAATGTGGCGATATGAGGGCCGGTCTCAGCAACAGCCTGATAGACGCCCAACCCGGCGACATCAGCGTTTGGGATGACGAAATCAGCGCCTTGGGCAATCATGCTCAGCGCCGCTTCTTTGGCAGCAGCCGCATCGGTGAAGTTCCCGATGTACGTTACGCTGACGGGAAAGTTGGGGTCCACACTGCGAGCACCGTTAATGAAGCCAGTGAAGGCTTCAGAAATGGGAGGAATCTCCATACCTCCCACCAGGCCGGCGCCCTTGCCCATCTTGGCGGCGATAACGCCCATCAAGTAGAAAGGTTGACTGGAGTCGGTGTTAAGGCCGATGACGTTGCCGGCGAAAATGCGGCTACTGGAGATGAAGAAGAAGGTGTTAGGATAGTCTTTGGCGACTGCCAGTGCCGGGTCCTGGAACTCAAAGCCGTGGCCGAGGATCATCTGATAGCCCTGGCTGGCGAAATCGCGGAAGGCCTTCTCGAAGGAGGCCGGGGATTGCTCCAGTTCGACATAACTCATCTCTGCCCCGAGTTCCTTTTCGATGCGCTTAAATGCATCGTAGGCAATCTGATTCCATCCCTGATCATTGGCGCTCCCCGGCAGGAGCAGGCCCACCTTGAATGGTTTTTCCTGGGGCGCAGGAGTTGGTGTAACTGGCTGGCCGGCGCACGCCACCAGCATCGCGGTGAGCAACAGGACAGTGAAGACATAGAGCAAAACACGCTGTTTCATAGGACCTCCCCTCCAGTTGAGTTGAAAAGAAGTCGTGTGGAAACCGTTATTTGATCTTCGCGCATTGTGCGTTACCTTATCCAGCTCATGTACATCCCCCCTTTCTTTAACAATTAGCGGATTGTCAATGGTGTTGCAGGCTTGCTCTCCATCTCCGCCCTTGTTCTTTTTCCGATGCCGGTTCATCTGCGGGAAACTGGGCTTTCTCCAAGCCCAACCGACGCAGTGTTTCAGATTGGGGGACTCCTCGTTCATCCCAGCCGCGCAAGAGATAATAGCGGTCAAGCATCATATCAAGATGCACTACGTCTGGCTCGATAATAGGCTCATCTGATGGCCGCATTTCTCCGGTCGTCGGGTCTGGCTCATAGGCATATACCGCAATAGGCTCTTCGAAAAAGCGTGGCGGAAGAGTATCATGTCTACGGTCCAATCCATGACGGACATTGTACATGCGTTCAATGTTCACGATGCGTTCCCCGATGGTCAGCAGTTCGTCCGCGCTGACATCGATGTCCAACGCCTGAAGCCCCTCCGCCAGATGGGCCGGCATGACGATGTAGTTCTGTACCGTGCTGAACTTACAAATGCCCAATGAGTCAGTGATAGCACAAAAGTGCTCCCCGTAAATACCGCTGTCCGGCTTGTAAGTTTCATCAGAGAAGTTCATCAGCTTGGGCAGGATCTCTTCGGGGAAGAGCTGGCGGGCGACATCCCATGCCCCGATGGCGTCAATCACGGAAAAAGCGTACAGATGGTCTGCGCCGCGATTTGATGTGGCCAGGCCCAGCGCCATCGCCTTGTTGGTGCGAGGTTCTTGGCGGGGTAGCTCTAGTCCCTTGACGTGCATGGCAAAGTTTTCAGCTACGCCGCCGATTTGCTGGGCCGCGCGCTGGGTGCCTTCTGCCAGTAGGTTGCCCAGACCCTGCCTACGGGCAATGTATTCGAGCAGTCCTATAACGCTGTGTGCATCCCCCCATTCCAGGGAAAAGGTTGGGTCGTTCAATAAGCCCCATTGATGGCACTCCATCGCAAAGGCAATGGTGACGCCGGCGGAGATGGTGTCCATCCCTAATTCATTGCATAGATAATTGGCTCGGATGATCACTTCAGGATCGGAAACGCCGCACATGGGACCAAGGGCGTTGGCGCTCTCAAATTCTGGACCTTCCAGGCTAATCGTAGCTCCTTCTACGGCCAATTCCACTCTGCGGGCACAGCGGATGGGACAACCGGCGCAACCAGTGCGTTTGACCCAGTACCTGCTGAACGCTTTTGTATCAATGCGGTGCACATATGGAACCTGGTTAAGCTGATGATTATTCGCCGGCAGGTCGCCTACGCTTTGTTTTGCCTGCATGAGGAACAGGGTGGATTCCTCCATGAGGGTTTGCAGTCTGGGGTGGTGGATCAGATACTGAGAGACACGTTTGGCGACATCGCGGAAAGCAGGGGGTGTTTCCACGGAGCGGTGGTGGGCGATAACGTGTATGGCTTTGAGGTTTTTACTACCCATTACCGCACCAGGTCCACCGCGTGCCGCCGCCCTTCCCTCATCGTTGATGATCGAGGCAAAACGCACCATGTTTTCGCCGGCAGGTCCGATGGATGCTACCCTGCCCCCCAGTTTAGCCCGCAGGTGCTGATCCACTGCGGATGTGGTCATCCCCCATAGTTCATGGGCCGGCTGGATCGTGATTTCGTCATTTGTGATGCGAAGAATAGAGGGTTCTGGCGCTCGGCCGGTAATGATCAACGCGTCGTATCCAGTGCGGCGGAGCTCAGCACCGAAATGGCCGCCGGCGTTCGCATATCCGTACGCTCCGGTAGCCGGCGATTTGAAGGTAATTGTATATCGTGCTGATGATGGCCAAGAGGTGGCATTGAACGGCCCGGTAGTGAATATTAATACATTGCGGGGGTCGAATGGTTCAATGGAAGGGCCGGTCAACTCATACAACCAGGCGACACCTAGCCCTCGCCCCCCCAACCATTGCTGGAGTAGGGCAGGGGAGGTTTCGGCGATGCTGATGTCGCCCGAGGTAAGGTTCACGAACGCAGAGCGAGCCATGTTGCTCCTCCAAGTAAGACAGCCAGCGCACGGAGGTGGGTAGGGCGTCAATGCAATGAGGAATCCGGCGCAATAACAATGTTGAAGCGCCAGGATTTGTTACCTTTCACGAAACATTATACCATGAAGTTTGTTATTTGTCAACAGCCTATTTGCGGGTTTGGAAAGGTCACGATTGTGATCCGATTTGCGGGTATTGGCTCATCGCCCGGCAGTTGAAACTGCGGCTGTGCCTGCGAAGTCAGCTTATATCGACTTCGCGAAGCTTGTCTGCGCAGACTTCGCAGTTGTTGCCGTGGCTTCAGCCGCTAGGCGTTATCCGCTGGGCAATTTCTTTATCCACTTGTGGATTTTCTCAACACCCCTTGGCCCAGCAACTTGACATCGGGGCATCGTAATATACACTCCTGTCAGAGCTTCAGGGGGCAGGGGCGTGGAACTCCATTTCTGGCTGCGCGGTTTCTTGCTGGGCTTTTCCATTGCCGCGCCAGTAGGCCCCATTGGCCTGCTGTGCATCCGGCGCACGCTCGTCGGAGGATTCTGGGAGGGACTCCTGACCGGGCTGGGCGCGGCGACGGCGGATGCGTTCTACGGCAGTATAGCCGGCTTCAGCCTGGCATTCCTTTCCTCGTTCTTGCTCTCCATCAGTCCCTGGCTCCGCATCCTGGGCGGCGCGTTTCTCTGCTACCTGGGCATCCGAGGTATCTTCACAACAAGGAAGGTCAAGCAGGAGGGGCAGGTGCCTGGTCGCGGCCTGGCCGGCGCGTACGGCTCCGCCTTGTTCCTCACCCTTACCAATCCGATCACCATCCTGGCCTTCACCGCCATGTTCGCCGGCCTGGGACTGCCGCAGGCGGGGACCAGCTACCGCGCCGCCGGTTCTCTCGTCGCTGGGGTATTCTGCGGCTCCATGAGCTGGTGGCTCATCCTGGCGGCACTGGTCAGCCGCCTGCGCTGGCGCATGACGCCGGCGCTGATGGTCTGGGTCAACCGCCTGTCCGGTTTGGTACTCCTGGGATTCGGAATATGGGCGTTGTGGAGCCAGTTGGGATAGCAACCGGCGCGCATACTAAGACTTTCGTTGGGGTTATATTTTATCAGGATTGCTTTATCTGCGGAGACAACCAGGAGGAGGTAATGAAGCGCATTGCTTCGTCGTCCGCCAGCCGGCTGTTATCTCACTCACTGGCGGTGCCTGTGGTTCTGACCGCCGGCAACGTGCTCTTCAATGTCATCGCCAATTCTGCCTTTAAGCTCTCATCCCAGGGCCGCACCTGGCGCGAGTTCCTGCTGTGGCAGGTAGTGGGCAACCTCTCGGGTTCATTGCGGTGCTGATCTTCACCCTTCTCCTGCGCTACCTTCCTCTGCATATCGCGTTCCCCCTCGTCCAGGGCCTGGCTATTATCGGCATCCAGGTCATTGCGGCGTCATGGCTGTTTCATGAGGGCATCTCGCCGGCGTACTGGCTGGGCACGGCGCTCATCGTCGCCGGCATCCTCATCCTCGGCTCAAGATGACGTGGAATGCAGAAGCTCCGGGGACATGCCGGCCCGAATGCGGGTCAGGACGGCGTAGGCGCGCATACCACACCGCGGTCTATGCCTTCCGGCTGGCTCAAAATGTGGCGGTACACGAATACAGCGGTCCAGATCATGATGACGCCAGCCAGTACCCCTACTGTCCACGGGCCGGCCCCTTGGATGAGCAGTCCTCCCAGCCCAGGCGCGATGATCTGGGCCAGGGATTGGAACGAAGCACCCAGCCCCAGAATGCCTCCCGTCTCGTTGCGCGCCACCACTTTCGTAAGCTGGCTGGTGATAATCGTGTTCAGGACCCCTGAAGCCAGCGCCAGAGGAGCCAGCACCAACAAGAGCCAGACCAGGCTTGGTGAGAAACTCCACAGCACAAGCATCACACCCAGCACCACACTGCCCAGGAAAATCAGTTGGCGTTCCCGCAGCCTCGCCACGATGAATCCGATGGCGGCGCCCTGCACCAAGACCACCAGAAGCCCCACATAGGTAAGCACGAAGCTGGTGGTCTGCGCGTCCAGCCGCAGTTTGGCCAAGGCAAACAGGGCGAAATTCGACTGGAACAGGGTGAAAGCCACAGCATACATTAACTGCACATGCAGGAGGGGGCCGGCGCAGGGCCGGCGCAAAGCTGTCAGCATGGCACCCAATGTGATAGGAGGGCGCTCCTGCTCGCGTATCTCTGCCCGGCGCGCTTCCGAAAGGGATTCCGGGAGCCATAAGGAAACCGCAATGAGGTTCAACAGGGAGAGGCCGGCGGCGACAAATGCCGGCACGGCATACCCCCATCTACTGAGAAACCCTCCCATCGCCGGCCCAATGATGAAACCCAGCCCAAACACCGCGCCGATCAACCCCAGCCCACGAGCACGGTTTTTCTCATCCGTGATGTCGGTAATATATGCCCGGGCGAGGGCGATATTGCCTCCGAACAGCCCATCGGCCACTCGGCTGATGAACAGCATAGGCACCGAACGGGCGAAGCCAAGGAGCAAAAAGCTGATGAAGGTGCCGGCGATGCAAAAGATGAGCAAGGGCCGCCGGCCGTAGCGGTCCGACAAACGGCCAATGAACGGCGTGGCGATGAACTGTGCCACTGCGTTGGAGGTGCTGAGGAATCCCACCACCGCGTACGTGGCGCCGAAGGTCGTGACATAGTACGGCAGGAGCGGCAGAATGAGGCTGTAGCCAAGCAGGTCAATGAATACATATGCCAGTATCAACAGCAACGGCTTGGAGGGCCGACGTGAAGCAGGCGGATTTACCATCATGCGCGCATACTCCTTTGCTGATCGATCAGCTCCTGCCGCCGGCGGCGATACTCCACCACCGGCCGGTCCCCCTGGATCAACTGCTCACCGCCCCGCAGAGCACTGACCTTCGGCTCCTGCGTTTCCACCACGCGGCGGTCCTGGTGTGCCACGAAGCGGTTGAAGGGCATGGCCAACCAGTTCACCAGTTCCCGGAGCACCGGTATCCGCATGAAGCGCTGGTAGAAGCGCAGATAGAGGATGGTATGCTCTTCATCCACTGGGACGAACGCCGCCACCACCCGCACATCTTCCGAGATGTGATTCTGCCACAGGTTGGGGAAGATGAACTCCAGATAGACCTGTCCCTCGCGAATCTCCAGCTCCTCGGGCTTGCGGGGAGGGATCCCATCATCCACCCGGCTGGAGACATAGACGTAAAACATATCATCGGCGATCCAGCGGATCACCGGACCATCCACAATTGTCCGGCATCCACGTCCAATGGTATTGTGATGCACAAAGGGCAGATGGATGGGATCGAGCTGATTCTCGATGACGCGGGAATAGTGGGCGTTCCACGGGTCGCGCACCTGGCCGTAGGTGAATGAGTCATCAAGGTCATCAAAGAAGCGCGGTGGCTGCAGGTCGTCCGAGTGATTTTCTCCCCACCACATCCAGATGAATCCATGGGCTTCATATGTGGGGTAGGTATGCAGTCGAAACCGTTCCGGCGCCGGCGTGTTCCTGCCCAAGGCCGGCAGTACCACTGCGCGACCATCCGCCGCATACTCAAAACCGTGGAACGGGCACTGGATATGATCTCCCAGCACCTTGCCCCTGCCCAGCGCCGCGCCGCGATGTGCGCATTTGTCACGCGCACAATGCACCTTGCCGGCACTGTCCCGCCAGAAAACCAGCTTTTCCCCGAGCCGGGTCACTCCTATGGGCCTGTCCTTTACCTGAGACGAATCCAGCACCACATACCATTGATTGGGAATCATGTGCGCCTCTCCTGCTCGAAGCTATACCCTGCGCTTCAGCAGGTCCTGCAGAGCCATCCTTATCTCCGGATAGCGGAAGACAAAGCCTGCCTGCTCCAGACGCCTGGGAATCGTCCGCTGGCCGTCCAGCAGGACGGTGGACATCTCTCCCAATAAGGCTTTCATGAGGAAGGCCGGCACAGGAAATATGGTGGGCCGGCCCAGTACTGCGCCCAGGGCGCGCATCATTTCCACATTGCGAACGGGCTGGGGCGCACATAGATGAAACGGGCCGGAAAGCTCCGCATGCTCCAGGAGGAAGCGGATAGCCCGCACCTCATCCACAATATGAATCCAAGGCAACCACTGCCGGCCGCTCCCAATGCGGCGCACCAAACCCCATTTCACCGATAAGATCAGCCTCGGCAAGGCACCGCCCCGGGTGCTCAGCACCACCCCGGTGCGGATGATGGCTCTGCGCACGCCCATCGTTTCAACGCCGGCGGTAGACGCTTCCCATTCCTTGGCCACGTTCGCCAGAAAATCATTCCCCGGCGCATGGTCTTCCGTGATGACTTCGTCACCCTGCGGGCCGTAATAACCCGAGGCCGATGCCTGGATCAGCACCGCCGGCTTATATGAGGCGCTGGCGATGGCCTGGGTCAGCATTCTTCCGATCCCGACTCGGCTGTCGAGAATCTTTTGCTTTTTCTGTGGTGACCATCGCTCTGGGAGAAGGCCGGCGCCGGCCAGGTTCTCGCCGGCCAAGTTGACCACCCCATCCACACCGTGCAGAGCCGCATCCCAGCCGCTCTGCTCCGCCTCCTGCCACGAGAGAATGTCCACTGAGGGTGGAATGCCCGCCGGCCGCTGGGTGGAACGCGAAAGAATCGCGACGCTGTGACCGGCATCCAGCAACTCTCCTACCAGAGCGCGACCGATCAATCCTGTACCGCCGGCAATCATCACGCGCATCGCTCTCCTCCTTTGTACTGGGCATCGTTCCAGGAATGCTTTCACGAACAAGCAACGTCTATTCTTGCTTCTTCTATCAGCGAACAACGATTCACCCAGGCATCGCGAACCAGTGCATAATTCCGTCCATTTGATTTGACAGCTTTACTATACAGCATCCCCGTGTGGTTGTCCAAATCTACCTCCCCGACTTGCACGCTCCGCCGGCGCAAGTACTTCCCCTGTTTGCCTAAGCCTCCCCTCCCGGGTATACTGGGACAAACCCATAAGGAGCACCCGGTACCATGCGAGCTGTCATCAAGCTCCTGGATCACATCATCCGCCGGCTTACCGGGGTGATCGAATACTCCCATGATCCCGAATGCATCTTTCGGGTGCAGTTCGCGCCGGCCCCGCACCCTATCTTCTTATCCGACGGAACCCATGTCCCTGCCGGCGCGCCGATCCTGTTTCTGCACCTCTGGAACGAACATATTCTCCCCATGCCGCCGGCCGGCCCGGACCTGGCCTGGGCACTGCAAACTGAACGCCAACTGCGCCGGTCTCTGCGCTGGCTGGCGGAGTGGATGGCGCAGACCCCGGCTTGTGAGGCGGTGCAGGCCATCGGCGGCATTACGGTCCTCATCTCCCCTGCCGGCCAGGACGGGAGCGAACACCTGCTCCGCCGGCTGGGGTTCGAAATCTTCCCCTGGCATCACCCGCTGGGGCGCTTCGCGGAGTTCTGGGAGAATTTGTACACCTGGGCCCTGATGTGGACGTTCAACCCCGCCAGCCTGCGCGGCCGGCGACTGCTGGAGCTAGAACGGAAGGAGTTCTGGGCCTCGCGCCAGGATTTCCTGGCGCGGCACGGGCGCCCGGCCCAGGCCGAGCCGAGCACCCGCGAGACGGCCGCTCCTGCTGATCGTACTGCGCATTAACCCAGTGCTTCGAACACCGAGCGGACAAATTCCATTCCCAACTTGGGGCTGGTGAGCAGGGGGACGCGCCGACTCTCCGCCGGCATATCCTCCAGCACCCGCGCCATGGAGGCCTGCGCGAGCAGTACAACATCGTTCCGCGCCATCATCTGTTCCAGACAGGCTCTCACCAGGCGGTCGTGTGTCTCCACATCACCCGCGAAGAGCGCGCTGTATGCGCCCTCACACAGCATGTAGTCCACCTTGACCTCGCCGGCCCCCAGCTCCTGGGCGCGCCGGCGGACAAGATCGCCGATCGGCTTCAGCGCCGTCGGCGCTGTGGCGACAACCCCGATGCGCCGGCCGATCTTCAGCGCCTGGTCCACCATCGCCTGGTCAATCTTGATGACTGGCACCCGCACCACCTGCTGGGCCACATCTACACAGGGGGAGATCGAGTTGCAGGTCACCAGGATGACATCCGCGCCGGCGCTCTCCGCCCAGACAGCATGCTCGCACAGCCGGTGGTTCAGCGCCGGCGTCGGACCACCCTCATCCAGCACTACCTTCAGCATCCCCTCATCCAGCAAATGAAAGCGCTTCACGCCGGGGAGCAGTTCCCTTGCCAGCCCATCGAACAGTGGAATCACCCCTGCGACGGTGTGCACCATGGCCAGCATTCGTTCTTTCATGTTGTGCGTTCCTTACCCAGTGTCGGTGTACCGCCGCATCAGCCGGCGCACAGCTCGCGCAGCCTGCACGCCGGCGGTGTCCGGGTCCGGCAGTGCCAGAAGCTCTGCCGACAGATACCCCTGATACCCTGCCTCGGACAGGGCGCGCAGGAACCGCCCGAAGGGGAAATGCCCCTTCCCCGGCGGCCGGCGGTTGCTGTCCCCCAGATGGATATGCCATAAGCGCGGCGCGACAGTATATACTGCCCGGCGCAGGCTTGCTTCCTCAATATTCATATGGAACGTGTCCAGCAAAAGACCGAATGCAGGATGCTCCACCTCCCGCACCAGGGCCATGCCCTGCGCCGCGGTGTTCACAAAATCGGCCTCATAGCGGTTCAGCGGCTCCAGGGCGACGCGCAGGCCCTTTCCGCCGGCATACTCCGCACACGCTCGCAGTCGTTCGACCAGTCTCTCCCGCGCTCCCTCGCCGGCCTCTTTCAGCCGGCCGCGGAACGAACCGATGGTCACCAGCGGCGCGCCCACGGCGGATGCGAAGTCCGCCAATGCGCAGAAGCGCGCGAACGCCCGCTGCTCTACCGCCGCATCCGCTGAGACCAGCGTCAGGCGGTCCACGAGAAACTGGGCGCCCGTGCCGATGGCCGCCGCTTCCAGGCCGGCATCCCGGATGGCGCCGACGATGGCGCTGGCGTCCAGCTCCGCTGGCTCCCGCACCATCAGCTCCACCCCGTGATAGCCGCAGGCGGCGGCCTTCTGCAGGCGCTCCGCAAATGGGCCGGCGAACAGCGCCACCGGCACCGGTTGGGCAACCTCCGGGGTGGTCATGGTTACTGCGAGCTTCATGGGTTTCCCTGCCTCACAAGAGCTGTTTCTCCAGCGCCGCGATAGACTCGTGCAGGATATCCACGATTTCGTCCACCTGCTCCCTGGTGATAATCAGCGGCGGGGCCAGCAGGATGGCATCGCCGGCGTACCCATCCACGTTGCCTCCGCAGGGATAGGTGATCAGGCCGCGCTGGAACGCCTCTTCCTCCAGCTTACGCGCCATCCCCATCTGCGGTGGGAACGGCTCTTTCGTCGCTTTGTCGCGCACCATCTCGAACCCCACCATCAGCCCCAGCCCGCGCACGTCGCCGATGATGGCGTGCTGGCGCAGGGTATCCAGCCGCTCCAGCATGTATTTGCCGATCTCCGCGCAACGTTCGACCAGTCCGTGCTTCTGGAGGTAGCGGATGACGGCGATGACTCCGACGCAGGAGACGGCGTTGGCGTTCAGGGTGTGGCCGGCCTTAAAGGGGGAATTGTGGTCAATCAGCGGCTGCCAGACCTCATTGCGGGCGATGATTGCCGAAAGAGGCGTATAGCCGCTGGTAATGCCCTTGGCAGTGGCGATAATATCGGGGGTCACGTCGTCCCAGTGCTCGATGCCCCACATTTTCCCCGTGCGCCCCAGGCCAGTCATGACTTCATCGGCGATGAAGAGCACGTTGTACCTATCGCAAATCTCGCGAATGAGCTGGAAATAGCCCGGGGGCGCCGGCACTGCTCCCAACGCCGCTCCCACCACCGGCTCCGCAATGAAGGCGGCGATATACTCCGGCCCCACCTGACGAATGATGGACTCCAGGGAGCGAGCGCATTTCAGCCGGCAGGCTGGATAGCTCAGCTCGAAGTAACAGCGGTAGCAGTACGCCGGCGGGATATGGGGCATGTCCACGAACATGGGCTGAAAGATGGAACGCCGCTGGGTGATGCCGGAAAAGCCGGCGACAGCGATGTTGTTGCCGTGGAACGCCTGCCAGCGCCCCACAACCAGGTACTTGCTGGGGACGCCCTTCTCCACCCAGTACTGCCGCGCCAGGCGCACCGCATCATCCACCGCGTCGGTCCCCGTGCAGGTAACCCACACCTTGGCGTTATCCCGCATCGCGCCCGGCGCCAGCTTCACCAGCAGTTCCGACAGCTCGCGGAACGGCTGATTGCTGAAGGCGTGGGCCGGGTAAAAGCTGAAAGCTTTCGCCTGCTCGTACATGGCGTCTACAACTTCCATCACGCCGTGGCCGATGGTCACCACCACCGAGGAGCCGCCGGTGGCGTCAATATAGCGCCGGCCCTCCGTGTCATACAGGTAAATGCCCTCTGTGCGGGCAATCACCCGATACTCCCTGTCCCAACTGCGGTGTACTGCGTACGGATGCGGCTGTACGCCCATGCCGTAACCCTCCTTGCAAGATTGTGCTATTGTTCTCCCAGCACCCTTCCGTCAGGGGTGATCGCCGTTACGCGCCGCACTCCTTCATATGCTACCAGCAGTACTTCCGTCTCCAGCGCTTCGCCGGCCGTCAGCGCCGGCGCGCGGCCGGCGGCATACGCTTCGGACAGCGCCGACGGCCAGCCCGTGGACGGTTCCACCACGATCGCCTCCAGCCCCCGCCAGCCGCCGTACGTCAGGAACAACCAGCAGGTGCGGAACAGTTCCTTGGAAAAGCGAATGCCCACCCCGACGCCGGCCTCGCCATCCGTCACGGCCACCCAGCCGTCCAGCAGTTGCTCGACATAATGCTGGTCGCAGACGCCGGCCGTGATCGGGAGAGCGCATGACACATCCACTGGCCGGCCGTCCTTCCCTCGGGCCAGCGGCCAGGTATACGTCAGGCACTCTGGATCGAACCGTTCCGTGTTCCAAGGGTCAATGACCATAGTATCCGCCGGCAGGTCAATGCGCACCCCTTCCCGCGTGCGCAGGGCCGCATGCAGGTTCCACATGAAATGGAACGGCAGGGGGCCGATATTGGTCAGCCGATAGCGGATGCGGAAGACACTTCCTCCCTCCGCCAGGGCGATCCATTTATCGAAGCGTGCCGGCGTCAGTGGGGAGTAACACCACATATGCACCGACACACGCGCCGGCCCCTCCTCCCGCACTTCCCATTCCCAGCGCTGGGTCCACAGCTCGCCGTGGTCATGCAGGGGCATATCGCGCCACACTTCCTGGCGCACGTTGGGGAAGACATCGTCCCATCCGCCGGCCCAGGTATCGTCATACGGGGTGCCGGGTGGGTAGACGGCCGGCGGGACGCGCGGGTTCTGCCAGAAGAGCTCCGCATCCCGCGGCTTATAGACCAGAGAATACATCTTGCCGCCGGCGTCCGGCAGTACCTCCAGCCGCACCGTTTCGTTCTCGATGAGCAGAGCGGGCAGTCCGAAATGCGACCAGCTTGTATCCACGCGTGCCGGCATCCCTTTCACCCCTCGCGCCAGTGGATCTGCGAGGCGTATTCCTCGCCGATCTTGCGCATGGCCCAGTAAAACTCGGTCAGCGCCTCGTCGCTCCAGCTTTCCCCATCAATGATGCAGACCGGGACAGCGATGGTGCCGGGGAGCATTTTGTCCATCATCTCGCGGAAGCCGGCCAGCATTTCCTCCGCGCTCTCGCCGTTGTCGAACATGGCGAAGACCAGCCCCCGGCCGGCGAACTCCTTTCCCAGGCGCTCAAAATCCCTGCGGGTATAGCGGAACGAGCAGTTCAGCCCGCGGATGGGGGGCGTATGCTCCAGGATTTCCCCGCCGGGCGGATGCGGCCCGCAGTTATGGAGGAGGCCGCCGCCGTAGCGGGCGAAGAAGCGGCTGTTGTAGGGCCGGCCGAACTCCTTCCACATCGCCGGGCTGAGGTGCACCATGACGTCGTCGCTGACGAAGCCCTTGTAGGGCAGGGGAGCCCAGGTCGGGTCAAAATCCGTGGTCGTCATGTTCTCCATGCCGCCGCAGGCGGCGATGATGGCATCGTAGCAGGCGATCATGGTGCTGGTGATATGCTCCAGCAGGTGGTGCACCGCCGGCGGGTTATCGTACAATGCCGTGTAAAACACATGGCTGTCCACGATGTCCTTGCAGGTGTTCAGCGGCCCACCCAGGTCGATGCCCGAGAGGGGAATCCGCCCGCCTGTCACAGAGCGGAAGAGATGGATGCGGCGCAGGCACTCCGGCATTAGGCCGCGGGTGATGGGGTTCCAGCGCGGCAGGGCATACACCTGGTCAATCTGTGTGATGATCGGCGCCGTAACGCCCGGCATCTGATTGGGGTCATCGCTCCAGAAGACCTCACAGCCGTAGACAGTAGCGATGGTCATATAGCCGACATCGGGGCGAAGCCAGGGGATGTAATCGTCGGGCAGGGCGCGCAGACAGCGCTCCACCGCCACCAGGTTGGCCTCGAGCTGATACTCACTGCTTTCCAGAAGCTGGCGCATCGTCAAGCCGCGGGGATTGCACGTCAGCCAGATAATGATGGGGATGTGATCCACCCGCCGGTAGTCCCACAGGCGCTCCCGTTCGGCCTTGCGGCGCGCGATCTCTCTGTCGTCCCACTGGAGCCGGCCCAACAGGTTGGCAAAGTCAGCGGCCGGCTCCGTGACTCCCCGTTCCACGAACTGTTCCCTCATTTGCGGCTTTCCTCGCGCCGGCGGATGATCTCTTTGGCCTTGCGCACACCTTCCTGGCAGATGGCTTCAATTTCTGCCGCCTGTTCTGGGGTAACGGGCAGAGGCTCCTGCTCGGCCTGTGCCAGGATTTTGCGTGCCAGCTCATTGGCGTATTGGCGCATGCTCTTGGCGCCGGCGGCCTCCCATTTGTCCCACGGATCGCGGTTGGTCAGCGTGGGAATCCAGCGGTCCTGGCGGTAGAACTCGCGCGTCTCGCGCTTGGTGAGGAAGTGCTTGCCCAGCGGCCCGCCCTCCTTGCGCAGGAGGTCCACCGAAAGGGTAAAGTCATTGACCTCGAAGCCGCGCGCAATGCGGAAGCAGGCGCCGATAATCTCCTCGTCAATCAGGCACTGCTCATAAGAGGCCAGGAGCATTTGCTCCATCATGCCGTAGGCCAGGTGGATGAAGTTGGTGCCGCTGAGCATATTGGTCAGCACCTGCAGGGCGCGCTCATAGCCGGCCTGGGCGTCGGGGAGCTTGGCGTCAATGCCCGTACCACCCTGGAAAGGTAGGCCAAAGTGATGGGCGAGCTGGGCGGTAGCGGCGTGGAGGAGGGTGGTCTCGGGGGCGCCGCCGGAATAGACGCCGGTGCGCATGTCAATGATGCCGGACGCGATGGCGAAGATGCAGGGGGTGCCCGGATTGACGAGCTGGGCCAGCACCACGCCGGCCAGCACGTTGGCGGCTTGCTCCACCAGCGTGCCGGCGATGGGGGCCGGCGTCGTGGCCCCGCACAGCGCATCCACCTCGATGTACAGCGGGATATTCCAGCGCGCCGACTCCATGATGACCTCGGAGTTCTGCGGCTCATGCTTGAGGGGGCTGATCATGCAGACCACTTCGGTGAAGGTCGGCTTGCGCTTCACCTCCTCGGTGCTCCCTTGGAACACCGCCGCCATGCGTACCTGGTCGCGCACCGATTCGGCGGTCTGGGCCTGAGAGTAGAAATTGCGCCAGGTGTTGCTGTAGCAGGTGGCGAAGTTGACCAGCTCGTAGCCAACCTCATCCACATCGGAGGGGATGACGATCTGGTGCATGATGTCCAGGTTGGGCATGTGGTCCAACAGGCGCGTTATCAGCCGCAGGTCTTCCCGCACCGCCAGCCGGTGGTTGCCGTCCAGGTCCAGCACGTAGGGGGCGCAGGAGCCGCTCATGGTGTAGACGCGCTCCAAATCCACCTTGACATCGTAGTCCTCGGTCTTGCCGTACAGTGTGAAGAAGCTGGGGGCGGTCTGCAGAGCCTTGCGGAGCAGTCCCTCGCTGATTTTGACCACGTGGTTGTCCCAATCCACGGTCGCGCCGTGGTGGTCGGCGAACAGCTCGAGCGCCGGCCGATAATCCATCTTCACGCCCATCTCGGAAAGGGTCTCGATGACCGCGAAATACAAGGCGTTCAGGTCGCTATCGTCCAAGAATTTCAGGCGCTGACAGCGCAATCCTCGCCGTGGCATGGAAGACCTCCTGTGGTTTATGCTTTCTGCTGGCCGGCCTTTTGGGCCACCAGGTTTTTGGCGACCTTGACCGCGCCGGCCGCGTCATCGGCATAGCCATCCGCCCCGATTTTCTCGGCGAAGGCCTGCGTCACCGGCGCGCCTCCCACCATGATGATGAGCTGGTCGCGCAGGCCGGCCTCTTTGGCCGACTCAATGACCCTCTGCATATAGGGCATGGTGGTGGGGAGCAGTGCTGACATTCCCAAAATGGTCGCATGGACTTCCCGCACCTTATCTAGGAATTGGGAGGCGCTGACGT
Organism: uncultured Anaerolineae bacterium; assembly: GCA_938049385.1. GTDB lineage: Bacteria > Chloroflexota > Anaerolineae > JACIWP01 > JACIWP01 > JACIWP01. The sequence continues at coordinate 37,757 of CALIBQ010000033.1, forward strand.
CCACCCCCAGGTCGTACACATCGAAGCCGTTGGCGCTGAGCATGGTGGCGACGATAGACTTGCCGATGTCGTGCAGGTCGCCGGCCACGGTACCGATAACCACTGTGCCCAGCACCTCGCGACGCGCGCCCTCGCCGCGCAGTGCCGGCTGGATGATTTTCAGCGCCGCCTGCATGGCTTCCGCGCCCATCATCAGCTCCGGCAGGAAGTAGTCGCCGATCTCGTACAAGCGCCCGACTTCCTGGATGGCCGGCACCATGCACTCGTCGATAATTTGCAGGGGCGGCATGCCTTGGTCCAGCAGTTGCCTGGCCAGTGCCTCTGCATCCTCTGCGTAGCCTTCGATGATGGCCTTATACAGCTCCTCACACTTGCGGCTGTCCATGACATCTCCTCCGAATGCGGATTACGAGAAAGCGATCATTTGACCGCGCCGGCAGTCAGGCCGCGGATAAAGCTCTTCTGGCTGGCCAGGTAGAGCGCCACAATCGGCACCGTGGCCACCACCAGGCCGGCCATGGTCACGGGGATGTTCAGGTTGTAGCGGGACTTGAAGACGGTCAGGCCGACCATCAGGGTTTTCAGCGCATTGTCCTGCAGGAAGACCAGCGCGATGAGCAGTTCGTTCCACACCCACATGGCGTTGACGACAATCAGGGTGAAGAACGCCGGCCCGGACAGCGGGAGCATGATGCGCCAGAAGATGCCCAGGTTGGAACAGCCGTCCATATAGGCGGCATCCACAATATCCTGCGGGACGGTCTTGAAGAAGTTGGTGAGCAGGTAGGTGCTGAAGGGCATCATTAGCCCCACGTAAATGAGGATGGCGCTGGCATAGGTATTCACCAGCCTCAGCTCGACCATGAGCAGGAACAGCGGCACCAGCATCACCACCGGCGGGACGATCATGAGGGAGATATTGAGGTTGCCCAGGAGCCGCCGGCCGATGAAATCCATGCGCGCCAGGGCGTAGGCTGTCAGGCCGGCGCACAAGGACACCAGCAGGACAGAGATGACCGTCAGGATGGTGCTGTTCAGGAACCACTGGCCGAAGGCTTTGCCGGCGAAGGCCGCCACATAGTTGTCAAAGGCGATACGCGCCGGCAGTCCCCAACGGTCGGCGATATATTCCTTCTGCGTCTTGAACGAGGTGACCAGCATGAAGTAGATGGGGAACAGCGCCACCAGCGCGCTGGCGATCATCACCAGCTCGCAGAAGGCCAGCCAGGCCCACCGCTTGACCTTCAGGCGAATGCTTTCGCCGGCTGTGACCCTTTCCCCTACCTGAGATTTCACCGCCATCGCTACGCGTACGCTCCTTCCTCACCCAGGATGCGGTTCTGCAGGAGGATGAAGACAATCGTGATAATGACCAGCAGTACGGAGGTGGCCGAGGCGATATGCATCATGCGGTAGCGGAAGCCCATCAGGTAGATGTACAGCTCCGTTACCATGGTGGCATTGCCCGGCCCGCCGTTGGTCATCACGTAGATATAGTTGAACACCCAGCTCAACATGGTGAAGACGCTGATCACGGTGAAGAACTCGATCACCGATTTGAGCTGGGGGATGGTGATATACCACTGGAGCTGGAGCCAGTTGGCGCCGTCCAGACGTGCCGCCTCGAACAGCTCCTCCTGCACCGACATCAGGCGCGCCAGGAAGAGCACCACGCCGAAGCCCACCTCTTTCCAGATAATCACCACCATGACCACCCAAAGGGCGTACTCCGATTTCCCCAACCAGTCCTTGGCCAGCGCCCCCAATCCTATGCTCTGGAGGATGGTATTGACCACGCCGCGATACTGGAACATGTACCCGAAGATGACGCCCACCACGGTGATGGAAAGCAGGTAGGGCAGGAAGAGTGTGGTGCGGTAGAACTGCCAGCCGCGGATTTGTTCGAAGAGCAGGATGGCCAGGAACAGCGCCAGGCCTACCATGATGGGGACGCTGAGCAGCAGCTTGGCGTTATTGGCGATGGCCATGCGGAACACGTCGTCGGAAAACAGGTAGCGGAAGTTGCTCAGGCCCACGAAGACCATTTCGCTGCCGCGCGGGGCCAGCAGGCTGTCGCGAAAGAGGCGCACCACCGGGTAGAAGAAAACCAGCAGGAGGATGAGGGTGCCGGGTGCGATAAAGAGATACGGCTCATACCACTTGTATTTCATGCTGTCTCACCGTCTCCATCAGACTTGGGATAGCCGGCTGGCGGCCCGCCGGCGTAAGGGCCGCCAGCCGCATCCTATCCTATTTGCCCAACCACTTCTTGAAATGCTCCACAGCGTCGGGGTTCTGACTGCGCCACTTTTGGATGACTTCCTCGGAGAGCTGGGCCGCCTGCTCGGCGTCAATCTCGCCGGCCAGCAGACGCTGGACCCCGACAAAGTTCGCCTGCTCGTCCAGCATGGAGGGGGCGAAGTTCTCCAGGTTTGGATTGGGCTTCTCCACGATCCACCCGAATATCTTGCGCATGATGGGTGAGGTGATCTGATTCGGGTCAAAGCGGTCGTCCGCCGGGAAGACGCCGGTGTGCTTGTACCAGGCGTTGAGGCGGTCGGGGGTGTGCATGAAGAGCAGGAAGTCCGCCGCCTCCTGCTTATGCGGCGACCAGGAGGTGATGCCCAAGCCCTGTGCGGTCACCACGTAACCGCCGGCGAGCTTGCCCTTGCCCCAGACCGGTATCTTGGCGACGCCAAAGTTCTCCTCGCCGATGAGGTCCATCCAGCCCTTGTAGAACGTGTCGTTGCCAAAGATCATGGCCGCCTGGCCCTGCACCCACAGGTCCTGGCCCTGCTGGTAATCCAGCGAGGTGATGTCCGGGTTCCAGTAGCCCTTGTCGCGCAGTTCTTGGAGACGCTTCCACCAGTCGGCAAACTTAGGGTCGGTGAATTTGTACTCGCCGATGGAGGCGGCTTTCAGCTCATCGGCACTGTCCAGGGCCTGATGCTCGAGCAGTTGCCAGAGCCAGCCGCCGAACCAGCCGTCCTTGACCCCGCCGGCCAGCGGCGTGATGCCGGCGTCCTTCAGCTTCTGACATACTGTCAGGAACTCGTCCCAGGTGGTGAAGGGATTTTCGGTATCGATGCCGACTTTGGCAAGCAGTGCTTTGTTATAGGCGATGGAGTTGCCGGAGAGGTACCAAGCCATGCCCCACAGCTTGCCGTCATACATGCGCTCCTCGTTGGAGATGAGATGGTTGATCTCATCCTGCGGCCAGTAATCGGAGAGGGGGACGAGGGAGCCGGCCCAGGCATCCTCCAGCGTCCAGACGCCGCCCCAGAAGTACTGGATGTCGGGGCCCTGCTTGGCATCTGCGGCGGCCTTGAAGGCGGGGATCAAGCCGTCGGTGGTCTGGAGCACATGTTGAATCTTGATGTTGGGGTGGAGCTTTTCGTATTCGGCAATGGTCTCTTCCAGCCAGGTCTGGGCGCCGGGGGCTTCCTGTTCGCCCCACCACCAGATGGTCAGGGTAATCTGTTCCTCTTTGGCCGGCGCAGGGGTGGAGGTTGGTACGGGTGCGGCGGTGGCCGGCGCTTCTGTGGGCGGAGGTGCTTGCGTGGGTTGCGGAGCGCACGCCGGCAGTGATGCCAGAACCGCCAGCAGGGCGATCACTGCCCAAACTGCCAACGATTTGCGGAAAGATTTCATCACCTGCCTCCTTCTTCCTTGCCTTTGCGGTCATGAGTAACCACCTTTCAGACGCACAACCTTGTTCTGCGTTCATCACCTCCTTTCCGCGCCGCAATATAAGCATGGCACATGTCTTGATCCTTGTATTGAATCAACGGTACATCATTTGGGAACAGGCCACCATGCACTGCAGTGTTGTCGGACTCGTTTCAGCGGCCAGATTGGATGACTGCCTATCCGCACGTGCTGTGATGAGGGGTCTGTATTTTATTTCACGAATCAAAAAAAAGAAACCCCATAAATTCGAAGCGTCTGGCTATACTACCAATATAGCACAAAAATTGGGCCATGTCAATAGGACTTTTTTGAATTTTGACAAAAAGTTATTGACTTTTCGAACGACTTCGTGTATAATGAGATAAGGCTTTATTGGATGAAGGATGGATGTCATGCCCATTTGCGAGGAACCACAAGCGCTCCGCCTGCTGGAGATCGCCCGTACCATCTGGCATGACGCCGGCGAGGTCACGAAGAAGTCGCTGGCCGAACGCTTGGGCATGAGCGTTTCCTCCATCAGCCGGCTGACCGATGAGCTGGAACGCATGGGGGTGATCGTCGCAGTCGGGACGCATCCCTCCAGCGGCGGCCGCCGGCCGGCAGTGCTGGGCATCAACGCCTCTCTGGGCTACACCATCGGACTGGATATCGGCGGCGCCAATACCCGCGGCATCGCGGCAGACCTTAATCACCAGCTCAGCTCCACTATCCGGATGCCCACTGCGCAGGCGCTGGAAAGCTCCGATAACCTGCTCAACCTGGAGCGCATGGTGCGCCGCGTCATCAATGCGGGGGCACTGGACCCACATCTTCTGCACGCCATCGGCGTCGCCATCTCCGGCGTCATCGACACCAACGCCGGCATCTGCCGCTTTTGCCCCAACATCCGCGGCTTTATTGACCTGCCGGTAAGGCATTATCTTCAGGACCGCTTCGGCGTACCCGTAATCGTGGACGACAGCGTGCGCGCTGCCGCGGTCGCAGAATACAAGTTCGGGCTGGCCAAGGACATGCCCAACTTCCTGCGAGTCGCCGTCGGCATCGGTATCGGAGCCGCCATCATGCTGGATGGGCAGATTTACCGCGGGGTGGATGGCACCGCCGGCGAACTCGGGCATATCCAAGTGCGGGAGGACGGTGAGCGCTGTAACTGCGGCAACCGCGGCTGTCTGGAGGTGCTGGCCTCCGGGCCGGCCATCGTGCGGCGTGCCCAGCAGTCCATGGCAGAGGGCATCCAGACCTCTCTTGAGACGCTGGTCAAGCGGGGCCAGAAGCTTACTGTCGAGGCCATTGCGCAGGCCGCCCGCCAGGGCGATAAGATGGCCTTTTACATCATGAACCGCACCGGCGAGTATCTCGGCATCGCGATTGCCACTGCCTTGAACCTGTTGGGCGTGCAGGATGTCATCATCGGAGGCGGGGTGTCCCAGGCCGGCCCTATCCTGCTCGACGCCATCGAGCGCACTATCCGCTTCCGCGTCATGCCGGCCCTGGCCCCTAAAGTGCGCGTCCATGCCACCGCCTTGGACGACCTAGCCGCGGCGCGCGGTGCCGCCTGGCTCGCTGCCGAACAGCTCTTCCTGCCCCAGGCGCTTGCCCAGGGCCATTCCATCCTCGATATCGCCGGCCGCATCCAGCCGGCGCGCAACACCCACCATCTTCCCCAGCCAATACAAGGAGCGTGAGAATGCCCCTGCCCGATTGGCTCTTCCCGATCCTTGACTCGGCAGTCCGTCGTGGCGCCGACGCTCTGCTCATCACCAGCCCGGTGCACCTGTTTTACCTGGCCGGCATCCATCTTCCTGGCTCCCGTCCTGCCGCACTGCTCCTCGACTCTTCCCGCGCTGAATTCGTCGGATGCGAGGATGACGCGCTGAGCGCGCGCCAGGCCGCCCCCTGGCTGACCCATTTCTCCGAATTCCCATATCATCCCCGTCAGGGCGCCGGCGCTCTCCTCGAAGGATTCGAACGGGCGATGGCCGACGCTCTCCAGCGTTGGTCGGCCATCTCATGCTGGGGAGTCGAGGCCGGGCACCTGCCCCAGGCCGCCGGCAGGGTGCTGGGCCCTGCCCTTACTGTGGATGTTACTGAGATCATCTTACGCGCGCGTCTGCGCAAGCGGCCGGACGAGATCGCGCGCGTCGCCGCCGCGGTTTCCTGTAACGACACCGCCTTCCAGGCGGTGGCCGGCGCTATCCGAGCGGGTATCTCCGAGCTGGAACTGCTGGGGCAGGCCTTCGCCGGCATGTGCCGTGCCGCTGAGGAAGCTCCTTTCCTGAACCTGGCGGTCAGCGATGCGGTCAGCGGCCCCCGCACCTGGGAGATCGGCGGACCGGCCACGGCACGCCGGCTCCAACCAGGGGAACTTTTCCTGCTGGACATCTCCACGCGCTATCAGGGCTATTTCGCCGATACCACGCGCTGTTTCATTCTGGGTGAGCCGGGCGCGGAACTGGCGAAGATGCACCGCACGCTGGAGGAAGCCGTGCAGGCCGGCCAGGAAGCCATCCGCCCGGGCCTGCGCGCCGGCGAGCTGGACGCCATCGTGCGCGGTATCGTGCTGGGCGCCGGCTATCCGCCTGAACACTTCCCTCACCATGTCGGGCACGGTATCGGCCTTGCGCCGCAGGAAGACCCCTGGATCGTGCCCGATAATGACCAGATGCTTGAGGAAGGTATGGTCTTCACCCTGGAGCCGGGCATTTACATCCCTGGAGTGGGCGGCATGCGCCTTGAGGACAATTTCGTAGTTACGGCCAATGGCTGTCAGGCGCTCTCGAGCTACCCGCGCCGGCTGACTGTTTTGACATAACGTGTTGAGGTTGGCTCATGAAAGGACGCATCCTGCTCTTCGATGCCGCGAGCTGTACCGGCTGTCTTTCCTGTGTTACCGCCTGCAGTATGCATCATGTGGACGCGGTATCGCCGGCCTCGGCGCGCATCCATATCGAGTTTGATCCCTTTGTGAACCGCTGGCCGGCGGTCTACTGCCGGCAGTGCACCGCCGCCCCCTGTGCCAAAGCCTGTCCTGTAGAAGCAATCCGTCTGGACGAACGCGGGGAATACTGGTACGTGGACTACGAGCGCTGTATCGGCTGTATGCTCTGCATTGATGCTTGTCCCTTGGGCGCGATGTTCTATGACCCACATCATGACCAGGTCATCAAGTGCGATACCTGTGGGGGCGAGCCGGCATGTGTCAAGGTCTGTGCGACGCAGGCGCTGGTTTGGGGGGATGCGTCCGACCGCTCGCTGTACCGCAAGCAGAAAGGCCGGCGCTGAGACTATTCGTGCAAGGAATTCGCTTATGGCCGCTACTACAACCACTTCTACATCCTTTGGCTGGACCGGTCGGATACTGCGCGTCGACCTTTCCACGGGGGAAATCTGGACACAACCCAGCATGGAGTACAACCTGCGCTACATCGGTGGGCGCGGCGTGGGCGCGCGGCTGGCGTGGGAGGAGATCTCCCCGGGCGTGGGAGCGTTTGACCCGCGCAATCCGCTGATGATCTTCGCCGGCCCCCTGACCGGCACGTCGGCGCCCTTCTCCGGCCGCACCATCATCATGGGCGTCAGCCCGCAGTCCTATCCCATCGAGTGGTTCAGCCGCAGTAACGTCGGTGGGCATTTCGGCCCTGAGCTGAAATGGGCCGGCTATGACGGCATCGCCATCACCGGCCAGGCGGAACGGCCCCGCTATCTCTTCATCGAAAATGGGCGCGTCGAACTGCGCGACGCCGGCGAGCTGTGGGGGCTGGACACCTACGAGGCCCAGCGCCGGCTGATGGCTGCCCACGGCAAAAGCGTCCGCATCCTTTCCATCGGGCCGGCCGGCGAGCGCCTCAGCCGCATCGCTATCATCAACACCGAGACCGAATCGGCCGCCGGCCAGGGCGGTTTCGGCGCCGTCATGGGCCACAAGCGGCTGAAGGCCATCGTGGTGCGGGGCACCGGGCAGGTACACATCGCTCGGCCGGCACTGTTCCGCCAGCGCTGTCAGGCCATCGCTGAGGAAGCTCATGCGCCGCTGGGATGGCCGGGGCCGGCGCGTCTGGACCCCGAAAAGGTGGTCAAATACGGCGAGCGCTTCCACGTTTGCACGCAGGGGTGCACCGTGCGCTGTTCCGAATGCCGCTGGTACGACCGCGTACCGGGTGTTGTGCGCAAGGGCAGGATATACAGCGGCCAGTTCCACTGCGCCTCAGCGCTTTTCCCCGGCGTGCCTGGCACGTTCTACGACTGGAAGCTCGGCTTCGAGGCCGGCTTTGAGCTGAGCACCATCTGCAACGAGTACGGCCTGAACCAGTGGGATATCCTGTTCGGCATCGTGCCCTGGCTGAGGGACTGCCGGCGCGCCGGCCTGCTGAACGACCTGGATGGCATCCCCATTGACCCCGACGACCCGCATTTCTGGGCGGAACTGCTCCGCAGAATCGCCCTGCGAGAGGGCATTGGCGACGCGCTGGCGGAGGGCGGCCGGCGTGCCCCGGACATCCTCGGCTTCGGCAGGGAATTCGCCGATGAATATTACGCCGCCTGGGGATATGCCGGCCATTGGGACGGGCACGGCAACCGCATCAACGAGATATTTTTCCCCTTCTGGCTGGTGCCGGCACTGCAGTGGGCGATGGATACCCGCGATCCCCTCTCCAGCGGACACGGCTACGCGCAGAACATCATGACCTGGTCGAAACATCTTTCCCCGCAGGCCGGCCTGGACTGGGAGACCATCGCTGACGTCGCAGCGCGCGTTTACGGCTCCCGCCGCGCCGCGCATATCCGCTCCGGCTATGAGGACAAGGCCTTTCCTGCCTTCTGGCACGGTCAGCGCAGTGTCATCAAGGATTCCCTGCTGGTGGACGACCAAATTTTCCCGCGCATCTACAGCGAGAAGACGCCGGACCACTTTGCCCGCGCCCTGGATATGGACGGCCCCGCGTTCGAGTATCACATGTTCACCGCCGCCACTGGGCTGAACATCTCCGAGGCGGAATTTGAACGAATGGCTGAGCGCGTGTTTAATATAGAGCGAGCGGTGCTGGTGCGGAATAACGGCCGCGATCGCGCCATGGACGAGTCGGTCATCCCCTATTTTGCGAAGGTCGAATGGTGGACCAACCCGGAGCTGGGAGAGCGTCAGGCGCTGGACGTGGAGCGGTTCCGCCGGCTGATGGATGAATACTACACCCTGCGCGGTTGGGACCCGCGCACCGGCTGGCCCACCCGCCGGCGCCTGGAGGAATTGGGACTGCGCGATATCGCGGATGAGCTGGAGCGCATCGGCCGGCTGGGGCCGGCATAACTATACCGGCCTGTTCTGCCGCTGTCTTTTTTCGACAATGGGGTCGAGGCTCAGCGAAGGAGGAGGTGGGATATGGCAACCTTTGTCCTGCTGACCAAGGTTTCGCGCCGGGGCATCACCCAGATGCGCAATCTAGCAGAAATGGACCGCGAGTTCGAGCAGAAGCTTCGCACTACCTGCCCAGAGGTGCGGCGCATCGCCAGCTATGCGTTGCTGGGCCCCTACGATTTCCTGCATATCTTCGAGGCCCCGGACGAGAAGACCGCCGCTAAGGTGGCACTGCTGGCCAACTGCTTTGGTGTGGAGTCTACCCAGACCTTGACGGCCATCCCCTTTGACGAGTTTGCGGCGCTGATGCACGAGTAGCGTGGGCGCCGGCCGGCATCTACTCATGCCGGCCGGCAGGCCATTCCCTAGCCCAGGTTGGCCGGCTTTGCAAAACGGAGCCGCGTTCCAATTGCCGGACAAGCTTGCCGCCGCTCCTTAAGGCGCCGGCTTGACATCCCTCTTGCGCATCGCTATACTTACGCTAGTATCCTGGAACCCGGTACCGGAGAACTGCGGCATGTCCCGCATACTACCACTGCTGGCCGGCATCTTCATCCTGCCCCTGCTTTGGCTTGCCGGCCGGCCCTTCTCTTCCGCATCGCCGCCCCTGTTCCAACCTGCCGCCGGCCCATCCATCACCATCTGCCTGCGCCAGGATGTCAGCGGCTATCGCGGTACCGATGATGCCGACATTTACCGGTATAATGATTCCCTGAACACCGGAAGCGACGCTTCCCTGCGCCTTGCTTCCGACGGTTCTCGTCGTTCCCTCATCCAATTTCAAATGCCTTACCTGCCGATGGATATCACTGTCACACAGGCCACCCTGCGGGTGTACGTTACCTATGCCTCTGCGCCGGCCTACCCCATGCAGGTGCGGCTGTACCGCGTCAATAAAATGTGGATGGAATCCGACGTCACATGGCGAGAAGCAGTCATGGCCCAGCCCTGGGAACTGCCGGGGTGTGACCACGTCCCGCTGGACCGCGCCGGCACCCCCTCGGCCCAGGCGCAAGCAGATTCCGCCAACCAATGGCTGACTTTCGATTTAACATCCGATGTGATCGCATGGCTGAATAACCCTACCGCCAATCATGGGGTGATCCTTATCGGCGCCGGCGAGCACACCGTCCAGTACAACCTCGCCTCCGGCGAGTATCCTCAGCTCAGTTCCCGCCCAGAGCTGTGCATCACCTACCTGGAAGCAACACCCACGCCAACCATCACGCCCACCGGCACGCCCACCCATACGCCCACGCCGACGCGCACCTTCACGCCGACGCCTACGGTTACCCCCACACCCACCCGCAACGCCGGCGATATCTACGGCATGGTCTGGCACGACATCAACGGCAACCGCCTGCGCGATCATGACGAACCGCCCCTTCCCAACGCGCAGATCATCCTGCGCACGCCGGCCGGCGCTCTGATGTTGCTCCAGACCACCGGCGGCGACGGTCTGTACCGCATGGAAAATATTGTCCCGGGCATGTACTGGCTCCAAGAGATTGACCCGCCCGGCTATGTCTCCACCACACCCAATGACTGGATGGTGTCGGTGTTCGCCAACACGGCTATAGAGATCAACTTTGGTGACCGTCTTGCGCCTACCCCCACCCCGACCTGCACCACGACGCCCACCTCGACGCCAACGGCCACCCTGGTTCCTTGCCGCGATGCGTATGAGCCGGACGACACGCCGGCACAGGCTCGCGCTATCTCCACGCTTGCCACGCCCCAGCATCATAATATTCACGCGCCAGGGGATATTGATTACATAAAATTCACGGCCTTTGCCGGCAGTACCTATTACTTGACCACGTTGGTTTCATACGGTATCCTTCTCTCCATGACATTCATGTGGAGGGAAGGAATCATGCCCAGGCCCAAGGTGTACGCAGTCGAGCTGACCGGGGAACAACGATCACGTCTGCTTGAGCTGGTCAG